>NZ_QKLJ01000001.1:0-538634 GCF_003224415.1 Curtobacterium sp. MCBD17_023
AGATGTGTATAAGAGACAGGTGACGACCTGGGTGTCGGCCGGGCCGGTGCCGTTCGAGGCGGTGATCGTCACGGTCGAGGACCCCGGCGCGGTCGGGGTGCCCGAGATGACGCCGGTGGTGCTGTCGATCGTGAGACCGGTCGGCAGGCCCGTGGCGGTGAAGGTCGGCGTCGGCGTCCCGGTGGCGGTCACGGTGTGGCTGTAGGGCTGTCCGGTCGTCGCGTCCGTGGGCGTGCCGGAGGTGATCGACGGCGCGACGGTCGGCGTGGGGGTGGCGGGCGGCGGGCAGGTCTGTGACGGCGTGAGCGTGTTCGTGTCGAGCGTCACCGCGCCGTTCAGGGCGAGCAGGCGGCCCTGGACCGTTGCACCGGTGACCGCGGTGACGGACTGCTGGGCGAGGACGGTGCCCTGGAACTGCGCACCGCTCTGGATGGTCGCGGAGCTACCGACCTGCCAGAAGACGTTGCACGAGCTCGCGCCGCCGGTGATCAGGATCCGGGTGTCCGTCCCGACGACCAGCGTGGACGCTGCCTGGAACACCCAGGTCGACTGCGCGTCGCCGTCCAGGGTGAGCGTGTTGCCGTCCGACAGGTCCAGTGCACCCCCGGAGTAGACCCCGGGGACGAGCGGCGCACGGTTGTCGAGGTCGGTGACGTCGACGCCGCTCGGCGTGAGTGCCGCGGCCGCGTCGTACGCGGTCCGGGCGTCCTGCTGCGCCTGCGCGGCCTCGGTGCGGGACCGGACCGTGCCGGTGACGACGCCGTCCGGTGCCGCTCCGAACCCGGTGACCGCGGTGCCGGGCGAGACGCCGAGGTCACCGTTGACGACGGTCGGTCCGGTGTTGGTGACGGCGCTGGCCCCGAGGACGCCGTAGGTGGCAGCGGTCCCGAGCGTGACGGGCCCGTCGATCTCGGTGGCCGCGGAGGCGCCGGATGACGCCGTGAGGACGAGCGACACTGCGAGGCCCATACCGGCACCACCCGTCAGGACGCTGCGGAGGAACGGTGACGCGGCCATGGAGGCACCTGTCTGAGAGGGAGAGGCACAGTGCGTTCGTCGACGACGGACGCATGATCTCCGGTCTCCGGAGTATGCGTCACATCTGCTCGGAACGGGGTGGAGACGCCCGATCCGCCTCGCTCACGGCCGGACTCCCAGGTCGCACACACGCTCGGAGCGGTCACCGGCCGTTGGGGACCCCCAGTGCAGGGGGCAGCACGCACGAGCGGCGTCGGACGGGTGCACCCAGAGCCCCGTCCGACGCCGCGGTCGTCCCGCCCGACTACGCCCGGCGCACCCGCAGGCTGACGATCTCGAACGGCCGGAACGTCAGCACGACGGGCTCGCCGTCCTCCCACGTCCCGTCGTCGAGCGGTCGTTCGAGCAGGTCCACCCGGGTGACGCCGGCGACGTCGAACCCGAAGTCAACGCCGACGTCGGTCGCCCGACCGCCGAGGGCCTCGTACAACCGCACGACGACGTCCCCGCTCCGGTCCTCGGCGAGCTTCACGGCCTCGACGAACACCTGCGGCGACGACACGGTGACGAGCGGCTCGACGGCGGTGTCGCCGGGCACCGTCCGCACCGGCAGGTTGAGCCGGTACCCGGAGTCGGCGGCGTCGAGCACCGAGGCGCCGACGCGCAGCACGGTGCGGAACACGTGGTGCCCCTGGTCGGCCTCGGGGTCGGGGAACTTCGGCCCGCGCACGAGTGACTCCCGCACCTGCGTGGTGGTCCCGCCGTCCGCTCGGGTGGTCCGCGTGACGTCGTGCCCGTAGGTCGAGTCGTTCGCGATCGCGACCCCGAAGCCCGGCTCGGCGACGTGCACCCACCGGTGCGCACTCGTCTCGAACCGTGCGAAGTCCCACGAGGTGTTCTGGTGCGTCGGCCGGTCGATGTGCCCGAACTGGATCTCGCTCGACGCCTCGTCGGCCTTGAGGTCGAGCGGGAACGCCAGCTTGAGGAGCTTCTGCTGCTCGTGCCAGTCGACCTCGGTCTCGACGACCAGCTCGGGCTGCCCCTCGGTCGCCGTGTACCGGGTGGTCACGGTCGAGCTGCCGAACGGACGGACGACGACGAGCGCGTCACCCTCGACCGTGACGCTCGTCGCGGTGAGCGCGGACCCGTGGCGCTGGTACGCCCGGTCGATGTCCCACGCCTCCCACTGGTTCGGGGTGTCGCGGAACACGGTGTACTCCGCCGCTGCGGCGCCCGGGGCGACGGCGTCCCGCCCGGAGGCCCGCTCCACGAACGACACGACGTGCCCGGCCGCGTCGACGGTCGCGACGACCGCACCGGTGTCGAAGACGAACCGGTCGCCGTCCGGCTCGGGAGGCACGGCCCGCGCCACGTCGACGGGCGCGGCTCCCAGCGCGGTCACGCCGTCGGCGACCACCGGGGACGCGTTGAACCGGACCTGCGGGGCGGACGCGGCCGGGCCTCCCGGCTGGTCCGCGGTGGCCGTGCCGCCGGTGGCGAGTGCGGAGGTCGCCGTGCCGATCAGTTCCTCGAGGACACCTGCGACGCGGGCGTACTCGGCCTCCGCGTTCTCGTAGACCCAGGCGATGGACGAGCCCGGCAGGATGTCGTGGAACTGCTGGAGCAGCACGGTGTGCCAGGCCGACTCGAGTTCGTCGTACGGGTACGCCTGCCCGAGCCGGACGGCCGCGGTGGAGGCCCAGAGCTCGGCCTCGCGGAGCAGGTGCTCGGAGCGGCGGTTGCCCTGCTTCGTGCGGACCTGCGACGTGTACGTGCCGCGGTGGAACTCGAGGTACATCTCGCCGGACCAGATGCCGGGGGTGGGCAGCGCCCGTTCCAGCTCCTCGAACACCTGCGCCGGCGTGCCGAGGTCGACGCGGGGCGAGCCGTCCAGGTCGTGCTGGCGTCGGGCGGCGGCGACCATCTCGCGGGTCGGGCCACCACCGCCGTCACCGAAGCCGTAGAGCAGCATCGAGGTGTTCGCGACGCCGCGCTCCTTGTTCTGCCGCTCCCCCCGGTGCAGGTCCGCGGGCGAGACGTCGGAGTTGTACGTGTCCGCCGGGGGCAGGTGCGTGAGGACCCGGGAGCCGTCGATGCCCTCCCACAGGAACGACGTGTGCGGGATGACGTTCGTCTCGTTCCACGACGGCTTCTGCGTGACGAACCACTTCGACCCCGCGGCGCGCACGATCTGCGGGAGCGCGCCGGTGTACCCGAACGAGTCGGGGAGCCAGGCCTCGGGCGTGTCGATGCCGAACTCCTCGAGGAAGAACCGCTTGCCGGCGACGAACTGCCGGGCCAGGGCCTCTCCGCCGGGCAGGTTCGTGTCGGACTCGACCCACATGCCGCCGACCGGGATCCACCGCCCCTCGGCGACGCGCTGCTTGATCCTGCCGAACACCTCCGGGTACTCGTCCCGCATCCACGCGTACTGCTGGGCGGACGAGCACGCGAACGTGAAGTCGGGGTCGCGGTCCATCAGGTCGAGCACGTTCGAGAACGTGCGGGCGCACTTGCGCTTCGTCTCCCGCACCGGCCAGAGCCAGGCGGAGTCGATGTGCGCGTGCCCGACGGCGATCGCGCGGTGCGCAGCAGCACTGGCGGGCACGGCGAGCGCCGTCGCCAGCACGGCGCGGGCGTCGGCGGCGGTCCCGGCCACGTCGTCGGGGTCGAGTGCGTCCGCGGCCCGTTCGAGCACGCGGAGCACGTCGGCGCCACGGGTGCCGTCGGTCGGGAGCTCGGCCATGAGACCGCGCAGCACCCAGAGGTCCTGCTGCAGCTCCCACACGGTGTCGTCGCGTTCGACGACCTCGAGTGCGCGCAGGCGGTAGATCGGAACGTCGCCGGCGGTGTGCTTCGAGCCGAGCGGGGTGGCGCCCTGGAAGTCGTCGCCGCCGATGTCGGGGTTCGCGCCGGCCTCGACGTAGAGCTCGAACGACTCCCCCGGGCCGACCTGCAGCGGGACGGTGTCGTTGCGCGGCTCGATGGCCTTGATGGTGGAGCCGTCCGGGCGGAACGCGAGCCCTTCGGCCTGGAACCCGGGCTGGCGCTTGCTGAACCCGAGGTCGACGAGGAGCTCGGCGGTGGTGCCGTCCGCGGTGCCGAAGTCCGCGGGCACGGTGCCGGTGACCCGGAACCACGTGGTGCCCCACGGTCGGGCGCCCCACGGCTCGCCGACCGTGAACGGCGTGTACGTCTGCTGCACGGCCTCGCCGAAGGGCACCGGTTCGTCCGGCACCTGCCAGGCCTCGATCGTCACCGGCGATGCCCGTCGGTGGACGTTCGGGTCGACGCGGTCCCGCACGAGTCGCGCGATGCGGGCCTCGACGAGCGGTTCGTCCTGGTGCATGAGGGTCCTTTCGTTCCGCGTGGTGAGCGCGGCTGGGGTGCGGTGGTCAGCCCTTGATGGCGCCGGCGAGGGCGTTGCCCCCGCCGAGGCCGCGGGACACGAGCACGTAGAGGGCGATGACGGGCACGGAGTAGACGATCGAGAACGCGGCGAGCTGCCCGTACGCGACGGCCCCGTTCTGACCGAAGAAGTTGAAGATGCTCACCGCGGCGGGCACCTTGTCGGGCGAGAGCAGCAGGACGAAGGGGACGAAGAAGTTCCCCCACGCCTGGATGAACACGAAGATGAACACCACGGCGATGCCGGGTCGCATGAGCGGCACGACGATGCGGGTGAGCGTCGTGAACATCGAGGCGCCGTCGGTCCAGGCCGCTTCCTCCAGCGAGATCGGCACCGAGTCCATGAAGTTCTTCGCCATCCAGATCGCCATCGGCAGGCTGGTCGCGGCGAGGAAGAAGACGCAGCCCCAGATGTTGTCGATGAGGTTGAGCGACACGAAGAGCGCGTAGACGGGGACCATCATCGCGGTGATGGGCAGACCGGTGCCGAACAGGATGCTGTACAGGAACGGCTTGTTCACGCGAAGCTTGTACCGGGACAGCGGGTACGCGGCGAGGAGCGCGGCGACGACCGTCACGACGGCCGTGCCACCGGAGAGCAACAGGCTGTTCGCGAGCGGGATGAACGACAGCTCCGGGGTGAGCACCTGGGTGAAGTTGTCGAGCGTGAACTGCGACGGCAGCTTCACCGACAGCGACGCCTGCGTGTCCACCGACGCGAGCACGAGCCAGAGCAGCGGCACCGCGAAGCACACCGCGATGACGAGCAGGACGATGTTCGACACCCACCGGAGGGTGCGACCCCGGGGCGAGGTCATGTGGACCGCGCCCGGGGCGGTCACCGAGCGGGTGACGTTCGAGACCGGACGGTCAGCGGTGAGGGCCATGGTCAGTCCACCTCCGGCTTCAGTGCCTTGATGTAGATGATCGAGAAGACCGCGCCGACCACGAGCAGGATGGTCGCGATCGCCGTCCCGAAGCCGAGCTGCGAGAACTGGAACGCCTCCTGGTACGCCAGGATCGGCAGGGTCGACGAGTTCGTGCCCGGTCCGCCGCCCGTCATCACGAAGATGAGGGTGAAGACCGACAGGGTCTGCAGCGTCGTGAGCATGAGGTTCGTCGAGATGCTGCGGCGGATGACCGGCAGCGTGATGTAGACGAGACGCTGCCAGCCGGTGGCGCCGTCGACCTCGGCGGACTCGGTGATCTCCTCGGGGACCTCCTGCACGGCTGCCGAGTAGACGAGCATCGAGAACGCCGTCCCGCGCCAGACGTTCGCGAGGATGACCGCGATCATCGGGTACGTGTAGAGCCAGTTCGGCCCGCTGACGCCGAGGGACGCGAGGAACGAGTTCAGCGTCCCCTCGTCGTGGAAGAACGCGTACGCCGCGAACGAGGCGACGATCTCGGGCAGCACCCACGCGGCGACGACGAAGGTGCCGACGACGCCGCGGACGACCCGGTTCGCGCTGCGCATGAGCAGCGCGAGGCCGAGGCCGAGCACGTTCTGCCCCACCACCGCCGAGGCGATGAGGAACACGATCGTCAGGACCACGGACTTCGGGAAGTCCGGGTCCTGGAAGAGCTCGACGTAGTTCTGGAAGCCGACGAACTGCTGGTCCGCGGCGTCGATGCCGGTCAGCGCCGCGTTCGTGAAGGAGCCGTAGAACGACGAGATGACCGGCCCGAGCAGGAACACGACGAGCAGGACGACGGCGGGCAGGAGCGGGACGACGCGCGTCGCGTTCCGCATCGGGCGCCGCTTCCGCGGCGGGGGTGGGTCGGCGCGGTTCGGCGCACCGGGGGCCGACAGCGTCGGCGCGAGGGGGGTGCTGGACACGGTGGATGCCTTCCGGGTGCGGAGAGGGTTCCGGAGATGGGGGGCTGTCGGGAGGCGCGGGGCGGACGGGCACCGCGCCTCCCGTCAGGTGGTGCCGGGCGGTCAGCCGGCGACGGTGGCGTCCTTGCCGACGACGCCCTCGACGGCCTTGTCGTAGACCGCCGCTGCCTCGGCGGGCGACTGCTGACCGGTCATCACGGACTCCATCGCGACCTGGATGGCGTTCGAGACCTGTGCGTACTCGCTCGTCGCCGGACGGAAGTTCGTGTGCTCCACGAGCCCGGAGAAGAACTCGAAGGTCGGGTTCGCGCCGGTGTACGCCGGGTCCTCGGCGACGTCCTTGCGGACGGCGATCTGGCTGTTCTCCGAGTCGTACTTGATGGAGCCGTCCTTGTCGAGGAACATCGTGATGAAGTCGAACGCGTCCTGCGGGTTCCCCGACTTCGAACCGACCGCGAGCGTCCAGCCGCCGGACATCGAGTTGTAGCCCGGTTCCTGGCCGTTCTGCGTCGGGAAGGGCGCCTGACCCATCACGTCGTTCCACTCGGCCCACGGGGCGGTGCCGGACTCCAGCCAGGTGCCGGACTGCCACGAACCGTCGAGGTCGATCGCGAGCTTGCCCTCCGGCAGCCACGTCTGCGTGATCGTCGTCCCGATGTTGGTGTCGAGGGCCTGCTGCGGCGTGGGCCCGAGGTCGCCCTGGTAGACGTCCTCGATGAACTGCAGCGAGTCCTGGAACTGCTCCGAGCCGACGACCCACTTGCCGTCGCGGTACAGCGTGTTGCCGTCGCCGTCAGCGCCGTAGAGCAGCATCTCGAAGCCCTGCATGGTCGAGGCCTCGCCCTGCGCCTTGCCGGAGTAGATGTTGAACGGGATGACGTCCGGCTGCTGCTCCTTGATGGTCTTCGCGGCGGCGAGGACGTCGTCCCAGGTCTCCGGCTTCCACGGCACGGGCAGACCGGCCTTCTCGAAGATCTCCTTGTTGTACCAGAGCGCACGGGTGTCGGTGCCCATCGGGACGCCGTAGATCTTGCCGTCCTCCCCCTCACCCGCCTGCTTCGCGTTGTCGTAGAACTGGTCCCACTCGTCCCACTTCTCGGTGAACCGGTCGATCGGCTGCAGGTAGCCGGCATCGGCGTCGGCCTTGATGCGGAACGTGTCCTCGTAGATGACGTCGGGCGCGGTCGCGGGTGCCCGGTTCATCAGCGCGAGCTTCGTGGCGTAGTCGTCCTCCTGCGCCTGGATCGGGACGAGTTCGACCTCCTTGCCGGGGTTCGCCTCCTCGTACTCCTTCTTGACGACCTTCATCTGGGCGTCGAGCTGCTGGAAGGCGCCGAACTTCTGGTAGGCGATCTTGATCGTGTCGCTCGAGGCGGACCCCGAGCTCGAGCAGCCGGCGAGTCCGACCGAGGCGACGGCCACGGCGGCGAATCCGGCGATGATGCGGGTGCGTTTCATCGGTGCTCCTTTGCACGGGTGAAGGTCGCGGACTCCGTTGCCCGCGTTGCCGGTTTAGTCCATCGTATGGATTTGAACGTTGTCAAGCGTTCGACGGGAAGCGCGTCCGGTTCGTGACCTGCGCGCGGCGGGGGCGGTCCGGTCCGGCTTGGTTCGCGCTGCGCGACGTTCTCCGCGTCAGCGAGCACGAACGGTGTCGCTGCGCGCGAAGCGGCCCGTCGGCTCGACTGCGACCGGCCCGGGTCCGTGCCGGGCCCGGGCCCGGGTGGGCGGCTACCGGATCGGGGTCGCCCCGCCGGTGACGGTGACGCCGCCGCTCACGGGCACGTCGACGAGCAGCACGCTCGGCCGTCCGACGTGCCGCCCCTGCCGGATCACGACCCGGTCACCCGGCACGGCCGCACCGGTCTCCCGCAGGTACGCCCCGACGGACGCGGCGGCCGATCCCGTAGCCGGGTCCTCCGTGATGCGGCCGACCGGGAAGAGGTTCCGCGCCTCGTACTCCCCCGGTGTCACCGGGTGCAGCACGGTCACGGTCGCCGGCCAGCCGCTCCGTCGCATGAGGTCGGCGAGCGCCGCGGGGGCGAACCGGAACTGGTGGAACAGGTCCGCGTCGGCGAGGACGAGCACGGGGTGCCAGTTGCCGGCGAAGGCCTCGAGGGGCGGGTGCGCCGCGTCGAGGTCGTCCGGCACGAGTCCGAGCAGGTCGAGCAGCGGCAGCAGCCGGTCGTCGGGCAGCGGCCGGGTCGCGGGCACGACGCTCGTCATCGCGACCTGCACGACGCCCGCGGACCGGACCGTGTCGAGCACGACGTCGCCCGACCGTGTGACGAACACCCGCTGCCCGGGCCCCTGCCGCTCGGCGATCGCCACCGCGAGCGCGACCGTCGCGTGGCCGCAGAACGGCACCTCGGCGGCCGGGGAGAAGTAGCGCACCCGGACCCGGTCCCCGTCCCACCCGGTGACGAAGGCGGTCTCGGAGTACCCGACCCGCTGCGCGATCGCGAGCATCTCGTCGTCGGTGAGGGCCGCGGCGTCGAGGACGACCCCGGCCGGGTTGCCGCCGTGCGCACCGGCCTGCGGGTCGGCGAACGCGGTGTACCGGAGGACCTCGACGTGCTGCACGGTCCGAGGCTACCGAGCGTGCGCGACCCTCAGTGCGCGATGAGCAACGTGCTCGCGCGCGGCGACAGCGCCGCGTCGAGCACCAGGCAGGCCGCCCCGACCGCGGCCACGTCCGCACCGCGCTGGCTCTCGACCACGGTCACGGGGTGCTTCGGGACGAGGATCGGCGACCCGGCGATCGCCGCCGTCGCCGCCGGGAGGGCAGCGGGTGCGATCCGCGACCAGAACGGCCCGCCGAAGACGACCCGGTCCACGTCGAGGAGGTTGACGATGACGACCACCGCCCGTCCCATCACCGTGCCGACCTCGGCCGCGAACGCCGACGCGACCGGGTCGCCGGCCGCGACCGCGTCCCCGAGCGCGTCCCACGCCCGGTCGACGGCCGCGAGGTCGACCCCGGCGTCCGCCCCGTCGACCGCGAGCTCGTCCACGTCCCCGAGCGGGACGCCACGCTCCGCCGCGATCCGCACGAGCCGGTCGGGCGTCACGGTGGCCCCGACCTCACCACGCGCGCCCTCGCCGTCGGGCGTGCCGGCGAGGCTCCCCTGGTCGACCATGATGTGTCCGGCGTCCCCGGCGTTCGCCCCGGACCCGCGGACGGGCTCGTGGTCGATGACGAGCCCGACGCCGAACCCGGTGCCGAAGTACACGAACGCGAAGTCCCGCGCCGCTGCCTCCCGCGCCAGGAACAACTCGCCGACCGCCGCGGCGGTGACGTCCTTCTCGAGGAGCACGGGGTACCCGGTCGCGTCCCCGAGGGCGTCCCGGAGCGCCACGTCCCGCCACCGCGGCAGGAACGGCGGGTCGAGCACGATGCCGGCGGCCGCGTCGATCGGCCCCGGCGAGGCGACCCCGACCCCGAGCACGGCGTCGGGGTCGACGTCGGCGCGACGGACGAGTTCGTCGACCGCGGACGCCATCGTCCGGATCACCTGCTCCGGGTCCTCGGCGCTCGGGGTCGACGTGGTGGCCTCGGCCACCACCGCACCCGCCAGGTCGAGCAGCACGTACGTGACGACCGCGGGGTCGACGTGCACCCCGACGGCGAAGCGACTGCGGGCCTCCAGGCGGAGGATCGTGCGCGGCTTGCCGCGCCCGGACACCACCGTGCCGGACTCGACGATCATGCCGGCGTCGATGAGGTACCGGGTGACGTTCGAGACCGTCTGCGGGCTGAGGCCGGTGCGGGCCGCGAGTTCGACGCGGCTGAGCCCGTCGGGTGAGCGGCGAACGGCGTCGAGCACGACCGTGCGGTTGAAGCCGCCCAGCGACGGCAGGTTCGCCCCACGTCGATGCTCCGCCACCCGAGCGACGATACCGCCGGAGCACGCTGCCTCCGTCGCACCGCTGGCATCCGACCCGCCCGCACCGTTAGCCTGACCGACATGACGGACCTCCGCCTCGAAGAACTCTCCGCAGCGACCGCCGCAGCGGCCAACTCGCTGACGCTGAAGCCGGGGCAGGAGCAGTTCGTCCAGCCGACCTCGTACGCGCAGGCCGAGTCGGACGTGAAGCCGAGCGCCTCGTGGCCGCGGGTCGTCCTGGACGGGGACGAGGTCGTCGGGCTCATCATCGGCAGCTTCGACGCCGACAACGCGCAGGAAGAGCTGCGCAGCTGCATCTGGCGGGTCAACGTCGCCGCGAACGCGCAGGGCCGCGGTGTCGGCCGGTTCGCCGTGCACGGCCTGGCCGAGGAGGCCCGCAAGCGCGGCTTCGAGCGCCTGACCGTGGTCTACGAGCCCGGTGCCGGCAGCCCGGCGGCGTTCTTCGAGGCGATCGGCTTCCGGGTGATCGGCGAGACCCAGTACGGCGACCACTTCGCGGCGCTGACGCTCTAGGCGCCGTCGTGTCGGCACCGTCGTCCCACGAGGACGCGGACGACTTCGGTGCCGCCGTCGCGGCGGTCGTCCGTGCCATCCCGCCGGGTCGCGTGATGACGTACGGCGACGTCGCCGCCGTGCTCGGCTCCCGTGCCTCCCGTGCGGTCGGCAAGGTGATGGCCCACGAGGGCGCCGACCTGCCCTGGTGGCGGGTCGTCCGGGCCGGCGGGCTGCCACCGGTCCGCCACGAGGCACGTGCCCTCGAGCACTACCGCGCCGAGGGCACGCCGCTGCGCCCGACGCGAGCGGTCGACGACGACGCGGCCTGGAGGCTCGACATGCGCCGTGCGCGCTGGTCGCCGACCGCGGACGACCGGTCGGACTAGCGCCGGGCGGACGTGGCTGGGCCGGGCGTCGCCGGGCCGGGGGTCGCCGGGCCGGGCGTCGCCGGGCCGGGCTGCAGGTCGAACCGCGTGCCCTTCGGGTTCGACGGCAGCAGGAAGAACACGAAGAGCACGAGCGACCCGATGCCCGGGAGCACGTGCAGGAACTGCCAGAAGCCGGACAGGTTCGCGTCGTGCAGGCGCCGCGCCCCGAGGGCCAGCCCGCCGACGAGCGTCACGAGGGCCCAGAGCACGAACAGGTAGGACCCGACGGGGTTCTCGAGCAGCGGGGCGTCCGGGGTGAACGCCTGCGGCACGAGCTGCAGCACGAGGCCGACCGCGAACGACGTGAGCCACCACCACCAGAACTCGGAGCGGGACGCCCGGCCGGTGAACACCGTGTACTTCCGCCAGAACCGCCGGACGGCCTCGGCGAAGGGGGCGCCGACGAAGGGGTCGCGCAGGGCGACGCCTCCCGGCTGGACGTCGTTGCTGCTCATCCCCCCAGCAAACCACGGCGTCCGGTCCCGCCCCGGACGGGACGCACCCCCTCCGCGGACATCACTAGACCAGCGAGTCCCGCCAGGCCGCGTGCAGCTGCGAGAACCGCCCCGTCCCGGCGATGAGGTCGGCGGGCGTGCCGTCCTCGACGATGCGGCCGTACTCCATCACGAGCACCCGGTGGGCGATCGCGACGGTCGACAGCCGGTGCGCGATGATCACCGCGGTCCGGTCGGCGAGCAGGGTCTCGAGCCCCTCCTGCACCAGCCGCTCCGACGGGATGTCGAGCGACGCCGTGGCCTCGTCGAGGATGAGCACCTTCGGGTCCGCCAGGAACGCGCGGGCGAACGACAGCAGCTGCCGTTGCCCTGCCGACACCCGGCCGCCGCGCTTGTTCACGTCGGTGTCGTACCCGTCCGGCAGTGCCGTGATGAACGCGTGGGCACCGACCGCCTTCGCCGCCGCAACGATGTCCGCTCGGGAGGCTCCCGGTCGACCGAGCTCGATGTTGTCCGCCACCGAGCCGGAGAACAGGTACGCCTCCTGCGTCACCATGACGACCGCCCGGCGCATGTCCTTCGGGTCGAGGTCCCGCAGGTCGACGCCGTCCAGGGTGACCACGCCCGAGGTCGGGTCGTAGAACCGCGCCATGAGCTTCGCGAGCGTCGACTTGCCGGCACCGGTGGACCCCACGAGCGCGATGGTCTGCCCCGCCGGGATGTGCAGGTCGAACTCCGGCAGCACGACGCGGTCCTCCTTGTAGGCGAACGCGACGTGCTCGAAGTCGACCCGGCCGGCCGCGTCCGGCAGCTTCACCGGCTTCGCCGGGTCCGGGACGCTCGGCTGCTCCTCGAGGACGCCGGAGATCTTCTCCATCGCCGCCGAGGCCGACTGGTAGCTGTTGTAGAACATGGCGAGTTCCTGCGCCGGGTCGAAGAACCGCTTGGCGTACAGCGCGACCGCGAGCAGCGCGCCGATCTCGAGCGACCCGCCGACGACCCGGAAACCGCCGACGATGACGACCGCGGCGAGCGTCGCGTTCCCGATGAGCACCAGACCCGGGTCGAAGATCCCGAACAGGTTGAACACGCGGGCGTTCGCCTGCCGGTTCTGCTCGACCTGCTCGCCGTACTCGACCTCGTTGCGGGACTCCTTGCGGAACGCCTGCACCGCGCGGATGCCGGTCATCGTCTCGACGAAGTGCACGATCACGCGGGCACTCGTCGTCCGGGTGGACCGGAAGAGCTGCTGCGAGCGCTGCTGGAACCACCGGGTCAGGAACCACAGCGGCACGAGGGCGACCGCGAGCACCAGGCCGGAGGTCGGGTCGAGGAGCACGAGCGCCACCGCGGTGAAGAGCATGTACAGCACGCTCTGGATGAGCTGGTTCAAACCGGAGTCGAGCAGTTCCCGGATCGAGTCGAGGTCGCTCGTCTGGCGGGAGATGATCCGGCCCGAGGTGTACGTCTCGTGGAACTCGAGCGAGAGCCGCTGCGTGTGCAGGAACACCCGCTTCCGCAGGTCGAACAGGATCGCCTGGCTGATCCGCGCGGACAGCACGGTGTACCAGGCGGTGAGGACGGCGCCGACGACCGCGATCGTGATGTACGACCCCACGACGAGGAACGCCGGCGCCCAGTCGTCCCGGTCGAGCACGGTGGGCAGGGCGTGGTCGATGCCCCAGGCGATGAGCGCGGGTCCGGCGACCTGCCCGGCGGTCGCGAGCACCACGACGACGGCGATGCCCCAGAGCCGGGCCCGCAGCGGCGCGGTGAGCGAGCCGAGCAGTCCGAGCGACCGGCGCCGCAGGCGGCGGCTCTCGGCCTTAGTGAAGTCCTCGCGTTCCTCGCCGCGCACCCCGTGCACGGTGATCGACGCGGTGACCGGGGCCGCTGCCTCGGCTGCCTGCGTGCCGGTGCCGACCTGCGCCACCGGCACCGATCCGCCCGTGGGTTCCTGGTCGACGGTCACGCGCGCGTCCTGGTCGGTCTCGTCGCTCATGCCATCGCCTCCTCTCGGTCGTCTGCGTCGTCGTCGTCGAGCGACGAGATGACGGCACGGTAGTGCTCGTTCGTGGCCATCAGCTCGGCATGCGTGCCGACGGCGGTGACGCGGCCGTCCTCCATGAGCGCCACCCGGTCCGCGAGCGTCACGGTCGACGGACGGTGGGCCACGATGAGCGAGGTCGTGTCGGCGAGGACCCGGCGGAGACCGGCCTCCACCCGGGCCTCGGTGTCGACGTCGAGCGCCGACAGCGGGTCGTCGAGGACGAGCACGCTCGGCCGCGCCGCGATCGCCCGGGCGAGCGCGAGTCGCTGCCGCTGCCCGCCGGACAACGACAGCCCTTCTTCTCCGACCCGGGTGTCGACGCCCTCGGGCAGGTCGTCCACGAAGGACGCCTGCGCGATGTCGAGGGCCTCGCGCATGATCCGCTCGGCCTCCGGGCCGGTCAGGTCCGGGCGGCCGAGCAGGACGTTGTCGCGCACGCTCGACGAGAACAGGGTCGCGTCCTCGAAGGCGACCGCGACGTGCCGTCGGAGTTCGGCTCGGGTGAGGTCCCGCACATCGACGCCGTCGATCGTGACGGACCCGCCGGTGACGTCGTACAACCGGGGCACGAGCGACAGCAGGGTCGTCTTGCCGGAGCCGGTGAGTCCGACGAGCGCCATCGTCTCGCCGGGCTGCAGGTGCAGCTCGACGCCGTCCACCAGGTCGGGGAACTGCGGCGGGGAGTCCTGGTAGCGGAAGTGCGTCGCGTTGAACGAGAGCGCACCGTGCGGCTCGGTGATGGTCTTCGGCTCCGCGGGGTCCGTGATCGTGTTCTCGGAGTCCATGACCTCGAAGTACCGGTCCACTGCGGTGCGGGTGTCGAACGTCATCGACAGGAAGAACCCGATCGACTCGATCGGGAAGCGCAGCACGGTCGCGGTCGCGAAGAACGCGAAGAGCTGCCCGACGCTGAGGTCCCCCTGGCTGGCGAGCCAGATGCCGGCGAGCAGGCAGAGCGCGAACGCCACGTCCGGCACGAGCAGCAGCCACAGCCAGATCGCCGCGATCGCCTTGGCCTTCTCGATCTCGGTGCCGCGCAGCTGCTCGGCCTGCTCGGCGAACTCGTCGAGCTTGTACCGGCCCCGCCCGAACGCCTTGAGCACGCGGATGCCGTGCACCGACTGCTCGACGCTCGTCGCGAGGTCGCCGACCTGGTCCTGGCTGCGGCGGGCGACGATCGAGTACTTCCGCTCGAACAGGACGCTGTTCACCCACACCGGGATCGACGCCACCAGGAAGATGAGGCCGAGCTGCCAGCCGAACGTGAAGAGCACGGCGAACCCGATGACGATCGTCACGACGTTCACGACGAGGAGCACGATGCCGAACGCCAGCCAGCGCCGGATGAGCGACAGGTCGGACACCGAGCGGGACAGCAGCTGCCCGGACTCCCACCGGTCGTGGAACGCGACGGGCAGGTCCTGCAGCTTCGCGTAGAGCGCGTTCCGCATGCTCGCCTCGATGCGGGTCGACGGCCGCATGACGAGCTTCCGGCGCGAGGCGATGAAGAACGCCTCGAGGACACCGAGCGCGAGCACCGCGGCTCCGGCGGGCAGGATGAGTCCGCCGTCCCCGGATGCGAGCGGCCCGTCGACGAGGGCCTGCAGGACGTACGGGATGGCGAGCGCGACGACGGAGGCGCCGAGCGCCGCCAGCATCCCGCCGAGCAGACGCCATCGGTAGGGCTGGACGTAGGGCCAGAGCCGTCCGAGCGCGCGGGCGGTGGACGGTCGCGCCGGGGTCGGCGCCGGTTCCCGATCGGGTCCCTGGGACATGCGTGTGCGTCCTCGTGCTTCGTGCCGGGTCCCGTCGGCCAGGGGCTGGCCCTGTCCGGACGGGAGGCCCGGGGTGCGTTGCGTGGTCTGGTCGGCCGGTTGCCCGGTCACGGTGCCGCGGTCGTCGCCGTCGGGACGGCGTCCGTCGGTGGGCCGGATCGGCATCCGGTCGGAGGCGACGGGGACACGTGTCCCTGGCGCTCGGTCGGGCTGGGCCCGATCCGGCCCGGCGGGTGCGGGAGGCGGCTCTACGCGGTCGGCGTCGCCGGGACGACGGGTGCCCCCGCGGACGGGGACGACGCGACGGCGCGACGGGCGCGTCGTGCGTCGGGAGCGGTCCCGCTGATGGACGTCCGTGTCGTCCGGGCCCCCGTTGCCGTGGTGCCGGTCGTCGTGTCCATCGTCACTCCAGTCGTCGTCTTCGTCACCGTCGTGTCCGCGGTGCCGCCGACCCGTGGAGCAGTCGTCGGCTGAGGCCGCAGAGCCCTGCAGACTATCGGCAGCGACTCCCAGCGCGCAACCAGCAACGCGTGCTGGTCCGCGCGTCGCCGCCGTGCCCGACGGATCGGCGCTCAGTGGAAGAAGTGCCGCTCGCCCGTGAGGTACATCGTGACGCCGGCTGCCGTCGCGGCCGCGATGACCTCGTCGTCCCGAACGCTGCCGCCCGGCTGGGCGACCGCACGCACCCCGGCGTCGAGCAGGACCTGCAGGCCGTCGGCGAACGGGAAGAACGCGTCCGACGCGGCGACCGAACCGGCAGCGCGGTCCCCGGCGCGGTTCACGGCGAGGTGGCACGAGTCGACGCGGTTCACCTGCCCCATGCCGACCCCGACGCTCGCGCCCTGGTTCGCGAGCAGGATCGCGTTCGACTTCACCGCACGGCTGGCCTTCCACGCGAAGGCCAGGTCGGCGAGGGTCTGCTCGTCGGCCGGCTCGCCGGAGACCAGGGTCCACGCGGACTGGTCGAACCCGGTGAAGCGGTCGGCGTCCTGCACGAGGAAGCCGCCCGAGATCTGCTTGACCTCACGCTCGGCGAGCGCGAAGTCCCCCGGCAGCGTGAGCAGGCGGATGTTCTTCTTGCGGGACAGGACCTCGAGTGCCTCGGGGTCGAACGCGGGAGCCACGACGACCTCGGTGAAGATGTCGGCGATCGTCTCGGCCATGCCCAGCGTGACCGGACGGTTCGCCGCGATGACCCCGCCGAACGCCGACAGCGGGTCGCAGGCGTGCGCGGCGGCGTGCGCGGAGGCGATCGGGTCGGATGCGTCGGGGGCGGCGACCGCGATGCCGCACGGGTTGGCGTGCTTGATGATCGCGACGGCCGGCTCCGCGAAGTCGTACGCGGCACGGACCGCTGCGTCCGCGTCGACGTAGTTGTTGTACGACATCTCCTTGCCGTGCAACTGGGTCGCCTGCGCGATCCCGGTGCCGTCGGCGCTCGTGTACAGCGCCGCGGACTGGTGGGCGTTCTCGCCGTAGCGGAGCGTCGCGGTGCGGTCCGCGGTCAGCGTGAGCTGCTCCGGGAAGGCGCTGGGGGCCTCCCGGTCGTCGGCGCCGGACGCGACCGGTTCGGCGACGACGTCGGACGCGAAGTACGCGGCGACGGCGGTGTCGTACGCCGCGGTGTGGCCGAAGGCCTGCGCGGCGAGGCGCTTGCGGAGGGCGAGGTCGGTGCCGCCCGCACGGACGGCCTCGACGACCTCGGCGTAGGAGGCGGGCGAGACGACGATCGCGACGTTCGGGTGGTTCTTCGCGGACGCGCGGACCATGGCCGGGCCGCCGATGTCGACGTTCTCGACCACGGTCGCGGTGTCGGCGCCCGAGGCGACCGTCTCGACGAACGGGTACAGGTTCACGACGACGAGCTCGAACGGCGCGATGCCGAGGTCGGTGAGCTGCTGCTCGTGCGACTCGAGCCGGAGGTCGGCGAGCAGCCCCGCGTGCACGGCGGGGTGCAGGGTCTTCACGCGGCCGTCGAGCGACTCCGGGAAGCCCGTGACGCTCGCGACGTCGGTGACGGCGTACCCGGCGTCACGGATGGTCTGCGCGGTGGAGCCCGTGGACACGAGCTCGACACCCGCGTCGGCGAGGGCGCCGGCGAGCTCGAGCAGCCCGGACTTGTCGCTCACCGAGATGAGGGCGCGACGCACGGGCACGACGTCCCGGTCGCGGTACAGGCTGGGGTCGGCGGCGTGCACGCTCATGCGGGGGTGGTGCCCTTCAGGTCGATGTGTCCGTTGGCGATGTCGAGGACGGTCTGGATGAGCAGCCGGCGTTCGACGGGCTTGATGCGGTCGTGCAGGGTCGACTCGGTGTCGTGCGGCAGGACCGGGACGCGCTCCTGCGCCAGGATCGGTCCGCTGTCGACGCCGTCGTCCACGGCGATGACGCTCGCGCCGGTCTCGGTCACGCCGGCGGCCAGGGCGTCACGGACGCCGTGCGCTCCCGGGAACTCGGGCAGGTACGCCGGGTGCGTGTTGATGACCGACGGTCCGAACTCCGCCACGACCGCGGGCGGCAGCAGGCGCATGAGCCCGGACAACACCAGCAGGTCGGGCGTCCACGGGCGGATCTGCTCGGCGAGCGCCTCGCCCCACTCGGCGCGGGTCGCGTAGCGCGTGAACGGCACCGTGAAGGTCGGGATCGAGTACTCCTCGCCGAGCTGGAGGCCCTCGGCGTCACGGTCCGCCCCGATCGCGACGACGCGGGCGGGGTACTCGGCATCGCGGGTCGCCTCGAGCAGGGCCCGGAGGTTCGACCCGGTACCGGAGATCAGGACGACCAGTTCGAGCACGGGAACAACCCTAGCGGGGCTGCGCGCCGGACCGGGTGGTCAGAGGTCCACTCCTCGATCGGTCGTGACATGTGCAATACCAGTAGGTAGGTTCGATGGCGGAGGCGATCCGACCTCCGCCATGACGATCGGAGTCATCGTGAACCGTCCATCCATCCACTCGACGACCGTGGGCATCGCGACGGCGAGCGCCGTCGCCGCCGCTGTGCTCCTGCCGGTCGCACCAGCCGGAGCCGCCCCGGAGCGGCCGACGACCTCCGTCGCCACACGGGACGGGTTCGACACCGATGCGGTGCGCCAGGAGCTGCAGGAACTCGAGGGCACGCAGTCGTCAGCCGAGATCGAGCACATCGTCGACTCGGGCCACCTCGTGGCCACCTACACCGCAGGCACCTCGTCGACCATCGTCGCGGCGGTCGACCTCGGTCCCGCGCAGCGTGCCCAGAAGAAGGTGAGCCGGTAGCTCAGGCGTCGGTGTCGCCCTTCGGCCTCCGCCACCACGGCAACTCGTCCTCGGGGATCTGGTCGGTCGTGTCCCAGGTCGCCGCACGGGGCGCCGGACGCGCGGGGGGCTCCGGGTCCACGTCGTCCCGCCCCGCGACGAACTCCTCCGTGCTCCAGGGGAAGGCCGGCTGCTCGTCGGTCCGCGGCCCGACGGGGGCCGTGGCCCCCGACCGGGCAGGTTCAGCGTCGGCCGCTGGCGGGACAGCGCTGCCTGGCCGGTGCCGCAGGTCTCCGGCCCGCTCCCGCAGGTCCCCGGCCCGGTCGCGGGCACCGGTGGCAGCGGCACGGAGGCGTGCCCGGACGCTGTCGACGGCTCCGCCGGCTCGCGTGCGCGGCCCGGCGGCAGCGCCCGCGTGGTCGTCCAGACGCTCGGATGCGACAGCGTCCGTCCGCGCCCAGTCCGGCAGGTCGACGTCGGTGGCCTCGGCGTGCGCGGCCTCGGTCTGGGACGGCGCCGCGTCCGGCGCAGCCGGGAGGCCCGTGTCATCCCGGCCGTGCTCCGCCCCGTCCGCACCGCGTCCGGGCCGGTCGTCGCCGCGTCCGGGCTGGTCGTCGCCCGCCACACGGTCGGACGTCAGCGTCTCGCCGCCACGGTCGAGGTCGGCGCTCGCGCGGGGAGCTGCACCCGAGTCCGTGCTGGCATGCGAGTCCGTGCTGGCGTGCGTCACCGGGTCGTGCACCTCGTCCACCGAGAACCGGTGCACGTCGGTGGTCCGGCCGGCGCCCGCGTGGTCGAGGGCAGCGATGAGCGACCCGTGGTCGGCGCTCGCGTCCGCGGTGGCGACGTCGTCCTCGACCTCGTGCCAGCGCTCACCGATCCAGGAGCGCTCCGGCAGGCGCACCAGGTCACTGCCGATCGCGAGCGCGATGATCGCGGGGACACCGACCTCGAGTGCGGCGACGGCACCGACCACCAGGGCGTCCGGGCCGACGACGGCCAGGCGCCCCGGCCCCGCCGACCCCGCGGTGAGCCCGGTGACGACACCGGTCAGGACACCGGCGACCAGCCCGGTCACGACTCCGCCGAGCGCCCGGTACAGGGCCGAGTCGGCGGACCCGAGCGCACGGACGAGCCGCGGACGCAGCAGTCCACCGGTGACGAAGCCCGCCACGACGGGCACCAGGATCCAGACCAGGCCGAACGTGTGTCCCGACGTCGGCAGCGCCCCGAGCAGCGGCACGGCCGGGAGCGGGCCGAGCACCGTCCCGAGGGGCGACACCGACGATCCGGCGCCGATCGCGAAGCCCGGGCCGACGAGCCACGCCGTGGCCCACCCGACCAGGTCCGGGACGAACGCGAGCTGGCCGACGGTCATGGCGATGCCGCCGACGACACCGGCGTGCGACCGTTCGTAGAGCGTGATGACCTCGGCGAAGGAGCCGAGGAGCGCGAACCCGACCAGGATGCCGGCGACCGCCACGACGCACGCGGTCGCGACGGTGCCGGCGCGCAGACCGAAGCCGACGACGCCGCGCCAGAGCGCCGGGATGCGGCCGACCAGGTCCACCACCCGGAGGGTCAGCGGATCGGCCGCCTGGCCACGCCGACGCCGGCAGACCTCGGCCGTGACGACGGCCGGGACGCCGAACCAGAGCGCGGGCAGCACGACGGCCTGCCAGATCACCGGGTGGGTGGCGCTCGTGGTCGCGGTGAGGGCGACCAGCAGGCCGAGGGCGGCGACCGCCGCGGTGCCGACCAGGACCCCGGTGACGCGGTGCTCCGTCTCGGCGAACCGGCGTCCGGCCCGGCCGCCGAGCCACGCCGTGACGACGGCGAACCCGAGGGCCGCGAGGGTGACGACGATCGGTGCGGACGCCCCGGGAAGACCGGTGGCCTCCGCCGCCGCGGAGCCGAGCGTGAACGTGACGTCCACGCCGTGACCGATGAGCCAGACGTTGCCCGCCGCGGTCCAGAAGACGCTCCAGTCGACCTGGAGTCCGTACTCGAACGCCCACAGCAGGGTGAGCGGCACGAGGGCGACGCCCACGCCGACGCCGACCGTCACGATCGCTTCGATCACGGCGAGGAGGGCGGTTCCGAGGCGGTTCATCGCAGCGAGGATACGTGCCCGACCCCGCGCAGGACGGGAGGCTCGGCGCGGGTCCCGCACCGAGCCTCCCGTCCGACAGGAGCGCGCGTCAGCGCGCGGCGATGACCTCGCGCAGCAGCGCGGCCGTCTCGGACGGCGTCTTGCCGACCTTGACGCCGGCCGCCTCGAGCGCCTGCTTCTTCGCCTCGGCGGTGCCGGCGGAACCGGACACGATCGCGCCGGCGTGGCCCATCGTCTTGCCCTCCGGCGCCGTGAAGCCCGCGACGTACCCGACGACCGGCTTCGTGACGTTGGCCTTGATGTAGTCAGCGGCGCGCTCCTCGGCGTCGCCGCCGATCTCACCGATCATCACGATGGCCTCGGTCTCCGGGTCGGCCTCGAACGCGGCGAGCGCGTCGATGTGCGTCGTCCCGATGACCGGGTCGCCGCCGATGCCGATGGCCGTCGAGAAGCCCAGGTCACGCAGCTCGTACATCATCTGGTAGGTCAGGGTGCCGGACTTCGAGACGAGGCCGATCGGGCCCTTGCCGGTGATCGTCGCCGGGGTGATGCCGACGAGCGACTCCCCCGGGGTGATGATGCCGGGGCAGTTCGGCCCGATGATCCGGGTCTTCCCACCGAGCGCCTTCGCGTGCGCCCAGAACACCGCGGCGTCCTGCACCGGGATGCCCTCGGTGATGACGACGACGAGGGGGATCTCGGCGTCGACGGCCTCCATCACAGCGTCCTTCGCGAACGCCGGCGGGACGAAGACGATCGAGACGTCGGCACCGGTGGTGTCGATGGCCTCGCGCACCGAGCCGAAGACGGGGAGCTCGACGTCGCCGTGCGTGACGGTCGTGCCGGCCTTGCGGGCGTTGACACCGCCGACGACCTGCGTCCCGGCCTTGAGCATGAGGGCGGTGTGCTTCGTGCCCTCACCGCCCGTGATGCCCTGGACGATGACCTTGGAGTCCTTGTTGAGGAAGATCGACATTGCTCTGGTGCTCCTTACGCCGCGGCCGCGGCGAGCTCGGCGGCCTTCTCGGCCGCATCGTCCATGGTCGCGGCGACGGTGACGAGCGGGTGCGCTGCCTCCGCCAGGATCCGTCGGCCCTCGTCCACGTTGTTGCCGTCGAGGCGGACGACGAGCGGCTTGGTGGCCGCGTCGCCGAGGATGCCGAGCGCGGCGACGATGCCGTTCGCGACGGCGTCGCAGGCGGTGATGCCGCCGAAGACGTTCACGAAGACGCTCTTCACCTGCGGGTCGCCGAGGATGACGTCGAGGCCGTTGGCCATCACCTCGGCCGAGGCACCGCCGCCGATGTCGAGGAAGTTCGCGGGCTTCACACCACCGTGACGCTCACCGGCGTAGGCGACGACGTCGAGCGTCGACATGACGAGCCCGGCGCCGTTGCCGATGACGCCGACCTGGCCGTCGAGCTTCACGTAGTTGAGGCCGTGCTGCTTCGCCTTGGCCTCGAGCGGGTCCTCGCTCGCGGTGTCCTCGAGCTGCGCGTGCCCCTCGTGGCGGAAGTCGGCGTTCTCGTCGAGGGAGACCTTGCCGTCGAGCGCCAGGATCTGCCCGTCGCCGGTGCGGACGAGCGGGTTCACCTCGACGAGGGTGGCGTCCTCGCCCGCGAAGACGTCGTAGAGCTTCACGAAGACGTCCGCGACCTGGTCCTGGAGCTCGGATGGGAAGTTCGCCTGACGCGCGATGTCGAGCGCGGCCTCCTTGTT
Source organism: Curtobacterium sp. MCBD17_023 (assembly GCF_003224415.1). Classification (NCBI taxonomy): domain Bacteria; kingdom Bacillati; phylum Actinomycetota; class Actinomycetes; order Micrococcales; family Microbacteriaceae; genus Curtobacterium; species Curtobacterium sp. MCBD17_023. The sequence goes on from NZ_QKLJ01000001.1 coordinate 22,406, forward strand.
GATGCCCGTGAGCGGGTTCACCTCGACCCGGGCGAGCGCCTCGGGCTTCTCCACCGCGAGCTGCTCGATCTCCATGCCGCCCTCGACGCTGGTGAGCGACAGGTAGGAGCGGTTCGCCCGGTCGAGCAGCACCGAGAAGTAGAACTCCTCGGCGATGTCCGCACCCTGCGCGACCATGACGCGCTGCACGGTGTGGCCCTTGATGTCGAGGCCGAGGATCGCCTGCGCGTGCTCGAACGCCTCGTCCGGGGTCTTCGCGACCTTGACGCCGCCGGCCTTGCCACGGCCACCGACCTTCACCTGCGCCTTGACGACCACGACGCCGCCGATCTGCTCGGCAGCCGCCTTCGCCTGCTCGGGGGTGTCGGCGATGATCCCCTGGAGGACGGGGACGCCGTAGGACTCGAAGAGGTCCCTGGCCTGGTACTCGAAAAGATCCACGCTGTTCTTCTTCCCGCACGGTTCGTGCGATCGGCATCGGTGTCCGGTCGCGCCTCCACATCGAGGGTCGCTCGATGTCGAGACAACGGCCGCGACCGAGCCTAGCGCTGGCAGGTGGACGCGCGGTGCCCCGGTGGAGAACGCGCTGCCCCGCGCCGCCGCCGGCCCCTGTCGTCCGGGGTACGCCGTCTCCGGGCGACCGACCAGGCCGGATCGTGCACCGTCGATCGGGTGCAGAACGAACTCCGTACCCGTACCGCCGAGGTCTTCGGTTGGGAACTCCGCGACGCGCAGGAGACCGTGGTCGACGCCGTCCTCGAGGGCCGTGACGCCCTCGCCCTCATGCCGACCGGTTCCGGCAAGTCCGCGATCTACCAGGTCGCCGCCCTCGCACTGGACGGCCCCGTCGTCGTGGTCTCGCCCCTCGTGGCCCTGCAGGAGGACCAGGTCGTGGGGATCGAGGACCACCCGGACGCACCCCGCGCGGTGACGATCAACGCGACCCGGGCGCACCGCGAGCTCGAGGACGCGTGGGACGCCGTCGCGTCCGGGGCGGCCCGCTACGTCTTCCTCGCCCCGGAGCAGCTCGCCAAGGACGAGGTCGTCGACCGGCTGCGGGAGGCCGGGGTCGCGCTGGTCACGGTCGACGAGGCGCACTGCGTCTCGAGCTGGGGCCATGACTTCCGCCCGGACTACCTGGTGCTCGGCGAGGTCATCGAGCGGCTCGGACGTCCTCCGGTGCTCGCGATGACGGCGACCGGTTCGACTCCCGTGCGCAACGAGATCGTCGAGCGGCTCGGGATGCGCGACCCGCTCGTCGTCGCGACGGGCTTCGACCGCCCGAACCTGCGCTTCGAGGTCCAGCGGCACAGTGACGCCGACGAGAAGCGTGACGCGGTCGTCGCCCAGGTGGTCGGGCTCGAGGGCGCGGGGATCGTGTACGTCGCCACCCGTGCCGAGACCATGCTCTACGCGGACGAACTCGTCGAGAGCGGTCGCCGCGCCAAGGCCTACCACGCGGGCCTGCGCGTGCGGGACCGTGAACACGTGCACCACGAGTTCCTCGAGGGCGCCCTCGACGTCGTCGTCGCGACCAGCGCCTTCGGCATGGGCATCGACAAGCCGGACGTGCGCTTCGTCGTGCACGCCGACGTCCCCGAGTCCGTCGACGCCTACTACCAGGAGGTCGGCCGGGCCGGACGGGACGGCGACGTCGGCCTCACGACACTGCACTACCGCTCCGAGGACCTCGGGCTCCGCCGGTTCTTCGCCTCCGGATCGCCCCGGCCCGCGTCGCTCCGGGCGGTCTTCGACGCGGTTCCCGAGGACGGGGTCCTGCCCCGGTCGGAGGTCGCCGAGCGTTCCGGACTCGCCGCCCGCACCGCCTCCCGCGTCGCCAACGCCCTGGTGGACGCCGGCGCGCTGTCCGACGCCGCCGACGGACTCCGCCGTGTCCCGGACGGCCCCGCCGACGCGGACGCCGCGGTCGAGCTCGCCAAGGCGCACGCGAAGGAGCGGGAGCGGGTGGAGGAGTCGCGCATCGAGATGATGCGCCGTTTCGCCGAGACGACCGGCTGCCGTCGGCAGTTCCTGCTCGGGTACTTCGGCGACGAACTCCCCGAGCCGTGCGGCAACTGCGACACGTGCTCCGCGGGCACCGCGACCGACACGGATGCGCACGGGGCGGACGGGTCGCACGACGCCGAGTGGCCGCCGGACGCGCCGGTCGAGCACGCCGAGTGGGGCCGCGGCACGGTCATGAGCACCGAGGACGACCGGCTGACGGTGTTCTTCGAGTCCGCCGGGTACCGGACGCTGGCCCTCGCCGACGTGACGGAACGACACCTGCTCGAGCGCGTCTGAGGCACGTGCGCCGGACGGTGCGGCGGGGGAAGGCGCGGTCGCTCGACCACCCGTCGGCGACCGCGCTCCACTCCCCCGAGCACACGCAGTAGACACCGCGGGGGTGACCTCGCGGTGTCCCCCAGGTGAACGGCGGGCGAAGCCGACCCGCGCGGCCGCTGTCCGCCTGGGTGCGACCGGCCGTCCCCCGGGCGCCACGGACGTTCCCACCGGCACCCGGGTAGCAAGGAGCGGTGGGGCCGCGTCGGCGCACGACGGGCACCACCGCACGAGCACGCCACACGATCGACAGGAGCGACACATGTCCGACCCCGGCATCACCCCAGGCGACGAGTTCAGCGACGGCGTCAGCGACTCCGCCGACGAGGGCCGCGCCGACGACGTGGACCGCGAGTACGTCGGCGCGTACGAGACCGACGACGCCGAGGAGGCGCTCGAGACCGTGACGAACGACGCGGTCGCCGGCGAGACCGTCGAGCCGCAGCTCGGCGACGGCACCGACGACGGCCCGACCGGCGGGGCGCCGCGCGAGGGCTCGCCGGACCTCTGGGAGCACGGCGACGACCGTCCGGACCTCGGCGGCGACCTGGGCACGAAGCCCCTCTGACGTGACCGGTCGACGGACGGGAGGCCCGGAGCACGACGTGCGCGGCCGCTCCCGTCCGTCCCCTGGTCACGACCGCGACCGGCCCGGCCACCGGGACCGCGCGCTCCGCCGCTTCATCGCCGACAGCACGCCGGTCATCGCGGGCGGCCGCGCGATCCTGCTGCAGATCGCCGACCCGGTCGTCGCCGCGGGCGTTCGTCGGCACTCCGACTTCGCGGAGCGACCGCAGCAGCGGCTGGCCCACACCCTCATGTACGTGTACGCGGTGGTGACCGGCACCGCGCGGGACGCCGCCGTGGCGCGGTCGTTCGTCGAGCACGCGCACCGGCCGGTCGCGGGAGCGAACGAGGTCGACCGACAGCTGTGGGTGGCCGCGACGCTGTACGACTCCGCGATCCGGACCCACCGGTTGCTCGGCACCCCGGTCGACGCCGAGCGGGCGGAGGCGGTCCTCCGGGCCTACGCGCCGATCGCCACCGCGCTCCGGGTGCCAGCGGACCGCTGGCCGACGTCGGTCGCCGCGTTCGAGGCGTACTGGGCCGACACGCTCGGGACCCTCCGGGTGACGGACGACGCCCGCAGTGTCGTCCGGGACCTCCTGCACCCTCGGGCGGCACCGCTCTGGGTCCGTTCCGCGATGCCCCTCGTGCGGATCGTCACCGTCGGCATGCTGCCGGACGCCGTGCGCGACGACTACGGCTTCGCGTGGGGACCCCGCGAGGAACGACGCTGGCGACGCACCCTCGCCGGCATCCGGGCGGCGCGCGCCGTCGTGCCCGGACCCCTGCTGCGCCTGCCGCGGGCCCTCCTGCTGCGCGGGATGCACCGCACCGCGGCCCGGCACGCGCACCACTGAGTGATCGGGTGTCCGTCCCCCGCGAGCCTGGACGTCCCCGCGCCGACCACGGTTGAGTGGGGCCATGTCCTCCTCCCTGTCCGGTGACGACTCCCTGCTCCTGCCCGAGTTCGACGCGCCGCCCGCAGACCCGCTCGACCTCGCCCGCACCTGGCTCGACCAGGCCGGCGAGCACGAGGTGTCCGAGCCGCTCTCGATGACGCTGGCCACCGCCGGTGCGGACGGCCGCGTCGGTGCCCGGACGGTCGACGTCAAGCGGATCGACGACCGCGGCCTGGTGTTCGGCACCTCGACGCTCAGCCCGAAGGGACGGCAGCTCGCGGAGAACCCGCACGCCGCCCTGCAGGTGTACTGGCGCGAGACGATGCAGCAGCTCCGCTTCGAGGGCCGCGCCGTGCAGCTCTCCGACGCGGAGTCCGACGCGCTCTTCGCCGACCGGTCGCCGAAGTCGCGCGCCGCCACGGCCGTCGCCGACCAGTCCGCGGTGCTCGAGCCCCGGACGTTGCAGGACCTGATCGACGACGCGAACGTGCTCCTCGACGAGTCCGACGACGACGTGCCGCGCCCGGCGGGGTGGGTCGCGTGGCGGCTCGAGCCGGACCTCGTCGAGTTCTGGCACGGCAGCCGCGACCGGATGCACCGCCGCCTGCAGTACGCGCACGCCCACGGCGCCTGGTCGGCGACCCGCCTCCAGCCGTAGCGCCGCGCGCCAGAGGCGCCCCGCCCCGGCAACCGCCGATGGGTCGCGAGCGTGCGGCGACGGGGCGGGTCAGCCCCGCCCGATGGGGTTCGACATCGCCCCCGCCCGGATGAGCGAGGACGACTGGTCCGCCAGGTCGACCATCGCGAGCGTGTTGCGCAGCTGCAGCCGGTTCAGGCAGGAGTGCTCGAACGTCGGCACCCGCAGGTCGAGCGGACGCCGACGGTCCGGGTGCTCCGCCGCGTGCCGGTCGACGCACCCGCCGACGAGCCGCCAGAAGACGTCCCCGGGCAGGACCCCGTCGTCGTCGAGGACCGCTGCCAGGAAGCGCAGCACCCCGTCGAACACGTCGGTGAACACGGCGAGCGCCGCCTCGTCGTCGTCGACCGGGTGCACGATGCGGCGGATGTCCTCGGGCACCGGACGGTCGTCGTGCTCCCCGAGGACCACGACCTCCTCGCCGATGTCCTTCATGAACGCGCCGGTCACGGCCCCGTCGCGCAGGACGAGCACCAGGTTCTCGCCGTGCGGCATGAACGCCAGGTCGTGCACGGTCAGGCAGTGCACGACCGGCCGCAGGTACGCGTCGAGGAAGCGCCGCACCCACGTCGCCGCGTCCAGCCCCGAGGTACGCACGAGCTCGGCGGCGACCGCACGCCCGTCGGCGTCCCGGTGCAGCAGTGCCGCCATCGTCATGAGCTGCTCCCCGGGAGCCGTCCTGGGCACCGGGCTCTCCCGCCACAGCGCCGCGATCATCTTCCGCTGCGGCGAGGCGACGTCCACCCGGTGGTACGCGTCGCCGGTGTACCCGATCGCCGCGTGTTCGCGCAGCACCCGGAACCCGGCGTCCCGCAGGGTGGTGTCGGCCGCCACGAGCGACGCGACCCAGTCGTTCACCGCTGGGGTCGAGCGCATGTACGCCGGGGACATGCCCCGCAGGAACCCCATGTTCTGCACCGCGAGCGCCGTCTTCACGTACGAGCGCTCGGGGTGGCTGCGGTCGAAGGCGGTGCGGATGGACTGCTGCGGCTGGAACAGGTCCCGACCCTCCCCGAGGTCGACGAGGTCCTGCCGGCCGAGGTCGGGCGCGAACGTCACGGCGATGCGGTGCTGCCACTGCCAGGGGTGCACCGGCAGCCAGACGTAGTCGTCGGGGTCCAGGCCGCGTCGGGTGAGCGTCCGGCGGTGCTCGGCGACCGTGTCGGCCCCGAGTTCCGCGGCCCAGTGCTCCGCCTCGGTCCGGTCCTCGGCGAGCGCCAGGGAGGTGTGCGCCCGACGGGCGGCGAGCCACCGGATGCGGAAGCGGCCGCCGGACTCCGGTGCGTACGCCCGGTACTCGTCCAGGCCGAACCCGATCCGCCCGTTCGCGGCGACGAACGCCGGGTGCCCCTCGGTCATCGCCGCCTCGACGTCCTGGAACGAGGCGACGACGTCCCCGTCCCGTCGGCCGCGGGCGAGCTGTCGGGCCGACGGACCTCCGCGGCGGTGCTTGGCGGCCGCGCTCGCGAGCGTCGAGGCCACCTCCTCCAGGTACGTGCCGAGCAGGGCGTCCGGGATCCCGAGCACGTCGCGCAGTTCCAGCACGAGGTCCTGCGCGTCGAGCGGCAGCGGCACGGGGTCGGCCGAGGCGGACTCCCGCGTCAGGGTGCGCTCGTCGACGGACCAGTGCTCGAGCTGGTGCTGCCGTGCCCGGAAGCGGTAGCGCGAGCCGCCGGTGTCGAGCAGCCACCCGTCGCCGTCCGGTCGCGGTGTGACGAGTCGCTCGTGTGTGAACTCCGCCACGGCCTTCGCCACCAGGTGTCGTTGCGCGACCGCCAGGTGCTCGGGCCGGAGGTGCGCGGCCGGGCCGTCGTCGTCGGGCACGCCGATCGATGCGGTGTCGAGCACCGAGAGCAGCGCGCGCTTGCCGTCCAGGTCGACCTCGCGGAGCGCCCGGAACCCGACCTCGGCGTTCTTCGCCTGCACCGCGCTGTTCCGCACGTCCGGCTCGACGACCACGCGCCGGGCACCGAGGGCGTCCCGGCAGTGCTCGACCACGGCGCGCATCACGGCACTGGTGAGTCCGTGCACCCGCCCTGCCACGGGAGGCGGGGCGACGAGCAGGTGCATGCCGACGTCACCGGGACGTGCGTCCCAGACGTCGACGAGCAGGACCGTCGCCGGGTCGTAGGTCTCGGCGTACGCGCACGGCACCCCGTCGCGCAGGACGAGCCAGCCGTCCTGCGCCGGGTCGGCCTGCACCGCGGTCAGGTACGTCCGCACGCCGTCGACGTCGACGTGCTGCATGCCCCACCACGACGACGGCGGAGCCGCGAGCCACGACTGCACGCGGGCGGTGTCCCGCTCCGGGTTCACCGGCACCACGGACAGGAGGCCCGGCAGCACCTCCGCCAGACCGGTCCGGTCGTGCTGGACCGCGCTCATGCGCGCACCTCCGCGCGCTCGCCGCGCTCGGCGCGCTCGGCGCGGACCGAGGCGGGCAGACCGAACTCCTGGAAGGCGATCCGGGCCTCCAGGCCGTAGACCTCGCGCCCCGTGACGGACCGGATGATCGACGCGTTCCGCCACGCCCCCATGCCGAGGTCCGGTGCGGTCAGGCCGTGCGTGTGCTCCTCGGCGTTCTGCACCCAGATCCGACCGCCGAGGGTGTCCACGTGGTGGTCGCGGGCGACGGCGGGTCGGCCGCCGGCGTCACGCGCCACGAGGTGCGCGACCGGGTCGAGGAACCGCGGCGGCCGCGGCGCGTACCCGGTGGCGAGGACCAGGCGCTCGACCTCGTGCTCGTACGTCTCGCCGAGCTGCTCGTGCCGGAGCGTCAGCCGGTACACGCCCCGGTCGGCGTCCCAGTCGGCGGCGGTGACGCTCGTCTCGGTGCGCAGCGTCGTCGGGACGGGACCCCTGGCGCTGATCCGGTACAGCGCGTCGTAGACCTCGCCGACCAGGTCCGCGCTGATGCCCTTGTACAGCCCGCGTTGCTCGCGGCCGAGGCGGTCCCGGACGTGCTCGGGCAGCGCGTGGAAGTGGTCGGTGTACTCCGGACTCGTCATCTCGAGGGTGAGCTTCGTGTCCTCCATCGGGAAGAACCGCGGCGACCGGGTGATCCAGTCCAGGCGGTACCCGCCGTCGCGGATGCCCTCGAGGAGGTCGCGGTAGACCTCGGCGGCGGACTGGCCGCTGCCGATCACCGCGACGGACCCGGCGCTCCGGAGGGCGTCCCGGTTCGGCAGGTAGTCGGCCGAGTGCAGCACCGGGCCGTCCAGGTCGCGGAGCGCGGCGGGCACCGACGGCTCGGTCCCGACGCCGACCACGACGTGCCGGGCCCGGTACGTCTCCGCGCCGTCCGCCGTCTCGGCGTGCACGGTGAACAGGTCCTGCTCGGCGTCGTGCTCGACCGCGACCACCCGGCGTCCCCAGCGGAGGGTGTCGAGCCGGTCGGCGGCCCAGCGGCAGTAGGCGTCGTACTCGCTGCGGAGGGGGTGGAAGTCCTCGCGGATGAAGAAGGGGTAGAGCCGACCGGTCTCCTTGAGCCAGGCCAGGAACGAGAACGACGAGGTCGGGTCCGCCATCGTGACGAGGTCGGCGAGGAACGGCACCTGGATCGTCGCGTCGTCGAGCATCATGCCGTGGTGCCAGGCGAAGCCGTCACGCGCGTCGAGGAACACGGCGTCGAGGTCGTCGATCGGGTCGGCCAGGCAGGCCAGCCCGAGGTTGAACGGGCCGATGCCGATGCCGACGACGTCGTGCACCCGGGTCGTGGCGGTCGCGGTCGCGTCGACGGCGGTCATCGTGCGGCTCCGCCGGTCACGGTCGGCCGGGTCGACGCCGCGCGCAGGCGCTCCGCCGTGGCCACCACGTGGTCGAGGGAGGCCCGCATCTGCTCCGCCGTCGTCGCCGGGTTGAGCAGGGTCAGCTTGTTGCACGGCCGCCCGTCGACCACGGTCTTCGCGATGAGCACCCGTCCCTCGGCCAGGAGCGCCGCGCGGAGCGGTGCCACCATCGCGTCCGACTCCTCGTCGGTGACCCCCGCCGGCTGCCAGCGGAACAGGACCGTGCTCAGCTGCGTCGGTGCCACGAGGACGAGGTCCGGGTCGGCCTGCACGAGCGTGTGCGTGTCGGCGGCCAGGTCGACGACGGCGTCGAAGGCCCGTCCGATCGCCTCCGCTCCGGAGGCGCGGAGCGTCGCCCAGAGCTTCAGCGCGTCGAACCGGCGGGTGGTCTGCAGTGACTTGTCGACCTGGTTCGGTTCCGTCGCGCCCTCCGGGTTGAGGTAGTCCGCGTGCCAGGAGGCCCGGCGTAGGTCCGCCGGGTCGCGCACCACGAGCACGCTCGACGACACCGGCTGGAAGAAGGACTTGTGCAGGTCGGTCGTGACGCTGCGGGCGCGCTCGATGCCGTCGAGCAGGTGCCGTCGCGTCGGGGACACGAGCAGGCCGCACCCGTAGGCGGCGTCGACGTGCAGCCACACGCGCTCGAGGTCGCACACGTCCGCGATCGGCGCGAGCGGGTCGATCACCCCGCGGTCGGTGGTGCCGGCCGTGACGACGACGGCCATCGGGGTGCGACCGTCGGCGCGGCCGTCGGCGATCGCGAGAGCCAGTGCGGACGGGAGCATCCGGCCGGACGTGTCGGTCTCGACGTCGACGACCGCGGCGTCGGGCAGGCCGAGCAGTCGGGCGGACTTGCGCACGCTGAAGTGCGTCTCCGCGGTGGCGAACACGGCGAGGTCGGCGAGCGCGGGGGCGGCGGCGGGCGTCGCGGAGGCGGCCGTCGCGGACGCGGCGACCCTGGCGGGGGCGGCCGTCGCGGCCTCCCGCGCCAGGAGGAGGGCCTGCAGGTTGGACTGTGACCCGCCCGACGTGAAGATCCCGTCACCCGTCGGGAAGCCGATCCGCCGGGCCAGCCAGTCGACCACGTGCCGCTCGATGTCGGTCCCGATGCGCGACTGGTCCCACGTGTCGACCGAGGGGTTGACGGCGGCGAGCACGGCCTCCGCGGCGACCGCGGGCAGGGCGACCGGGCAGTTGAGGTGCGCGAGGTACCCGGGCGTGTGGAACCAGACGGCCTCGCGGACGAACAGGTCGTCGAGTTCGGCGAGCGCACGCTCGGTGCCGAGTGCCGGTCCGTCGAGGTCGACCGTGGCGACGCGCTGGTGGAGGTCCACCGCGGGGGTGTCGGTCGTCGGGACCTCGGCGACGGCGATGCGGTCGGCGAGTCGGTCGATGGTCGCGCCCACGGCCTGCCGGTAGCGCTGCGCCGTCTCGGGACTGATCAGGTCGAGCGGAGTCGTGTCGAGCGGAGTCGTGTCGAGCGGGGTCATGTTAGGTGAGGCTAACCTCACCTGCTCCCCCTGTCACCCGTCCGGAGCACCGGGCGTTGCGGACGCGAGTGACCCTCGAGTGCGTCCGGGCCGGGGCTCCCGGTACGGTCGGGGCATGGGGCACGTCCAGCAGCTCACCGTCCGACCAGCCGTCGACACGGATGCGCCGGGCATCGCCGACGTGCACGTGCAGGCTTGGCGCGAGGCGTACGCCCACCTGCTGCCGGCGGCGTTCCTCGCGTCACTCGACCCCGTCGCGCGCACCACACGGTGGCGGCGGACGATCGCGGGCGCGAGCGCAGCCGGCACGAGCGTGGCGGTCGCCGAGCACGGCGGAGCCGTCGTCGGGTGGGCCACCGCGGGTCCGGCTCGCGACGACCCCGCCATCCGGGACGTCGAGCTCACCGGCATCTACGTCCTGGCATCGGCGCACGGGTCGGGCGCCGGTCAGCTGCTCCTCGACGCCGTCCTCGGCAACGCACCGGCGTTCCTGTGGGTCGCCGACGACAACCCCCGGGCGCAGGCCTTCTACCGGCGGAACGGGTTCCGCCGTGACGGCACGACGAAGACCGAACGCCTCGGCGACAACGCGGTCCTCGCCGCCCGGATGGTGCGCTGAGGCGTCGGCTAGAGCTTCTCGATCGGCGCGATCTTGATGAGCAGCTTCTTCCGCCCCGCGCTGTCGAACGCGATCTCGGCGATCCGCTTCGCACCCTGACCGGTCACCGCCGAGACGGTCCCCTGCCCGAAGTCGACGTGCGAGATCCGGTCGCCCGGAGCCAGCTCCATGTCGCCGTTGTCCCGGACCTGCCCGGACACCCGGTTCGCCCACTCCGTCTTCGGCTTCGTCTTCGCCGCGGCGGCCGCACGGTCGTAGGACCCGCCGCCCCAGCCGCCACCGCCCCGGTAGCCACCGCCACCGGTGCCGCCGCCGAAGCCGCCGTCGCGCTTGGCGTTGAGCGCGCGGGGCTGTGTGCCGCCGCGACTGTTCGCCATGCCCGGTGACTGCTTCCACTCGACGAGCCCCTCGGGGATCTCCTGCAGGAAGCGTGAGGGCATCGCCACGTTGACGTCGCCGAACTGCGCCCGGGTCATCGCGAGCGACAGGAACAGGACCTTCTTCGCCCGGGTGATGCCCACGTAGAACAGGCGTCGCTCCTCGGACGGACCACCGGGCTCGTTCGCCGACATCCGGTGCGGGAGCAGGTCTTCCTCCACACCGGTCAGGAACACGGCGTCGTATTCCAGGCCCTTCGCGGTGTGCAGCGTCATGAGCGACACCGTGCCGGAGGAGTCGTCGAGTTCGTCGGCCGCGGCCACCAGGGAGACCTCGGTGAGGAAGTCGGCGAGCGTGCCCTCGGGGTTGTTCTTCTGGAACTCCCGGGTCACGGCGACGAGTTCGTCGATGTTGTCGGCACGGGCGGCGTCCTGCGCGTCCGGCGACTTCCGGAGCTGTTCGAGCAGCCCCGAGCCGTCGAGCAGCTGGGTGAGGGTGTCGACCACCGGCTGGTCCGCGGCCTTGGCGGCGACCTCGTCGAGGAGCCCGGCGAACGAGGTGATCGCGGTGCGCACCTTCGGTCCGAACCCGAGCTCGTCCGCGTGCCGCAGGGCCTCGCGCATCGAGACCTCGTGCTCGTCGGCGTACCGCTGCAGGGCGGTCTCGGTGACGGCGCCGATGCCGCGCTTCGGCACGTTGAGGATGCGTCGGAGCGACAGCGGGTCCGCCGGGTTGGCGACCGTGATCAGGTACGCCATCGCGTCCTTGATCTCGGCGCGCTCGTAGAACTTCGTGCCGCCGAGCACCCGGTACGGGATCGCGGCGCGGATGAAGATCTCCTCGAGCGCACGCGTCTGCGAGTTCGTCCGGTAGAACACCGCCATGTCGCGGTAGTCCATGCCGTCCTCGTGCAGACGCTGGATCTCGTCCGCGACGAACTGCGCCTCGTCGTGCCCGGTGTACCCGGTGAAGCCGACGATCTTCTCGCCGGCACCCACGTCCGTGAACAGGTTCTTCGCCTGCCGGTCGAAGTTGTTCGCGATGACCGCGTTCGCGGCGTCGAGGATGTTCTGCGTCGATCGGTAGTTCTGCTCGAGCAGGATCACCTTCGAGTTCGGGAAGTCCCGCTCGAACTCGACGATGTTGCGGATGTCCGCGCCGCGGAAGGCGTAGATCGACTGGTCGGAGTCACCCACGACCGTGAGCGACGCCGGCGCCATCGACCCGTCGGTCTCCCGCATCCGCTCGACGTGCTGCCCGGCGTCCTCGAGCTTGTCGACCTGCTCCACGGGCACGGGACGGGTGAGTTCGCGGATGAGCGCGTACTGCGCGTGGTTCGTGTCCTGGTACTCGTCGACCAGGACGTACCGGAAGCGGCGCTGGTAGAGCGCGGCGATCTCGGGGAACGCGCGGAACAGGAACACGGTCTGCCCGATGAGGTCGTCGAAGTCGAACGCGTTCGCCCGGCGGAGCTCGCTCGTGTACCGCCGGAACACCTCGGTGAACATGACCTCTTGCGGGTCGTCCGTGTTGATGTTGCGCGCGTAGGTGTCGATGTCCTGCAGCTCGTTCTTGAGCTTCGAGATCTTCGACGCCGCCGCCCCGACGGTCAGCCCGAGCGTGTCCGCTTCGAGGTCCTTGATGATCCGCTTGAGCAGCGCCCGGGAGTCGGCCGAGTCGTAGATGGTGAACGACTGCGGGAACCCGAACCGCTCGGCCTCGCGCCGGAGGATCCGCACGCATGCCGAGTGGAAGGTCGAGATCCACATGCCCTCGGCGGCCTGCCCGACCAGGGCCTGCACCCGCTCGCGCATCTCGGCCGCGGCCTTGTTCGTGAACGTGATCGCGAGGATCTGGGACGGCCAGGCCTCGCGGTTGGCCAGCAGGAGCGCGATGCGTCGAGTGAGCACGCTCGTCTTGCCCGAACCGGCACCGGCCACGATGAGCAGGGACTCGCCGCGGTACTCGACGGCTTCCTTCTGCTGGGGGTTCAGGCCCGCGGTGAACGGGTCCTCGTACGCACGGTCACCCGCGCCGGGACCGTGCGTACGGCCGGGCGTCGAGTCGGAGGGGTCGAGCACGATCGTCATGTCCGGGACAGTCTAGGCGCGACCTGCGACACCCATCAGGCCCGCGCAGCGCCGTCCGCGACGAGCGATCGGGCACGGACGGCGAGGTCCGCGTGGTCCGCGAACACCCCGTCCACGCCCGTCCGGACGACCGAGGTGAACCACCGCTCCCAGTCGCCGTGCGCCGCCAGGTCGCCCCCGCGCCGGAGCGCCGCGGGCAGGAACCGGTTCTCCGGTCGGAGCGTCCACGTGTACACCGCGAGCCCGACGGCGTGCGCCCGCTCGACGACGTCGCTCCGCACCGGTCCCGGGTCGTCGACGGCGCGGGTGTCCACACCTGCCATCAGGGTCGGCAGGTCCACGCTGATCCCGTCGAACTCCGTCGCGAGCCGGGCCAGTGCCGCGTCGGTCCGCTCGGTGGCGTACGTGGGGGCCGCGGCGCCGGCTGTGGCGACCTCGTCCGCGGCCGCGCCCCGGGCCTCCTGGAGGTACACCAAGCGCGCACCGGTGCCGAGCGCGGCCACCTCGCGCAGCACGCACTTCTCGAAGGACTCGACCGTCAGCCGGTCGTCGCCACGCCAGCCGGCCGAGCCGAGGACGCCGTCCAGCAACGAGGCCATCGGGAACCCCGCGGCGGCGAACGCGCTGGCGTGCTTCACCTCGGCGACGAGCCCGACCCGCCGCGGGGCGGCGTCCAGGATCGCGAGCAGGTCCTCCAGGCGCAGGACCGTGTCCTCGCCGTCGTGCTGCCGGGAGGCCCGGCGCAGCTCCGGCAGGCGCTCACGGGTCCGCAGGGTGCGCAGTTCCTCCCACGTGAAGTCCTCGGTGAACCAGCCCGTGACCCGGTGCCCGTCGATCGTCTTCGTCGTCCGCCGGTCCCGGAACTCCGGGCGGTCGGCGACGTCGGTCGTGCCGGACACCTCGTTCTCGTGCCGGAGCACCAGGACGCCGTCCTTCGTCGGCACGAGGTCCGGCTCGATCGCGTCCGCACCGAGCGCGATCGCGAGCTCGTAGGCGCTGCGGGAGTGCTCGGGCCGGTACCCGGAGGCACCGCGGTGGGCGATGACGAGCGGCTGCATGCACGCGACGATACGGACTGCGCGAGGACGTCGCCGACGTTCAGCCAGCGTGGGGACACCGTTCGGTGGACCGACAGCAGCGGTCCATAGGCTCGTCACCAGGAGGGCCCGGGGACGTTCCGCTTCCCGCGAATCCACAGCCATCGAGCACACCTGGCCCGTAGGCTGTGAGGACACGAAGGAACGGCTCCGCCGCACTCCTTCCCGAGCCCACGAGCCGATGCCATCCGGGTACCGGCTCCACGACTCCACACCAGAGGAAATCAGAGGACACCATGGCCTTCAAGCCCGGTTTCGACCAGTCCCCCGCCTTCAACGACGCGGGCCGGAACGCATGGGGCGCCGGCTCGAACACGCAGCAGGGGTACCCCCAGCAGGGCTACCCGCAGCAGGGCGGCTACCCGCAGGCGCCGTACGGCCAGACCGGCTGGGGACAGGCGCCGCAGCAGCCCGGGTTCTCGCCCGACCAGCTGCGTGACATGTACGACCGCCCCTCGGCGAACAAGGTCGACACGGACCGGATGTCGTACGAGGACACCATCGTCAAGACGCTCCTGGCGTTCGGCGTGCTCATCGTCGGTGCCGTCGCCGGCTGGAACCTCCCGCCGGTGGTCTGGATCGTCGGCGCGCTCGTCGGGTTCGTCCTCGCGCTGGTGAACACCTTCAAGAAGAAGCCGTCGCCCGCCCTGGTGCTGGCGTACTCCTTCTTCGAGGGCCTCTTCGTCGGTGGCATCTCGGGCATGTACAACACCATGTGGGACGGCATCGTCACGCAGGCGGTGTTCGGCACGCTCGGTGTCTTCGCGGTCACGCTCCTGCTCTTCACGTCCGGCAAGGTCCGCGCGACCCCGAAGGCCACGCGGTTCTTCATCGTCGCGATGGTCGGCTACATGGCGTTCTCGCTCGTCAACATCGTGCTGATGCTCCTGGGCGTGACGCAGTCGGCGTTCGGGCTCCTCGGCGTCACGGTGTTCGGCATCCCGCTCGGTGTCGTGATCGGCATCCTCGTGGTGCTCATGGCGGCGTACTCGCTCGTCCTCGACTTCGACCAGATCAAGACCGGTGTCGAGCGCGGCGCTCCCCGCATCTACGCCTGGACGGCGGCGTTCGGCCTCATCGTCACGCTCGTCTGGCTGTACCTCGAGATCCTGCGCATCCTGGCGATCATCGCCAGCAGCTCGCGCAACTAGCTCGCAGCACACGGAGGGCCCCGGCAGTCGCCGGGGCCCTCGGTCGTTCCCGCGCGCTGCGCCGCCGGCACGACGCGGTCCCGGGACTCGCCGCGCGCGCCCGCCGAGGTTCCGTGGTTCCGGAACCTCGCGCCCCGAGATGCCGCACTTCCGGAACCACGGCGACCGCATGCGGCACGTCGTGGAAGCACGGCGTGCAGCAGCAAGCACGTGGGCGGGCCACTAGTCGGGAGGCACCGGTTCCGCGATTCCGGAACCTCGCGCTCCGACATGGCGCACTTTCGGAACCGCCGCGACCGCGGGCGGCACGTCGTGGAACCGCGACGGGAGGCGCACGGCAAGGAGGCGCGGGGCGCGCCCGGCAGGACGAGCGAGGGCCCGGTACGCACTGCGTACCGGGCCCTCGGGCGTCAGGGAGCCTCACTCCCACTCGATCGTCCCCGGCGGCTTCGACGTGACGTCGAGCACGACCCGGTTGACGTCGCGCACCTCGTTGGTGATGCGGTTCGAGATCTTCGCGAGCACGTCGTACGGCAGGCGCGTCCAGTCAGCGGTCATGGCGTCCTCGGACGAGACCGGACGGAGGACGATCGGGTGCCCGTAGGTACGACCGTCGCCCTGGACACCGACCGAACGGACGTCGGCGAGGAGCACGACCGGGCACTGCCAGATCTCGTCGTCCAGGCCCGCTGCGGTCAGCTCGGCGCGGGCGATCGCGTCCGCGGCCCGCAGGATCTCGAGGCGCTCGGCGGTGACCTCGCCGACGATGCGGATGCCGAGACCCGGGCCGGGGAACGGCTGACGCCCGACGATGACCTCGGGGAGTCCGAGCTCGCGGCCGACCGCGCGGACCTCGTCCTTGAACAGGGTGCGGAGGGGTTCGACGAGCTGGAACGTCATGTCGTCGGGCAGCCCGCCCACGTTGTGGTGCGACTTGATGTTCGCGGTGCCCGAACCGCCGCCGGACTCGACGACGTCCGGGTACAGCGTGCCCTGCACGAGGAACTTGACCTCGGCGTCACCGTCGGACGCGCGCGCTTCGAGCACGAGTGCCTCGGCCGCGGCCTCGAACGTGCGGATGAACTCGCGCCCGATGATCTTGCGCTTCTGCTCCGGGTCGCTGACGCCGGCGAGCGCGTCGAGGAACTGCTCGCGGGCGTCGACCGTGACGAGTCGGACACCGGTGGAGGCGACGTAGTCCTCCTCCACCTGCTTGCGCTCGTCGGCGCGGAGGAGCCCGTGGTCGACGAACACGCACGTCAGCTGGTCACCGACGGCCTTGTGCACGAGCGCCGCGGCGACGGCGGAGTCGACGCCACCGGACAGCCCGGCGATCACGCGGGACGAGCCGACCTGCGCGCGGATTCGCTCGACCTGCTCCTCGATCACGTTCGCGGAGTTCCAGTCGCCCGGCAGCCCGGCAGCCCGGTGCAGGAAGTTCTCGAGCACGGCCTGGCCGAACGCCGAGTGCTTGACCTCCGGGTGCCACTGCACGCCGTAGAGCTTGCGCTCGTCGGAGGCGAAGGCGGCCACGGGCGTCGAGTCGCTGGAGGCGAGGACCTCGAAGCCCTCCGGGGCCTTCGCGACCGAGTCACCGTGCGACATCCAGGTGGTCTGTGACGCCGGCTGCCCGCCGAGCAGGACGCTGTCGGTGCCGCTGACGGTGACGTCGGTCGCGCCGTACTCGCGCAGGCCGGTGTGTGCGACCTCGCCGCCGAGCGACTTCGCCATGGCCTGGAAGCCGTAGCAGATGCCGAGCACCGGGACGCCGAGGTCGAGGATCTCGCTGTCCAGGGCCGGAGCGCCGTCCTCGTAGACGGAGGACGGGCCTCCCGACAGGACGATCGCGGCGGGGTCCTTCGCGCGGATCTCGTCCGCCGTCACGGAGTGCGGGACGATCTCGCTGTAGACGTTGGCCTCGCGGACGCGCCGTGCGATCAGCTGCGCGTACTGCGCGCCGAAGTCGACGACGAGGACGGGACGCTGTTCGGTCTCGCTCACCGAGCGCTCTCCTTCTCCCGCGACTGCTGCGCGGTCAGCTCGTGGTGGGTGGTCATGGCGGCCTTCTGCATGCGGTGCTCGACCACGAAGGACATGAACGGGATGATGCCGCCGAGGGCGATCAGCAGGAAGCGCGACGGCCGCCAGCGCATGATGCTCCAGAGGCGGAAGTCCGCGAAGAGGTAGACGACGTACAGCCAGCCGTGGGCGATGAGGATCGCGACGGACAGGTTGAACGTGCCGGGCGCCTCGCCGGCGGTGCCGTTCGGGACGAAGAACGCTCCCCCGCCGAGCTGCATCTCGCGCTGGATCGGCGTGTACTTGATGACGACCTCGACGATCAGGGCCAGCAGCAGCACACCGGTGATGTACGCGGAGATGCGGTAGAACCGCACGGCCCCCGGGATCTTCGGGATGTCGCGGGTCCGGACGGTCAAAGCCATGCCGTCGATCCTACCGGCGACCCGGCTCGGCCCGGGCGTCGTCCACAGCGGCCTCGTCGGCGGGCGCCTCGTCA
Source organism: Curtobacterium sp. MCBD17_023 (assembly GCF_003224415.1). Lineage (NCBI taxonomy): Bacteria > Bacillati > Actinomycetota > Actinomycetes > Micrococcales > Microbacteriaceae > Curtobacterium > Curtobacterium sp. MCBD17_023. The sequence continues at coordinate 40,043 of NZ_QKLJ01000001.1, forward strand.
TCAGCGGCGCCACCGGCGGCCGCTTCGGCGGTCTCGCGCTCCTCGTCCTGCTCGCGCTCCCAGGCGTCCTTCACGAAGCGGTACCAGAGGAAGACGGCGAACCCGGCGAAGACGACCCACTCGACCGCGTAGAACAGGTTGAGCCAGTCGAACTGGACCTCGCGCGTGGGGGCCCGGTCGGCGATGGTGCCGAGGTCCGCGGCGTCCGCGACGGCGGCTCCGGCGACGACGTAGCCGCCGTACATCCGGTCGTCGAACGCCTTCCAGGTGTTGACGAACCGGGCCGGGGCGACGGCGGAGTACTCGCCCTGCTCGAAGGCGTCCTGGTCGGGCGACTCGGCCGGGTAGTACCGGCCCTCGACCGTCATGGTCGCGCCGTCGGTCAGACGGTCACCCCCGGCGACGGCGGCCGCCCGCTGGTCGGACCACCCGATCACGACCGGGAGGCTCGCCCCCGTCGCGTCGTCGACCAGGTGTCCGACGGCCTGGTACGTCCCACCCCCGCTGCGGCCGGTGAGGACGGTGGTGTCCCCGGCGACGAAGCGCCCGGAGACGGTGATCTTCTGCCCCGCGAGCGTCGAACCGACGGGCTTCTCGGGGGTCGTGACGTCATCGAGAGCGCGCCGCGTCTCCGTCCCGGCGGGCAGCGGCTTGCCGTTCTCGATGCTGCGCTCGAGCTGCCACCTGCCGAGCGCGGCGAACACGCCCGCCAGCACGATGGCCAACACGAGCAGTGCGATCCACCTCGGACGTCGTGCAACGGCCCACATGCGTGTCAGTACTCCGGATCGCGTGGTCGGACCGGGCGTTCGGGACGCTCGGCTGGGATCTCGATCGACGACGTGCTCACGCGCACGGGTTCCGGTGTGACCGGCTGTGCGCGCGACGGCGTCGTCTCCGGTTCCCCATTCTCGCGCTCTTCCCTGCCCGCAGCCTCCACGAGGGCGATCTCCTCGGCGAACCGACGGTCGCGCTCGGCCTTGCGCTCGGCGGCGGCCTGCGCTGCCGCCAGCTCGCGCCCGCGGAGCTTCCGCACCCGACCCGGCCGGAGCACGAGCCGACCGATGCGGTCGGAGTTCACCGCGAGCAGCGGACCGAGCACCGCCATGATGAGGACGTAGAGCCCGGCGAACGCGGTGATGCGTTCCTCGAGTCCGGCCGCCGCGGACAGCGTCGCGAGGATGAGCGCGAACTCCCCGCGGTTGACGAGGATGACCGCCGTGTTGATGCCCTGCTGGACGCTGAAGCCGTTCATCCGGGCGACGAGCTGCCCCGCGACGGCGTTGAGCACGACGGTCATGCCGATGGCGGCGACGACCGGCCAGAGCACCTCGCCGAAGGTCGAGACGTCCAGGCCGAGGCCGAAGTTCACGAAGAAGAACGCCGCGAAGACGTCACGCATCGGGAGCGCCAGCTGTTCGATGCGGTCCCGGTAGCGCGTGGCACCACAGAGCAGCCCGATGACGAACGCACCGATGGCGTCGGTCACGCCGAGCAGGTCCCCGATGCCACCGAACATCACCGCGAGGCCGAAGAACAGCACGGTGAACAGCTCGTCGTCGCGGGTCGCGAAGATCCGCGAGACCTGCTTGCCGCCCCAGCGCGCCAGGCTGAACATGACGATGAGGAACCCGAACGCGAGCGCGAGCTTCCCGATGACCGCCCAGACGTTCGTGTCGCCGGAGAGCACCACGGACACGATCGCCAGGTAGACGGCGATGAAGACGTCCTCGATGACGGTGACGCCGAGGATCATCGGTGTCTCGTCGTTCGCCAGGCGCCGGAGCTCGATGAGGAGCTTCGTCACGATGGCGCTCGACGACGTCGCCGTCATCCCCGCGATGATCAGGGCTTCGCGCGTGCCCCATCCGAGTGAGAAACCGAACGCGAACCCGACGCCCATGTTGATCGCGACGTAGGTGCCGCCCGACACGAGGAGCTTGCCGGCGTTGCCGTAGAACTCCTCTTGGTCGAACTCCAACCCCAGGTTGAACAGCAGCAGGATGAGCCCGAACGTGGCGATGAGCTCGATCGTGTGGGACTCGACGCTCAGTCCGATCCACGGGGTGTGCGGGCTCGCGATGAGCCCGACCACCATGTAGACCGGGATCGCCGGCAGGCCGATGGTCTTGCCGAGACGTCCGAGGACGTAGGCGATGAGGAACAGGCCGCCGATGGTCAGCAGCTCACCACCCAGGTGCATCGACTAACTCCCGGGCGGCGCCTCGGCAGCGGCTGCTGCCAACTGACCGCTGCGGTAGAAGGAGAACGCCTTCGCGACCTTCTCGGGCGCGCCGGCGACCACGATCGTGTCCCCGGGGAACACGACGAAGTCGGACGAGGGCGCCGGGTTGGCGCTGTCGCCGCGGACCACCGCGACGACCGTCAGGCCGATGAACCCGGAGTCGTGCAGGTCGCCGAGGGGCTTGCCCGCGATGGCGTCGTCGTAGTCGACGCTGAACCAGTCGATCGACAGGCCGGGGATCTCGTCGAGCTTGTCGAGGCCCTCCGTGATCCGGGTGCCGCCGAGCAGCTCGGCGAGGGTGTGCGCCTCGTCCTCGCTCAGGCGGAGCGAGACCTTCTCGGACTTGTCCGCGCCGTCGGCGACGTCCGCGAACGAGATGAGGTCGGAGTGACCCGACCGGTGCGTGATGACACCGCACTTGCCACCGTCGTCGGTGTAGAAGCTGTGCAGCACGCCGACGCCGGGGAGTTTGACGCGATGGACGTCGACCATGATGGCTCCCTTTCCCAGGACACCCATGCTAACCACCGGGAGGGCTGGGCCATTCCGTTCTCCACAGGTCATCCCGGCGGTGGACGCGGCGGTCCACCCCGCCCGGTGAGGATGGCCGGATGACCTCCAAGACCGTCGTCGCCGTGTCCGGCGCGCTCGTCGTCACCGCCTACGCCGCGCTGCTGGCGGTGAACGCCCTCGTGCTCGACCCGCTCGCCGCGGTGCCGGGGAAGTCGCTGTCGGAGATCTACGCCACCGTCGACGCGATGGGCATGAACTCCCGGCAGGACGTCGTCGGTGTGCTGGTGACGGCCGGCATCGGCGTGGTCCTCGCCGTCGGCTTCGCGATCGCGGCGATCTGGAAGGAGATCCCCGTACCGGTGGCCCTCGTCTGCCACCTCGCCCTGGTCGCGTGCGGCGCCGGTGCCGTCTTCCAGTCGGGCTTCTTCCTCGGCATGGACGTCGCGGACTCCTTCGGGGTGTCCGGCGGCGCGCACGGCATGGGCGCCGCTGTGCTCTACGGCACGAGCCTCGCGGCCCTCGTCGCGATCCCGGCGGTCCTGTTCCTGTTCCTGACGATGGTGCAGACCCTCCGCCGCGCCCGCACCGCCGCATAGCCACCCGCGGCGGCGCGACGACGGCGTCGACGCGCAGCCGCAGCCCGTCGGCGCAGAACGCGGCCACCGACCGTGCGTGGTGGGCGGACGGGAGGCGCGCCCTCAGCTGGTCCCCGGACCCGCGCCGGCCCGGTCCGGACCGACCGACGCACCAGCGGCACGTCGTCGTTTCCGGGTGGGGAGCCTCCCGTCCGGCCCGCGTCAGCTGGGCTCGGTCGTCTTCTCGCCCACGACCTGCTCGTCGGACGCCGTCGCCCCCTCGGCGCCGTCGCTCCGGCCGCCGCCGACGACGACGTCGTCCTCCTCGAACCCGAACGCGATGTCCGGCGCCTCGAGCCGCACGCGGTCAGCGGACTCGTCGTCGGGTTGCAGCTGCGACTCCCGCTCGGCGGCCACCCGCTTGAGGTAGTTCGACACCTCGTTCTCGGTGGTCTCCTGGTCCCAGCCGAGCACGTCCGCCATGAGCCGCGCGGCCACCGGCGCCGCGGACTCGCCGCGGTCCCATGCCTCGATGGAGATGCGGGTGCGGCGGGCGAGGACGTCCTCCAGGTGCAGGGCACCCTCGTGCGAGGCCGCGTACACGACCTCGGCCCCGATGTAGTCGTCGGCACCGGGCAACGGCTCGGCGAGTGAGGGGTCCTCCTGCACGAGCTGCAGCACCTCGGTCGCCAGGGTGCCGTACCGGTTGAGCAGGTGCTCGATCCGGACCTTGTGCACGCCGAACGTCTTCGCGGTGCGGGCCCGCTTGTTCCACGCGGCCGGGTAGCCCTCGGCGCCGAGCAGCGGGATGTCCTGCGTCGTCGACTCCGGGATCCTGCCGTCCATCGCTGCGGCGGCCTCGTCGATGGCGTCCTTGCCCATCACGCGGTAGGTCGTCCACTTGCCACCGGCGACGACCACGAGGCCCGGGGCCGTGTGCGCGACGACGTGCTCGCGGCTGAGCTTCGACGTGGCCTCGGACTCCCCCGCCAGGAGCGGTCGGAGACCGGCGTAGACGCCCTCGACGTCCTCGCGGGTGAGCGGCACGGCGAGCACCTTGTTGACGTGTTCGAGGATGTAGTCGATGTCCGCCGCGGTCGCCGCCGGGTGCGCCTTGTCGAGGTACCAGTCGGTGTCGGTCGTGCCGATCAGCCAGTGGCGACCCCACGGGATGACGAACAGGACGCTCTTCTCGGTGCGGAGGATCATGCCCGAGTTCGACTGGAACCGGTCGCGCGGGACGACGAGGTGCACGCCCTTCGACGCACGCACCTTGAACTGCCCGCGGGTGCCGACCATCGCCTGGGTGTCGTCGGTCCAGACACCCGTCGCGTTGACGATCTGCTTCGCCCGGATGTCGAAGTGCTCACCGGTCTGGATGTCGTGCGCGTGCGCCCCGACGACCCGCTCCCCGACCTTGATGAAGCCCTCGATCCGGACCCGCGAGGCAGCGTGTGCGCCGTACGAGGCCGCCGTGCGGACGAGTGCGGCCACGTAGCGGGCGTCGTCGACCTGCGCGTCGTAGTAGGTCATGCCGCCGACGAACGCGTCCTTCTTCAGGGACGGCATCGAGTGGAGCACCTGCGTGCGGGTGAGGTGGCGGTGGTGCGGCACGCCGGGCGGACGTCCGCCGGACCAGCTGAAGACGTCGTACATCGCCATGCCGATGCCGATGTAGAAGCGCTCCCAGACCCGGTGGTTGAGCGGGTACAGGAAGCGGACCGGCTTGACCAGGTGCGGGGCGATGCGCTGGAGCAGCAGGCCGCGTTCGATGAGGGCCTCGCGGACGAGCGTGAAGTTGAGCTGCTCGAGGTACCGGATGCCACCGTGCACGAGCTTCGACGACCGGCTGGACGTGCCCGAGCCCCAGTCGCGGGCCTCCACGATCCCGACCGACAGGCCCCGGGTGACGGCATCGAGTGCGGCACCACCGCCGACGATGCCGCCGCCGACGACCAGGACGTCGAGCTCCCGGGTCTTCAGGGTCTCGATCGCGGCCTCGCGCTCGTCCGGGCCGAGCTTCGTCGCGGGGTCGAACCCCGCGGTGCTCGACGCACCGTTCGTGACCGTCGTTGTCATGATCGCCTCCATCGCCGTCCGGCGCCGGAGCAGCGCCCGCGGATCGTCCACGGGCGCACCGCGTCAGCGGTGGTAGGGCGCCACGACCACTTCTACTCGCTGGAACTCCTTGACGTCGGAGTACCCGGTCGTCGCCATCGACCGACGCAGGGCGCCGACCAGGTTGGCGCGGCCGTCCCACGACGGGGTCGGGCCGTTCAGGATGCTCTCGAGCGAGCCGATGGTGCCGACCTCGACGCGACGGCCGCGGGGCAGCTCGGGGTGGTGCGCTTCGGCACCCCAGTGGAAGCCACCGCCCGGCGCCTCTGACGCGCGGGCCAGTGCGGTGCCGAGCATGACGGCGTCGGCCCCCATCGCGATCGCCTTGACGACGTCCCCGGCGGTGTCGAGACCGCCGTCCGCGATGACGTGCACGTACCGCCCGCCGGACTCGTCCATGTAGTCGCGACGAGCGCCGGCGACGTCGGCGACCGCGGTGGCCATGGGTGCGTGGATGCCGAGCGCGGCACGCGTGGTCGACGCCGCGCCCCCGCCGAAGCCGACGAGCACGCCCGCGGCACCGGTGCGCATGAGGTGCAGGGCCGCCGTGTAGGTGGAGGCGCCGCCGACGATCACCGGGACGTCGAGCTCGTAGATGAACTTCTTGAGGTTGAGCGGCTCGGTGTTCTGCGACACGTGCTCGGCGCTGACCGTCGTGCCGCGGATGACGAACAGGTCGACACCGGCGTCCACGACCGTCTGCGAGAACTCCTGTGTGCGCTGCGGGCTCAGCGAGCCGGCGACCGGGACGCCGGCGGCACGGATCTCGGCCAGACGGCGGGTGATCAGCTCGGCCTTGACCGGCTCGGCGTAGATCTCCTGCATGCGCTTCGTGACGTTGCCGTCGGTCAGCGTGCGGATCTCGGCGAGGTACGGCTCCGGATCCTCGTAGCGGGTCCACAGGCCCTCGAGGTCGAGGACCCCGAGGACGCCGAGACGCCCCATCTCGATGACGGTCGCGGGCGAGGCGACGGAGTCCATCGGCGCGGACAGGATCGGCGACTCGAAGGTGAACGCGTCGATCGACCACTGGACGTTGACGTCCCGCGGGTCACGCGTCCGCCGCGAGGGGACCACCGCGATGTCGTCGAACGCGTACGCCCGACGTCCGCGCTTGCCTGCACCGATCTCGACTTCGCTCACCCGGCAACCCTACCGGGCGGGGTGTGCGGGTGGCACGGCCGGACGGTCGGCGGGTCAGCGCGCGCGACGTCGGCGGAGCACCCGGAGCGTGAGCCCGAGCAGCAGCGCCAGCACGATCAACACGACGAGGAGTGCGGCGGCGACCTTCACGAGCAGGGCCGCGCCCACGAAGAGCACGACGAACACCACCCACACGAGGGCGTCCATCGCCCGGGCCGAGAAGCGTTCCACGCTGGAACGGTACCCGACGCGCCGGAGGCGGGACGGGCCTCCCGGCCGGGCAGGAGGCACGGGCCCGCTCCCGCAGACACGCCCGTCTGCGCGAGACGCCGCCGAGTGCGCGAGACGCCGCCGGAACCGGTGGCGTCTCACCGCTCCGGCGGTGTCTCGGGTGAGACACCGGCGTCTCGATGCGACACCGGCGTCTCCGAGAGACACCGGCTGTCCCGTTCCGATCCCGGCGTCCGCCCGGCGGCACGAGAGCGGGGCCGTGCGGCGCGCAAGCGCAGCCAGCACGGCCCCGTCCGTCGCGGATGCTGCCCCCACAGCGGCACCCGCGGTGTCGACGACCCTACTTGGTGGCGTCGACGTCCTTGGCGAGCGTCCCGAGGTAGAGCTCGATGACCTTCGGGTCGTCGGCGAGCTCCTTCCCGGTGCCCGAGTACGCGTTCCGCCCCTGGTCGAGGACGTAGCCGCGGTCGCAGATCTGCAGGCACCGGCGGGCGTTCTGCTCGACCATGATCACGGAGACGCCGGCCTTGTTGATGCGGCGGGTACGGATGAACGTCTCGTCCTGCCGCACCGGCGAGAGGCCGGCGGAGGGCTCGTCGAGCAGCAGCACCTTCGGGTCCATCATGAGCGCCCGCGCCATCGCGACCGACTGCCGCTCACCACCGGAGAGCGACCCGGCGCGCTGGCCCTTGCGCTGTCCGAGCACGGGGAACAGGTCGTAGATGACCTCGAGCCGCTCGGCGAACTTCTTCGGGCGCAGGTACAGCCCCATCTGCAGGTTCTCCTCGATGGAGAGCGAGGGGAAGACGTTGTTCGTCTGCGGGACGAAGCCGACCCCGGCCTGCACGAGCTTGTTCGCCTTGAGGTTCGTGATGTCCTCGCCCTGCAGCGTGACCGAGCCCTCGCGGATGTTCACGAGGCCGAACAGCGCCTTGAGGAGCGTCGACTTGCCGGCACCGTTCGGGCCGATGATGCCGATGAGCTCGCCCGGGTAGCAGACCAGGTCGCACCCGTTGAGGATGTTGACACCCGGCAGGTAGCCGGCGACGAGGTTGTCGGCACGCATGACCGGCTCGCGGTCCTGCACCGCGGTGGCGCCGCCGGTCGCGGCACGCGGGGTCGTGCTGCCCGGGGTGACGGCCACCGCTGCCGGCTCCGCACTGGAGGCCCGGTCCGCGCCGGTGCCGTTCGTCGCGTCCGTCATCGGGTCGCCTTCCCTTCGTCGGCGGCGTCCGCCGCGTCCTCTTCTGCGACCTCGTCGGCGAGTTCCTCGTAGGTCTCCTCGGTGAGGAGCGAGTCGTCACCGAGGTCGGTGTCGTGGTGGGCGCCGAGGTAGGCGTCGATCACGGCCTGGTCGTCCATGACGGTGGCGGCCGGGCCCTCGGCGACGACCTTGCCCTCGGCCATCACGACGACCCAGTCCGAGATGTGCCGGACCATGTGCATGTCGTGCTCGACGAAGAGCACCGTCATGCCGTCGTCGCGGAGGGACTGGATGTGCCCGAGCAGCGACTGCGTCAGCGCCGGGTTCACGCCGGCCATCGGCTCGTCGAGCATGATCATCGTCGGGTCGGACATGAGCGCGCGGGCCATCTCGAGGAGCTTCCGCTGGCCGCCCGAGAGCGATCCGGCGTAGTCGTCCTTCTTCTCGAGGAGCTTGAAGCGGGCGAGGAGGTCCTCGGCCTTCGCCGTGATCTCCTGCTCACGCTTCCGCCACAGCGGGCTGACCAGCGCGGCGAAGAAGTTCTCGCCCGGCTGGTCCTTCGCGCCGAGCAGCATGTTCTGCATCACGGTGAGGCGCGACAGCGCCTTCGTCAGCTGGAACGTGCGGACCATGCCGGCGCGGGCGACCTTCGCGGCCCCGGTGTTGCCGAGCGTCTTCCCGTTGAACTGCCAGCGGGCCTCCTTGCCGCTCGTCGGCTTGTCGAAGCCGGTGAGCAGGTTGAAGAAGGTGGTCTTGCCGGCGCCGTTCGGCCCGATGAGGGCCGTGATGGCACCGCGCTGCACCTCGAGGTGGTCCACGTCGACCGCGGTCATGCCACCGAAGCGGCGGCTGATGTTGTCGACCGTGAGGATGGCGTCCGGCTTCGGCGAACCGGGGGCGTGCTGCACCGTGGTGAGGGCGGTGGGGACGCCGGGCGTGGTTCCGGTGGGTTCAGACACTGAACGTCAGCTCCTTCTTGTTCCCCAGGAGTCCCTGTGGGCGGAAGACGATGAGGAGCATGAGCGCGACACCGACCAGCACGTAGGAGAACTGCTCGGCCTGCTGGGCGCTCATGATCGAGTTCGGGATGAAGTCACCCGCGAGCGTGCGGATGAAGAGACGGACGACGAAGAACAGGATCGCGCCGAGCACCGGTCCGAACACCGTCGCAGCGCCTCCGAGGATGAGCGCTGTCCAGATGAAGAAGGTCATCGAGCGGCCCATGGCGTCCGGCTGCACCGAACTCGGCAGGACGTAGATGACCCCGGCCAGGGCACCGAGCGCGCCACCGAAGACGAGCGCCTGCATCTTGTACGAGTAGACGTTCTTGCCGAGGGAGCGGACCGCGTCCTCGTCCTCGCGGATGGCCTTCACGACACGGCCCCACGGGCTGCGCATGAGCAGGAACAGCACGAGGGTGAACAGGGCGACCAGGCCCCAGCCGACGATGCGGATCCACCAGCCGTTGACGCCGTTGTTCGAGTACGTGAACCACAGGATGGTCGTGGTGCCGTCGGGAAGGAAGCTCAGCGCGTTGAACGGCTCGCGGTAGCTCGAGCCGGTGATGCCGTTCGAGCCGCCGGTGGTGTCGGTGAGCAGACTCGATCGGCCGACCATGCGGATGATCTCGGCACCGGAGATCGTCACGATCGCCAGGTAGTCCCCGCGCAACCGCAGGGTCGGGATGCCGAGGATGACCGCGAAGACGATCGCGATGGCCAGGGCGATGAGCACCGCGAGCCCGACGGGCAGGCCGTTCGAGATCGAGATCGCGAACCCGTAGGCGCCGAGCAGCAGGAACGCCGCCTGGCCCATGTTGACCAGGCCGGTGAGCCCGAAGTGCACGTTGAGGCCGATCGCCGCGAGCGCGAACGCCGCGGTCGTCGGCGCGAGGGCCTCCTGCGTCAGCGAGGTGAGCAGGGTGAGGATGTAGTCCATGCGGGTGCTCCCTTAGCCGATCCGCTCGGCACGGCCGAAGATGCCCTGCGGCCGGAACAGCAGGATGAGGATGAGGATGACGAGGGCGGTGGCGTACTTGAAGTCACCGGGCAGCACCAGGTTCGTGAGCTCCACGACGATGCCGATGATCATCGAGCCGACGAGCGCGCCGTAGGCCGTCCCGAGACCGCCGAGGGTCACCGAGGCGAACATGAGCAGCAGCAGCTGGAGACCGGTCTGCCAGTTCACGCCGTTCAGCACGAGGCCGAGCATCACACCGGACAGACCGGCGAGACCGGCGGCGAGCGTCCACACGAAGCGGATCACGCGGTCGACGTCGATGCCCGAGGCCGCGGCGAGCGCCGGGTTGTCGGACACCGCACGGGTGGCACGTCCGAAGCGCGTCTTCCCGAGGAACAGCCCCGTGCCGACGAGCACGACGAGCGCGATCCCCATCGCGACGTACGACTGCACCGTCAGCGTGATGCCGGCGAACGTCACCGTCTCCGGGTTGCCCTGCTGGATGCGGACGGTCGAGGCCCCGAAGAAGTACTGGAAGGCGTACTGGGCGGCGATCGAGAGACCGATCGTCACGATCATGAGCTGCGTGAGGCTGATCCGGCGCTTCCGCAGGGGCTTCCAGATGCCCGCGTCCTGCAGGTACCCGGTCGCGGCACAGAGCAGCACGGTCACCAGCCCGGCGAGCCAGATGTTCCATCCGAGCTGGTTCGCGAAGACGTAGGCGAGGAGGCCACCGAGGGTCACCTGCTCACCGTGGGAGAAGCTGGACAAGCCGGTCGTGCCGTAGATGAGCGACAGGCCGATCGAGGCGAGGGCGATGAGGAGTCCGAGCCGGATGCCGGAGGCGAACTGCTGCCAGAACCGTGCCGCGGTGACGCTCGTGGCGCCGGTGTCGGTGGTCGCGCCCTCCTGGTCGGAGAGCTGGAAGATCGTGCCGGCGTTGGCGTTCAGGTTGCCCTGCACGGTGCGCTCGGCGTCCTTCGCGTCGGTGAGGTACTGCCCCTTCGGCAGCGAGTCCTGGTCGACCTTGACCGTGTAGGACCCGGCCTCCGAGATGCTGACCGACCAGCGGCCGTCGGCGTTCGTCGTCGAGGACCCCGTGAACGAGCCGGGGCCGGTGACGTCGACGTCGACTCCCGCGGCGGGCTCCCGCTCCGAGTCGAGGATCGTGCCCTGGATGCAGCCGTTCGTCGTGCTGACCACGCAGGGCCCGGTGCTCGCCGGTGCGCTGCTGGCGGAGGGGCTGCTGGTCGCTGCGCCGGCGACGGGCGAGAGCACCACGTCGACGGCGAAGGTGGCCAGGAAGGCGAGGAAGAGCACGGCGGCGAGGACCAGGCGACGACGGCCTGGTGCCCCGCGGCGGAGTCGGCGCGCCAGCGCTGACCCCGGCGGAGTGATGGAACCCACGGATGAGCCTCTCGTTCGGATAGTCGAGGACCCTAGGGATTTTTTGTGTCCCCCGTGTTTCCGGCACGTTCCCTGCACAAATCGTGCCGCAACCGTGACCTTGCACAGGCGAGTCGATTTGCGTTCCCGCGGAGAAGCCGCCCGTCCGGCCGGTACAGCGACCGATCCCGCCCCCAGGAATGGCGCCTGCGTCGCGCGCGTTACCATGTCCCATCGAGAGCCCACCGGTGCGTTCCCGGTACTGACACCCGTTCACCTCGCCCACGAAGGGGACCCATGGACCAGCCGGATCCGTTCGGATTCATCGGACTCACGTACGACGACGTCATGCTCCTGCCGGGGCACACCGACGTCATCCCGAGCGAGGCGTCCACGACGTCCCGGCTCACCAAGCGGATCTCGGTCAACGTGCCGCTGCTCTCCGCGGCCATGGACACCGTCACCGAGTCCCGCATGGCCATCGCCATGGCGCGCCAGGGCGGCATCGGGATCCTGCACCGCAACATGTCCATCGAGGACCAGGCCGCCTACGTCGACAAGGTGAAGCGCTCCGAGTCGGGCATGATCACCAACCCGGTGACCACCAGCCCGGACGCCACCGTCGCCGACGTGGACGCGCTCTGCGGGCAGTTCCGCGTCTCCGGCCTGCCGGTCGTCGAGGCCGACGGCACGCTCGTGGGCATCATCACGAACCGGGACATGCGCTTCGTCGCACCGTTCGAGATGTCGAGCACGCTCGTGCGTGACGTCATGACGAAGGCCCCGCTCATCACGGCGCTCGAGGGCATCGACCCCGAAGAGGCGATCGCCATCTTCGCGCAGCACAAGATCGAGAAGCTGCCGCTGGTGGACGCCGACGGCAAGCTCCGCGGGCTCATCACCGTCAAGGACTTCGACAAGAGCGAGAAGTACCCGGACGCCACGAAGGACGAGGAGGGCCGACTGCGCGTCGGTGCCGCCATCGGCTTCTTCGGCGATGCCTGGCAGCGCGCCGAGGCCCTCCGCGACGCCGGGGTCGACGTGCTCGTCGTCGACACCGCGAACGGCGAGAGCGAAGGCGTGCTCGACATGGTCCGCCGCATCAAGGCCGACTCGTCGTTCGACGGCATCGACGTCATCGGCGGCAACGTCGCGACCCGTGCCGGTGCGCAGGCGCTCATCGACGCCGGTGTCGACGCCGTCAAGGTCGGCGTCGGCCCGGGCTCGATCTGCACCACCCGCGTGGTCGCCGGCGTCGGCGTGCCGCAGGTGACCGCCGTGTACGAGGCCTCCCTCGCCGCACGCGAGGCCGGCGTCCCGATCATCGCCGACGGCGGCCTGCAGTACTCGGGCGACATCGCGAAGGCCCTCGTCGCGGGCGCGGACACCGTCATGCTCGGCTCGCTCCTCGCCGGCACCGACGAGTCCCCGGGCGACCTGGTGTTCGTCGGCGGCAAGCAGTTCAAGGCGTACCGCGGGATGGGCTCCCTCGGGGCGCTGCAGACCCGCGGCAAGAAGACGTCGTACTCGAAGGACCGCTACTTCCAGGCGGACGTCCCCTCGGACGAGAAGCTCATCCCCGAGGGCATCGAGGGCCAGGTGCCCTACCGCGGCTCGGTCGGCAACGTCGTCTACCAGCTCGTCGGCGGGCTGCGGCAGTCGATGTTCTACGTCGGCGGCCGGACGATCCCCGAGCTGAAGGCCCGCGGCAAGTTCGTCCGCATCACCGCGGCCGGGCTGAAGGAGTCGCACCCGCACGACGTCCAGATGGTCGTCGAGGCGCCGAACTACCGCGGCTGACCCCGCGCGAGACGCCGCCAGGTGCATGAGACGCCGCCGGATCCGGCGGCGTCTCGTGCGTCCGGCGGCGTCGTGCGTTGACGGGGGCGTCGTACTCCCTCCTGCACAGTGACGGTCGGACTGGAGGCTCTCCACAACTCGGGCGGTCTGGCTCGGGACCGCAGGCGGGCTGCCGGATCGTCACCTGCATGCAGACCCACTCGTCGACGGTCCTCACCGGGTTGCCGTCGACCCTGACGGACCCGGTCCGACTGTTCCACGGCACCGCTGTCGAGCGTCGGGACTGGTCAGCGCTCGGCCCACTCGAGCGTCGACAGCTCGTCGTCCGTGCACGGGCCGCCGGCCTCCGGGCAGACGGGGTCGTGTCGCACCGATCCGCTGCCGCACTGTGGGGCTTGCCTGACCACGGGCGACCGGACTGGCGGCTCCACCTCATCGACACCCACGTGTCCAAGACGCACAGTGGCAGAGGAGTCATCCGTCACGTCGGACGCGTCACCGACGACGACGTCGTGGTGCTCGACGGTCTCCGGACGACCTCACTCCTGCGGACCGTCGTCGACCTGGCCCACACGTCGACCTTCGAGCACGCGGTGGTCGTCCTCGACCACGTGCTCCACGCCGGCCATCTCGACCGGGATGACCTGGCATCGGCGTTCACCGGTCGCCGGGGGCAGCGCGGGTCGCGGCGAGCGATGTCGGCCCTGGCGTTCGCCGATGCCGCAGCGGAGTCACCTGGCGAGTCGATCAGCCGCGTCACCGTCCGACGGCTCGGGGCTCCGTCGCCCGTCCTGCAGCAGGAGTTCGCCACGGACGGCGGGACGTTCCGGGTCGACTTCTGGTGGCCGGGGTCCGGCATCGTCGGCGAGTTCGACGGCCGGGTGAAGTACGACGACCGTGATGTGCTCTGGTCTGAGAAACGACGGGAGGACGCGCTGCGGCGCACCCACCGCGTCCGCGGGTTCGCGCGCTGGGGCATGGCCGAGGCCGAGGACCTGGCCCGCCTCGGCGCGGTCCTGGTCGCCGCGGGCCTGCCGCTTGGTCGGGGCTGGGCGCGCCGTGCGCCGTGAACCGCCGCGCCGCGTCCCACCCGTCCCGTCCCGCCCCGCCCTGCTCGCGAGACGCCCCCGTCATCACAGAACACCGCCGACCGCTCGAGACGCCGCCGAATTCAGCGGCGTTTCGGTGACGTGGCGGCGTCTCGGGGAGACGGGGGCGTTTGACGCGACTGACTACGCGCTCCGCCAGTCGTCCGACGTGATGTGGCTGCCGCCGTGCGGGCCCATCTGGAGCATGCCGCCGTCGACGGGGAGCGACACGCCGGTGATGTACGACGACGCGGGCGAGGCCAGGAACGCCACGGCGGCCGCGATCTCCCACGCGTTGCCCGGACGGCCGAGCGGCACCCCGGGACGGGAGATCGTGTGCGGGTCCTCGTCCTCGGCGCCGGTCATCCGGGTCGCGATCTCCCCCGGTGCGACGGCGTTCGCGGTGATGCCGTGCGACGCCAGCTCGATCGCGATCGTCTTGAGCAGGCCGCCGAGCCCGTGCTTCGCGGCGTCGTACGCGCTGGAGCCGTACCGCGGCTGGTGCTCGTGCACGCTCGTGATGCCGATGATCCGGCCGCCGGTGCCCTGCGCGACCATGCGACGAGCGGCTGCCTGGATCGTGACGAAGGCCCCGTCGAGGTCGGTCGCGACGGTGTGCCGCCACTGGTCGAGCGTCAGGTCGAGGAACGGAGCGTTGTCGCCCGTGCCCGCGTCGGCGACGATGACGTCGACCCCGCCGAGTTGGGACACGAGGCCGTCGATGACCGCGCCCGCCCGCTCGAGGTCGGTCACGTCGAGCTGCGCCACGTACGCCTGTCGCCCGGCGGCGCGGACCTCGGTAGCGGTCTCGTCGGCCCGGTCGGGCTCGGACAGGTAGGTGATCCCGACGTCCATGCCGGCGGCCGCCAGCGCGACCGCGGTGGCCTTGCCGATGCCCGACTCCGAGCCGGTGACGATGGCCCGCGTGGGCCGGAAGACGGTGGTGGAAGATGTGTCGCTCATGTCTGCGGAACGTACGCCGGGCCTCCAGGACGACCGTCCGGGACCACGGAGACCGTCCAGACGGACTCCTGATCAGGGGTTCCGGTGAGGCCGCTCAGAAGTGTCACGGGTATGTAACGAAACACCCAGGTGTGTACTTCCGTCACACGGGCGAAACACATCGACCCTAGTTTTCTCCTCAATCCCACGCGGAGACGCCGCGCTCGACCCGATGCGGTAGGGCCTCCGCGCAGAGAAAGGGTTCCACGGATGATCAGAACCACCCGCGCCACCACGGCGCTGGCACTGGCGGGAGCGGCAGCGGTGCTCCTCGTCGGCTGCTCCACCTCGAGCAACGCCGGTGACGGCGCGTCCGAGTCGGCCAAGGCCGGCGGCGCGAAGAAGGACCCGGCCGCGAGCTGCGAGGCCCCCTCGTCGCCCAGCACCGACCCGCTGAAGATCGGTACGATCCTGCCGCTGACCGGGTCGCTGGCCTACCTCAACCCGCCGGCCGAGTCCGGCGTCGGCCTCGCCGTCGAGGACATCAACGCCGCGGGTGGTGTGCTCGACGAGGACGTCACCATCGACCCCGCCACCGACTCCGGCGACAGCAACGACATGACCGTGTCGAGCTCCGCCGCGACGAAGCTCGTGGACGCGAAGGTCCCGGTCGTCATCGGTGCCGAGTCGTCCTCCGTCACGCTCAACGTGATCGACCAGCTCACGAGCAACTGCATGGTGCAGATCTCGCCGGCGAACACGGCGACCGACCTGTCCGGCTACTCGTCGCACTACTACCGCACCGCTCCGCCGGACTCCGTCCAGGGTTCCGCGCTGGGCCAGCTCGTCACGGGTGACGGCAACGCCAAGGTCGCGTTCCTCGTCTTCAACGACACGTACGGCACCGGCCTCCGCAACTCCGTCCAGGAGGCCGTCGAGTCCGCCGGTGGCCAGGTCGTCTACGGCGCCAAGGGCAAGGGGCAGGAGTTCCCGCCCGGACAGACCACGTTCTCGTCCGAGGTGACCGCGGCACTCGCGACCGAGCCCGACGCGATCGTCGTGCTGGCCTTCGACGAGACGAAGTCGATCATCCCCGAGCTCGTCTCGCAGGGGAACAAGGCGAAGATCTACATGTCCGACGGCAACACGGCGGACTACTCGAAGGACTTCGACAAGGGCACCCTCGAGGGCGCGCAGGGCACCATCCCCGGTGCCAGCCCGAAGGACGACCTGAAGAAGCGCCTCGTCGACTTCTACAAGAAGTCCTCGAACAAGGACCTCGCCGACTTCTCGTACGCGGCCGAGTCCTACGACGCCACCACCCTCGCCGCCCTCGCCGCGGTGAAGGGCAAGGGCACCGACTCCGGCACGATCCAGGCCAACATGGCTGCGGTCTCCGGGGCCGACGGCGGCACCGAGTGCTCGACGTTCAAGGACTGCAAGGACCTCCTCGACGACGGTGAGGACATCCACTACACCGGTCCGTCCGGCATCGGTCCGTTCGACTCCAAGAACGACCCGTCGAGCGCCTACATCGGCATCTACAAGTTCGACGGCGACAACAAGCCCGTGTACCAGAGCGCCATCCAGGGCTCGGTCTCGAAGTAACACCCGCCCGACCGACGGCCCCCGGGAGCAGCTGCTCCCGGGGGCCGTTCGCGTGCGCGGGGCATGCGGGCGGCTCGGCTGCGGGCGGGAGCGCGGAGACACCGGCGTCAGCACGTCACGCCGCCGAACGGTCGAGACGACGCGGAACAACGCGGCGTCTCGACATCGAAGCGGCGTCAGGGACAGACAGGCGCGTCCCGCAGGCGCGACTCGCTCGCCGGCCGGGAGGCCCGCCCCGCCCCCGCCGGCTCAGGCCGGCTCGGGTACGGCCTCGCGTCGCGCACCCCGCCGCGCAGCGGTGAACGAGTCGACGGTGAGCAGCACGAGCGCCGACCAGACGATCCCGAAGCCGATCCACCGCGCGACCGACATCGGCTCGTGCTGCACGAGCACCCCCACGAGCAGCTGCATCACGGGTGCGAGGTACTGCGTCAGCCCGAGGGTCGACAGGCTCACCCGACGGGCCGAGGACGCGAAGAGCAGGAGCGGCACCGCGGTCGCCGGCCCGGTGAGCACCGTGACGAGGGTGTGCACCCAGCCCTCGCTCGTGAACGTGACCCCGCCGCCGAGCCCGGTGACGCCGAGCACGACGAGCGCCCCCACCGCGAGCGGGAGCAACCACACGGTCTCGATCGTCAGCCCGCTGAGTGCGTCGACCGTGCCGCCCACGCGCTTCTTGACGAGACCGTACGTCCCGAACGAGAACGCCAGCGCCAGCGAGATCCACGGCATCCGTCCGTACCCGACCGCGATGACGACGACGGCCAGGACGCTGACGCCGACGGCGGTCCACTGCAGGGGTCGGAGGCGTTCGCGGAGGACCACCACGCCGAGCGCGATCGTGACGAGCGGGTTGATGAAGTAGCCGAGCGCCGCCTCGACGGTGTGCCCCGTGGTGGTCGCGAGCACGTACACGGTCCAGTTCACCAGGATGAGCCCGGCGGCGATGCCCATGATGCCCATCACCCGCGGCTGCACGAGCAGGGACCGGGTGCGCAGCCATGAGCGGGTCGCGAGGATGGCCACGGCGCAGAACACCAGGCCGAAGACGATCCGCCACGACACGATCTCGAACGCGCCCGCCGGGGCCATGGCCGCGAAGAGCAGGGGCATGAGTCCCCAGAGCCCGTACGCGACGAGGGCCTGCACCACGCCGACGGATGCCTCGCTGCGCGCCGGACGCGTGGGACTCGGTTCACTCACGGAACCATCCTAGGAAGGCGGACCGACGGACGCGGGCGCACCGGGCCTCCCGGTGGTCACCGCGTCCCCGGGACGACGAACGCCCCGCCGGCCAGGCCGACGGGGCGTTCGTGGAGCAGATGTCAGTTCTCGATGACCGCGAGGACGTCGCGGGCGGAGAGGACGAGGAGGTCCTCACCCGAGTACTTGACCTCGGTGCCGCCGTACTTCGAGTAGATGACCTTGTCGCCGACGGCGACGTCGAGCGGCACGCGGTTGCCGTTGTCGTCGATGCGACCCGGACCCACGGCGACGACCTCGCCCTCCTGGGGCTTCTCCTTCGCGGTGTCCGGGATGACCAGACCGGAAGCGGTGGTCTGCTCCGCCTCCACCTGGCGGATGACGATGCGATCTTCGAGCGGCTTGATGCTGACGGCCACGGTGACCTCTTCTTTCTCGGTACGTGTTCGGTACTGACGAAAACCGGGTTGGCACTTCCCTGGGGAGAGTGCCAACCCCAACTGTAGGACGTCACTGGCACTCGGTCAATCCGAGTGCCAGCGCGCCCCGCTCTGCCCGCACCTGGGAGGATCGGGGCATGGACGCCGCCGAACTGACCCAGCTGCTGACCCCGGCGGGGATGGACCTGCTCGACCGTACGCCCTCGGTCTCGGACGGCGGCGAGATCGTCCGGGTGGTGTCCCGCCTCCGGGCCGAGGGGCACGACCCCGCACTCGTCGCGGCGGTCCTCACCCAGGCGAAGCTCCGGCAGAAGGCCCGCGGCAAGTTCGGTGACTTCGCGGCGCGCATGCTCTTCACCGAGGCCGGGCTCGAACAGGCCACGCGGCTGCAGGTGGCCGCGCAGCACGCCGGACGCTTCGCCGCCGCCGGCCTGCAGCGGGTCGCGGACCTCGGCTGCGGGATCGGCGGGGACGCGCTCGCGATGGCGGCGCTCGACCTCGACGTCACCGCCGTCGACCGGGACGAGGTGACCGCGGCCGTCGCGACGCACAACCTCGCACCGTGGCCGAACGCCCGCGTCGAGCTCGGGGACGCCGCCACGTTCGACGTCAGCTCCGTGGACGGGGTCTGGATGGACCCGGCCCGGCGGACGAGCGGGCACTCGGACACCCGACGACTCGCCGACCCGGACGACTGGTCGCCCTCGCTCGACACCGTCTTCGCCGCCGCGACGACGACCCCGACCGGCGTGAAGCTCGGCCCGGGCATCGACCGCGACCTGATCCCCGACACCGCGGAGGCGCAGTGGACGTCCGTCGACCGCGAGGTCGTCGAGCTCGCCCTGTGGTTCGGTCCGCTCGCCCGTCCCGGAGTCCGACGGGCAGCGACCGTCATCGGTCCGCACGGCATCGCCGAACTCACGGGAGCCGCCGACGCCGAGGACGTCGAGGTCGGGCCTCTCGGTGCGTACCTCTACGAACCCGACGGCGCCGTCATCCGCGCCCGGCTCATCGGGGACCTGGCGCGGTCGATCGACGGCCGGATGCTCTCCGAGGGCATCGCCTACGTGACGAGTGACCGGGCGGTCGGGACACCGTTCGCGCAGGCGTTCCGCGTGCTCGACACGATGCCACTCGACGTCAAGCGGCTGGCGGCACGACTGGCGGCGGACGACATCGGGACCGTCGAGATCAAGAAGCGCGGAGTGGACGTGGACCCGGCCGAGTTCCGCAAGCGCCTGCGACTGCGCGGGCGGGGTCGCGTCACGCTCGTGCTCACCAGACTGGAGGGCCGCCACACCGCAGTCCTGTGCGAGCGCCTCACCGACGTGGCCGGCTGACCGGTCCGGGTGCTGCGCTGCGCTGCGCGACACACGACGACGGGGCACCGCCGTGGTGGCGGTGCCCCGTCGTCGTCCGGTGCGGTCGTCCTGCGGAGCCGCACGTCGAGCAGGTCAGGCGATGACGGCAGCCGTGCTGCTGGTGTCGTAGCCGTTGTAGTCGTCGTAGCCCCCGTAGTTCGGGTTCTGGGCGGCGAAGACCGCGAACAGGATGAACCCCACGACGCCGATCACGGCCAGCGCGGTGATGATCCAGCCGCCGATGATGCCGGCGAGGGCGAGGCCGCGCCCCTGCTCACCGGTGTGCTTGATGCGTCCGAGGGCGACGTGCCCCATGATCGCGCCGGCGGGGCTGGTCAGGATGGTGAGCGGCCCGAACAGGAGTCCGCCGAAGGCGAAGACGATCGACAGGATCGCGAGCACGCTCGTCTTCTGCTGCTGCCCGTAGGCGTACGGGCTCGAGGCCGCGTACGGGTTGTAGCCGGCCGCGGTTCCTTGCTGGGCGCCGTACGACTGCTGGCCGTACTGCTGCTGGCCGTGGGGCTGCTGGCCGTAGGGCGAATGGCTCGAGGCCTTCTGTCCGCCGTACTGGCCCTGGGACCCCGAGGGGTTCTGCCCGCCGTAGGGGTTCGACGCGCCGTACGGGTTCTGCGAGCCGTACTGGCCCTGCCCGGCCTGCTGCGAGCCGTACTGGTTCGAGCCGGCCTGCTGCGCGCCGTACTGGTTCTGCGAGCCGTACTGGTTCTGCGAGCCGTACTGGCCCGCCTGCGAGCCGTACGCCGCGTGCGACCCGGACTGGCCGGGCGTCGCGTACGGGCTCTGCTGCGCGCTGGTCGACTGCCCGGAGGAGGCCGCACGTCCGCTCGGGTCGCCCGCCGGGTCCGTGACACCCTGCGCTGCCGACCCCTGGCCGGAGGACGCGAACGGGTCGCGCGACGCCGGGTCGTGCCCGCGCTCCGGATCGGTCGACGCGGACGCCGCAGGCTGGCTCGACTCCTGACCCGACGCCTGGTCCGGCGTCTCGTCCGGCTTCGATCGGTCGTTCTGATCGGACACGTGTCACCCCTCCCGGTGGCCGGTCGACCACCGGCACCGATCCTCCCACACGGCTCCCTGCGTCGTTCAGGAGCGGGAGCGGCCCGGGCCGGCGCCCGTCAGACCTGGACCGTGGTGACCGGCAGGGTCGAGTCCGCCGCGATGCCGAGGTCGCTCGGGGCGTGCCCCTCGGTGACGAGCCGCGCACCGACGGCGGCGATCATCGCGCCGTTGTCGGTGCAGAGGTCGAACGGCGGGATCCGCAGTGCGACCCCGGCTGCAGCGCAGCGCTCCTCCGCCACCTGCCGCAGCCGCGCGTTCGCGACGACCCCGCCGCCGAGCAGCAGCCGCTCGACACCGGTGTCCCGGCAGGCGGCGAGCGCCTTGGTCAGCAGGACGTCGACGACGGCCTCGCGGAAGCTCGCGGCGACGTCGGCGACGGGGACCTCGCGACCCTCGTCACGGCAGCGCTCGACCCACCGAGCGACGGCGGTCTTCAGTCCGGAGAACGAGAAGTCGTAGCGGTGTGCCGCCATGTCCTTCGGCAGCGTCAGACCCCGGGGGAACCGGATGGCCGTCGGGTCGCCCTCGGCTGCCGCGCGGTCGATCTGGGGTCCGCCGGGGTACGGCAGGCCGAGGAGCCGGGCGACCTTGTCGAACGCCTCACCCGCGGCGTCGTCGATCGTCTCGCCGAGCAGTTCCACGTCGCCGACCAGGTCCCGGACGAGCAGGAGCGAGGTGTGGCCGCCCGAGACGAGCAACGCCACGGTCGGGAGTTCGATCTCGGAGCCGTCCGTGCGCAGGACGTCCGCGCCGACGTGCCCGACGAGGTGGTTCACGCCGTACAGCGGCTTGCCGGTCGCCACGGCGAGCGCCTTCGCCGCGCCGACACCGACCATGAGCGCGCCCGCGAGCCCCGGCCCGGCGGTGACGGCGACGGCGTCGAGCTCGTCGAGGGTGACCCCGGCCTGCTCGAGCGCCTGGTGCAGGGTCGGCGTCATCGCCTCGAGGTGCGCCCGTGCGGCGACCTCGGGCACGACGCCGCCGTAGCGGGCGTGCTCGTCCATGCTCGACGCGATGACGTTCGCGAGCAGGGTGGTCCCGCGCACGATGCCGACGCCGGTCTCGTCGCACGAGGTCTCGATGCCGAGCACCAGGGGTTCAGCCGCGGTCATCGAGCGCCTCCTGTCCGATCGGTCCGGGTCGAGTGGCGTCCGGCACGAGTTCGGCGCGCATCACCCACGCGTCGACGCCGTCGGGCTGGTAGTACCGCGGCCGGACGGCGATCTGCTCGAACCCGGCCGCCGTGTACATCGCCTGCGCCACGGGGTTGTCCGCGCGGACCTCGAGGAACACCTCGTGCACCCCGCGGCGACGTGCCTCGTCGAGGAGTTCCGTGAACAGCACCCGGCCGAGGCCCTTGCCGCGGTGCTCGGCCGCGACCGCGATGGTCTGCACGTCCGCGACCGGGTTGCCAGGCAGCGAGGACAGCCCGGCGTACCCGACGACCGTCGGTGCGGTGCCCTCGTCGATGGTCTCGATGACGACGTAGTACCCGTGCGGGGAGTGCAACTCACCGGACATCTGCGAGGCCGACCAGGCATCGGTCGGGAACGAGACCTGCTCGAGCCACATGACGTCGTCGAGGTCCTGCGGGTGCGCGCGACGGAGCCGCAGTCCGTCGGGCAGCACGGCGGTCACCGGGCCACCCGCTTCGGCGCTCCCGGCATCGTCACGTCGGGTTCGCGCAGGTAGACCGGGGTGTCGGCGGCCAGGGGTGCGCCGGAGGCGAGCCGGTCCGCGGCCAGCACCCCGAGCCTCCCGGCCGGGATGGTCGCGGCCGTCACGCGCCGCCATTCGACGGCCTCCGGACGGGAGGCCCGCAGCACGTCGTCCAGGTCCGCCGGCTTCGCGAGTCCCGGACCTGCGACGCGCGTGCCGTCGGCGTCGTAGGCGCTCCAGGCGACCTCGCGGCGGCGGGCGTCGGTGAGGACGACGAGCGGCCCGGGCTCCCCCGTCGCGACCGCGTCGTGACTGACGAGCGGGAGGAACGGGACGGCGCGTGCGGCTGCGAACGTGCGGGCGGCGGCGATCCCGACGCGGAGGCCGGTGAAGGGGCCGGGACCCATGCCGGCGACGACGCCCGTGACGGCTGACGGGCTGACCCCGGCGGCGCGCAGGACCTCGTCGAGGAACGGGCCGATCACCTCGGCGTGCCGACGGGTGTCGTCGGTCGCGCGCTCGGCGAGGACCTGCCCGGTCGTCGGGTCGACGACGGCGACGGAGGTCCCGGCGGAGGTGTCGATCGCGAGCAGCACCCGTCCATCGTAGGCGCGGTGCCGTGACGGGCCGTTCGTGCTGAGCGACGGTCCGCGGGGCGGCGGCCGCGAACACTGTCGCTCAGCGAGGACCGTCCACGACGGGCCCGCTCACAACCGCGGGTCCACCGCCTCCGACTCCATCGCCAGCACCCCGAACACGGGCTGGTGCACCCGCCACAGCGGCTCCCGCTCGACGAAGCGCGCGAGCGACTCGAGCCCGAGGGCGTACTCCCGCAGCGCCATCGACCGCTTGTGGCCGAGGTCCCGGTCCTTCAGGCGCGCCAGGTTCGCCGGTTCCGTGTACTCCGGCCCGTAGATGATCCGCAG
Organism: Curtobacterium sp. MCBD17_023; assembly: GCF_003224415.1. Taxonomy (NCBI): domain Bacteria; kingdom Bacillati; phylum Actinomycetota; class Actinomycetes; order Micrococcales; family Microbacteriaceae; genus Curtobacterium; species Curtobacterium sp. MCBD17_023. The sequence goes on from NZ_QKLJ01000001.1 coordinate 63,521, forward strand.
GTACTCGCGGCCGCGGACCTTCACGCCCGGCTGCACGAGCCCCTTCGGCCCGGGCGTGAGGTTCGACTCCGGCTTCACGACGGCGCCCTCACCCCCGGCACCGGTCAGCTCCTGCCACCAGTCGACCCCGGCGGCGCGGGACACGTCGTCGTGTACGTCCACGAGCAGCGACCGCGTGGCACGGACGACACCGGGAGCGGCGGCGGCGAGGCGTCCCGCCACCTCCATGTGCCAGCCGTGCGGCCGGTCCTCGAACGTCCGCCCCTCGGCCGCGAGGACCTGGAAGGGCGCGAACCGCACGTCGTCGATCCCGGTCGCGGGCGCCGCGTAGCGCCGGTAGGACTCGGTGTACGCGGCGGCGTCGACCGCTCGCTGCTCCGTCCGGGCCAGCAGGTCCGTCACGTCCACGCCGGCGTCACGGGCCGCGGCGAGCGCCGACAGTGTCGCGGGGAACGCCCCGGCCGCCGCCGCACCGACCTCGGCGTACCAGTCGCGGATCATGCCCTCGGCCTTGACCGCCCACGGCAGCACCTCGCCGTCGAGGAGCACCCAGTCGGAGTCGAGCTCCGCCCACAGCCCGGTCGCATCGACCGCAGCGTCGACCCGGGACAGGAACGTCCCGGTGCCGGTCTCGTCGAAGAACGCCCGGCCGGTGCGCGTGGTCACGACTCCGCGCCAGCCCGCCGGGGCGTCGAAGCGCGCCGGGTCCCTGGTGAGGAGCACGGTGGCCCGGGAGCCCATGTGCTTCTCCTCCATCCGGACCGTGTCGACGCCCTGGCCCCGGTAGTACGCGTACGCCTCGTCCGGGTGCTCGAGGTGGTCGGAGCGTGCGGACGTCGCGACGGGGCTCATCGTCGGCGGCAGGTACGGGAGCCACCGCGGGTCGACCGCGAAGCGGCTCATGACTTCGAGCGCGCCGGCGGCGTTCTCGGCACGGATGCCGACCCGTCCGAGGTGCCGGGTCTCGACGACCTGCTTGCCGGTGACGTCCTCGATCGGGAGCAGCCCGGGGACGCGACGGGGCGAGGCGGGGGTGACGGCGGGCCTCCCGGCCGGACTGGAGGCTCGTCCGCCGTCCGTCCCGTCGGCCCCCGTCGCCGACGTGCGCAACGGCTCGAGCGGCTTGGCGGGTTCGTGGTGCACGCGCTCGGCGTCCACCTGGACGACCTCGCGCTCCGGGTAGCGGAGCGCGGAGAGCTTCCCGCCGAACACACACCCGGTGTCGAGGCACATCGTGTTGTTGATCCACTCGGCGTCCACGGTCGGCGTGTGACCGTAGAGGACCACGGCCCGGCCGCGGTAGTCGTCGGCCCACGGCAGCCGCACCGGCAGCCCGTACTCGTCGCTCTCACCGGTCGTGTCGCCGTACAGCGCGAAGGAGCGGACCCGTCCCGAGGCCCGGCCCTGGTACTGCTCCTTCAGGCCGGCGTGTGCCACGACCAGCTGGCCGTCGTCGAGCACGAGGTGCCCCACGAGGGCTCGACAGAACTCGCGGACCTCGGTGCGGAAGTCCTCCGGCTCCTCGGCGAGCTGCGCGAGCGTCTCGGCGAGGCCGTGACCGGTCTGCACCTTCCGGCCGTCGAGCGCGCGGACGAGCTTGTCCTCGTGGTTGCCCGGCACGGCGAGGGCGTGGCCGTTCCGCACCATGCCCATCACGAGCCGGAGGACGCCCGGGGTGTCCGGGCCGCGGTCGACGAGGTCACCGAGGAACACCGCTCGGCGGCCGTCGGGGTGGACGGCGTCGACGGGCCGCCCGGCATCGTCACGCACGAGCGACCAGCCGAGGCGTCCGAGGAGCGACTCGAGCTCGGACCGGCAGCCGTGCACGTCGCCGATGACGTCGAAGGGACCGTGCTCGTCCGTCCGGTCGTTGAGCAGCGGCTCGCGGACGATCGTCGCGGCGGCGATCTCGTCCTCCCCGTGCAGGACGTGCACGCGGCGGAAGCCCTCCTTGCCGAGCCCCTTCAGTCCGCGGCGGAGCTGCCCCTGCTGGCGGCGGACCACGTCCGCGCCGAACTCCCGGTCGGTGCGGGCCGCGTTGCGGGCGACGCACAGGGCCTCCGGGACGTCGAGCACGATCGCGACCGGCAGGACGTCGTGCTCACGAGCGAGCCGGACGAGGTCGCGGCGGAACTCCGGCTGCACGTTCGTGGCGTCGACCACGGTCAGCAGCCCCGCGCGGAGTCGCTGCGCGGCGACGTGCTTCAGCGCGTCGAACGCGGCGGGGGTCGCGGCCTGGTCGTTCTCGTCGTTCGACACGAGCCCCCGGAAGAAGTCACTCGACAGCGTCTCGAACCGGCCGAAGTGCTGCGCGGCGAACGTGGACTTGCCGGAGCCACTCGTCCCCACGAGCAGCACGAGGGACATGGTGGGGATCGGCAGGGCGGTCATGCGGTGCCTCCGGTCGCGGTGCTGGTGCTGGTCGTCGTCGTACGGCGGAACAGGGCGAGTTGCGTGGGCGGGCCCACCTCGGGGTCGTCGTCGCCGACGGGTCGGAACTCGACGGTGTACCCGTGCCGGTCGCCGACGGCCTGCCCCCACGCCCGGAACTCGGCGCGGGTCCACTCGAACCGGTGGTCGGGGTGCCGGAACTGCCCGGCCGCCAGGTGCTCGTAGCGGACGTTGTGCTCCGCGTTCGGCGTCGTGACGACGACGGCACCGGGCCGCGCGGCCTGGAACACCGAGGCCTCGAGGGCCGGCAGCCGCTCGGGGTCGACGTGTTCGACGACCTCCATGAGAACGACGGCGTCGAGCCCGGCGATCCGGTCGTCGGAGTACGTCACCGAGGACTGCAGCAACCGCACGCGCGCACGCTGCTCGTCGCTGACGTCGTCCAGCCGCAGCCGACGCTCGGCGCGGGCGAGTTCACGCGGTGCCACATCGGTGCCGATGACCGTCGTGAAGGAGCGGTCGGCGAACAGGTACCGGAGCAGCGCGCCCTCGCCGCAGCCGACGTCGGCGACCGTGCGGGCCCGGACGTCGGCGAGTGCCGTGAGCACCGCCTCGGCGCGGCGGCGGTACAACGGCGTCTCGGCGGGCACGTCGTCGACGTGGGGTGCGGTGCCGACAGGTTTCGTGCCTCCCGGCCCGTCGCCGCGGACACCGTCCTCGGCCCCGGCGTCGGCCCGCCCGCCGTCCGCGACCCCGGCGTCGAGGTCCGCGTCGACACCGAGGAGGCGCGTGGTCGCGTCGTCGACGAGTCCTCGCTGGTGCGCCAGCGAGCGGGTCGTGATGAGCTCGCGGAGCGGGTGGGCCGCGAGCCAGCCCTCGCCGCGGCGGAGGAGCATGCCGACCTCGTCGTCGCCGACCCAGTAGTGCTTCGCGTCGTCGAGGACCGGCAGCAGCACGGTCAGCTGCCGCAGCGCGTCGGCGAGCCGGACCTGTCCGCGGAGGCGGAGCCCGACCGTGGCGGCGTCGCCCCACTCGGGCCTGGTCTCGTCGAGCGGACGCCGGGCCTCCTCGACGGTCCACCCGAGCGGCGTGAACAACCGCGTCGCGAGCCCCGTCCCGTGCTCGTCGACCTCGCTCGGCACGCTGGTGAGGGCGAGTTCGAGGTCCATCGGCGCCGCGGCGCGCTCCGGCCGGGAGGCGCTCCGACCGCCCATGGCGCTCCGGAACACCTGCCCGATCGCGAGCGCGAGCATCGACGTCGACGCGTAGGGCCGATCGTTCACGTACCGCGAGAGGGCCTGCGCATCGGCGCCGTACCGCCTGCTGCGGGCGAGCGCGATCGCGTCGACCCCGAGGAGCAGGGCCGCGGTGCACGTGGTCGCCGTGTCCGCGGGGTAGAAGACGTGCGCCGTCCCCACGCTGAGGTCGAACGACTGCGCGCGCCCGGGGTGCTTGTGGAGCAGGTGCGAGAGGTCCGGCGCGGCCTCGCCCCGGGTGGTGATGGTCACGAGCATCCGTGGCCTCCGATCGTCGTCGTCCGGCGTCCTGCCGTCCGGCGGGGTCGAGGCCGGAGAGCGAGCCTAGTACGACGACATGGCGGACCGGGAGCACAGGCGGCACCAGCAGACTGGGACGTCGACCGACCAGCCACGTCCGGCACCGGTCGACCCGGACAGGAGGCCCGTGATGGTCGTGTACGACAGCCGACCGGTCCGACGTGTCCGCCAGGTCGTCGCCGACCTCCTCGTCCTCGTCGGTCTGGTCCTCGCCGTGGTGGTCGGCAGGGAGGTCGCCGGCTCGATCGAACGGCTCGCGTCCATCGGCACCCGGGTGCAGGACGAGGGCTCGGCGTTCCAGCGGCAGCTGTCGGCGACCGCACGGGCCCTCGCGGACATCCCCCTCGCCGGCGACGCCGTGAGTGCGCCCCTGCGGAGGGCGAGCGAGCACGCCGGCGCCGTGGCGGCCGCGGGAGCGCAGCAGCACGACACCGCCGTCCACCTGGCGCACCTCGTCGGCGGCGGCCTCACCGTCGTGTTCGTCGTGGTCCTGCTCCTCGTCTGGACGCGCACCCGTGGGCGGTTCGTCCGTACCGCGACGGCCGCGCGCCGAGTGGACCAGGGACCCGACGGTGCTGAGGTCCTGGCACTCCGGGCACTCGTCGGGCGCGATGCCGTGACCGCGCTCGGCCCCGGTGTCGTCGACCGGTGGCGGGGGCGGGACCCAGCGACGATCGCGGCCCTCGCCGACCTCGAGCGGCGCAGCTGCGGGCTGCGGAGCCGACCCGGTCGGCCCTGACCGATCGGTCTCTTGCCGAGCGCAGTGCTCGGCGGTACCGTTCCGGCATCGACGGAGGAGTCCCGATGTCCGCGCGCTTCGTGTACTGGATGAACGTCTCGCTCGACCTGCTCATCGAACGGGACCGCGGCGACCACAGCGGCCTCGAGGGGCCCGACTGGCTCCACATCGACGGCCCCCTGCACCGCGAGTTCAACGACCGTGCCCGCGCGATGACGATGTTCGTCGAGGGCCGCGTCGTCCGCGACATGATGGACCCGTTCTGGCCGGACGCCCGCGACGACGACTCGCTGCCGGAGTGGTTCCGCGAGTTCGGGCACATCTGGACGGACATCCCGAAGGTCCTGGTGTCGCGGACCAGGACGACGGCCGAGCACCACACCCGGGTCATCGGCGGTGATGACGCGATCGCACAGCTCGCGGCCCTGCGGCGGGAGTCCGAGGGGGACATCGCGGTCGGCGGCGCGACCCTCGCCACGCAGCTGCTCGCCGCGGGGCTCGTCGACGAGCTCCTGCTGTACACGCACCCCGCGGTCCTCGGCAGCGGTCGACCGCTCTTCGACGAGCCGGTCCCGGAGCCCCTGCTGCTCGACCTCCTCGAACAGCGCGCGTTCGACAACGGGGTCACCCTGCACCGGTACGCGGTCCGGGGAGCGTCCGCGTGACGACGGCCGTACTGCACGCCGCGGCGTCCTGTGTGTCCGATGCCGTGCCGTGCGACGACGGTGGCGCGACCGACGTGACAGGGCTGTTCGTCACCGTGGTCCTCGTCGTGTCGGCCCTGGTGCTGCTCGGCATCGTGCTGCTCGGCCGCCAGCGCCGCTGACGCGCCCTGCACCTCCACGACCCGGACGTCGGACCCGTCGGACCCGTCGGACCCGTCGGACCCGTCGGGCGAGGGTCGAGGGCGCTCGCGGCAGGTTCGGGTCTCCGCGACGAGCGCCCTCGCGCTACGACGCCGTCGGGTACGACGCGTGGTCACGACGAGGTCAGCCCGGGAACAGGGATCGGGCATCCGCGGCCAGGGTCCGCGGTGTAGCGCGGGCGACGCTACGCCGTCTGCGCTCGATACCCAAGCGTTTCGAGCGAGTTGGCCGATCTCCGCGTGCCCCGGACGGGAGGCCCGCCCGGCGTCACGGACGTCGGTGCGGTTCACGGGCCTCCCGTCCGGCGGACGCCGGAGACCCGCCGCGGACACCCGTCCCGGGGACGGGACGCGGGTCAGAGGGTGATGCCCTGCCAACGCGGGCCGCTGCCGGTGACGACGACGCGGCGCGGCTCGTCCGGGACGTCGTCGGGGTCGACGTCGTCCCCGGCCCCGACGGCACCGCCGGTCGCGCGGACGATCTCGACGTCGAGGACGCTGTCGCTGACCCCGTCGACCATGCCCCGGCCCCACTCGACGACGACGATCGAGCCGTCCCAGTCGAGGTCCAGGTCGTCGAGTTCCACCGGGTCGGACAGCCGGTACGCGTCGACGTGCACCAGGTCCGGTCCGGCGGTCGTCGGGTGGGTGCGCGCGAGCACGAACGTCGGACTCGACACCTGCCCCCGCGCCCCGAGTGCTGCGCCGAGGCCGCGGGTCATCGTGGTCTTGCCGGCGCCGAGCGGCCCGGTCAGCACGACGAGGTCACCGGCGCGCAGGACCGCCGCGAGCCGAGCGCCGAGCGCGCCCATCTGCTCCGTCGTGTCCACCGTGGTGTCGAGCAGGACGGTCACGCCCGCTCCCCGCGCAGGTAGGCGCCGACACGGCCCTCGGCCGAGTGCCCCTCGTGGACGCGCTGGACCCGGCTCCCGATCCGGCAGACGACCTCCTCGCCGATCGTGTCGATCGCGCTCGCCCACTCCAGGACGGTCATCTCGCCGTCCTCGCCGGTGCCGAACAGGGTCACCGGGTCGCCGACGCGGACGTCGTCGTCACCGACGTCGACCAGGAACTGGTCCATGGCGACCCGGCCGGCGATCGGGTACCGCGTGCCGTTGACCGCCACCTCGACGCGCCCCTGCGCCGCCCGCGCCACGCCGTCCGCGTAGCCGACCGGGACGAGCGCCAGGGTGGTCTCGGCGTCGGTGCGGTACGTGTAGTCGTAGGAGACGCCCGTGCCGGCGGGGACGCGCTTCGTCTTCGCGACGGAGCTCGTGACCGTCATGACCGGTGTCAGACCGAGATCGGCGGCGGTGACCCCGTCGGCGCCCGGGATGCCGAACAGGTTCGCCCCCATCCGGACCATGTCCTTCCGGAACTCCTTGCGCTCGAGCCCGGCGAGCGAGGCGGCGACGTGCTCCCACCGGATGTCGAGCCCGAGGTCCTCGGCCTGCTCCACCATCGCGTCGAAGTGCGCCACGGCCGCTGCGTCGTCCTCGTCGGACGACTCGGCCAGGTGCGTGTACGCCGCGACGACCTCGATGCGCCCGTCGCGCTGCGCGTCCCGGGCGGCCTCCACCAGCGCCGGCCAGGCGTCGGCGGTCGCGCCGTCCCGGTGCAGGCCGCTGTCGACGCCGAGGTGCACCCGGGCCGGTCGGTGGTCGACCGCGGCCACGATGCGCTGCAACTCGGCGACGTCCGAGACGCCGAGGTCGACGCCGGAGTCGACCGCGTCCCGGAAGTCCAGGCCGGGGTCGTGCTGCCACGTGAACAGCCGGACGTCCTCGCCGACGCCGATCGACCGGAGGCGCAGGGCAGCCGGGACCGTCAAGACCCCGATCCACCGGATGCCGGCGTCGACCGCGGTCAGGGCGATGGCCTCGAGCCCGTGGCCGTACGCGTCGGCCTTCATGACCGCCATCAGCTCGACGGGGTCCATCCACGAGCGGACGAGGTCCAGGTTGGCACGGTACGCGTCCAGGTCGATGACCGCGCGGCGGAGTGGTGCGCTCACGTCGTCCTCCGTTCCACGCTGCGGCCGACCCTGGCGACCACCTCGTAGTTGATCGTGCCGATCGCGTCGGCCCACTCCTCCACCGCCGGGTCGCCGTTCGCGGGGTCGCCCCAGACCACGACCTCGTCCCCGACGGAGACGTCGGCGTCCCCGATGTCGATGTGCATCGCGTTCATCGCGATCCGGCCCACGACCGGGAACCGACGGTCACCGATGCGGACGGACACGGCGCCCCCGGCACCGCGGTCGAACCCGTCCGCGTACCCGAGGCCGATCACGGCGAGCCGGGTGTCGTGCTCGGCACGCCACGTGTACCCGTACGAGACACCGTCACCCGCGGGCACGGGGACGATCCGGAGGACCGCGGCGGTCACCCGCATCGCGGGACGGAGTCCGAGGTCGGCCGAGGTGCGGTCCGGGAACGGGCTCAGCCCGTACAGCGCGAGTCCGACCCGGACCAGGTCGCGCCGGGTCTCCGGGAGCGCCAGACTGCCGGCGCTCGCGGCGAGGTGCACGACCTCCGGCCGGATCCCGACCGCCGCCAGACCGTCCAGTGCCCGCTGCAGAGCGGCGTCCTGGTCGAGGTCGTCCACGCGCGACGCGTTCGACAGGTGGGACATGACCCCCTCGATCCGGGTGCGGTCCCCACCGCGGGCCAGTGCCGCCGCGGTCGCGAAGAGATCGGGCCACTCCGACTCGACCGCGCCGTTGCGGCTCAGGCCGGTGTCCAGGACGAGGTGCACGGCCGGGACGTCGGCGTCGGCCGCGGTCGAGAGCTGCTCGACGCTCGACACCGCCGGGGTGATCCCGTACCGGGCCGCGCGGCGGAAGTCCTCGTCGGGGGCGTGCAGCCACGCGAGGATGCGGACGCCCTCGTCGATCCCCGCCTGCCGGAGCGTCACCGCCTCGTCGAGGTCGGCGACGCCGAGCCAGTCCGCGCCGGCGTCGACCAGTGCCCGGGCGACCTCGACGGCACCGTGGCCGTACCCGTCCGCCTTCACCACGCCGATGACGCCCGCCGGAGCGACCTGTTCCGCGACCGTCGCGTAGTTGGCGATGACAGCCTCCCGGTCGACGGTCACCCCCGTGAACGCGCTCACGCGGCCGCTCCTTCCGTTGCGGGCCGGTCCCGGCCCTCGATGACGACGAACGCCGTCGCGATCCCGCCGTCGTGGGACAGCGAGAGGTGCACGTGCGAGACGCCCCGGTCGTCAGCGACCCGCTGGGCGCCGGCGTGCAGCGTGAGCGACGGGTTGCGCTGGTCGTCCGCGACGACCTCGAGCTCACGCCAGCTCAGCCCGGCGCTCGACCCGAAGGCCTTCACGAGCGCCTCCTTCGCGGCGAACCGGGCGGCGAGCGACGCGATCGGACGCGGTTCGCCGTCGCGCAGCTGCTCGGCGTCGGTGAACAGCCGCGTCCGCATCGCGGGCGTCCGTGCGAGCACCCGCTCGAACCGTTCCAGGTCGACGACGTCGACCCCGATGCCGATGATCACGTCCGACTACTCGACGGTGACCGACTTCGCGAGGTTGCGCGGCTGGTCGACGTCCAGGCCCTTGGCCGCGGCGAGCTCCATGCCGAACATGTGCAGCGGTGCCACGGCGAGCAGCGGCTCGAACAGGGGCGTCGCGAGCGGGATCCGGAGGACCTCGTCGGCGAAGGGCAGCACGGCGGCGTCGCCCTCCTCCGCGATGGCGATCACCCGGGCACCGCGCGCGCGGATCTCCTGGATGTTCGACACGACCTTCGGGTGCAGCGAGCGGGCGTCGCGCGGGGACGGCACGATGACGAAGACGATCTGGCCGGGCTCGATGAGCGCGATCGGACCGTGCTTGAGCTCACCGGCGGCGAAGCCCTCGGCGTGGATGTACGCGAGCTCCTTGAGCTTGAGGGCGCCCTCGAGGGCGATCGGGTACCCGACGTGACGACCGAGGAACAGCACGCTCCGGGTGTCCGCCATCCACTTGGCCAGCTCGGCGACCCCGGAGGCGTCCTCGATGGTCTGCTGGAGCTTCTCCGGCAGTCCCTCCAGTTCGGCGACCTGGGTGGCGATCTGCTCGGCGGTCAGCGTGCCGCGGAGCGTGGCGAGGTGCAGGCCGAGCAGGTACAGCGCGACGCCCTGCGCCAGGAACGCCTTCGTCGACGCGACCGCGACCTCCGGTCCGGCGTGCGTGTAGATCACCGCGTCGGACTCGCGCGGGATCGTGGCGCCCTGGGTGTTGCAGATCGAGAGGACCTGCGCGCCCTGTTCGCGGGCGTACTTGACGGCCATGAGCGTGTCCATCGTCTCGCCGGACTGGCTGATGGAGACGACCAGGGTGCGGTCGTCGAGCACCGGGTCGCGGTAGCGGAACTCGTGCGCGAGCTCGACCTCGACGGGGACGCGTGCCCACTGCTCGATCGCGTACTTGCCGAGCATGCCGGCGTAGGCCGCGGTCCCGCAGGCGATGACGATGACGCGGTCCACCTGCTGCAGCCGCTCGGCGATCGGGTCGAGGTCGGTCAGCGTGATCGCGCCCTCGTGCACGCGGCCGAGGATCGTGTTGCGCACGGCCTCGGGCTCCTCGCTGATCTCCTTCGCCATGAACGAGGACCATCCGCCCTTGTCGGCGGCGGAGGCGTCCCAGTTCACCTCGAACTCGCTCGGCTCGGCAGGGGTGCCGTCGAAGTGGATGACGTCGACGCCGTCCGGACGGATCGTGGCGATCTCGTCCTGACCGATCGACAGTGCCCGCTGCGTGTACGCGACGAACGCGGCGACGTCCGAACCCATGAAGTTCTCGCCGTCGCCGAGGCCCACCACGAGGGGCGAGTTGCGACGGGCGCCGACGACGACGCCCGGCTGGTCGGCGTGCACGACGAGCAGGGTGAACGCGCCCTCGAGGCGGGCCACCGTGCGTCGCATCGCCTCGGTCAGGTCGTGCGTCTCGCGGAACTCGCGCGCGACGAGGTGCGCGGCGACCTCGGAGTCGGTCTCGCTCTCGAAGGTGACGCCCTCGGCGAGCAGCTCGTCCTTGAGCGGGGCGAAGTTCTCGATGATGCCGTTGTGGATGAGGGCGAGTTTGCCGCCGTCGGCCAGGTGCGGGTGCGCGTTGCCGTCGGTCGGGCCGCCGTGGGTCGCCCAGCGGGTGTGGCCGATGCCGGTGCCGCCGTCGGGGACGGGGTTCGCCTCGAGCTCGTCGACGAGCATCTGGAGCTTGCCGGCCTTCTTCGCCGAGGTCATGTCACCGGCGGGGTCGATCACGGCGATGCCCGCCGAGTCGTAGCCGCGGTACTCGAGACGGCGGAGGCCCCCGAGGAGGACGTCCGTGCTGCTGTTGCTGCCGACGTAGCCGACGATTCCACACATGGGATCGATCCTACGGGCAGTGCCGGGAGCACCCTGCGAGCCGCCCCGGAGGCGGGGGTAGCTTCCGACCATGGGACGCTTCGACGACATCGCCATCACCACCCTGCAGGGCGAGCAGACCACCTTCGGCTCGTACGCCGACAAAGCCGTGCTCGTGGTGAACGTCGCGTCACGCTGCGGCCTCGCCCCGCAGTACGAACAGCTCGAGGAACTCCAGCGGACCTACGGGCCGCGGGGCTTCACCGTCCTCGGCTTCCCGAGCAACCAGTTCCTCCAGGAACTCGGTTCGTCGGAGGCCATCGAGGAGTACTGCTCCGCCACCTGGGGCGTGACCTTCCCGATGTCCGAGAAGGTCAAGGTGAACGGCGGCGGCGCGCACCCGCTCTACAAGGAGCTGAAGCAGACGCCGGACGCTGCGGGCAAGGCCGGTCGCGTCGCGTGGAACTTCGAGAAGTTCCTCGTGGCGCCGGACGGCACGGTCACGCGCTTCCGGCCGACGACCAAGCCGGACGCTCCCGAGGTCGTCGCCGCCATCGAAGCGGCACTGCCCGCCTGACGGGCGGGTGCCGGACGGGAGGCGCGCTCCACCGGACCGTCGTCGCGGGCGGTTGTCGGGCCTCCCGGCTGGGTACGCTCGACCCCATGCCGATCCCGGAGACGACCGTCGCGCACCCCACTCCCTTCGTGGAGATCCCCCGGGACGAGTGGTCGCAGCTCGCGCCGAAGGAGCACCTCTCCCTCACCGAGACCGAGATCGTGCAGCTGCGCGGCCTGGGCGATCGCCTCGACATCACCGAGGTGCAGGACGTCTACCTGCCGCTCTCCCGGCTCCTGACGCTGTACGCCGCCGGCGCACGCGACCTGCACGCCGAGACGAGCCGGTTCCTCGGCGAGCGTGCGAGCCGGACCCCGTTCGTGATCGGCGTCGCCGGGTCGGTCGCGGTCGGCAAGAGCACCGTCGCGCGCCTCCTCCGCGAGCTGACGAAGCGGTGGCCGGACACCCCCCGCGTCGAGCTCGTGACGACCGACGGCTTCCTGTACCCGAACGCGGAACTCGAGCGCCGCGGGATCATGGACCGCAAGGGCTTCCCGGAGTCGTACGACCGTCGTTCGCTCCTCCGGTTCGTCAGCAACGTCAAGAGCGGTGCCGCCGAGGTCCGGGCGCCGTACTACTCGCACCTGGTCTACGACATCGTGCCCGACGCGGAGATCGTCGTGCGGCAGCCGGACATCCTCATCGTCGAGGGGCTGAACGTGCTCGCGCCACCGGTGCACGGACGCCTGGCCCTGTCCGACCTGTTCGACTTCACGATCTACGTCGACGCGAAGACGAAGGACATCGAGTCCTGGTACGTCGACCGGTTCCTGGCGTTGCAGGAGCAGGCGTTCTCGAGCCCGGACTCGTTCTTCCACCGCTTCGCCGAGCTGTCCCGCGAGGACGCCGTCCGCACCGCGACCGAGGTGTGGCGGGCGATCAACGAGCCGAACCTGCTCGAGAACGTCCTGCCGACGCGCTCCCGGGCGACCCTCGTGCTCAAGAAGGCCGCCGACCACAAGGTGACGAGCGTCCTGCTCCGCAAGATCTGACCGCGTCACGCGGTGCCTGCCGTCCCGCGGTGCCTGCCGTCCCGCGGTGCCTGCCGTCCCCGCGGTGCCTGCCGTCCCGCGGTGCCTGCCGTCCCCGCACAACCGAAGCCCGTCCGAACCACGCGAGTGCGCAGTTCGGACGGGTTTCTGTTGTGCGGATGCGATCTACGCCAGCGGGGCGCTAGCGCGGCCGGCGCGGCCGGCGCGGCCGACGCAGGCCCGAGCCCGCGCGGCTACGCGGCGTCGAGCGTCAGGCGCGCACGCACGACGTCGGCGAGCTCCTCGGCGACGCGCTGGGCGTCCTCCTGCGAGGCCGCCTCGACCATCACGCGGACGACCGGCTCCGTGCCCGAGGGACGCAGCAGCACCCGACCGGAGTCACCGAGTGCGTCGGTGGCGGCGGTGATCGCGTCCTGGACGCCCTGGTCGTCGAGCCCGTGCCGGTCGACGCCCTTCACGTTGAGGAGCACCTGCGGGAACACCGTCATGCACGCGGCGAGCTCGCCGAGCGTCTTGCCGGTGCGCGCCATCTCCGCCACGAGGTGGAGGCCCGTCAGGACCCCGTCACCGGTCGTCGCGTAGTCGCTGAAGATGATGTGGCCGGACTGCTCGCCACCGAGCGAGAACCCGCCCTCGGTCATCTTCTCGAGGACGTACCGGTCCCCGACACCGGTCTCGAGCACCGTGATGCCCGCGTCCGCCATGGCCCGCTTGAGCCCGAGGTTCGACATCACCGTGGCGACGAGCGTGTCGTCGACCAGGCGTCCGCGCTCCTTGAGCGACAGCGCGAGGATCGCCATGATCTGGTCGCCGTCCACCGCGTTGCCGTCGGCGTCCACGGCGAGGCAGCGGTCGGCGTCACCGTCGTGCGCGATGCCCACGTCGGCGCCGGCCTCGAGGACCGCGCGCGCCAGGTTGTCGATGTGGGTCGAGCCGACGCCGTCGTTGATGTTGATGCCGTTCGGGTCGGCACCGATGAGCGTGACCTTCGCGCCCGCGTTGACGAACACCTCGGGCGAGACCCCGGAGGCGGCACCGTTGGCGCAGTCGAGCACGACGTGGATCCCGTCGAGTCGGTGCGGCAGCGTGCCGAGCAGGTGGACCACGTAGCGGTCCTCGGCGTCGGCGAAGCGGGTGATGCGCCCGACCTGAGCACCGGTGGGGGTCGGTGCGGACTGGTCGTGCATGGCCGCTTCGATGCGGTCCTCGACCTCGTCCGGCAGCTTGCGACCACCAGCGGCGAAGAACTTGATCCCGTTGTCCGGGGCGGGGTTGTGCGAGGCGGAGATCATCACGCCGAAGTCGGCGTCGACGTCCGCGACCAGGTACGCCGCTGCGGGGGTGGGGATGACCCCGGCGTCGAGGACGTCGACGCCGGCGGAGGCGAGCCCGGCTGCCACGGCGGCACCCAGGAACTCGCCGGAGACGCGCGGGTCACGCGCGAGCACGGCCCGGGGGCGCGTGCGACCGGACGCTCGTCGAGCGTCCGCGTGGTGTCCGTGCGTGAGCACGGCCGCGCTCGCCTGGGCAAGACCCAGTGCGAGCGCGGCCGTCAACTCGCCGTTGGCGAGGCCACGAACGCCGTCGGTACCGAACAGACGCGGCATGCGATCTCCCGCCGTCAGGCGATCAGCGCTTCGAGAACTGCGACGCCTTGCGGGCCTTCTTGAGACCGGCCTTCTTGCGCTCGATGACGCGGGCGTCACGGGTGAGGAAGCCGGCCTTCTTGAGGGTCGCGCGGTTGTTCTCGCGGTCGATCTCGTTCAGGGTGCGGGCGATGGCGAGACGGAGCGCGCCGGCCTGACCCGAGGGGCCGCCACCCGTGATGCGGGCGGTGACGTCGTAGGCACCGAGGAGCTCGAGCACCTTGAACGGGTCGTTGATGAGCTGCTGGTGCAGCTTGTTCGGGAAGTAGTCCTCGAGCGTGCGGCCGTTCACCGAGAAGGTGCCGGAGCCGGGGACCAGGCGGACGCGCGCGATGGCCTCCTTGCGGCGACCGACGGCACCGCCCGAGACGTTGAGGATCTGACGGGGAGCCGCCTCCGACGCGACGGGCGCGCTCTCGGTGGTGAAGGTCTCCGGGGTCTGGTCGATGGAGTCAGCGATCTGAGCCATGAGTGTTTTCTCGTTCCTGGAAGTCGTCGTGGCCGCTGTTACTGCGAGACCTGGTCGAAGGTGTACGGCTTGGGCTGCTGCGCCGCGTGGGGGTGCTCAGCGCCTGCGTAGACCTTGAGCTTCTTGAGCTGCTCGCGACCGAGGGTGTTCTTCGGCAGCATGCCGCGGATCGCCTTCTCGACGGCGCGCGTCGGGTGCTTCTCGAGCATCTCCGGGTAGGTGGTGGCCGTGAGGCCGCCCGGGTAACCGGAGTGGCGGTAGTAGACCTTCTTGGCGAGCTTCGACCCGGTCAGGGCGACCTTGTCGGCGTTCACGATGATGACGTAGTCACCCATGTCCATGTGCTGGGCGAAGGTGGCCTTGTGCTTGCCGCGGAGGAGGGCGGCGACGTGCGAAGCGAGGCGGCCGAGCACGACGTCGGTCGCGTCGATGACGATCCAGTCGTGCTGGACGTCTGCCGGCTTCGGGGAGAACGTACGAGTCACAGGAGTGCTGCTTTCGTGTCGAGGTGAGGAGTCCGTGAATCCCACTCCGGTGGGCGTTCTCGCGGGCAGACGCCCGGCGAACGACCCGGTGGAGGGCCCATCTGACTGTCTGGCGCAACAGAGCGCGCAGACCAAGGTGAGAGCCTAGCGGACGCCGCCCGCTGCGGTCAAACGGTGGCCACGACGGACGGGAGGCGCGGTGCCAGCCGGCACCGCGCCTCCCGTCCGTCAGGTAACCCGTCGGTCAGCCCAGCAGGCTGCGCAGCCAGGCGATCAGAGCGGCGATCGCCGCGAGCGCGTTCGTGATCGGGTTGCCGTGCCCCTGGCCCCCACCGTGGCCAGGGTCGCTGCCGTGTCCGGGGGTCCCGCCACCCGGCGCCGTGAGGCCGGGCAGGTCGATGCCGACCAGGATCGGGTCGTGGTCACTCGCCCGGCGGACGTCGTCGCGGTACAGGTCGGTGACGTTGTAGTCGTACCGGCTGTACTCGAGGCCGACGGACTCCACCGAGTTGATGTTCCAGATGTCCACACCAGTGACGGTCGCGAGGGCCGCCTTCGACGCGAACACGTGGTCGAGCGAACCGCTCAGGCCGTCGAACACGTAGGACCACTCGGCAGCGTCGCGAGTCGGGCCGAGGTCGGTGTAGCCGGCCTGGCGGAGGACCACCGCCGGGTCCTCCTGGCTGTACGCGTTGAAGTCACCGAGCATGAAGACCTTGTCCGTGCCGGACTGCCGCTGCATCGCCGTGGAGAACGCCACCAGGGCGTTCGACTGCGCGACGCGGGAGGCGTTCGACGCGCCCTGCCCGTCGCCCTGGTCGGCGTCCGCTCCGGAGCCGGAGCCCTTCGACTTGAAGTGGTTCGCGATCACCAGGAAGGTGTCCTTCGCGGACGGCTTCGGGGCCTTCCCCTTGCCGGGCTTCGTCACGACCGGTGCGAAGGCCTGCGCGAGCGGCTGCCGGGCGTTGGCGAACGCCGTCGAGTCGGTCAGGATCGTGGAGGCGCCGACGGTCTGCACGCGGTCCTTCTTGTAGATGATCGCGAGCCGGATGACGTCCTCGCTCGCCGGCAGCGCCGTGGGCGACCCCGCGTACGCCCAGGTGTCCTTGCCGGTCGCGGCGTTCAGCGCGGCCACGAGGGTCGCCACCGCGGCGTCACGGTCCTGGCCGAAGCGTGCCGAGTTCTCGATCTCCTCGAGGGAGACCACGTCGGCGCCCAGCCCGTTGATCGCCTTCACGATCTTCACCTGCTGCCGGGCGAGGTCGTCCGCGTTCGCGGCACCGCGGGCGTCGCAGCCACCGCGCACCGTGACGGGGTCGCCGTCGCGGTCGGTGTAGTACGTGCAGCCGGTGAGCTGGTCACCGGTCGTCGGGAAGTAGTTGAGGACGTTGAAGCCGGCGAGACGGACGTCACCCCCGACCTGCTCCGGGGCGGCGGTCCGCACGTCCGAGAAGGCCGCCGGCAGCGCCGCGGCCGGGGTGGCACCGGTGATCGGCGACGTCGGCTGGAACTTCCACGAGTCGTTGCGGTAGTCGAGGACGACGGGCTTCGTGAAGGTCGCCGCAGCGCCGACCGTCACCGGACCCTGGGTGAGCCACGAGACCGGGATCGACTGGTTCACCGCGCTGAGGAAGTTCCTGCTCGCACCGTCGTCGAGGACGACCTTGCGGGCTGCGTTGTCCGCCGTCACGGCGGCCGCCTCGGCGCTGCCCGGGCGGGCCACCTCGGTCGGCTGCAGGAGGCGCTTCGTGCCGGTCGCGAGGACGACCTCGCCGTACTGGTTCGTCGTGTAGTTGTCGGCGACCGTGTAGTCACCCTGCGGCGCGACGAGCATGCTCTCGAGCGACTCGCGCTGTGCGTCGGCGCGAGGGAAGGCGACGGCGGCGGGCAGCGGCGCGACGGCCGGTGTGGCGAGCTTCGTCAGTCCGGCGGCGCTCGGGACCGTGAGTTCGGTGAGCCCGTTGAACTCCGACACGGAGCCGGTGAGCTCGACGGCGTCACCGATCGTCACGCTGCCGGCGGTGGCGGCCGAGTAGACGAACACGGCGTCCGAGGCGGTGTGCGTCCCGAGGTCGAGCGCGCCCCCAGTGCCGGCGGTCTGGACCGTGTAGCCGGCGAAGCCGCCGGTGGCGTAGACCGCGGTGACGACGCCGGTCGTGGTGACGGTCTTGCCGACGTACGGTGATGCGTCGCCGGTGCCCTGCAGCTGCGCGATGCTGATCCGTTCGGCCGGGGGCGACGGCTCGGTCGGCGTCGTCGGGTCGGTCGGCGTGGTCGGGTCCGTCGGCTGCTCACCGTCGCCCGCGGCGTTCTCCGGCGTGACCGTCGACGTCACCCGGAAGTCGGCGGCGTTCGAGTCGGTGTCCGTCGTGCCCGCGCGGGTCAGCGCGTCGGGGACGGAGTTCGCCGTGCCGGCGGTCGCGACCGCGGTCTCGAACGTGTTCGACGTGCCGTAACCCAGCAGGTCCACGACCCCGGGGGTGCCGGCGGCGACCGGCCCGGCGGGGAGCGACAGCGCTGCGGCCTGGTTCGCCAGCACGAGGGTGCCCGTCGACCCGGAGGGGTTCAGGCCGGTGACAGAGTCGGGCTCGGGCAGTGCCACGCCGTTCGTGCCGTTCGAGCCCATCTGCACCAGGTAGGTGCCGTGCGCCGGGACGGAACCGGAGAGCTTGCCGACCGTCGGGGCTCCGGTGCCCGTGGCCGAGCGGTACTGCACCGACCAACCGTCGACGGCGACGGGGCTGTCGGTGGGGTTGCCGAGCTCGACGAACTTGTTCGTGAACGGCTGGTTCGCGCTGCCGCCCTTGAGGTACGCCTCGGTGATCACGAGCCCGGTACCGACCGGGTCGGCGGAGGCCGCGGTGACGGAGACGAGCGGGGCCACGAGGAGCGCCGTGGCAGCGGTGGCGCACAGCAGGGTGCGTCCGACGGATCTCTGCATGGCCGCACGCTACCGACCTGCGGCACCGCTCAGGTTTCCAACGGGTGAACGATCCGTTCCACCCCAGATCGGGGCTCGTGGCAGGGACGCCGAGCAGCGGGCCGGGCGGCCCGTCACGCCTCGATCGGCACCCACTCCGACCCGACGCGGTGCACCGCCGGGCCGTGTCCGGGCAACACGATCGCCGGGTACGGCAGCACGCCCGCGGACTCCACGGCGAGCGCCTGGTCGGCGGTGAAGAACGGCGTGATCATGCGCGGCCGTGGTGCCCACGAGGCCGGCTGGGTGTCGTGGTGGGTGACGACGGCGTCGCCCGTGACGATCGCATCGGCGGCCGGCAGCAGGTACGCGGTGGACCCGGCGGTGTGGCCGGGCGCGGGCAGCGGGGTCATCGCGCGACCGTCGAAGTCCCGCGCGGTGAACGCCCGCGCGGACGGGACGGTGGTCGGCCGGAGCGCGTCCGAGGCGATCGCACGCCCGAGCCACCGCAGCACCCGGGGAGCGGCGAGCCGTCCGCCGATCTCCGCCGGGGTGACCTGCTGGCGCCCCGGTCCACGGACGTTGGCGAGTTCGTCGGCGTGCGCGAGGACCTCGACGTGCGGGTGACGCTCGAGGATCCCGGGCAGGCCGCCGACGTGGTCGACGTGGCCGTGGGTGACGTACACGCGTCGGAGTTCGTCGAGGTCGTGGCCGGCGAGCAGCACGCTGTCCAGGACGAGGTCGGTGTCGGCGGGGTACCCCGCGTCGATCAGGGCGACGCCGTCCTCCTCGGCGAGGACGACCCAGTTGGACACCGGCCCCTCGACGAACACCACGCCGGGTGCGACGGAGACGAGGGAGCGCGGAGCACGAGGAGCCATGCCCCGACGGTAGCGCCCTGCGCCGAGACGCGACGCGGGT
The DNA here is from genome assembly GCF_003224415.1 of Curtobacterium sp. MCBD17_023. Lineage (NCBI taxonomy): Bacteria > Bacillati > Actinomycetota > Actinomycetes > Micrococcales > Microbacteriaceae > Curtobacterium > Curtobacterium sp. MCBD17_023. The sequence goes on from NZ_QKLJ01000001.1 coordinate 82,463, forward strand.
GCCTGCCGCTCAGTCGCCGGGCCGGTGTCCCTCCGCGTCGCGACGGGCGCGTGTCTGCACGGCACGGGCCTCCAGGGCGTCGTCGTCGGGGTACCCGACCTCCGTCAAGGTGAGCCCACGGGCCGGGGCGACCGTGAAGGCGCTCGTGCGCTCGGCGGCGATCCGCAGCTCGTCGAGCCGGTCCGGCGTCAGGCGGCCCTCGCCGACGGCGAGGCAGCCGCCCACCATGGCGCGCACCATGGAGTGGCAGAAGGCGTCGGCCTGGAGGCTCGCCACGAGCACGCCGTCCGGCTCGCGGTCCCAGCGGAACTCCTGCAGGGTCCGGATGGTGGTCGCGCCCGCACGCGGCTTGCAGAACGCCGCGAAGTCGTGCAGCCCGAGCAGGCGGAGCGAACCGCGCTCCATCACCGCCCGGTCCAGGCGCCCCGGGTACCAGGCCGTGTGTCCGCGACGGAGCGGGTCACGGGCGGCATCGAGGTCGGCGACCCGGTACCGGTACCGCCGCCAGACCGGTGAGAACCGCGCGTCGAACCCCGGCGGGGCGACCGACGCCCGGGTGACGACGACGTCCCCGTCCGGCCCGGCGAGCCCGTTCAGACGGCGGACCAGCCCGGCGAAGGGGTCCCGCGTGGTGCCGTCGGCGGCGGGACGGCGGGGACGGGAGAGCGCGGCCCACTGCTCGTCGCTGAGGTCGAGGTGCGCGACCTGCCCGGTGGCGTGCACACCGGCGTCGGTGCGGCCGGCGACCGTGAGCTGCGGCGGTGTGCCCCAGCGGGTGAAGACGGTGGCGAGGGCGGACTCGAGCGCGCCCTGCACGGTCCGGAGTCCGGGCTGTCGGGCCCACCCGGAGAACGCGGCTCCGTCGTAGGCGATGTCGAGCCGCAGCCGCACGCCGGCCTCGCCCTCGGTCCGGCCGGTCTCGCTCACACCTCCACGGTACCGACGTCAGCGCGACGTCAGCGCCGTCGGGACAGGCTCTGCGGGATCGAGGTCGGTACCGGACCGTGATGTGCGCCCGCGTCCGAGCCGGTCGCGCGTCTCCATACTGAACACATGCACAAGAAGACCGTCACGAGGGGGGTCGTGGCCGTCGCACTCCTGGCTGCGCTGAGCACCGGCATGACCGCCTGCACACCCACGACGAGCGCCGACCCGACGCCCACCCCGACCGACGCGAGCCCCTCCTCGTCACCGACCTCGGACCAGACGCCCGCCACGACCGACTTCGGCACCGAGCCCTCGGCCGGCGACGCGCCCGCGTGCGACGCCCTCCTGCCGGACGACCTCGTCCGCGCGCTCGTCCCCGATGCCGAGCCCGTCGACGCCATCACCGAACTGGCCCACCCGGCCGCCACGTGGAACGCCACCAGGCTCGCCGGCGGGACGGGATGCTGGGCGTCCAACGGCAGCTCCCCGCTGGACGACCGCGCCGCGCGCACGGCCGACGAGCCCGCCTACGAGGGCGTCCGGGTCGCCGTGCTGCCGGACGCCGCTGCCGCGTTCCGGACCGCCGGCACGGACGCGACCGCTCCCGCGGAGAGCGCGACCACGGTGCGCTGCGCCGTGAGCGATGCCGCACGGGTGTACTGCAACGGTGGTGTGCTCGCCGGGACGGCCTGGGTCGACGTCGCGGTCGTGCGTCTGCAGACCGCCGCGGACGCCACCCCCGAGGCGATGCAGCCCGAGTACGAAGCGCTCCTCGAGCACGCACGGGAGACCGTCGCCGCGTCCCCGGCTGCATCGGTGGACGGCGACGACTCGGACGACTGGTCGTTCACCGACTGCACGACGGACGGGGTCGCGGCCGTCGCCGACACCACCCTCCGCGACTCGGTGACGCTGACCGACACCCCGCCGACCATCGACGAGTTCGCCCAGAGCCGGGTCGGCGGCAGCACGTGCCGCTTCGTCGGCCCGGAGTACACCACGGGCGCGGTGTACGCCTCGGTCCCGGACAGCGGGTGGGTCGTCGAGCAGCGGCTCGCGGCGGGCACCGTCGACCGCGACGGACGGATCGACCTCCCGGGGCTCGGCGCACGCGACGCCGCATGGCGCACGTGTGACGAGCTCGCCTGCACGATCGACGTGGTGCACGACCGCACCTGGACGCAGTACCTCCTGACGACCGAGGCGGCATCGGACACCGCCGCCGCGGTCGAGCGGTGGGCGGCGTCGTCGTTCGGCTCGTGACGCGTCGGCGTCAGCCCCGCTGACCGCCGTGCCCGCGTCGGCGCACGAGCCGGTCGCGGATGCTCGTCGGCTCGGCAGGGCCGGTCTCGGTGTCGGCATCCCGGGTCGCCCGGCGCTCCGACTCGACGATGCCGCGGAGCGCCACCAGCGCCGTGGCGGTCACGGCGACGTCCGACGGGAACTCGTGCGAGGCGTCGAGCACCTGCTCGAGCTCCGCGATCGCCCGGTCGCCCTCGTCCGGCGGGTGGTCGCCGCGGACCATCGACGCGACCTGCCGGACGGCGTGCACGAGCGGCGTCGTGAACGCCTCGTCCGGACGTCCGAGGTTCGCCGACACCGGGCCGGAACGAGCCACCAGCTCCGTCAGGTCGGTCGTGTACCAGGCGACCCGCTCGAGCGCGCGGAAGCGGGCACCGTCGCGCTGCAGGCGGGCACGTGAGCCGCGGAGCGCACCGCGGGGGTTGATGCGGCGGCTCTCCCGAGCGATCGACACCCGAGCCCGGACGTCGGCGATGGCACGGTCGAGGCGGTCCTGCGCCTGGTCCCACGCGCGCTCGTCACGCTCGCCCTGTTCGAGCACGTCCGCGAGGCCGTCCAGGTGCGTGGCGAGGACGGTGTTCACCTGGTCGATGCGGCGCTCGGCGTCCCAGAAGTGGAGGGGCGGGAACACCAGGAAGTTCACGAGGAGCCCGACCACCACGCCGACGGCCATCTGCACCAGGTACCCGAGCGAGTACCCCTCGGCGTGTGCACCGCCGACGAGCAGGACGAAGAGCGCCGCCGTCGACACCCAGGAGCTCCCCTCGCCGAGGACCCGGAACCCGCCGACGAGGACGCCGACGCCGACCGTGATCGCCACGGCCAGGACCCCGGGGTCGCCGACCCACATCGTGAAGGCGGCGACCGCGATGCCGAGCGCGATCCCGACCAGGGTCTGCAGCCCGCTCCGGAGTCCGGCGAACACCGTCGTCTGCATCGCCACGACCGCGCCGAGCGGGGCGTAGTAGGGGTACTCCGCTGCCACACCGGGCACGTTCTGCGCGACCAGCCAGGCAATGGTCGCCGCCGCAGCTGCTTTGGCGGCATGCAGCAGCCGGGGCTGCGTGCCGGAGTCCCGGCTCCACCGCCACAGTCGGGTGCCGACGCCGGCGACGTGCTGGAACTGCATCGGGTACCTCGTCTCTCGGTCGGCACGGTGTGGGGGCGGACGCTGGTCGGGCCTCCCGGGCCTCCCGGGTCTGCCGGGTCTGCCGGGCCCGCCGGGTGGTCCGAAACCGCGTGGTCAGGAGCCTGCGCGGTGGAACAGGAAGGCCCCTGCAGCAGACGCTGCAGGGGCCTTCCTGTGGTGCGGTGCGACTACTTGGACGCGTCCGCGGCGTCGTCCGACTTCGCAGCGGCGTCGGCCTCGACCTCGGCAGCAGCGTCGGTCGTGGTCTCGTCGGCGACCGGGGTCGACTCCTCGGTGGTCTCGGTCTCCTCGACCGGGGCCGCCGTGGTCTCCTCGGACGTGGTGTCCTCGGCGACCGGCGCAACGGCGGCCGGGGCAGCGTTGCGCGTGACGGGAGCCGGCGAGCTCGAGACGGGCTCGAGGACGAGCTCGATCGAGGCGAGCGGCGCGTTGTCGCCCTTGCGGAAGCCGAGCTTCGTGATGCGGGTGTAGCCGCCCTGGCGGTCGGCCACCTGCGGCGCGATCTCCGTGAACAGCGTGTGCACGACGGTCTTGTCGCGCAGGGCCGCGATCACGCGACGACGCGCGTGCAGGTCGCCGCGCTTCGCGAACGTGATGAGCCGCTCGGCGACCGGACGGAGGCGCTTGGCCTTCGTCTCGGTCGTCGTGATGCGACCGTGCGTGAAGAGGGCGTTGGCGAGGTTGCTCAGGAGCAGGCGCTCGTGGGCGGGACCGCCACCGAGGCGGGGGCCCTTGGTGGGCTTCGGCATGTCAGTTCTCCAGTGGTGATGGTGGTGCGCCCCGTGTCAGGAGCGCGTGCGCGTCAGCGCGAGGTCAGTTGCTGGACTCGTCCTCGTCGTACCCGCTGTAGAAGTGGGCACCGTCGAATCCGGGGACGGTGTCCTTGAGGGACAGGCCGAGCTCGGTGAGCTTGTCCTTGACCTCGTCCACCGACTTCTGACCGAAGTTGCGGATGTTCATGAGCTGCGTCTCCGACAGGGCGACGAGCTCGGACACTGTGTTGATGCCCTCCCGCTTGAGGCAGTTGTAGCTGCGCACCGACAGGTCGAGGTCCTCGATCGGGGTCTGCAGCTCGTTCGAGAGCACGGCGTCGACCGGCGCGGGGCCGATCTCGATGCCCTCGGCCGCCGTGTTCAGCTCGCGGGCGAGCCCGAACAGCTCGACCAGCGTGCGACCGGCCGACGCGATGGCGTCGCGCGGCGTGATCGCGGGCTTCGACTCGACGTCGACGACCAGGCGGTCGAAGTCCGTGCGCTCACCGGCACGCGTCGCCTCGACGCGGTAGGTGACCTTGAGCACGGGCGAGTAGATCGAGTCGATCGGGATCTGACCGGCCTCGCTGAACTCCGAGCGGTTCTGGGTCGCCGAGACGTAGCCGCGGCCACGCTCGATCGTCAGCTCCAGCTCGAAGCGCGCGGAGTCGTTCAGGGTCGCGATGACGAGGTCCGGGTTGTGGATCTCGACACCGGCCGGGGCGGAGATGTCCGCCGCGGTGACCTGCCCCGCACCCTGCTTGCGCAGGTACGCGGTGATCGGCTCGTCGTGCTCGCTGGAGACGACCAGGCTCTTGATGTTCAGGATGATCTCGGTGACGTCCTCCTTGACACCGGGAACGGTGCTGAACTCGTGGAGGACACCGTCGATGCGGATGCTCGTGACGGCAGCACCGGGGATGGACGAGAGGAGCGTGCGGCGCAGCGAGTTGCCGAGGGTGTAGCCGAAGCCCGGCTCGAGCGGTTCGATGACGAAGCGCGAGCGGAACTCGGAGATCGACTCCTCGTTCAGGGTGGGGCGCTGTGCAATGAGCACTGTGGAATTCCTTTCGGCGAAGTGTCCGCTATATGACACTTGGCGGTACGACGGGGCCGGCCGGGCCCCGACGGGTCTGTTTCAGTTGTGATCACGCGCACTGGAGTGCGCGATCGAACGACCAGGAATGGCCGACCCCGCTCGTCCCGGTCAGGGAACGAGCGGGGAACGGCCGGTTGCTCCTCGCGTCAGACGCGGCGGCGCTTCGGCGGGCGGCACCCGTTGTGCGCCTGCGGCGTGACGTCGTTGATCGAGCCGACCTCGAGGCCAGCGGCCTGGAGGGAACGGATCGCCGTCTCGCGACCCGAGCCCGGGCCCTTGACGAAGACGTCGACCTTCTTGACGCCGTGCTCGGCGGCCTGACGGGCGGCCGATTCGGCGGCGAGCTGCGCCGCGAACGGCGTCGACTTGCGCGAGCCCTTGAAGCCGACGGCGCCCGAGGACGCCCAGCTCAGGACGGCACCCGACGGGTCGGTGATGCTGACGATGGTGTTGTTGAACGTGCTCTTGATGTGGGCCTGGCCCACGGCGACGTTCTTCTTCTCCTTGCGGCGCGGCTTGCGCGCGGCGGTCTTGGGGGTAGCCATCGTGATCTCCTATCGAGCCTTCTTCTTGCCTGCCACGGTGCGCTTCGGGCCCTTGCGGGTACGAGCGTTGGTCTTGGTGCGCTGACCGCGCACCGGGAGACCACGACGGTGGCGGAGACCCTCGTAGCTACCGATCTCGACCTTGCGGCGGATGTCGGCGGCGACCTCACGGCGGAGGTCACCCTCCACCTTGAACGTGCCCTCGATGTAGTCGCGGAGGGCGACGAGCTGGTCGTCGGTGAGGTCCTTGACGCGGATGTCGCCGGAGATGCCGGTCTCCGCGAGCGTCTGGACGGCGCGGGTACGGCCGACCCCGTAGATGTAGGTGAGTGCGATCTCCACGCGCTTCTCGCGCGGGATGTCGACGCCTGCTAGACGTGCCATTGTGCTGGCTGCTCCTGTTGTCGATGGAGGTGTGGCGCAGTACCGGTGCCCGGGCCTCCGTCCCGAGGTGTCCCCCACCCGCCGAGGCGGATGGGTTCTGGTACTGCGTTGTCGATCTTCAGTTGTGGTTCGTGCTCGAGCCGCAGGCGGTCTGACGACCGGCGACCCCGCTCACGCGGCAAGCTCCCGGAGGAGCCCCACAGGGACTAGCCCTGGCGCTGCTTGTGACGCGGGTTGCTCTTGCAGATCACCATGACGCGGCCCTTCCGGCGGATCACTCGGCAGTGCTCGCAGATGGGCTTGACGCTGGGGTTGACCTTCATTGTTCGTTCCTCGTGCTCGCTGGCTTCGTGCTCGGCGGGTTCGCCGGGCCGTTCCTTTCCAGCTCGCGGATCACTTGTAGCGGTAGACGATCCGGCCGCGGGTCAGGTCGTACGGGCTCAGCTCCACGATCACGCGGTCCTCGGGGAGGATGCGGATGTAGTGCTGGCGCATCTTCCCGGAGATGTGCGCGAGGACCTTGTGTCCGTTGGTCAGCTCAACGCGGAACATCGCGTTGGGCAGAGCTTCGAGCACCGAGCCCTCGATCTCGATGACGCCGTCTTTCTTGGCCATAGCCTCACTGTCGCTTGGTTGGATTACCGGTGTGATCCCCGAGCCGGTCTGCGGGTCGGGCGCCACGCCAGAGGGCATGGCACACCAAAGATCGATCTTATGTGGTACACCGCCGATTGCCAAGTGCGCCTGCATGTCGGAGCGGCGCGGGCACCCCAGTGCAGGGGACGAGCCGCCCGGATCGGCCCGCAGATCCGCTGTTCGACAGGTTCTCCACAGCCGGAGCGATGCCGGAACAGGGCCCAGCCCCGTACGGTGACGAGAGCAGTCACCGAAGGAGGACCCCCGTGCCCGACGCCCCCGGCCGCGCGCGCCCCGTCGCCCGCCACGGCCGACTCCCCCGCCGCCGCGCCTGGACGACCCTCCTGTCCGTCGTCGCATCCGCGGCCGCGGTCCTGCTCGTCAGCGGCACCAGCGTCGCCGCGATCGCCGGCGCCCAGCTCGCCGCGGCGCCGCAGACGGTGCAGCTCAGCACCGACGACCAGAGCACCGCGGAGACCGCCGACGTCACCGCCATCGAGGGTGGCGCGAACATCCTGCTCATCGGGAGCGACACCCGCGTCGGGCAGTTCGACTCCGACGAGGACGTCGAGGGCGCCCGCAACGACGTCACGATGCTCGTGCACGTGTCCGAGGACCACCAGCAGCTCACCGCGGTCAGCTTCCCCCGGGACCTGATGGTGCCGATCCCGGCCTGCACCAACCCCGAGACCGGGACGACCTACCCCGCAGCGGAGTCCGCGCAGTTCAACACCGCGCTCGGCAACGGCGGTGTCTCCTGTGTCGTCGACACGGTGGAGAACCTCACCGGCCTCACCGTGCCCTACGCCGGGCTCATCACCTTCGACGGCGTGATCGAGATGTCGAACGCCCTCGGCGGGGTCGACGTCTGCGTCGCGACCCCCATCGACGACACCTTCACCGGGCTGCACCTGACCGCCGGCGCGCACTCCCTGCAGGGTTCGGACGCGCTCGCCTTCCTCCGCTCGCGCCACGGCGTCGGCGACGGCAGCGACCTGGCCCGCATCAGCTCCCAGCAGGTCTTCCTGTCCGCACTGCTCCGCCAGGTGACGGCGGACGGCACCCTGTCGAACCCGATCACCCTCTACAAGCTCGCCGGCGCAGCGCTGTCCAACATGACGCTGTCCGACGGCCTCGCGCAGACCCGGACCCTCGTCGGCCTCGCATCGACCCTGCGCGGCATGAGCACCTCGAGCATGCTCTTCGTGCAGTACCCGGTCGTCGACGACCCCGCCGACGCGGCGCGCGTCGTCGTCGACGAGGCCGCCGCCCACACGCTCAACGTCGCCCTGCAGACGGACGAGCGGACCTCGCTCAGCGACTCGTCGACCGGTCGCGCGTCGCAGGAGTCGTCCGACACAGAGACCCCGGCTCCGTCCGCGAGCCCGTCCGATGCCGCGCCGTCGGACGCCGCGACCGCCGCGACCGCCGCTCCGAGCGCGTCGGCCACGCCGGACGGACAGACGACCACGACGAGCAGCCCCTCCTCGACGCCGCTGCCCTCCTCGATCAGCGGACAGAGCGCTGCCGAGGAGACCTGCTCCGTCGGGAACTGAGGGACCGCGCGACGGACGGTCCGGGGTCGGGGACGCCGGGCCTCCCGTCCGGCCCCGACCCGTCGGCGCCGTCGGCAGGGTCGCCTCCGCACGCCGACGGAGCCCGTCGCGTGACGGCGGCGGGTGGGAGATGCGCGGCGCAGCCGCACCGAACCAGCCACATCCTGCCGGGAGGCCCGTCCCGCGTCACCAGGGTCGGCTGCGTTCCAGGTCCTGCAGCGTCGACGGGAGCACCGGGTGCCGGGCCGGACGGCCTCCGTGCCCGGAGCTCGAGACGCGGTCGGGAGGCGCGCTACGGGACCGGGACCGGCGTGACGCCGAGGGGTGTCAGCCCGGCGGCCCCACCGTCGGCGGCGGTCAACACCCAGATGCCGTCGGCGTGCACCGCGACGCTGTGCTCCCAGTGGGCGGCATCGGACCCGTCGAGCGTCCGGACCGTCCACTCGTCGTCGTCAGTCGAACTGTCGATCGTGCCGGCGGTGACCATCGGTTCGATGGCGACCGCGAGGCCCGGCTGCACGGCAGGGCCGGCACCGCGGACACGGTGGTTGAAGACCGGTGGCTCCTCGTGCATCGACCGGCCGATCCCGTGGCCGGTGAAGTCCTCGACGATGCCCCACGCCCCGGTCTCGTCGATGGCGTCCTCGACGGCCGAGCCGACCTCGTGCAGGTTCCGTGCGTGCGCGAGCGCTGCGATGCCGTGCCACAGCGCGCGCTCGGTGGTGTCGGACAACTTCTGCCGGGCGGCCGCCACGGTGGGGTCGCCGCCGGGCACGACCACGGTGAAGGCGCTGTCACCGTTCCAGCCGTCGACCTCGGCCCCGGCGTCGACCGACACGATGTCGCCGGCCTGCAGCACCCGTGCGCTGGGGATCCCGTGCACGATCTCGTCGTTCACCGAGACGCAGAGCGTGTGGCGGTAGCCCGGCACGAGCTGGAAGTTCGGGATGCCCCCGCCGTCGCGGATCGTCCGCTCGGCGATCGCGTCGAGCTCCGCCGTGGTCGTCCCGGGACGGATCGCTGCTCGGACGGCGTCCAACGCCTGCGCGGTGAGGAGACCCGGGCGCACCATGGCGCGCAGCTCCTCGGGCGACTTGTAGATGGAGGGCTTCCGTCGACGCACCGGACCGACCCCGGTCAGACGGCGGCCGTGAGACCGCGGGTCGTCAGGGCCTCCGCGATGCGGTCCCCGACCTCGTCCACGGTGCCGAGACCGTCGACGTCGGCGACGAGTCCGCGCTCCTGGTAGACGGCGACGATCGGCGCGGTCTGCTCCTGGTACACCTGCTGGCGACGACGGATCGTCTCCTCGGTGTCGTCAGCGCGACCCTGCTCCCCCGCACGCTTGAGCAGGCGCGCCACGAGGGCGTCCTGGTCGGCGACGAGCTGCACGACGAGGTTGATCGCCGCACCCTGCTCCGCGAGGAGCGCGTCGAGGTACTCGACCTGTGCGGTGGTGCGCGGGTACCCGTCGAGCAGGAACCCCTGCTCGGCGTCCGGCTCGGCGAGACGGTCCCGGACCAGCGCGTTGGTCAGGTCGTCCGGCACGTACTCACCGGCGTCCATGAGCGCCTTCGCGCGCTGCCCCAGGGGCGTGCCGTCGGCGACGTTCTTGCGGAAGATGTCGCCCGTGGAGATCGCGGGGATCCCGAGCGCCGACGCGATGCGGCCGGCCTGGGTGCCCTTGCCCGCTCCGGGAGGTCCGACGATGATGAGGCGTGCGCTCAACGGAGGAGCCCTTCGTAGTGACGTTGCTGCAGCTGCGAGTCGATCTGCTTCACGGTCTCGAGGCCGACACCCACGATGATCAGGATGCTGGCACCGCCGAACGGGAAGTTCTGGTTCGCCCCGAACAGCGCCAGTGCTGCGAGCGGGATGAGCGCGATGAGACCGAGGTAGAGCGCACCGGGCAGCGTCACCCGGGTGAGGACGTAGTCGAGGTACTCGGCGGTCGGACGTCCGGCTCGGATGCCCGGGATGAACCCGCCGTACTTCTTCATGTTGTCGGCGACCTCTTCGGGGTTGAAGGTGATCGCGACGTAGAAGTACGTGAACCCGACGATGAGCAGGAAGTACAGGACCATGTAGAACCAGTTGTCACCCGAGGTCAGGTTGCTCTGGATCCAGGTCACCCACGGGGCCGGCGCGGAGCCGTCCGAGGGCTGGTTGAACTGTGCGATCAGCGCCGGCAGGTACAGCAGCGAGGACGCGAAGATGACGGGCACGACGCCGGCCATGTTCACCTTGATCGGGATGTACGTGTTGTTGCCGCCGTAGGTGCGACGCCCGACCATGCGCTTGGCGTACTGGACCGGGATGCGCCGCTGCGACTGCTCGACGAACACGACGGCCATCATGATGACCAGGCCGACCAGGATGACGAAGAGGAAGAGCTCGAACGACTGCGACTGCTCGATGGCCCAGAGCGCCGACGGGAACTGCGCGGCGATCGAGGTGAAGATGAGCAGCGACATGCCGTTGCCGATGCCGCGCTCGGTGACGAGCTCGCCCATCCACATGATCAGGCCGGTGCCCGCGGTCAGGGTGATGACCATCAGGAGGATCGCGTACCAGCTGTCGTTCGAGATGATCGACGTGCAGGAGGCCGAGGCGCTCGTGCCGAAGAGGGCACCCGAGCGGGCGACGGTGATCAGGGTGGTGGACTGCAGCACGCCCAGCGCGATGGTGAGGTAGCGCGTGTACTGCGTCAGCTTCGCCTGACCGGACTGACCCTCCTTGTAGAGGGAGTCGAAGTGCGGGATCACCACGCGCAGGAGCTGCACGATGATCGACGACGTGATGTACGGCATGATCCCGAGCGCGAAGACCGAGAGCTTCAGGAGCGCGCCGCCGGAGAACAGGTTGATCAGGTCGTACAGGCCGCCGGAGGACGACGCGGACGCCAGGCAGGCCTGCACGCTGGCGTAGTCCACGAACGGTGCCGGGATGTACGAGCCGAGGCGGAACAGCGCGATGATCGCGAGGGTGAAACCGATCTTCTTCCGAAGATCTGGGGTGCGCATGATGCGCGCGACCGCTCTGAACACGAGTTACTCCGAACTTCTGTGACCGGTTGACCGGTCGAGCCGGGCGAGGTCGCCCGTGGCCGGAAGCGCCGACCCCGTGGTCCGGCACGCACGTCGAACGACGCCGTGTTCCGGACCTGCCATCAAGGAAACCGTAACGGCGGCCCGCGCGCAATGCGCGGGCCGCCGCCGACGGGGACTACTTGGTGACGGTGCCGCCCGCCGCCACGATCTTCTCCTCGGCGGATGCCGAGACCTTGTCGACCGTGACGGTGATCGCCACGCTGATGTCACCCTGACCGAGAACCTTGACCTTCTCGTTCTTGCGGACGGCGCCCTTGGCGACCAGGTCCGCGACGGTGACGTCGCCACCGTTCGGGTAGAGCTCCGCGATCTTGTCCAGGTTCACGGGCTGGTACTCGACGCGGAACGGGTTCTTGAACCCGCGGAGCTTCGGGGTGCGCATGTGCAGCGGCATCTGCCCACCCTCGAAGCCGACCTTGACCTGGTACCGGGCCTTCTGGCCCTTGGTGCCACGGCCGGCGGTCTTGCCCTTCGAGCCCTCACCACGGCCGACGCGGGTGCGGTCCTTCTTGGACCCCGCTGCCGGACGAAGGTGGTGGACCTTCAGGATCTGGACGCGCTCGTTCTTCTCGTCGCTCATGCGTCGACCTCCTCGACCTTCACGAGGTGCGCAACCGTCGCGATGTACCCGCGGTTCTGGGAGTTGTCCTCACGCAGGACCGTACGGCCGATGCGCTTGAGACCCAGGCTGCGGAGCGTGTCGCGCTGGTACTGCTTCTCGCTGATGACGGACTTCGTCTGCGTGATCTTCAGCATCGCCATCACGCACCTGCCTTCTCGTTCGCAGCCGTACGAGCGGCCGCCTCGGCGTGCAGCAGACGGGCCGGGACGACGTGGTCGACGGGCAGACCACGACGGCTGGCGACGGCACGCGGCTCTTCGAGCTGCTTGAGCGCCGTCACGGTCGCGTGCACGATGTTGATGGTGTTCGACGAACCGAGCGACTTGCTCAGGACGTCGTGGATGCCGGCGCACTCGAGCACGGCGCGGACCGGACCACCGGCGATGACACCGGTACCGGCAGCGGCCGGACGCAGGAGGACGACGCCAGCGGCGGCCTCACCCTGCACCGGGTGCGGGATCGTGTTGCCGACGCGGGGGACGCGGAAGAAGTTCTTCTTCGCCTCCTCGACGCCCTTCGAGATGGCGGTCGGGACCTCGCGGGCCTTGCCGTAGCCGACGCCCACCAGACCGTTGCCGTCACCGACGACGACGAGCGCGGTGAAGCTGAAGCGACGACCACCCTTGACGACCTTGGAGACGCGGTTGATGGTGACGACGCGCTCGAGGAACTGGCTGTCGCCGCCGCGACCGTTGCGGTCGTTGCCGCCACGGCCACCCTGCTGACGGTCACGCCCGCCACCGCTGCCGCCACCACGACGGCCACGGTTGTCGACGGAGTCGCGGTTGTTCGATGCCGAACCCGCAGCGGTCTCGACGGGACGCTCGACGACCGGGACGTCGGGCTCCTTGGCCGCGGGGGCCTTCGCCTCGGTCGCGGTGGTCTCGGCGTCGGTCGTCTCGACCTCGGTCGTGGCCTCGGCGTCGTCGTTGGTGTTCGCGATGTCGCTCACAGGTTCAGCCCTCCTTCACGGGCACCATCGGCGATCGCGGCGACGCGACCGGCGTACTTGCTACCGCCGCGGTCGAAGACCACGGCCTCGACGCCAGCCGACTTCGCGCGCTCGGCGACGAGCTCGCCGACGCGACGGGCCTTGGCGGTCTTGTCGCCGTCGAACGAGCGGAGGTCGGCCTCCATCGTCGATGCGCTGGCGAGGGTGTGACCCTTGGCGTCGTCGATGACCTGGACGAACACGTGACGTGACGAACGGGTGACGGCGAGACGGGGACGGGTCTCGGTCCCGGTGATCTTCTTCCGGAGACGGTTGTGGCGACGCGCCTTGGCAGCCGCCTTGCTCTTGCCTCGAGTACGAGTTCCGATGGCCATGATCACTTACCTGACTTTCCGGCCTTGCGGCGCACGATCTCGCCGGCGTAGCGGACACCCTTGCCCTTGTAGGGCTCAGGCTTGCGCAGCTTGCGGATGTTGGCCGCGACCTCACCGACGAGCTGCTTGTCGATGCCGTTCACGGTGACCTTGTTGTTGCCCTCGACGGCGAAGCTGATGCCGGCCGGCGGGTTGACCGTGATGGGGTGGGAGTACCCGAGCGCGAACTCGAGGTCGCTGCCCTTGGCGGCCACGCGGTAACCGGTCCCGACGACCTCGAGGCCCTTGGAGTAGCCCTGGGTGACGCCGATGATCTGGTTCGCGATGAGCGAGCGGGTCAGGCCGTGCAGCGCGCGGGAGGAACGCTCGTCGTCCGGGCGGCTGACGAGGACCTGGTTGTCCTCGACCTTCGCCTGGATGGGCTCAGCGATGACGAGCGAGAGCTCGCCCTTCGGGCCCTTGACGGCGACGTTCTGGCCGTCGACCGAGACGGTCGCTCCGGCCGGGATGTCGATGGGGAGACGTCCGATACGAGACATGATCGATCACCAAACGTAGGCGAGGACTTCCCCACCCACGCCCTTCTGCTCGGCTTCGCGGTCGGTCAGGAGCCCCGAGGAGGTCGACAGGATCGCCACGCCGAGGCCACCGAGGACCCGGGGGATCTCGGTCGACTTCGCGTAGACGCGGAGGCCCGGCTTCGAGACGCGCTTGATGCCGGCGATCGAACGCTCGCGATCGGGGCCGTACTTGAGGTCGATGGTCAGGGTCTGCCCGACGCGGGCGTCCTCGACCTTCCACTCGCTGATGTAACCCTCGCGCTTGAGGATGTCAGCGATGGTCTGCTTGAGCTTGGAGCTCGGAAGCGAGACGGCGTCGTGGTGCGCCGAGTTCGCGTTCCGCAATCTGGTCAGCATGTCTGCGACCGGATCGGTCATCGTCATGATGCGTTTCCGTCCTTCGTCCGGTTTCGACACCCGTTCCACGAGTGCCGACCTCGACGATCGATGTGATCCCAGGGCGGTTCCCCGGGATCGGTGTGACTTCGTGCGAGCGGGCCGGAGGAGAAACTCCTCCGGCCCGCACCGCCCGGAGTAGCTTAGACCGTCTGCTCGGCAGAACGGAACGGGAAGCCGAGCTGGCGGAGCAGCGCGCGGCCTTCGTCGTCCGTCTTCGCGGTGGTCACGACGGTGATGTCGAACCCACGCACGCGGTCGATGCGGTCCTGGTCGATCTCGTGGAACACGCTCTGCTCCGAGAGACCGAAGGTGTAGTTGCCGTTGCCGTCGAACTGGCGGTCGCTCAGGCCGCGGAAGTCGCGGATGCGCGGGAGCGCCAGCGACAGCAGGCGGTCCAGGAACTCCCACGCGCGGTCACCGCGGAGGGTGACGTGCGCGCCGATGGCCTGGCCCTCACGCAGCTTGAACTGCGCGATGGACTTGCGGGCCAGCGTGACCTGCGGCTTCTGACCCGTGATCGCCGTGAGGTCCTTGATGGCCCCCTCGATGATCTTCGAGTCGCGCGCGGCCTCGCCGACACCGGTGTTGACGACGACCTTGACCAGGCCGGGGACCTGGTTGACGTTCGCGTAACCGAACTGCTCGGTCAGCGCCGCCTTGATCTCGTTGCGGTACTTCTGCTTGAGGCGCGGCTGAACTTTCTCAGCAGTCGCGGCAGTCGTGTCGGTCATCAGAGCTTCTCACCAGACTTCTTGGCGTAGCGGACGCGGACGGTCTTGGTGACGCCGTCCTTCTCCACCTGTTCGTTGCGGAAACCGACGCGGGTCGGCTTCTTGGTCTTCGGGTCGACGATCGCGACGTTCGACACGTGGATCGGGGCTTCGTGCTGCTCGATGCCACCGGTCTTCGAACCGCGCTGGGTCTGACCGACGCGGACGTGCTTGGTCACGAAGTTGATGCCCTCGACGACCAGACGGTCGCCGCGGACCTCGATGACCTTGCCCTGCTTGCCGCGGTCGCCGCCACGCTCCTGCGTGGCGCCCGTGATGACCTGGACCAGGTCACCCTTCTTGATGTTCGCCATGGCTTACAGCACCTCCGGCGCGAGCGAGATGATCTTCATGAACTTCTTGTCACGGAGTTCGCGACCGATCGGCCCGAAGATGCGGGTACCGCGCGGGTCGCCGTCAGCCTTGAGGATCACTGCCGCGTTCTCGTCGAACTTGATGTAGGAGCCGTCGGGACGACGGGTCTCCTTCTTGGTGCGAACGATGACCGCCTTGACGACGTCACCCTTCTTCACGTTGCCGCCGGGGATGGCGTCCTTCACCGTAGCGACGATGACGTCACCGAGGCCGGCGTAGCGACGACCCGAGCCACCGAGCACGCGGATGGTCAAGATCTCCTTGGCACCCGTGTTGTCGGCGACCTTCAGGCGGGATTCCTGCTGAATCACTGCTGTCTCCTATTCCGAAGCGGGCCGAGGCCTACTTGGCCTTCTCGAGGATCTCGACCAGGCGCCAGCGCTTGGTGGCGCTGAGGGGACGGGTCTCGCTGATGACGACCAGGTCGCCGATGCCGGCGGTCCCGAGCTCGTCGTGGGCCTTGACCTTCGACGTGCGACGGATGACCTTGCCGTAGAGGGGGTGCTTCACGCGGTCCTCGACCTCGACGACGATCGTCTTGTCCATCTTGTCGCTCGTCACGTAGCCGCGACGGGTCTTCCGGTAGCCGCGGGTGAGGGCTGCGGAGTCCTTCTCTTCGGTCGCCATCAGTTCTCCTCGGCGGTCTCGGCCTCGGTCGACTCAGCCGGCTTCTCGGCCTTCTTCGACGACTTCTTGGCCTTCGGGGCGGTCTCGACGGGGGCGGGCGTGGCACGGATGCCGAGCTCGCGCTCGCGGAGCACGGTGTAGATGCGCGCGATGTCGCGCTTGACGGCACGGAGACGGCCGTGGCTCTCCAGCTGGCCGGTGGCCGACTGGAAGCGGAGGTTGAACAGCTCCTCCTTGGCCTTCTTCAGCTCGTCAGCGAGACGCTCGTTCTCGAAGGTGTCGAGCTCAGTGGGACGGAGCTCCTTGGAACCGATCGCCATTATGCGTCGCCCTCCTCGCGCTTGATGATGCGTGCCTTGAGGGGCAGCTTGTGGATTGCACGGGTCAGTGCCTCGCGGGCGATCTCGTCGCTCACGCCGGAGAGCTCGAAGAGCACACGACCCGGCTTGACGTTCGCGATCCACCACTCGGGGGAACCCTTACCGGAACCCATTCGGGTCTCAGCCGGCTTCTTGGTGAGCGGACGGTCCGGGTAGATGTTGATCCACACCTTGCCGCCACGCTTGATGTGACGCGTCATCGCGATACGAGCGGACTCGATCTGACGGTTGGTCACGTAGGCCGGGGTGAGCGCCTGGATACCGTAGTCACCGAAGGAGACCTTGGTGCCACCGGTCGCCTGGCCCGAACGCTTCGGGTGGTGCTGCTTGCGGTGCTTGACTCGACGGGGGATAAGCATGGTTACGCCTCAACTCCTGCGCCGGCCGGCGCGTCCTGCGGGGCCTGCTGCTCGCGACGGTCGCCACCGCGCTCGTTGCGGTCGCCACGGGGGCCGCCGCCACGACGGTCGCCGCCACGACGCTCGGGGCGGGACGAACGCTGGTTCGCCTGCTCGCGAGCGAGCTCCTTGTTCGTGATGTCGCCCTTGTAGATCCAGACCTTCACGCCGATGCGGCCGAACGTGGTCCGGGCCTCGTAGAAGCCGTAGTCGATGTTCGCGCGGAGGGTGTGCAGGGGCACACGGCCTTCGCGGTAGAACTCCGAACGCGACATCTCCGCGCCGCCGAGGCGGCCCGACACCTGGATGCGGACACCCTTGGCGCCGGCGCGCTGTGCACCCTGCAGGCCCTTGCGCATGGCGCGACGGAACGCGACACGAGCGGAGAGCTGCTCGGCGATGCCCTGCGCGACGAGCTGGGCCTCGGTCTCGGGGTTCTTGACCTCGAGGATGTTGAGCTGGATCTGCTTCTTGGTGAGCTTCTCGAGCTCGCTCCGGATGCGCTCCGCCTCGGCGCCGCGGCGACCGATGACGATGCCCGGGCGCGCCGTGTGGATGTCCACGCGGACGCGGTCACGGGTGCGCTCCAGCTCGATGCGGGCGACGCCCGCGCGGTCGAGGGTCTTCGTCAGGAACTGACGGATCTTGACGTCCTCGGCCACGAAGTCGGCGTAACGCTGACCCTTCTTCGTGCTGTCGGCGAACCAGTGGGAGATGTGGTCCGTCGTGATCCCGAGACGGAAGCCGTACGGGTTGACCTTCTGGCCCATTACTTGCTCGCCTTCTTGCTCGTCGCGGCGGCCTCGGCCTCATCCGGCGTCGCGAGGACGACCGTGATGTGGCTGGTGCGCTTGTTGATGCGGAAGGCGCGGCCCTGGGCGCGCGGCTGGAACCGCTTCAGGGTCGTGCCCTCGTCGACGTAGACGCTGCTCACGTAGAGGTCGCGCTCGTCGAGGAAGCTGTTCGTCGAGTCCGCCTTGACACGTGCGTTGGCGATCGCCGAGGCGACCAGCTTGTACACGGGCTCCGAAGCGCCCTGGGGGGCGAACTTCAGGATGGCGAGCGCCTCGTGGGCCTGCTTGCCGCGGATCAGCTGGATGACGCGACGGGCCTTCTGAGGCGTGACGCGGATGTGTCGCACGCGTGCGATCGACTCCACCATTTCGTTCCTCCTCTTTCGTCGCCGCCTCAGCGGCGACGGCCCTTCTTGTCGTCCTTCACGTGGCCGCGGAAGGTGCGGGTCGGCGCGAACTCGCCGAGCTTGTGACCGACCATCGACTCGGTGACGAACACCGGGATGTGCTTGCGGCCGTCGTGCACCGCGATGGTGTGACCGAGCATGTTCGGGACGATCATCGACCGACGCGACCAGGTACGGATCACGTTCTTGGTGTTGGCCTCGTTCTGCGTGACGACCTTGCGGAGCAGGTGCTCGTCGACGAAGGGGCCCTTCTTCAGACTGCGTGGCATCTTCGGAACTCCTACTTGCGCTTCTTGCCGGCGTTACGGCGACGGACGATGAGCTTGTCGCTCGGCTTGTTGGGCTTGCGCGTGCGACCCTCGGCCTGGCCCCAGGGGCTGACCGGGTGACGACCACCGGACGTCTTGCCCTCACCACCACCGTGCGGGTGGTCGACCGGGTTCATCGCGACACCACGCACGGTCGGGCGGACGCCCTTCCAGCGCATGCGGCCGGCCTTGCCCCAGTTGATGTTCGACTGCTCGGCGTTGCCGACCTCGCCGATGGTGGCGCGGCAGCGCGCGTCGACGTTGCGGACCTCGCCCGACGGCAGACGGAGCTGCGCGTAGGGGCCGTCCTTGGCGACGAGACGCACCGAGGCACCGGCGGACCGGGCCATCTTCGCGCCGCCACCGGGGCGGAGCTCGATCGCGTGGATCACGGTACCGACGGGGATGTTGCGCAGCGGCAGGTTGTTGCCCGGCTTGATGTCAGCGCCGGGGCCCGTCTCGACGACGTCGCCCTGCTTGAGCTTGTTCGGAGCGATGATGTAGCGCTTGGTGCCGTCCACGAAGTGCAGGAGCGCGATGCGCGCCGTGCGGTTCGGGTCGTACTCGATGTGCGCGACCTTCGCGTCGACGCCGTCCTTGTCGGCACGACGGAAGTCGATCACGCGGTACTGGCGCTTGTGGCCACCACCGATGTGACGCGTCGTGATGCGACCCGAGCTGTTCCGGCCACCGGTCTTCGGCAGCGGACGGAGCAGGGACTTCTCCGGGGTCGAACGGGTGATCTCGGCGAAGTCGGCGACCGAGGAGCCGCGACGACCGGGAGTCGTGGGCTTGTAGTTACGAATAGCCATGATTTATCCCTCTGGTCCTCAGCCGACAGCCGTGAAGATGTCGATCGAACCGGACTTGAGCGTCACGATGGCGCGCTTGGTGTCCTTGCGCTTGCCGATCCCGAACTTGGTCCGGCGGGTCTTGCCCGGACGGTTCAGCGTGTTGATGCCGGCGACCTTGACATCGAAGATCTTCTCGATCGCGAGCTTGATCTCGGTCTTGTTCGCACGGGGGTCCACGAGGAACGTGTACTTGCCCTGGTCGATGAGGCCGTAGCTCTTCTCCGACACGACCGGCGAGATGATGATGTCGCGCGGGTCCTTGTTGAAGCCGCTCATGCGGTGATCTCCTTCGCGGTCTTCGACGCGATGAAGGCGTCGAGTGCGCTCTTGCTGAAGACGAGCGCGTCGGCCTTGAGCACGTCGTAGGCGTTGAGCTGGCCGTACGAGAGCGCGTGGACGTTCGGCAGGTTGCGGATCGACTTGAGCGTGAGCTCGTCGCCCGACTCGAGCACGACGAGCACGTTCTTGACGGGCGCGACCTTCTCGAGCAGCGTGCGGGCGACCTTCGTCGACGGCGTCTCGGCCGCGATGAAGCCCTCCACAGCGGAGATGCGGCCACCGCGGGCGCGGTCCGAGAGCGAGCCGAGCAGGGCTGCGGCGATCATCTTCTTCGGGGTGCGCTGCGAGTAGTCGCGGGGGGTCGGTCCGTGGACGACGCCACCACCGGTGTGCTCCGGAGCGCGGACCGAACCCTGACGGGAGCGGCCGGTGCCCTTCTGCTTGAACGGCTTGCGACCGGCACCGCGGACTTCGCCACGGTTCTTGGTCTTGTGGGTGCCCTGGCGCGCGGCGGCGAGCTGCGCGGTGACCACCTGGTGGATCAGCGGGACGTTGGTCTCGACGTCGAAGATCGCTGCGGGGAGCTCGACGGTGCCGGACTTCTCACCCGTGACGTCGAGGACGTCGATCGTGGTTGCGGTCGTGGTGGCCATGATCACTTACCCTTCACGGCGGTGCGGACGAAGACGGAACGGCCACGAGCACCGGGGACGGCGCCCTTGACGAGCAGCAGACCCTTCTCGGCGTCGACGGCGTGGACCGTGAGGTTGAGGACGGTCACGCGGTCGCCACCCATCCGACCGGCCATGCGCATGCCCTTGAAGACACGCGACGGGGTCGAGGAGGCGCCGATCGAACCGGGCTTGCGGTGGTTGCGGTGCGAACCGTGCGAGGCGGAGACACCGGCGAAGTTGTGACGCTTCATGACACCGGCGAAGCCCTTGCCCTTGCTGGTGCCGACGACGTCGACCTTCTGGCCCGCTTCGAACAGGTCGACCGTGAGCTCCTGGCCGAGCGAGTACTCGGCGGAGTCGTTCGTCCGGATCTCGGTGAGCGTGCGGCGCGGGGTGACCCCGGCGGCCTCGAAGTGGCCAGCGGCCGGCTTGTTCACCTTGCGGGGGTCGATCTGGCCCGCGGCGATCTGGATCGCCTCGTAGCCGTCGCGCTCGACGTTGCGGATCTGGGTGACCACGTTCGGGCCGACCTCGATCACGGTGACGGGGATGAACTTGTTGTTCTCGTCCCACACCTGGGTCATCCCGAGCTTCTTGCCGAGGAGGCCCTTGACGGTCTTGGTTGAGTTCGCCATGAGTTCCAGCCCCCTTACAGCTTGATCTCGATGTTGACGTCCGCCGGGAGGTCGAGTCGCATGAGCGAGTCGACGGCCTTCGGCGTCGGGTCGACGATGTCGATGACCCGCTTGTGCGTGCGCTTCTCGAAGTGCTCGCGCGAGTCCTTGTACTTGTGGGGAGAACGGATCACGGGGATCACGTTCTTCTCGGTGGGGAGCGGCACCGGGCCGACCACGGTCGCACCGGCACGGGTCACCGTGTCGACGATCTTCCGGGCCGACGTGTCGATGACCTCGTGGTCGTACGACTTGAGCCGGATGCGGATCTTCTGTCCCGCCATGTGTTTTCCTGTCCTCTCTGCGCCGCGCACCCGCAGGCCGCCTGACGCCGCCGGGACTCCGCTGTCGCGTGCCCGGCTGTTTACGTGAACCACCGGCTCCGCCCGGAGGGGATGACCGCTGTTCTCCTGTCAACCGCGCGAGGGCCTGGGCCAGCCGCGCGGACATGTCGTCACCCACACCCGGCACTGCTGCGCCGTGGTGCTCGAGGATGACGATCGTGTTCTGCTGCCTGCGGCCCAACCCAGCCCTGCTTCACAAGGGGGTTGTGCACTGCCAGAGCAGTGACCCTGCGGGCGCGAACGCCCGCGGAATTTCGGAACCGGACAAGTCTCCCATAGGCCCCGCGACGGTGCAACCCGGGCGTGTCGCGATCGCAGCGGCGTGTCGGACACGGCCCTCCGGGCCTCCCGGGTCCGTCGTCCCGGGCTCCTCAGCGTCCCGACGCACGGCCTGGAGGCCCGCCCGCAGCGGTCGGGTCGACGCGCGCCGGACGCTCGGTCGGCGGCCGCTCCCGGGGCGGCGTCCCGCGCCGCTGCTAGCCTTCGCGCATGCCGGAACCCGAAGTGCTCACCGACCAGTCCGACCCCGCGGTGCAGCGTCTCGCCGACCTCGCGAAGCCGGCGCGCGGCGCCGTCCGCACCGCGATCGTCGAGGACCTCGAGCCCCTCGTGCAGGCCCTCCGCGCCGGCGTCCGCTTCGTCGAGGTGTACGGCGACTCGAGCCGGGAGTTCCCCGCCGACCTCGCCGCCCTCTGCACCGAGCACGGGGTGCCGGTACGGCTCGTCGACCCGGCCGTCCTGACCAAGGTGTTCCGCTCCGAGAAGCGTCCGAAGGTCTTCGGCGTCGCGAACGTCCCGGCACCGGCCCGCTTCTCCGCCCTCGCCGAGGGCACCGGGGACGTGCTCGTCCTGGACGGCGTGAAGATCGTCGGCAACATCGGTGCCATCGTGCGCACGGCCGTCGGCCTCGGCGCACGGGGCGTCGTGCTCGTCGACAGCGACCTCCCCACGATCGCCGACCGTCGTGTCGTGCGCGCCAGCCGCGGCCACGTGTTCTCGGTGCCGGTCCTGCTCGAGACCCGCGAGCGCGTCGCCCGGTGGCTCGGCGAGTCCGGGCTCCGCGTGGTCGACGTCGACATGGACGGCTCCCTCTCCCCCGAGTCGCTCGGGGACCTCGACGAGGACGTCGCCCTGCTGCTCGGCGCCGAGAAGACCGGGGCGTCGGACGTCCTGCAGGACCTCGCGACGCAGACGGTGTCGGTGCCGATCGACAGCCGGGTGGAGTCGCTCAACGTCTCCGTCGTCGCCGGCATCGTGCTCTACGCCCGGTCCCGTCGACGTCCCTGACCACACGGCACGCAGGACGCCCCGGCTCCCACTCGGGGAACCGGGGCGTCCTGCGTGGCATGAGCGTCGCGTGCGGCCTCAGTCCTCGGGGAGCGGCGGCACGAACCACGGCGGGAACACCGCGACACGGGGCGACGGTCCGCCCTGCTCGGCGAAGACGGCCTTCACCTGCTGCCGGACGCGGTCGTTCGGCACGCCCACGAGCGCGACCGACGACAGCGGCACCTGCGGGCCGGCGAGCAGCTCGACCCCGTGCATGGACGGGTCCGTGATGTCGGTGCGACGGAGGAGGTTCGTGGCCGCCTCCGGGCCGACGGCGAAGCGGACGTCCGGGTCCTCGGCGTCCGTGTCCGCCAGGATCACCGACGCACCGAACGCGGTGGTCGGGACGACGAGGACGACGAACTCCGTCGCACGCGTGCGCCTGGCCGCGTCCGACCAGCGGTCCTCCTCCGCGCCGGAGCGGAGTTCGTCCCACCGGCGCGCGTCCGGCGAGAGCGTGAAGGGCACGTGCCCGGCCACGCTGGAACCGTCGGGTGCGAGCGCCGCGCCACGGGCCTCCCGGGTGGCGGCGGAGCTGACGTCGACGGAGGGCGTCGCGCGGTCGGCGGCGAGGATCGCGCCCTCGGCGACGATCGAGGCGAGGTTGTCGACGTGCGTGACGTGGTGCGCACGCAGCGCCGCGAAGTCGCGGGTGGCGGGCAACGTCGGCTCGACGGCCTTCCCGTTGGCGTTCGTCGGGGCGGACCGCAACGACGTCGTCACACGCGTGCGTCGTGGCGTCGGGGTCTTGGTGATGGTCTCCGGGTCACGCTGCCGTGGGGAGCAGATGTCGCAGAGCTCGATGGGGAAACCGTGGATGCACTCGTCGGTCACGACTGATGGGTCCTTCCGTGCCTCGTGGGGTGGGCGGGCACGACGACCAACGCTACGTCATCCGGGAACCGCGGGCGACCGATCACGTCACTGCCGGTAGAGCAGGGCCCGGACCTCGGACTCGGCGGCGTGCAACCGGGCCGGGTCGATGGTCTCGCCGTGCTCGTACGCATCGAGCAACCGGGGGTCGATGTAGCTCTGGCGGGCGACGGTCGGCGTGTTGCCGAGGACCTCGCTCGCGGCCTTCACCGCGTGCGAGATCGCCTTCTTGCGCTTCGCCTGGCTCGACAGGACACCGGTCTGGGCCAGGTCGACCGCGGCCGCGACCGTGCCGTGCAACGTGCGGAAGTCCTTCGCCGTGAACTCATCCCCGGCACGCTCCTTCACGTAGGCGTTGATGTCCTCCGCGGTCACCGGTTGCCACTCGTCCCCCCGCCGCTCGCGGAAAGAGAGCAGCCGAGCGTTCGCCCCCCGCCGTTTCATCCCCACCAGGACACGGGCGAGGTCGGCGTCGTGGATCGTCGAGGACCACGCCTGGTGGCTCTTGCCGGGGAAGCCGAGCTCGATGTCGTCCCCGGAGATGTGGGCGTGCGAGCAGAGGAGTGTCGACAGGCCGTGGCTGCCGTGCTCCGTGGCGTACCGCTCCGACCCGACGCGGAGCGAGCCCTGGTCGAGCATCCGGAAGGCTGCGGCCAGTGCGCGACGGCGGTCCGGGTCCGGTCGGCGCAGGTCCTGGGTCACCATCCGCCGGGCGGCCGGGAGCGACTCGGCCAGCGCGAGGGCCCGGTCGTACTTGATCTTGTCCATCCGGTCGCGCCACGACGGGTGGTACATGTACTGCCGGCGACCGGCACCGTCGATGCCGGTGGCCAGGATGTGGCCGTTCTCGTACGGCGAGATCCAGACGTCGTCCCACGCGGGCGGGATGACGAGGTCCTCGAGCCGCTGACGCACCTCCGGGTCGGAGACCGTGGTGCCGTACGGGTCGCGGTAGGAGAAGCCCTTGCCGCTGCGGACGCGGTGGTACCCGCGACCCTTGGTCGAGGAGCGGCGCAGACGTGTCACGACCCGATGCAACACCCTCGGCGCTGCCGAACGCTGCAGGAACGTACCCCGCGGGCACCCTCTGCCGCCTCCCGGTGCGGAGACGACGAAGAGCGGGGCCGGACCCGAAGGCCCGACCCCGCTCTCGTGGAGCAACCGGAGTTACTTGATGATCTTCTCGACCGTACCGGCGCCGACCGTACGACCACCCTCACGGATGGCGAAGCGGAGGCCCTCCTCCATGGCGATCGGCTGGATCAGCTCGACGGTCATGGCGACGGTGTCACCGGGCATGACCATCTCGGTGCCCTCGGGCAGCGTGATGACGCCGGTGACGTCCGTGGTGCGGAAGTAGAACTGCGGACGGTAGTTCGCGTAGAACGGGTTGTGACGACCGCCCTCTTCCTTGTTCAGGATGTACGCGTTCGCGGTGAACTCGGTGTGCGGCGTGACCGAACCCGGCTTCACGACGACCTGGCCGCGCTCGACGTCCTCGCGCTTGAGGCCACGGATGAGCAGACCGGTGTTGTCACCGGCGACTGCCTTGTCCAGCAGCTTGCGGAACATCTCGATGCCCGTGACCGTGGTCTTCTGGGTCGCCTTGATGCCGACGATCTCGACCTCGGAGTTGATGTCGAGCTCACCGCGCTCGACACGACCGGTGACGACGGTTCCACGACCGGTGATCGTGAAGACGTCCTCGATCGGCATGAGGAACGGCTGGTCGGTGGCGCGCACCGGGTCCGGGACGTTCTCGTCGACGGCGGACATCAGGTCCTGGACGGACTTGACCCACTTCTCGTCGCCCTCGAGCGCCTTGAGCGCCGAGACCTGCACGACGGGGGCGTCCTCGTCGAACTCCTGCGAGCCGAGGAGCTCGCGGACCTCGAGCTCGACGAGCTCCAGGATCTCCTCGTCGTCCACCATGTCGGCCTTGTTGAGGGCGACGACGATGTAGGGGACGCCGACCTGACGGGCGAGCAGGACGTGCTCACGCGTCTGGGGCATCGGACCGTCGGTGGCGGCGACCACGAGGATCGCGCCGTCCATCTGGGCCGCACCGGTGATCATGTTCTTCACGTAGTCGGCGTGACCAGGAGCGTCGACGTGCGCGTAGTGGCGCTTGTCGGTCTGGTACTCGACGTGCGAGATGTTGATCGTGATGCCGCGCTGGCGCTCTTCGGGAGCGTTGTCGATCTGCGCGAAGTCACGGGCCTCGTTGAGGTCCGGGTACTGGTCGTGCAGAACCTTGGTGATCGCCGCCGTGAGCGTGGTCTTGCCGTGGTCGACGTGACCGATGGTTCCGATGTTGACGTGCGGCTTGGTCCGCTCGAACTTGGCCTTGGCCACTGTGGGTCCTCCTCAGGACTCGGATGCGTCGCCCCCGGCAGGACCTTGGTCGGCCCTGCGCTGTTGGCGCGCGGTGTGTGTGTCTCTACTTTACTTGGTGACGAGGGGCCCGTCGCCGGGCACCCTCGCCTGGGGATGACGCGGGAGCGTCAGGCCCCGGTGCTCTTCTGGATGATCTCGTCCGCCACGTTGCGCGGGACCTCGTTGTAGGTCTCGAACACCATGGAGAAGACAGCACGACCAGAGGTCTTGGAGCGCAGGTCGCCCACGTACCCGAACATCTCGGACAGCGGGACGCTCGCGCGGACCACCTTGACGCCCGACGCATCGGTCATCTCGGAGATCTGACCGCGACGCGAGTTCAGGTCGCCGATGACGTCGCCCATGTACTCCTCGGGCGTACGGACCTCGACGGCCATGATCGGCTCGAGCAGCACCGGACCGGCCTTGCGGGCCGCTTCCTTGTACGCGATCGAACCGGCGATCTTGAACGCCATCTCGGACGAGTCGACGTCGTGCGCCGCGCCGTCCTTGAGGATCGCCTTGACACCCACGGTCGGGAAGCCGGCGAGCACGCCCACCTGCATCGCGTCCTGGATACCGGCGTCGACCGACGGGATGTACTCGCGCGGGACGCGACCACCGGTGACGGCGTTCTCGAACTCGTACACCTTCTCGGCGGTGACGGGCATCGGCTCGAGCGCGATCTGCACCTTCGCGAACTGACCGGAACCACCGGTCTGCTTCTTGTGGGTGTAGTCGTAGCGCTCGACGACCTTGGTCAGGGTCTCGCGGTAGGCCACCTGCGGCTTGCCGACGTTCGCCTCGACCTTGAACTCGCGCTTCATGCGGTCGACGAGGATGTCGAGGTGGAGCTCGCCCATGCCCTTGATCGTCGTCTGACCGGTCTCGGCGTTGAGCTCGACGCGGAACGTCGGGTCCTCTTCGGCGAGCTTCTGGATCGCGGTGGAGAGCTTCTCCTGGTCGGCCTTGGTGTTCGGCTCGATCGCGACCTCGATGACCGGCTCCGGGAACGTCATCGACTCGAGGACGACCTGGTTCGACGGGTCGCACAGGGTGTCACCCGTGGTCGTGTCCTTGAGGCCGATGACCGCGTAGATGTGACCGGCGGTGACCGAGTCGACCGGGTTCTCCTTGTTGGAGTGCATCTGGAAGATCTTGCCGATGCGCTCCTTCTTGCCCTTGGTCGAGTTGATGACCTGGGCACCGGAGTCGATGTGACCGGAGTACACGCGGACGTAGGTGAGGCGACCGAAGAACGGGTGCACCGCGACCTTGAACGCGAGCGCGGAGAAGGGCTCGGAGGCCTCCGGCTTGCGGATGATCTCGACCTCTTCGTCCTTGACGTCGTGGCCGATCATCGGCGGGACGTCGAGGGGCGACGGCAGGTAGTCGATGACCGCGTCGAGCATCGGCTGCACGCCACGGTTCTTGAACGCCGAGCCGCAGAGGATCGGGTAGACCTCGGAGTTGATCGTCAGCTTGCGGATCGCGGCCTTGATCTCGTCCTTGGAGAGCTCTTCGCCACCGAAGTACTTCTCGAGCAGTGCGTCGTCGGTCTCCGCGACACGCTCGACGAGCTTCGCGCGGTACTCCTCGGCACGGTCCTTGAGGTCCGCGGGGATCTCCTGGACCTCGTACTGGGCGCCCATGGTGACGTCACCCTTGGCATCGCCCGGCCAGACCTTGGCGTGCATCTCGATCAGGTCGATGACGCCGACGAAGTCGTTCTCGGCACCGATCGGGAGCTGGAGCACGAGCGGCTCCGCACCGAGGCGGTTGATGATCGTGTCGACGGTGAAGTAGAAGTCCGCACCGAGCTTGTCCATCTTGTTGACGAAGCAGATGCGCGGGACGTTGTACTTGTCCGCCTGACGCCACACGGTCTCGGACTGGGGCTCGACGCCCTCCTTGCCGTCGAAGACGGCGACCGCACCGTCGAGGACGCGGAGCGAACGCTCCACCTCGACCGTGAAGTCCACGTGACCCGGGGTGTCGATGATGTTGATCTGGTTGTTGTCCCAGAAGCACGTCGTCGCGGCCGACGTGATCGTGATGCCGCGCTCCTGCTCCTGCGCCATCCAGTCCATGGTGGCTGCGCCGTCGTGGACTTCACCGATCTTGTGCGTGATGCCCGTGTAGAACAGGATGCGCTCGGTGGTCGTGGTCTTGCCGGCGTCGATGTGCGCCATGATGCCGATGTTGCGGACCTTGTTCAGGTCGGTGAGCACGTCCTGTGCCACAGGGTTCCTCCGAGAGAGTTGTAGGAGAGGGTGGCGGCCGTCCGGGTGCCGCGGCTGTTGACCGAGGCACCCGGACGGTGCCGGATGACTACCAGCGGTAGTGCGCGAAGGCCTTGTTCGACTCGGCCATCTTGTGGGTGTCCTCACGGCGCTTGACCGCGGCACCGAGACCGTTCGACGCGTCGAGGATCTCGTTCATGAGACGCTCGGTCATCGTCTTCTCGCGACGGGCCTTGGCGTACGAGGTCAGCCAGCGCAGCGCGAGCGTGTTCGCACGGTGCGGCTTGACCTCGACCGGGACCTGGTAGGTCGAGCCACCGACGCGGCGGCTGCGGACCTCGAGGGTCGGACGGACGTTGTCGAGCGCCTTCTTGAGCGTCGTGACGGCGTCCTGGCCGTTCTTGGAGGAGACCCCTTCGAGTGCGTCGTAGACGATGCGCTCGGCGAGGCCCTTCTTGCCGTCGAGGAGGATCTTGTTGACGAGCTGGCTGACGACGGGGGCGCCGTAGACCGGATCGGCGACGACGGGGCGCTTCGGGGCGGGACCCTTACGAGGCATCTAACTCAACCCTTCTTCGCACCGTAGCGGCTGCGGGCCTGCTTACGGTTCTTGACGGCCTGGGTGTCCAGGGCACCACGGATGATCTTGTAGCGCACACCCGGGAGGTCCTTCACACGACCGCCGCGGACGAGCACCATCGAGTGCTCCTGGAGGTTGTGGCCCTCACCGGGGATGTAGGCCGTGACCTCGGTGCCGTTCGAGAGCTTGACACGAGCGACCTTGCGCAGTGCCGAGTTCGGCTTCTTCGGGGTGGTGGTGTAGACGCGGGTGCACACGCCACGCTGCTGGGGGTTCGCCTTCAGGGCGGGCGCCTTGGTCTTGACGACCTTCGGCGTACGACCCTTGCGAACGAGCTGCTGGATGGTAGGCAACTGTTCTCCTGGTTCTTCGCTCGTGCTCTCTGGCCGACGCGGTCCGTCGGCTTCCTCATCCCACGCGGACCACCGCCTGACGGCGGAGGGAGATGGGGGATGGAGTGATCAGGAGGCCGGAGGCCTGCAGGATCTGGGCGCGCCCGAAGGCGCACACCCGGGAGAGCCTAGCCGCCACGCCCGCTGAAATCAATCCACGGTGGGCCCGACGGCGGCCCGTTCGCCCCGGGCGAGAACCGCCCGGGGACGCGGGACGAGGGCGGTCAGGAGCCGGAGTCGGTCTGGCCGTTCGCGACCGCCGGGACGAAGGTGGCGCCGTCGTCCCCGAAGCCGGTGATCCAGCCGGACGCGTTGACGTCGATCGGCCCGGCCGTCGCGGTCCCACGACCGTTCGGACCGGTGAACTCCGCGGTGAACGTCGCCGACCCCGGAGCGCGGGTCTCGACGAGCCATCCCCTCGAGGACCAGTCGCCGACGCCGACCGACGGCCTGGCGTCGAGTGTCCACTTCTGGTTCGTGTAGGTGTTCGCCGGGTTCTCCCCGTAGGCGTAGAAGCTGCAGCCGTCCGGCGTGGCCGTCTGGGCCGCGACGCAGCCGTCCACCCAGGAGTCGACGGCCTTCGTCGCGGCCTGCTGGCCGGCGTCGGTCAGGGTCGTGGCGAGCACGACCGGGGTCCCGGGCGTCCCGAACCCCCGCACGGCGGCCGTCGAGGCATCGGCGGCGAACCACTTGCCGCCCTGGGACGACACCTCGTACGAGCCGGGGAACGCCCGCAGTGCGACCGCGCCGAGGTCACCGGTCGTCGCCTCCGCTCCGGCGACCCGGACAGTGCTGTCGGTCGGTCCCTGCACGACGACCTCGACCGAGCCGAGGGACGGCGGCTGCAGTTCCCAGACGGGGAACACACCCCAGTCCGTCCCGGTGCGCTCGAGTTCGAACGTGGCCGGCACGCTCCGGCCGGCCTGGGTCAGCAGCGCGTGCACGGTCGCGCGGTCGTCGCCCTGGTCGACCGAGGTGATCCGGTGGGCGGTGATCTTGTCGTTCGCCTGCGCGTAAGCGGCGTCGGTGAGGAGGACGTCGTCGTCGTCGCGGTCGATGCCGGCGGCGTCGAGCGCGTCCGTGAGGCGACCGCCCTCGACGTCGCGCAGGAACGCCTGCACGGGGCGGTCCGCGGAGTGGCTGTCCGAGCCGACCGACCACCCGATACCGCCCGCGACCACGAGGAGCACGAGCGCTGCGGCCCCGGCGACGATGCCGATCACCGCACCCTTCCGGAGTCCGCGGCGAGGTCGACCGGACGCGTGCCCCGGGGCAGACGCGGTCGGGCCGGCGGTCATCACCGCGGGCAGCGCACGGTCGCCGCGCAGGGTGTCCGCCCCCGGCACCGACTCCCAGCCCCGCGAGTCGTCAGGTGCGTCCGTCATGAGTCCCCCAAGGCGCCGTCGTTCAGCTCGTCCCGGAATCGTACCGAACGCGGCGGACGCGGGCCGGGCCTCCCGTCAGTCCTGTGGACGGATCGGCGACGACTGCTGCCCCTGTGGACGGGAGCCCTGCCACCGGACCGCGGAGATGCCGCCGACGACCGTGACGAGCGCCACGACGACCCCACCGACCACGAACGGACTGAGGGCGTAGCCCGCCGGGAAGACGAGCAGTTCCGCGGCGTCGGACCGGACGAGGGCGTAGCCGACCGCGCCCACGCCGAGCATGACGAGGTACGTCGTCGCCGCGGCGACGAGTCCGGTGACGACGGGGTTCCCCTCGCGGGCGCCCATCGCGGTCGCGAGGAACACGGCGACACCGGCGCCGACGACCATCGCCGGACCGAGGTAGGGGGTGGCGTCCGGCTGCCGGATCGCCTCGACGTCGGCGAGCAGGGCCTCGAAGCCCGTCACGGCGATGACGAGCGCGATGAAGAGGACCGACGCCATCGTCGCCACCAACCACCGGGACATGCGCCGATCGTAGCGCTCCGCGTCGGTCCGGGTCCGGCAGCTACGGGGCGTCGGCGGGTTCCGGCTGCGTGCTCTGCTGCTGCGCGGCCTCCTGCTGGGCCGCGTGCTGCTGGTGTGCCGCCTGGACGAGCGCGAGGGCGATGGTCGCCGTGATGACCGGCACCGTCTCCGTCATCGGAGCGGGCGCGTCGGTGCCCGTGGCGGCGGTGCCCGTGGCGTCCGTGTCCGTGGCGTCCGTGTCCGTGGCGTCCGTGCCCGTGGCGTCCGTACCCGTCGTGCGGCCGGCCGGGAGGCCCGTGGGCGCGTCCTCGACGAGGGTCCCGTCGGGCCGGTGGCCGGTCTCCGGCTGGTCGGGCTCCGGCTGCTGGTCCGCCTCGGAGCGGTGGTCCGCATCGGAGCGGTGGTCCGCATCGGAGCGGTGGTCCGCCTCCGGCTGGTGGTCGCGGAGGGCCGGGCCGACCACCGGCAGGACTGCCGTCGTGGTGGGGGGTTCCGCGTGCAGCTCCGGAGCCGGCTGCACGCCGGCCGACGTGCCCCGTCGGCGGCGGACGACCATGCGCGCGAGGACCACTGCCGCCACGGCCGCCCAGATGCTGTTCACGATCGTCGAGGGGACGGCGTGGTGCGCGGCCACGTTCACCGCGATCGCGACGCCACCGACCAGGTTGAACAGCTGGTACACCGGGCCGTTCGCGATCTTCCCGAGCGAGAAGAGGACGTACCCGACGAGGACCGTTCCGGCCCCGAACCAGCCGAGGAACTCCACGACACCGACCAACACGAGCGACTCCGGGCACGACGAGGGACGCCCGTTCCGAGGGACGTCCGAGAGGGAGATGGGCAGCCGCGAGCGCGGGCCCGAGCAGCATGGTAGAGGCACGGAACGCCCCGGCGGAAGCGGGTCCGGCGTGGCGGCGGGACCCCTTCCGGGGGGCGTTCGGTGGAGGTGGCGGTCAGCCCTCCGCAGTCGCCGTCGGTGTGGCCACGGGAGTGGCCGGGGCGGTCGACGGACTGGTGGCCCCTGCGTCCCCAGCCCCGGCGACCGTGTCGCTGAGGACGTAGACGAAGCCGCCGAGCGTCCAGGACTGCCGTCCTGCACCGTCGGCGGTGCCGTCTTCCGGCGACGTCGAGGACGAGGACGTCACCGTGGTGATCAGGAACAGTCGTTCGCCGTCCTGCACCCCTCCGGTGAAGGCGAGAGCCTGGTCGTACGTCCCCTCGATGCTGATCGAGACGGGGATCACCGCGAAGTTCGACGAGGTCACCAGCGAGTTCGTCGTCGCGGCCGGTGCGGACGGTGTCGCAGGACTCGCAGTGGCAGGAGGTTCTGCCGCGGCCGACGGGGACGCACTGCTCTCCGCCGTCGGCTCGGTGGCAGCGGAAGCGTCGGCAGCGGGCGCGTTGTAGGCCTGCGCTTCACCGACCGAGACCGATGCGACGGTCGCCCCGCTCGTGACGGCGACGGCGTCGAGCGACCGGATGAACTCATCCGTGCTCGCGGTGGCAGGCACTGAGCCCCTGAGCTGCGCGAGTTCGGCCTTCATCGCGGCGAGCGACGTGAACTGCTTCCGGAGACGGTCCAGTTCAGCCCGGCTGCTGTCATTCGTCCGTTCGGTCTGTGTCTGTTGCGCGTTGTCCGTTGCCGCGGATGCGAGCTGGGGCTGGACGCCGAGGAAGAAACCCCCGACGGCGATCGCGGCGGCGGCGAGCGCCGCGAGGATGAGGGAGAGGCGGTTCCGGTTCACGTCACTTGCTCTTCTCTGCGTACTTGCCGTCGTACGCCTCGCTGTCGACGTGCAGTGTGATGGACGCCTGGTAGGTGCCGGTTGCAGCTGCTGCGCCGTCTCCGGTCGCGCTGCCACGGGTGATCGTGTCGATGTTCGAGTCGACGTAGCCCGTGAGGTTCGTCAGTCGTTCTGTCCAGTCGGGGACGGACGGGATCGACGGGCTGCTGACGGTCACGTTCAGCGTCGCGACACGCGCCCCCTGGAGGGGCGCGGTCGACTGGTCGAAGCTCTGCATCGGGCTCGAGGACTCGATGTTGAGCGCGGTGATGACGACACCCTGCGGGAGGAGCTGCTGCACCGTGCTCAGGGTGGACTGCCAATCGATCTCCGTGGAACCGCCGACCTGCTGCCCCGCGCGGGCGAGTGCCGTGTCCTGCTCGACCCGCCGCACCTCGCCGTACTGCTGCTGCTGCTGCTGGATCGATGCCGTCTCCGCTTGCGCGGCGGCCAGGTCGGAGCGGGCACCCATGCTCTGGATGGTTGCGGCCGCAGTCCCGAGCACGACCAGCGCCGCGACCAGGCCAGCTCCGAACCACATCCGGCGCGCGATCGCCCGCCCACGGCGGTCCAGGTGCACTTCGACGGGCAGCAGGTCGACACGGGGTTCACGCCCCGGCGTCACGCCCGGCACCTTCTTGGCCGGCCGCGACTTCTGCTGCGGCTTCACATCCGATGTGGCGCTGGAGCCGGATCGGCGCCCGATGCCGAAGATGCCGGCCCGGGCTGGCTCGGCGGTGGTGGACTGCGCGGTTCCGGTCATGCTGCCTTGCTCCCGACTGCGAGGCCGAACGCGACGGCGACGGCGGTGCCGCGTGCGGCGAGCGCGTCCGGCGTGATGGAACGGCCACGAGCAACACCCGCGAACGGGTCGGTCATCGCGACGGGGATCCGGGTGTGGTCACTGAGCGCGGAAGCGAACCCGGGCATCTTCGCTCCGCCTCCGGCGAGCAGGATCTTCGTGACGGCCTGACCCGGTCGGGTGTTCACGAAGTAGCTGACGGTGTTGCGGAGGCTAGCGAACAGCTCGCTCGACGACTCGGTGATGACCGCCACGGCACGGGCGTCGTCCGATGTCCGGGCAGTACCACCCAAGCCGAAGTGCCGCTTGATGGCCTCTGCTTCGTCCCACCCGATCTCGAACCGCGCAGAGAGCAGCTTGGTCACGTCGTTGCCACCTGTCGGGATGATGCGGACGAACTGCGGCACGCCGTCGGTGATCACGACGACGCTCGTCGTCTCAGCCCCGAGTTCCACCATGGCGACCGTCCCGGTGAGCTGCTGACGCGTGACCGCGACCCGGCTCAACGCGAACGGGATGAGGTCGACGGCAGCCGGGTTGAGACCGGCGAGCTGAACCGCCTTCACGTTCGCGAGCACGGCGTCCTTGATCGCGGCGACGAGGAGCCCGTGCAGCACGGGTCCGTTCTCGCCGGCCGCTTCGGAGACCGGGTAGAAGTCGAGGATCGCGTCGCCGACCGGCACGGGCAGCATGTCCTGGACCTGGAACGGGAGCGACTCGCGGATCTGCTCGCGGGACGACTTGGGGATGGTCAGATCACGGGAGAGGACACGCTGGTTCCCCACGCCGAGCACGACGTTCTTGGTGCGGAACTTCCCCACGTGCCACAGCTGTCGGAGCGCACCAGCGACGGTGTTCGGCTCGATCACCTCACCCTTGCGGATCGAGTCCGGAGGCGTGGGGACCTCCGCGAACCGCACGACCGTGGGGCGCGCCTTGTCGGCGTCAGCGACCTCGACGGCGCGGATCGTGTTCGCGGCGAGGTCCAGCCCGACGATGCTCTTGCCCATGCTTCGCGTCCTTTGGGTTGGCGGCGATCAGCCGAGTCCGAGGGCGCCGAGGTAGGCAGCCCAGATCGTGGGGCCGAGGAAGATGCCGGTCCATGCGCCGGCGAGCATCCAGGGACCGAAGGGGA
The DNA here is from genome assembly GCF_003224415.1 of Curtobacterium sp. MCBD17_023. Classification (NCBI taxonomy): domain Bacteria; kingdom Bacillati; phylum Actinomycetota; class Actinomycetes; order Micrococcales; family Microbacteriaceae; genus Curtobacterium; species Curtobacterium sp. MCBD17_023. Next base: position 117,145 of record NZ_QKLJ01000001.1, read on the forward strand.
TCCCGCTCCGTCGCCCGGCACGGCCGGACAGGAGGAGCACGATCGAGAACGTACCGCCGAGCAGGAACGCTGCGGAAGCTCCCACTGCGAGGGGTCCCCATCCGAGGTACGCGAGGACGAACCCGAGGACGCCGGCGAGCTTGACGTCGCCCAGGCCCATCCCGCCCGGGACGGCGAGTGCCAACACCAGGTAGACACCACCGAGACCGGCGAGCCCGACGACAGCACGCACCAGGGCGCCCCAGTCCCCCGTGAGGACCGACGCTCCGCTCAGGAGGACGGCCAGGACCGCGTAGGCCGGCAGGACGATGGCGTTCGGGAGGCGGTGTGTGTCGAGGTCGATGAGGGCCAGGGCGACGCTGGCCGCCATGAGGTAGAGCAGTGCGGACAGGACCGCGACACGACCGACCGCCGCACCGTTCCCGATGCCGGCCGGCGCGAAGGCGAGGGCGACGACGCCGAAGAGAACCGCTGTTGTGAGTTCGACAGCTGGGTACCGGACCGAGATGGGCGCGCTGCAGTCACGGCAGCGCCCCCGGAGGACGAGCCACGAGAGCACCGGCACGTTGTCGATCCCGCGGATCTCGTGGCCGCACCGGGGGCACGCGCTCGCCGGCCGCGCGACCGACATGCCAGCGGGTACGCGGTACACGACGACGTTCAAGAAGGACCCGATGAGCAGTCCGAGCACGGCGGTGGAGCCGGTGAAGAGCGCTGTCATTGGCAGTCTCCGGAGCTGGCCCGAGCACAGGAGCCGTCGGCACGGTATGCCGCGTTCACCTCGACCTGTGTCGTGATGCCGTAGCTCGTGCTCACGGGCTGCAGGAACTTCGGCGGCGCGATGCTCTGGAAGCGGTTGTCGTACCCGTAGTTCTTCGTGAAGCCTGTCTGGTGATCGAACACGCTCTGACCTCGCCAGTCCGTCGTGGAGTAGGTGACGCCGACGGTTCCGCGGAACTTCTGCGCAATGGACCCGAGCACGGTCAGGTCGCCCATGCGCGGTCCGTACGCGTTGTTCTGAACCTGGAACGTCCCGGTGTTGCTGGCGATGGCCGCGTTGATCGTGATGTTCGACCCCGCCCCGTACTGGAGCTGTCCTGTCGACGACGTCGCGGTGTCACAGGTCTTCAGTGTGATGGTCTGGTTGTTGCTGCGCGTCGTCTGGTACTTGTTGCACGAGATCGGGTTGTAGACCGTGACCGCACGCTGTCCGACGAGACCGAGCACACTCTGCGTCCCTGCCGCGTACGTGATGTTCGACGTCACGTACAGGAAGTTCGCTGCGCCCACGGTCATCTTGCCGTTCACCGTCCCGGCGACGAACGCGTCGCCCGCGCGGCAGTTGTAGAGCCCGTTCGCGCCGGCGTTGCCGACGTACTCGTTCGGCTTCGGGTAGCCGAGTCCGTTCCCGTACGTCTGGCCGACCTGGCACATCGTCCCGATGGCCGAGCGCTCGTCGCCGGGCTTCGTGTAGTTCGGGTCCTGTGGGTCCGTCGGCACGGTCTGCACGTAGGCGAGGTTGTCGTCGAGCACGGGGATGGTGGCACCGCTGGCGCTGCGCAGTGCCGCGGGCGACCCGCAGAGGACGTCACCGCTGCGGTCCGCCTGGGGCTTTCCGGAGCCGTTGAGCTTGTACTGGGTCGCCTGGCTGAGCGGCGACTTGATGGTCACCCTGTTGCCGGCGAACACGAACGAAGTGGGGCCCGTGTACAGGCACCCCGGACGCGGGACGTTCACGCGGTCGTCCGTGCGGGCCTCCTGCCCCATGTTCGCGATCGTCGACGGCGGATCGATGGACTGTACGTTCTTCGGCACGCCGCCGCCGAACGTCGCGGTCGCACGGCAGTTCCGGTCGCCCGTCGAGCCGTTCGTGAACGGCGTCCGGAAGACACCGTCCCCCGCGGTCGACTGGACCGTGGACGTGAACGTCGTGCCGCAGAGCAGGAAGGTGTCGTTCGTCCGCACCGGCCCGGTCAGCGTGTCGTCCTTGGTGAACTGCACCGGCGAGCAAGCCTTGTTCGCGTCGTACAGGTTTCCGTCCGTGCTGTAGTGCTGCGGGATGCACAGCTTCGACGAGTCGCCGTCCTGCGTCTCACCGGTGATCGACGGATCGCTTGACTCGTAGTCGGTGAAGTACAGGTAGTCGACGAAGCCGTCGCCCTTGAGGTCCGCCACGATCGAGCGGGTCACACCACCCGCCTTGCCGGTGACGCGGACGCGGACGACCCCCTCGGCCGTGTAGTCGGTGTTGTCGACCTCGTAGCGGAACTGCGCGCGACCGCCGCTGTTGACGACCTCCGCCCAGCGCGAGCCGGACGTGGCGAATGCGGGGTTCGCCGACCAGTCCTTCGAGAACGCGCTCGTACCGCTGAAGGCCGCGCTCGCGTTGCCGACGAGCTCGTAGCTGTTGTCGGCCGTCAGGCGACTCTGGTAATCAGCGAGTCCCGCGTACGCAGCTTGGATCGCGAGGTTCCAGCTCCGGTCTGCGGCGGACTTCACCGAGCCGCTCACCGACACCGAGGCCATCGTGGCGACGAGGATCATCAGGACCGCGCCGAGACCGATGACCGACGCGAGTGCCATGCCCGCGTCGTCCCCGCCGCGGGCGTCCCGTGCCCGCGTGAAGAAGGCAACGATCCGACGCATCACGAGATGGCCCCTGCCCGCCCGAGGTTGAGCAGCCCGACGGTGTTCTGCAGATGCGCGTTGCTCCCTGCGCCTGGAGTGGCCGAACCGAGTTCGAGGTTGACGGTGACGAAGCGGACGGCGGCGCGGTCTGAGGCGCTGAGCTGACCACCGACCGGTGCCAGACTCCCGCTGTCCGCGTTCTGGTAGGTGAACAGTGCGACGCCGTCGGACGTCGGTGAGGCGATCGGACCGCCCAGGCGCGTCGTGCTGGTCACTGCCGGGCACGAGTAGTACCCGTTGGCGTCGGCACTGCAGGCGGACAACTGCTGGACGAGTTGCCGGGATGCGGAGTCGACGTAGTACCGCGCGAGCACGGGCTTCTCCGCCGTGCGCTTCGCGATGTCCGCGTCGTCGATGAGGTTGATGTACGCGTAGAACGTGAGATCCGTCGGCGTCGCCTTCACGACTGCCGCGTCCGGAACCAGACTCGTGGGCACCGCTCGGGTCGTCGCCGCGCGTAGGTACCGGGACATGGCGTTGATGCTGTTCGTCGCCTGACGGAGGTTCGTGTCGGTGTTGGCGTTCGACGCGCTCCCTCGGATCGACGCGACGAAGAACCCGCCGAGGGTGGCGAGGATGAGCACGGAGACGGATGACGCGACCAACAGCTCGGCCATGCTGATGCCGCGGTCGTCATGACGCGCTCGTCGGAGTACCTGCCGCAGCATCACGGCACCTTCCGTGGATCCAGGGTCACGGTGTCGCCCCACTTGAAGACCAGGAACCCGGCGTTGTTCGTCTGACCGCCACCGTTGGGGTAGGTGATCTTGCTCGAGGCCGTCTGGACGAGGTTCTTGCTGTTCGAGGACGCGGTCGAACCCAGTGCCTTCGTCTCGTAGAGCGACCAGGTGCCGTAGGGCAGCGCGATGGTGGCATTCCCGGCCGCGAGGCCCGAGAACGTCAGGGTCTTCGGGCTCGGCGCGTTGCAGCCGGGGTCGAAGTCGGGAGCCGCACTGTCACTGACCGCCGTGATGTACGGGTAGCCGCTGTCGATCGGCACGGTGACGATGCCCATGGGGACCGTGACCCGCTTACCGGGAGGATCCGCGACGCCGGCTGCGGCGTCGACCGCCTCGGGCGCCTGTCCGATCGCACCGTTCGTCGCCGTCGTCCACTTGCCGGGGTTGGGGCTGAGGCACGTCGCGGTGCCACCACCGTCGGCATCGACGTACGCACCGGCCATGACCTGGTAGCCGTCCTGGTAGGGAAAAGCCTTGATCGTCGTCGGGGTCCCGGCGAAGAACGAGCTACCGCCGACGCCGTTGTAGAGCGTCGTCGTGAGGTTCGTCGGCAGCTTCGCCGTACCACCTGGGTAGCTCGTGCCGTACGCGACCTGGAACGTGTGCGCCTGGTCGTAGGTGAAGGTCACCGCGGCGTCGGTCCCCGCGGACACCGAGACGTTCTGGTTCTTCGCGACTTCTTGTTGGCTGGAGTCGATCCCACCAGGGGTGGAAGCCGAGACCGTGTACGTCCCTGGCTGGACCTTCAGCGCGTACGTGCATCCCGAACCGTCGGTGACCGCCGGTGCGGTGACCGCGGCGCCACCTCCGCCGGGGTTCGCCGTGATGGTCACGGGGACTCCGGCTGCGCCGGTGCCGGCCGCGTTCCGGATCGTGACGAGGATGGCCCCGGTGCCGTCCGCGTTGATGCGCGAACTCGGCGCGATGAGCGTGTCGAGCGAGACCGACAGGGGCTTGCCCCGGCCGCTCTTCCAGCTGACGGTGCTCGTGATGCTCTTGTACGCGAGCGTCGTGCCGTCGGTGCCACACGAGCTCGACCGGCCGGCGCTGTCGACCCATTGCGTCGTCCGCGACAACGTGTAGTCCTGCTGCCCCACCGTGAAGGGCTGCTCCGTGTCACCGGTCGTCGAGCGGATCTCGAAGGGGTTCGCCAGTGACCGGAGCTTGTCGAGGTCCTGTGACGCGAGGTTGAGAGCGGTCTGACGGGAACGGCTCTCCTGCGTGAGCAGTAGCGCGTTCGTGATGCCGTACGCGAGACCGATCGACATGACGGCGAACACCATCATCGCGACCAGGACCTCGGTGATGGTGAAACCGGAGTCTGCGGCGAGCCGCCGGGTCAGCGCGGCGTGGATGCGGGACATGGCGGCTCCTCTCGTCTCGGTCGTACAGCGGTGTGGCCGTGGCGACGATGCGTCACCACGGCCACACCGGCGGGTGGTGCGTTACGGAGCGGTGCAGGTGGTCGGCAACGTGGTGGTGCCGGCGACCTTCGTCGTGCCGACCTCGTTGGTCGCGAAGAAGACGGTGTCGTTCGAGCTCTTCCCCGCGACGCAGTACGCGCCAGCGGTCGCACCGGCCTTGTAGGTGAGCTTCGACGTGTTGGCGGACCGGGTCACACCGGCGTCGGTCCAGGTCTGGGTTCCGGTGCTGTCGACCTTGGCTGCGCGCGCGGTGGCGTCGAAGTCAGCAACGTCCCCCGGCAGCTTGCCGAGGTTCGTCTGCGCCGAGACGACCGCGATCTTCGCGTTCGTCACGTCGGTCTGCGTCGCCGAGTCCTGCGCGTTCTTCTGCACGCCCAGGTACACCGGGATGGCGATCGCGGCGAGGATGCCGATGATGATGACGACGACGAGGAGTTCGATCAGGGTGAAGCCCTTCTCGCCCTCTTCGAGAAGCCCCTTGCGGCGAGCGTTGAGCTTGCCCATGAGTGCTGCGTACATGGTGTTTCCACTCTTTCGGGAGTTGATTGAGGAATGTTCGGGGCTGTGCTCTGCCGCCACCGTCGAGCGTATTCACGGCGGAATTGCCGCATAATCCCGAGAACGGGGGCCAAAGCGCAGGGAAATGCCCCCAGTACCGGGGGTGGAACACATCGGCTCACCCCCACCTGTGGGTCACAGCAAACGGCTCCGCCACCCCTCGAGTGCGGGGCAGGGAGCCGTTCGGTGGTCAGTGGATGAGGGACGTGATCTGGAAGATCGGCAGGTAGAGCGCCACGATCATTCCGCCGATGACGACGCCGAGGAATGCGATGAGCAATGGTTCGATCAATGACGTCAGCGCTTCGGTCGTCGATTCCACTTCAGCGTCGTAGAACATCGCGATCTTCTCGAGCATGATCTCCATGGAACCCGCGTCTTCACCGACGGCGATCATCTGTGACACCATCTGCGGGAAGACCGTCTCCTTGCCGAGGGGTTCGGAAATGGATTCACCCTTCCGCACCGATTCCGCGACACGGCCCAGGGCCCGTTCGACCACGATGTTGTTGGAGACTTCACCGACGATCTTCAGCGCCTGCAGGATGGGGACGCCGGCGCCGATCATGTTCGAGAAGTTGCGGGCGAAACGGGCGATGACGATCTTCTTGCTGAGGACGCCGAACACCGGGAGCTTCAGTTGGATCGGGTCGAGGAACCCGCGGACACGGTCGGTGTTCTTGTTGGCGCGGTACCAGACCCACCCGACGATGATCGCCACGGCGAGGATCGGCCCGACCCACACCATCGCGTGCGATGCGTAGACGAGCATCATCGTCGGGAGCGGGAGCTTCCCCCCGAGCGACGAGAACATGTCCTGGAAGATCGGGACGATGAAGATCAGCATGATGACGACGCTCAACAGCGACATGATCAGCACGACGGTCGGGTAGGTCATCGCCGACTTGATGGTCGAGCGGAGCTTGTGCTCTTTCTCGAAGTTCGTCGCGATCGAGTCCATCGCCTTGTCGAGGAAGCCGCCGGTCTCGCCCGCCCGGATCATGTTGATCATGATCGGTGGGAAGTCCACCGGGTACTTCCCGACGGCGTCGGAGAAGGAGACGCCCTGCTCGACCTCGTCGCGCACCTTGCCGAGGATGTCCTTGAGCTTCTTGTTCTCGGTCTGGTCGGCGAGGATCGTCAGCGCTCGCAGGAGCGACAGCCCGGACGAGAGCATCGTCGACGCCTGCCTGGCCATGATAGACAGGTCCTTCAGCCCGGCGTGCTTCTCGAAGCCGGGGATCTTGATCTCGGTCTGCAGACCAGTGCCGGCCTTCGCCTCCGCGAGCGAGATCGGAGAGATCCCCATGAGGCGGAGTCGGGCGACCGCTGCACCCTCACTGGCGGCGTCGAGCTTGCCCTTGACGACCTTGCCTGCGCCGTCACGGCCCCGGTAGTCGAATGCGAGGGACATCAGTAACCTCCCGAGAACTTGTCGCCGAAGTCGATCCCGCTCGCGGCGATCGCCGAAGCGGACTCTTCGGACGGCGACTCGACGCGCTGCACCAGCCGTTCGAAGCCCTCGAGGTCGTGGACCTTCTCGAGCGCCGCCTTGCGGGTGATGGTGCCGACGTTGACCAGTTCGGCCAGGTCCTGGTCCATGGTGTGCATGCCCGCGTCCCGCCCGGCCTGCATGGCCGAGGTGATCTGGTACGTCTTGCCCTCGCGGATGAGGTTGCCGATGGCGGGGGTGGTCTTCATGATCTCGGTGGACACGATGCGCCCGGTGCCGTTCGCCTTCGGGACGAGGGTCTGGCAGACGACGCCTTCGAGCGTCGCCGCGAGCTGTGTGCGGATCTGCCCCTGCTGGTGCGGCGGGAAGACATCGATGACGCGGTCGATCGTGCCGGGAGCGCTCTGCGTGTGCAGGGTCGCGAAGACGAGGTGGCCCGTCTCGGCGGCGGTCAGCGCGACCGAGATCGTCTCGAGGTCGCGGAGCTCGCCGATGAGGATGACGTCCGGGTCCTGGCGGAGGACGTGCTTGAGCGCGCGGGCGAAGGAGTGGGTGTCCGCACCGACCTCCCGCTGGTTGATGATCGCCTTCTTGTGCTCGTGCATGAACTCGATCGGGTCCTCGACCGTGACGATGTGGTCGGCACGGGTCTCGTTGACGAGGTCGATGAGCGCGGCGAGGGTCGTCGACTTGCCGGAGCCGGTCGGCCCGGTGACGAGGACGAGCCCGCGGGACAGCTTGGAGAACTCCCCGACGTGCTCGGGGATACCGAGCTGCTTGAGCGTCTTGATCTTGGTGGGGATGATGCGGAAGGCCGCTCCCCAGTTGCCGCGCTGCTGGTAGAAGTTCACGCGGAAGCGGTACTCCGGCGACAGCGAGTACGCGAAGTCGAGTTCCTGCTCCTGGTCGAACTGCGCCGCCTGGTCGCTCGACAGGAGCGTCTTGAGCGCGGCGATGACCTTGTTGCGGGCCCACGGGCCTCCCGGCACGGCGGGTCGGAGCGACCCGTCGACCCGCACGGTCGGCGGGGCGTCCGCGGTCACGTGCAGGTCCGATGCGCCCTGGTAGACGACCTGCGCGAGGGCGGTGATGAGGTCGGAGTCGGCCACCTCGCGCGCGTGGCGGGTGAAGTTGATCTCGGGGCTGCCGGTCGGCGTGACCACCTGGGTCGGCGCGTGCGGCGCGACGCTCGGGAGGCTCGTGGTCGCGGCCGCGGCCGCCACCGGCAACCGCTCGGTCGCCTGGTACGGGTCGTACCCGTAGCTGGCGGTCGACGGCGGGACCGCGGCCGGCGGGGTCGCCGGCACGGCCTGCGGCTGCGCGACGGGGACGGCGACGGGCTGCCCGACCGGCGCGGACCACGCGGTCAGGTCGTCGCCGAGGTCGTAGACGGCCGCCGACGACACGGGTGCCGCGGCGGGCGGGTACGAGGTCGGTGCCGCCTGCGCGGCCTGCGCGAGGCGTGCGGCACGGCGACCGCCGACCTCGACCCCGGGCATGCCGGGCGTCCCGGGGTGCCAGCCGGCCACGGGCTCGTCGCTGGCGGGCGTCACGTCGTAGACGGACTCGGTCATCTGCTCGTCCTCCAGGGCTACGCGACCACGCGCAGGATCTCGTCGACGCTCGTGAGTCCGAGCTTGACCTTCTCCCACCCGTCCATCCGGAGGGTGAGCATGCCCTGCTGCTGGGCGACACGGCCGATCTCCGCGCTCGAGGCACGGGCGACGGCGAGCCGCTCGATCTCCTCGGTCACGGTCATCACCTCGTGCAGTGCGATGCGCCCGCGGTACCCGGTGTTCGAGCACACGGAGCAGCCGAGGGGGGCGAAGAAGTCCGGCACGGCGGCGTCGGGTGCGTCGAGGAACCCGAGGGCGTGCAGCTGCTCGGCCTCGTACACGGCGGGCACCTTGCAGCGGTCGCAGAGCTTGCGTGCGAGGCGTTGGGCGACGACGCAGTCGAGGGCGGACCCGACGAGGAACGGTTCGATGTCCATCTCGGTGAGGCGGGTGACGGCCGAGGGGGCGTCGTTCGTGTGCAGGGTGGAGAGCACGAGGTGGCCGGTGAGGGACGCCTCGATCGCGATCTGCGCGGTCTCGTGGTCACGGATCTCACCGAGGAGCACGACGTCCGGGTCGGACCGGAGGATGCTGCGGAGGGCGGACGCGAACGTCAGACCGGCCTTCGGGTTGACCTGCACCTGGTTGACGCCGGCCATCCGGTACTCGACCGGGTCCTCGACCGTGATGACGTTGATCTCCGGCTTCGCGACGGCGTTGAGCGTCGTGTACAGCGTCGTGGACTTGCCGGAACCGGTCGGGCCGGTGACCAGGATCATGCCGTACGGCTTCGAGTAGGACTTCTGGTACGCCGCCGCGTTGCGGTCGAGCAGGTTGAGGTCCTTGAGGGTCAACGACGTGTTCGTGTTGTCGAGGATCCGCATGACGACCTTCTCGCCCCACACGGTCGGCAGGGTCGCCACGCGCAGGTCGATCTGCCGACCACCGTGCCGCACGGACATACGGCCGTCCTGCGGCTTCCGACGCTCGGCGATGTCGATGTCGCTCATGATCTTGAGCCGGCTGATGACGCCGTTCTGGATGTTCTTCGGCGCCGGGGTCATCTCGTGCAGCACGCCGTCGATGCGGTAGCGGACCCGGACCTCGTGCTCGCCGGGCTCGATGTGGATGTCGGACGCGTGGTCCTGGATCGCCTGGGACACGAGCAGGTTCACGAAGCGCACGATCGGCACGTCGTCCAGGGAGCCGTCGCCGATGTCCGCCTGCTGCTCGTTCGAGCGCGAGGCCTCTTCCTCGAGCGAGGAGGTGAGGTCGTTGAGCTCGTCGTCGGCACGGAGGTACCGGTCGAACGCGGCGAGCAGGTCGCGCTCGTCGACCTGCAGGGGCTTGATCGGGCGACCGGAGGCCGCGCGGGCGTCGTCGATCGCCAGGACGTTCGCCGGGTTCACCATGGCGAGCACGAGGGTCTCCCCCTCGAACCCGATCCCGAGGACCGAGTGCCGGCGGCAGAGCGGTGCGGGCAGCACCGAGACCGCGGTGCCGTCGACCGGGTAGTCGGTGAGCGGGACGGTCTTCGAGTTGTGCGAGGCGGCGCGCGCGGTGATGTACTGCGCCTCGCTCACCACGCCCTGTTCGACCAGGGAGCGGATCGCCTGCTCGTCGACGTCCTCGTGGCCGGTCATGGCGTCGAGGTACTCGATGGGGAGCGCACCGTTGAGGATGAGGATCTCGGACAGGGTTGCCATGAGCCCTGTACCTCCTTGCTGCCGGGCGCGCCGAAGCGGCGTGGTTCGATGCGCGCCGCCAGGGGTACGACGCTCGTCCACGGTACGTCCGGGCACGCTCCCGGAGCAGTCCCAGAAGGAGGGGGCGGAGGAGTTGTTGCTGGACCCAGAACAGGGGTACCGACGGGTATCGAGGTGACGGCGAACGCGCATGACCGACAGCATCAGCCCCACCGATCGCCTCGCGTTCCCGACCGGATCCTCCTGTGGACGGTCGGCGCGCGGAACCGGCTGTGGCGGGGAGGTCGCGACCCCTCGACGCACCCGGTGAGCAGGGACCATGATGAGGCATGGACATCACGAGCGTGACCGTGGGGCTGCCCGTCACCGACCTCGAGGCGTCCTGCCTCTGGTACGGCGCGGTGTTCGAACGACTCGAGCCGGACCTCGAACCGACCGAGGGCATCGCCGAGTACGAGGTCGGCGGGATCTGGATCCAGCTCCTCGAGGACCCCGATGCCGACGAGAACCCGGCGACCGTCCGCTTCGGCGTCGACGACGTGGCCGCCCAGCACGCCCGGATCGCCGCGCTCGGCATCGACGTGGGTCCGGTCGAGTGCGTCGACGGTGCGGTCGACTGGTTCGACGTCCGTGACCCGGACGGCAACGTCCTCAGCCTGTACTCGCTCGCCGACGAGCGCGGGCGCGGATCGGGTGGCCGCGACAGCGGCGCCGACCGCCCCGTCTAGGGATCTGGACGGCAGGCCGGGAGGCCCGTGACGGGGCCGCCCCGGGCCTCCCGTCCGGCTCCGCCCACAACGGGCTCCGCCCGCTACGGACCCGGCCCACTACGGGGAAGGGCCCCGCATCCTGACGGATGCGGGGCCCTTCCTGGGGGTCACTCGGTTCAGTTGTACGTACCCGGCGTGAAGTCGTCCGACGAGAAGCTGTCGAAGTCGACGAAGCTCAGGTCGGCGTCCGAGAACGACGAGTCGTCCGCGAAGATGCGGTTCGGGTACCGCTCCGCCTTCGCTTCCTCCGTCGCGTTCACGTCCACGTCGCGGTACCGGCTGAGGCCCGTCCCGGCGGGGATGAGCTTACCGATGATGACGTTCTCCTTGAGGCCGACGAGCTGGTCCTGCTTGCCCTCCATGGCCGCCTGCGTCAGGACGCGGGTGGTCTCCTGGAAGGACGCGGCGGACAGCCACGACTCGGTCGCGAGGGACGCCTTCGTGATGCCCATGACCTCCTGGCGAGCCGAGGCGGTCTTGCGACCCTCCTGCAGCGCCGCCCGGTTGATCGCGTTGTAGCGCGACCGGTCGACGAGCTCACCCGGCAGCAGGTCGGTGTCGGCGTGGTCGACGACGGTGACCTTGCGGAGCATCTGGCGGACGATGACCTCGATGTGCTTGTCGTGGATCGGCACACCCTGCGAGCCGTACACGTCCTGCACGCCGTTGACCAGGTGCTTCTGGACCTCACGGACACCCTTGACCCGGAGGACTTCCTTCGGGTCGACGGTGCCGGCGATGAACTGCTCGCCGAGCTCGACGTGCTGCCCGTCCTCGATGAGGAGGGTCGCACGCTTGAGCACCGGGTAGATGAACGGCTCGTCGCCGTTGTCCGGCGTGAGGATGATCCGACGACCCTTGTCCGTGTCCTCGATCGTGGCGCGGCCGGGGGCCTCGGCGATCGGGGACGCGCCCTTCGGGGTGCGGGCCTCGAAGAGCTCGGTCACGCGGGGCAGACCCTGCGTGATGTCGTCGGCCGAGGCCGAACCACCCGTGTGGAAGGTACGCATCGTCAGCTGGGTACCGGGCTCACCGATGGACTGGGCGGCGATGATGCCGACCGCCTCACCGATGTCGACCAGGTTGCCCGTGGCGAGCGAGCGGCCGTAGCACTGCGCGCAGACACCGACGGCCGACTCGCAGGTCAGGACCGAGCGCACCTTGATGCTCTCGACACCGGCAGCGAGCAGCTTGTCGAGGAGGACGTCACCGACGTCCTCGCCGGCCTCGGCCACCACGGTGCCCGAGGCGTCGACGGCCTCGGTCGCGAGGGTGCGCGAGTAGACGGTGTTCTCGACGCGCGGGTCGCGGACGAGCCCGCCGTCCGCACCGACCGTCGCGATCGGCAGCTCGAGGCCACGGGTCGTCCCGCAGTCGTCCTCACGGATGATGACGTCCTGCGACACGTCCACGAGACGACGGGTCAGGTAGCCCGAGTCAGCGGTACGGAGTGCCGTGTCCGCCAGACCCTTGCGAGCACCGTGCGTGGCGATGAAGTACTCCGCCACGGTCAGGCCCTCGCGGTACGAGTTGATGATCGGGCGGGCGATGATCTCGCCCTTCGGGTTGTTGACCAGACCACGCATACCGGCGATGTTGCGCACCTGCAGCCAGTTACCACGAGCACCGGACGACACCATGCGGTTGATGGTGTTGTCGACCGGGAAGTTGTCGCGCATCTCCTGCGCGATCTCGTTCGTGGCCTCGGTCCAGATCTTGATCAGGTCGGCGCGACGCTCGGAGTCGGTGATCAGACCCTTGTCGAACTCGCCCTGCACCTTGGCGGCCTGGACCTCGTAGCCCGCGATGATCTCCTTCTTGCGAGGAGGCGTCACGACGTCCGACAGGGCGACGGTCACACCGGAGCGGGTGCCCCAGTAGAAGCCGGCGTCCTTGATCCGGTCGAGCGCGGCGGCCGTCTCGGTCTTGGAGTAGCGCTCGGCGAGGTCGTTGACGATCGCGGAGAGCGTGCCCTTGTCGGTGACCCGCTGCACGAACGGGTAGTCCGCCGGCAGGGTCTCGTTGAAGAGCGCGCGGCCCAGGGTGGTCTCGAGGAGGATCGGCTGACCGACCTCGTAGCCCTCCGGCGCCTCACCCTCGGCGAAGTGGACACCCGTCATGCGGATCTTCACCATCGCGTTGAGGTGCAGCGTGTTCTGGTCCTTCGCGAGGATCGCCTCGGCGACCGAGGAGAACGCCCGGCCCTCACCCACGGCGCCCTCGCGGACGGTCGTCAGGTGGTGCAGACCGATGATCATGTCCTGCGCGGGCAGGGTCACCGGACGGCCGTCGGACGGCTTGAGGATGTTGTTCGAGGCGAGCATCAGGATGCGGGCCTCGGCCTGGGCCTCGACCGACAGCGGCAGGTGCACGGCCATCTGGTCACCGTCGAAGTCCGCGTTGAACGCAGCACAGACCAGCGGGTGGAGCTGGATGGCCTTGCCCTCGACGAGCTGCGGCTCGAACGCCTGGATGCCGAGACGGTGCAGCGTGGGCGCACGGTTCAGCAGCACGGGGCGCTCGCGGATGATCTCCTCGAGCACGTCCCACACCTGGGCGCGCGAACGCTCGACCATGCGCTTGGCCGACTTGATGTTCTGCGCGTGCGACAGGTCGATCAGGCGCTTGATGACGAACGGCTTGAACAGCTCGAGCGCCATCTGCTTGGGCAGACCGCACTGGTGGAGCTTGAGCTGCGGGCCGACGATGATGACCGAACGGCCCGAGTAGTCGACGCGCTTGCCGAGCAGGTTCTGGCGGAAACGACCCTGCTTGCCCTTGAGCATGTCGCTCAGGGACTTCAGGGCGCGGTTGCCGGTACCCGTGACCGGACGTCCACGACGACCGTTGTCGAACAGCGCGTCGACCGCTTCCTGCAGCATGCGCTTCTCGTTGTTCACGATGATCTCGGGGGCACCGAGGTCGAGCAGGCGACGGAGACGGTTGTTGCGGTTGATCACACGACGGTAGAGGTCGTTGAGGTCCGACGTGGCGAAGCGGCCACCGTCGAGCTGCACCATCGGGCGGAGCTCCGGCGGGATGACCGGCACGACGTCGAGCACCATCGCGGCCGGCGAGTTGCCGGTGGCGAGGAAGGAGCTGACGACGCGCAGGCGCTTGATCGCACGGATCTTCTTCTGGCCCTTGCCCTCGGCGATCTGCAGACGCAGCGCCTCGGCCTCGGCGGCCAGGTCGAAGGCCTCGAGCCGCAGCTTGATCGCCTCGGCGCCCATGTAGGCGTCGAAGTAGATCCCGAAGCGGTCCTGGAGCTCGTGGAAGACGGCGTCCTCGGGCTTGAGGTCGCCCACCTTGAGGTTGCGGAAGTCCTCCCACACGCGCTCGAGGCGGGTGATGTCCTCGTCGAAGGACTTGCGGACCTGGGACATCTCCTTCTCGGCGGTGTCCTTGGTCCGGCGCTTCACGTCGGCCTTGGCGCCCTCCTCTTCAAGGGCTGCGAGGTCGTCCTCGAGCTTCTTGAGGCGGTCGGCGATGATCGAGTCGCGCTGGTTCTCGAGGTTCTTGATCTCGAGGCGCATCTCGTTCTCGAGGCCGGGCATGTCGGCGTGACGGCCCTCCTCGTCGATGCTGATGATCATGTACGCGGCGAAGTAGATGACCTTCTCGAGGTCCTTCGGCGCCATGTCCAGCAGGTAGCCCAGGCGCGACGGGACGCCCTTGAAGTACCAGATGTGCGTGACGGGCGCGGCGAGCTCGATGTGGCCCATGCGCTCACGGCGGACCGAGGACTTGGTGACCTCGACGCCGCAGCGCTCGCAGACGATGCCCTTGAAGCGGACACGCTTGTACTTGCCACAGGCGCACTCCCAGTCGCGGGAGGGACCGAAGATCTGCTCGCCGAACAGACCGTCCTTCTCGGGCTTCAGGGTGCGGTAGTTGATGGTCTCCGGCTTCTTGACCTCGCCGTACGACCACTGGCGGATGTCCTCGGCGGTCGCGAGACCGATCCGAATGGCATCAAAGGAAGTTGCTTCGAGCAATGTTCTTCTCTCTTGCTGAGTTCGAAACGTGTTCGGTACGGGAGGGATCAGATGTCGTCGACGGACGACGACTCGAACCGCGAGGAGATGTTGATGCCGAGCTCTTCAGCGGCACGGAAGACCTCGTCGTCCGTGTCGCGGAGGCTGACCGCCTGGCCGTCCGCCGAGAGGACCTCGACGTTCAGGCAGAGCGACTGCATCTCCTTCATGAGGACCTTGAACGACTCCGGGATGCCGGGCTCCTGGATGTTCTCGCCCTTGACGATCGCCTCGTAGACCTTCACGCGGCCGAGGATGTCGTCGGACTTGATCGTCAGGAGCTCCTGGAGGGCGTACGCGGCACCGTATGCCTCGAGCGCCCACACCTCCATCTCACCGAAGCGCTGTCCACCGAACTGCGCCTTCCCACCCAGCGGCTGCTGCGTGATCATTGAGTACGGGCCGGTCGAACGGGCGTGGATCTTGTCGTCGACCAGGTGGTGCAGCTTCAGGATGTACATGTAGCCGACCGAGACGGGCTCCGGGAACGGCTCGCCGGAGCGACCGTCGAAGAGCTGCGCCTTGCCCGAGGAACCGATCAGGCGCTCGCCGTCACGGTTCGGGAGCGTGGAGTCGAGGAGGCCCTCGATCTCGCGCTCGTACGCACCGTCGAACACCGGGGTGGCGACCTTCGTGCCGGGGGCTGCGCTGTGCGCGGCCTCGGGCAGGGCGGAGGCCCACTCCTGGATGCCCTCGACGTTCCAGCCCTGCTTCGCGAGCCACCCGAGGTGGATCTCGAGGACCTGGCCGAAGTTCATGCGGCCGGGGACGCCGAGCGGGTTGAGGACGATGTCGACCGGGGTGCCGTCCGCGAGGAACGGCATGTCCTCCACGGGCAGGATCGTCGAGATGACGCCCTTGTTGCCGTGGCGGCCGGCGAGCTTGTCACCCGCGGTGATCTTGCGCTTCTGGGCGATGTAGACGACCACGCGCTGGTTGACGCCCGAGCCGAGCTCGTCGTCGCCGTCCTGCGAGTCGAACACCTTGACGCCGATGATCGTGCCCTCTTCACCGTGGGGCACCTTGAGCGAGGTGTCGCGGACTTCGCGCGACTTCTCGTTGAAGATGGCACGGAGCAGGCGCTCCTCGGCGCTCAGCTCGGTCTCGCCCTTCGGCGTGACCTTGCCGACCAGGATATCGCCGGGGCGGACCTCGGCACCGATCCGGATGATGCCGCGCTCGTCGAGGTCGGCCAGGAGGTCCGGGCTGACGTTCGGGAGGTCGCGGGTGATCTCCTCCTTGCCGAGCTTCGTGTCGCGGGCGTCGACCTCGTACTCCTCGATGTGGATCGAGGAGAGCGTGTCGTCCTTCACGAGGTTCTGCGACAGGATCATCGCGTCCTCGTAGTTGTAGCCCTCCCACGGCATGAACGCGACGAGGAGGTTCTTGCCGAGCGCGAGCTCGCCGTTCTCCGTCGCGGGGCCGTCGGCGATGACCTCGCCCTGCTCCACACGCTCACCGGCGCTGACGATCACGCGGTGGTTGTAGCTGGTGCCCTGGTTCGAGCGGTCGAACTTGCGCAGGTAGTAGGTCTGCGTGCCGCCCTCGTCGAGCTGCAGGGTCACGGCGTCGGCCGAGACCTCGGAGACGACGCCCGCCTTGTCGGCGGTGACGACGTCACCGGCGTCGATGGCGGTGTAGCCCTCCATGCCGGTGCCGACGAGCGGCGACTCGGAGCGGAGGAGCGGCACGGCCTGGCGCTGCATGTTCGCACCCATGAGGGCGCGGTTCGCGTCGTCGTGCTCGAGGAACGGGATGAGCGAGGTCGCGACCGACACCATCTGGCGCGGCGAGACGTCCATGTAGTCGACCTCGTCCTTGCCGACGAGCTCGACCTCCCCGCCCTTCTTGCGGACGAGCACCTTGTCGTCCTGGAAGTGGAAGTCGTCGGTCAGCGGGGCGTTGGCCTGCGCGACGACGAAGTCGTCCTCTTCCGAAGCCGTGAGGTAGTCGATGGTCGTGGTGACCTGACCGTTCACGACCCGGCGGTACGGGGTCTCGATGAAGCCGAAGGAGTTGATCCGACCGAAGGACGCGAGCGAACCGATCAGGCCGATGTTCGGGCCTTCCGGGGTCTCGATCGGGCACATTCGGCCGTAGTGCGACGGGTGGACGTCGCGGACCTCGACGCCGGCACGCTCACGGGAGAGACCACCCGGGCCGAGGGCCGACAGACGCCGCTTGTGCGTCAGGCCCGCGAGCGGGTTGTTCTGGTCCATGAACTGCGACAGCTGGCTGGTCCCGAAGAACTCCTTGATCGCAGCGACGACGGGACGCACGTTGATGAGCGTCTGCGGCGTGATGGCCTCGATGTCCTGCGTGGTCATGCGCTCGCGGACGACGCGCTCCATGCGGGACAGACCCGTGCGGACCTGGTTCTGGATGAGCTCGCCGACGGCGC
Source organism: Curtobacterium sp. MCBD17_023 (assembly GCF_003224415.1). Classification (NCBI taxonomy): domain Bacteria; kingdom Bacillati; phylum Actinomycetota; class Actinomycetes; order Micrococcales; family Microbacteriaceae; genus Curtobacterium; species Curtobacterium sp. MCBD17_023. The sequence goes on from NZ_QKLJ01000001.1 coordinate 134,478, forward strand.
GGATGCGACGGTTGCCGAAGTGGTCGATGTCGTCCACGTCGAGGCGGAGCTGGACCGGCTCGCCGTCACGGATGCCGTCCATCGTGGTGCGCTCGGCGTGCAGCGACACGAGGTACTTGATCGTCGCGACGATGTCCTTGACGGTGAGCACCGAGTCGGACAGCGGGGCGTCGATGCCGAGCTTGCGGTCGAGCTTGTACCGACCGACCTTGGCCAGGTCGTAGCGCTTCGGGTTGAAGTAGAAGTTGTCGAGGAGCGCACGCGCGGCCTCGGCGGCGACCTGCTCGCCCGGACGGAGCTTCCGGTAGATGTCCTTGAGCGCCTCTTCCTTCGTGAGGACGGCGTCCTTCTCGAGGGTCGACTCCATCGACGCGAAGCCCTGGAACTCCTCCATGATCTCTTCGCTCGTCAGGCCGAGGGCCTTGAGGAAGACGGTCACGGACTGCTTGCGCTTGCGGTCGATGCGCACGCCCACCTGGTCGCGCTTGTCGATCTCGAACTCGAGCCACGCACCGCGCGACGGGATGATGCGAGCGGAGTAGATGTCCTTGTCGGACGTCTTCTCCTGGGCGCGCTCGAAGTACACGCCCGGCGAGCGGACGAGCTGCGAGACGACGACACGCTCGGTGCCGTTGATGATGAACGTGCCGCGCTCGGTCATGAGCGGGAAGTCGCCCATGAAGACCGTCTGCGTCTTGATCTCACCCGTCATGTGGTTCATGAACTCGGCGTTGACGTACAGCGGAGCGGCGTAGGTCTTGCCGCGCTCCTTGCAGTCGTCGATCGAGTACTTCGGGTCCTCGAGCTCCGGGGACGTGAACGAGAGCTGCATGGTCTCGCCGAGGTCCTCGATCGGGGAGATCTCCTCGAAGATCTCCTCGAGGCCGGAGTGCAGCGCGAGGTCGGTGCGACCCTGCTCCTGCCCTTCAGCGAGGCGGGCCTTCCATGCGTCGTTGCCGACGAGCCAGTCGAAGCTCTCCGTCTGGAGGGCGAGCAGATCAGGAACCGTGAGGGTGTCCGTGATCTTGGCGAACGAGAGTCGCGAGTGGTTGCGACCGTTCTTGGGGTTGGTGGATGCGTTGGGCGCAGCAGCCAAGGGTTTGACCTCCGGTAGGCCCCGTCGGGCCGACACTGACGAGCAGTGTGTAGGTGAGTGGATTGATCGCTCGGCGCAACCCGATGATCACGACACGAGTACGGTGAGGCTCCGGGTCCGGAGCCGCCTGTGGGATGATCGGTGAGCGGGCCCCGCCGCCATATACGGGACCGGCATCACCAGGCGTGTTCTGCGAAGCACCTGCTGAGAGGCGTCTTCGAGGAACTCGGTCGACCGCAATATGACGACACGGATGCCAGGGAGCGCGAACTGTCATCATAGGTCGGGGACGAGTGCGCTGTCCAGTCCTGGCTTGACCGAGATCGAGTCCGGCGTGTATAAGCCCCGCCGGGCCGGTCTCATTCCCCCGCGCGGTCACCGCCGGCGGCCCCCTCGCCGAGTGCACGGACCGCGTCGCACGGTCGGTCGCTCCGCACGAAGGTCGTCCGTCCCGCGTCGTCGGTGATCTCCACCCCGGGCCCCGGCGTCAGCACGAGTGCCCGGCGGCGGCGACCGATCCGGAGACCGACCCCGCCGTAGGTGGTGGCGTCCGCCTCGGTCACCCGGACCCTCGTGATCCGCCGTCTGGCGATCCGGCGGGGCGGGAGCGGCCGGAAGTGCAGCACCACGGCGTCCTCGGTGACGGTGAACCCGGCGCGGGCGGCGAGGGCGAGTGCGCCGACCACGACGGCGACGAGCCCGGGGACGACGAGCGCCGACTCGGGCGCGTCCCCCGGCCAGGCGAGGACCGCCGCCGTGAGCGCGAGCCCGGCGGCCAGGACGACCCCGCCGACGACGCGCATCCAGACCGGCGCGCTCTGGCGGTCCTCGACGAGCGGCCGGGAGGCCCGCCCCGGCTCCCTCGTGCGAGCGGACGCTCGCGCGGGACGTCCGGTACGGACTGGGATCGAGAGGGTGTCGGTGGACATGGTCGGGCTCCTTCGGGCGCGGGTCGCCCGGACGTGGTGCGGCGGTGCGGGGCGGACGGCGGCACGGGGAGGAGGCCCGCGACGAGGGCGGGGCTCGTCGTCGGGCTGCGTCCGGAGCGGTCGGGAACGGCGGCGGACGGGCTCCGGCGTGGACCGGGGCGGGCGTCGACGGCGTCGGGCCGACCGGGGCGACGGACACGACCGGGGGTGGGGGTGGTCACGTCGTTCGTCGCCCGAGGACACCGGGACGGTACGTCGTGCACCTCGGCGTCTCCTGATTGTCCATGCAGAGGCATGGATCAGCGGCGGCCAGCGTCCATCGGACGACCGGTCGGCCGGCGCGCGTGCGGTTCGTATCCTGGTCGCATGCCCAGTCTCTCGAGCGAGGAGCTCTCCAGCTGGATCGCGGAGTTCCGTGCGCACGACGCCGGCGACGCTGCCGACCCACGGGCGATCGACGTGTCGTGGGACGGTTCCCTCATCGACACCGCGCTCATCGTGGCCCGGCTGGGCACGTCCGGGACCGAGGTCTACCTGAAGCGTGAGATCGGCGGCTCGCCGGAGTGGACCGTGACGTTCGAGGCCCGCGAGACCGACGCGCAGGTCTCCGCGGAGCAGGTGATGACCCTGGCCACCGAGGTCCTGGCGGTCGGCCGGCTGTGCGCGTTCCTCACGGAGCGGACGGCGCAGCACCTCCGCGAGGTCGCGGGCCGCGATGGTGTTCCATCGAGCCATGGCTGATGCGTTCGACGGGTTCCGGGTCGGTGCTGGGTACGCGGTGGTCGAGCCGGACAAGCACCGGCCGGGCTCGTTCACCCTGGTGGTCGACGGCACGCCGCAGTCACACGTCGACCTCGAGGACCCGACACACCTGGCGTTCGAGTACATCCGGCGGATCGGGCACGCGATCGACCTCCTGCCGCCGGGGCCGGTCACCGCGCTGCACCTCGGCGCCGGTGCGCTGACCCTGCCGCGGTACGTCGCGGTCACCCGACCGGGTTCGCGGCAGCAGGTCATCGAGCTCGAGCGGGACCTCGTCGACCACGTGCGGGACGCCCTGCCGTTCCCCCGCGGCGCCTCGATCCGCGTGCGGTACGGCGACGCCCGCGAAGTCCTCGAGAAGCTGCCGGCCGGTCTCCGCGGCACCGTGGACCTGGCCGTCGTCGACGTCTTCAGCGGCGCACGCACCCCCGCGCACGTGACGAGCGTGGAGTTCTACCGCTCGGTCGCCTCCTTCCTGTCCCCGACCGGCATGGTCGCGGTGAACGTCGCCGACGGTGCCGGCCTGGCCTTCGCCCGTGGGCAGGCAGCGACGCTGCAGTCGGTGCTGCCGTCCGTCGCGGTGGTCGCGGACACCGGGATGCTCAAGGGCCGGCGGTTCGGCAACATCGTGCTGCTCGGGTCCCCCGGCGCCCTGCCGATCGCGGAGATGCCGCGGCGGTACTCCTCCGACCCGCTGCCGAGCAAGGTCGTGCACGGCGACGAGCTGCGGTCCTTCATCGCGGGGGCGCCCATCGTCACCGACACCACGGCCGTCGGGTCGCCCGAGCCGAACCGGTCCGTCTTCGGCGCCTGAGCAGCGGCTGCGGACGGCGTCCCTCGCGGTGCGGACGCTGCCAGGATGGGGGCACGCCGCGCCAGCGCGCGACCGCACACCACGAGGAGGCCGCCGATGACCAACGACGATCGCACCCCAGCCCCGCAGGGCCACGGCGAGCAGGACCAGCCACGCTACGGCGAGCGCATCACGCCCGAGCACGGTTCGGCACCGCGGTACGAGGACCAGCCGACGCAGCAGTACGGCCAGCAGTCCGCGCCGCAGTGGGGCCAGCAGCGGCACGGCGACCAGCAGTACGGGCAGCAGCAGCACGGCGACCAGTACGGGCACCAGCAGCACGGGCAGCAGCAGTACGGGCAGCCGCAGCAGTGGGACCAGCAGCACGGCGCCGCTCCCGCCTGGCAGGCGCACGACGGCTCGGTGAAGCGGAAGCGCACCCTGGGGGTCGTGGCGTTCGGCCTGGGGATCGTGGCCCTCGTGCTCGGTGCCGTCGGCGGCTGGTTGTTCGGCAGCGGCATCGGGGCGAGCGAGTCGTTCCGGGAGCTCATGCGCAGCGGCGGATCCGGCACCGTCGACCAGCAGCAGATGTCGCAGGAGCTCATGTCGGACCCCGCCGTGATGGGCGCCGTCGGCAGCGCCTTGGTCGTGGCGGGCATCGGCTTCGTCATCGGGCTCTGGGCCCTCGTGCAGGGCATCATCGCCACCGCCACGGGACGCGGCCGGGTGTGGGGCGTCCTGGCGATCGTCCTCGCCGTCCTCGCCGGCATCGCGTTCTTCGTCGCCTACGGCGCCTCGATCGCCGCCGCCGTCGCCGGGGCTCGCTGACCGCTCGACGCCGACCGACACGGCCCGTCCCGGTGCATCCGGGGCGGGCCGTGCGCGTTCCGTGCGCGTGGCACGGGGACCTCAGGGGATCGCGCGGATACCCTCGACCGTGATGTCCCTCCCGCCCGACGAACGCCGAGACCACGACCGGACCGACCAGGCCCGGGAGCCCCGTCATGCCGCCCCGGTGACCGCCGGGGTCAGCCCGGGCAGCACCTTCGCGCCGATCAGCCTCCGCCCGGCCGTCGACGTCCAGGTCGTGCAGGACCGCCTGCGCGACCTCGGCCAGAGCCGGAGCACCGACGCCCTCGCCGAGCGCGCCGAACTGCTCCGTCTGCTCGGCCGCCTGGACGAGTCGCTCACCGTGGCCGAGGAGGTGTTCCGGCTGACGATGTTCACCGGGGAACGCCAGGACAAGGTCGGCGCACGCATCCGCCGCGCCCACGTCCTGCACGACCTCGGGCGCTACGAGCGCGCCGCCACCGAGGCCTCGATGGCGCGCGACACGGCCGCGACCGAGGAGTGGCCGGAGCTGGAGGGCGCCGCCGCCGAACTCGAGGGCTGGTCCCTCTACGAGCTCTCCCGGTTCGAGGAGGCACGCGCCGTCCTCAGCCGCGCGTACGACGCCTTCCGCGCTGCCGGAGCACCGTCCGAGCGCACCGAAGCGCTCCGCACGGCCGTCGAGGCCGCACTCCGGGCCTCCATGGCGCAGCCCGCCCCGGAGCCGGAGGCCGCTCGACCGCGGACCGCCCGCGAGGTCGCGGTCCGCACCGAGGGCGAACCGCAGACGCGCATGGCCGAACCGGAGAAGCAGATCCCGCCGATCCGACGCCGCGTGCTCGGTGCACCCGACGCCGCCCGGACCGAGGGCGACTCGCTCTGGGGTCGCCTGTCCGCCCGGAAGGACCGGTCCGACGAGGGCCAGGGTCCGCTCGGGGAGCAGTGACCGCACTCGACCACGTCCGGTCCCGGGCTGCCGAGCTGATGGGCGCCCACCTGCCCGACGGCTCCTGGACCTTCGCGTTCGACAACGCGAAGACCCGAGCCGGCCAGTGCGACTTCGCCCGGCACCGCATCACCGTGAGCCGGCACCTCGCCGTCCGGTTCGCTCCCGACGACGTCGAGCAGGTCCTCCTGCACGAGATCGCGCACGCCCTGAGCGGGCCACGCGCCGGCCACGGGCCCTCGTGGCGCCGGACGGCACGCGCCCTGGGGTACACCGGGTCGCGACTGCACGACGGACCGATCGCGAGCGAACTGGCGCCGTGGGTGGGGCACTGCCCGGCCGGACACGAGCACTTCCGGTACCGGACCCCCACGCGCCCGCTGGCTTGCGCCCGGTGCTCGCGCCGGTTCGACGAGCGGAACGTCATCGCATGGACGCGACGCCTGCCCGGGACGACGGAGACGTCTAGCCCAGCCCCGGCAGATCGTGTCGGAGGCGCGCCGCACACCCGTTAGCCTGGGCGGATGCGAACAGGGCAGGACATCCGGACCGATGCCGGGTCCTCGTGGTTCTTCGACGCGGGACGCATCGCCCTCGACTTCGCGCACACCGGCGGGTTCACCGACGACCCCGACCGGCGCCGTCCGCGCGGGCACCTCGGTGAACTGCTCGCGACCCCGGCCGACCTGGACGAGTGGCTCGGCCTGCACACCGAACCGATCGACGTCGGCGCCACCGCGCGCGAACTGCAGGACGCCCGTGCGCTCCGCGCCGCGATCGCCCGCCTCGCCGTCGCCGCAGCACCCGCCGCCGCCGACTCCGCGGGCGAGCGCACCGCCGTCGCCGCGGGCCTCCGTGCCGGGACCGGACGCACCCGTCCCGTGCCGGACGACATCGACACCGTCAACCTGTTCGCCGCACTGCCGGACGTGCCCCCGAGCCTCCCGGGTGGTCGACGCCGTGCCGGGGCGAACCGCGTCCGGCTCGCGCAGGCGCTCTCGAGCGTCGCCCGCGACGCCGTCGCCCTGCTCACCGAGGTCGGCTTCGACGACCTCGAGGCCGAGGGCCGTTCCGCGCGGCTCAGCCGGTGCTCCGCGCCGGACTGCGGCCTGGTGTTCTACGACTCCTCGCGCGGCGGCACCCGACGCTGGTGCTCCATGCAGCGCTGCGGGAACCGGGCGAAGGTGCGTGCGCACCGGGCCCGCCGCGCAGGCGTCTGACCGACACCGAGCTGCGAGCAGCGGGTCCGGCAGCGGGTCCGGCAGCGGGCCGCGGTCCGCCCGATCTGGTGCGGCACCGAAACCCTGGATTCGGCGCACCGAACTCTCTGGCATGCTGACCGCATGACGGACACCGCCGCCCCGGTCGTGAGCCAGCGCCCGCCCGGTCGACGTGCCGCCGGGCTCGGACTGCTCGGACCGGCCTTCGTCGCCGCCATCGCCTACGTCGACCCGGGCAACGTCGCCGCGAACCTCACCGCCGGCGCCCGGTACGGGTACCTGCTGCTCTGGGTGCTCGTGGCCGCCAACGCGAGCGCGGTCGTGGTGCAGTACCTGTCGGCGAAGCTCGGCATCGTCACCGGGAAGTCGCTGCCGGAACTGCTCGGCCTGAAGATGCGCCGCACGCCGCGCCTGCTGTTCTGGGCGCAGGCCGAGGTGGTCGCGGCGGCGACCGACGTGGCCGAGGTCATCGGCGGCGCACTCGCCCTGCACCTGCTCTTCGGCGTCCCCCTCGTCGCCGGCGGGCTGATCACCGGCGTCGTCTCGATGGCGATCCTCCTGCTGCAGAACCGCCGGGGCGCCCGGACCTTCGAGGCGGTCGTCACGGCGATGCTCGCGGTCCTCACGATCGGGTTCTGCGCCGGGCTGCTGTTCGCGCAGGTGTCTCCCGGCGAGCTCGTCGCCGGCATCGCACCCCGGTTCGCCGACTCCGGGTCCGTGCTGCTCGCCGCCTCGATGCTCGGCGCGACCGTCATGCCGCACGCCGTGTACCTGCACTCCGCCCTGGCCCGCGACCGGCACGGGGACGTCCCGGCCGGCCCCGAACGGCACCGGGTCCTCGTCGCCACCCGCTGGGACGTGGGCCTGGCCCTGGTCGTGGCCGGCGGCGTGAACATCAGCATGCTCGTCCTCGCCGCCGCCACGCTGCAGGGCGTCGACGGCACCGACTCGATCCCCGGGGCCCAGCGGGCCATCGCCGAGAACGTCGGTCCGGTCGTGGGGGTGCTGTTCGCGATCGGACTGCTCGCGTCGGGACTGGCGTCGACGTCGGTCGGCTGCATGGCCGGCGCGGAGATCATGCACGGGCTGCTGCGCGTCCGGGTGCCGCTCGTGGTGCGGCGGCTCGTCACGCTCGTCCCCGCGATCGTCCTGCTCGCGCTCGACGCCGACGCCACCCAGCTGCTCGTCATCAGCCAGGTCGTGCTGAGCTTCGGCATCGCGTTCGCGATCGTGCCGCTCGTCGCCTACACGTCCCGGCGGAGCGTGATGGGTGCCGACGTCAACGCCGTCGGCACCCGGGTCGTGGCCTGGCTCATCGCCACGGTGATCGTCGCCCTCAACGTGGCACTCATCGTGCTCACCGTCACGGGCTGAGCCGCGCGGCTCCTAGGAGACCCGCACGTCCTTCCAGAACGCCACGTAGCCGCTGTAGTCCTGGCCGACGCGGTCGAACGACGACGGCATCGGCTCCGGGTAGGACCAGGCGTTGTCCACGTGCTCCTGCCCGTCGACCGTCACGGTCCAGTACTGGGTGTCGCCCTTCCACGGGCAGTGGTACTGGGTGGGGCTCTCGCTGAACAGCTCGGTCTTCACGCTCGCCGGCGGGAAGTACCAGTTGCCCTCGATCTGGATGAGGTCCGCCTCCGGGGCCTCCGCGATGACGGTGTCGCCGATCACTGCCTGCATGACTTCCTCCTCGTTCCGGCCGTCGGTCCGACGGCGTCCGACCGGGACCCTACGCCCGTGCGGTGGACGGTCGCAGCGTGACCAGGTCGGGACCCACGGCGAGCGCCGCGTGCACCCGCTCGGCGCCGAGCACGGCGGCCGCCTCGGAGGCCGTGACGAGGTGCTTCGCCGCCCGGCGGAGGCCCGTCCAGGCGGCGCACGCCGCCGCGGCCTCCGGGGACGTGTGGTCGATGCCGGACTCGACGAGCGCGTCGACGACCGCGCCGGCGCCGAGCAGGTCCTCCACGGCGAACTCCGGGACCGTCCGGACGTCCGGTGCCTCGCCCGCCTCGGCGGCCGCGTCGCCGCCGACGGGTCCGTCGACGTGGCCGGCCGCGACCACCGCGACGACGCAGCGGTCGCCCCGCTCGGCCTGGAGGCGCGCCACCCGTCCGGCGACCGCCGCGGTGTTGCCGAGGTGACCGAGCACGACCTCCGGCCCGTCGGGCAGCTGCCCGAGCGGCACACCCCGGTGGACGTCGTGGTGGCGGACGTCGTCGTGCCGGACGTCATCGGCGCGGACGTCGTCGGGGAAGGCGGCCGCCGGGAGCACGTCCACCCACACGAGCAGGTGCGCGTCGGCGCCGACCCGCGCCGCTCCCGGGACACCCCACCCGAACCGCACCTGGTACCGCTGCTGTCCTCGTTCCTGCACGCCGACACGATAGTCGCGGCGGGACCTCGGCCGGGCACGCTCCGGGCGGTCCCGCGCAGCTGCCGTGTCCGGTGTGCCCGGTACGATCCCCTGCCATGGAGACCGACCCCGCGCCCACCCTCACCGGCGACCGCGTCACACTCGAGCCCCTGTCGCACGAGCACGCGGACGACCTGCGGGCGGCCGTCGCGGACGGCGACCTGTGGCGTGCCTGGTACACCCGCGTGCCCACGCCGGCGGGGGTCGACGAGGAGGTCGACCGGCGACTCGCCGAGCAGGCCGCCGGTCGGATGGTGCCGTTCGCCGTGCGGGACCGCCCCACCGGACGGGTCGTCGGTGCCACCACGTTCCTCGACATCGACCGGGACAACCGCCGGGTCGAGATCGGTGCGACGTTCCTCGGCGCCTCCGCCCAGCGCACCGGCATCAACACCGAGGCGAAGCTGCTCATGCTCTCGCACGCCTTCGACGTGTGGCAGTGCATCGCGGTCGAGTTCCGGACGCACTGGCACAACACCCGGTCCCGCGCCGCCATCGCGGGCCTCGGCGCGAAGCAGGACGGGGTGCTCCGGAACCACGCCCTCGGCCGCGACGGCAGCCTCCGCGACACCGTGGTGTTCTCGGTCATCCAGTCCGAGTGGCCGACCGTCCGGCTCTCCCTCGCTGAACGTCTGCGCAGCCATGACCGCGCAGAAGGGTCGCGCCGCCGCTCCGCCCGGCACGCCTGACGGTCCCGGCGGTGGCCCTCCCGCCGCCGACGCCGTGCCGTGCCGTGCCCGTGCCCGTGCCCGTGCCCATGCCCGCGCCCGCGCCCGCGCGACGGCACCCCAGCACGCCCGGGTAGCGTCCGCCCCATGCACGTCGGACTCCGCATCGAACTGGACGCACCCGTGGACGCCGTCCGGGACGCCCTCCTCCGGCCGTCCGTCATGGTCGCCGTCACGAAGCCGTTCCTGGTCTACCGGTCGCTCGACCCCGACGGGTTCCCCGAGCACTGGACACCGCACGACCCGCACCCGATCAGCGCGTCGACGTTCGGTGCCCTCCCGAGCGGCTCGAGCCACGTCGACATCGACCTGCACGAGACCGAGGGCGTCCCCGTGCAGGTCGACCGCGGCGGCGGCACGAGCGGGCTGTTCGCCCGGATGGACATGCGCCACCGGATGGCCGTCTCCGCGCTGCCGGGCGGGCGCACGCTGTTCCGCGACCGGCTGACCTACCGGACCCGGCCGGCGCTCCTCGGAGTGGCGCTCTGGCCCGGTATGTGGGTCATCTGGCAGTGGCGGGCGTTCCGGATGCGGGCCCTCGCGCCCACCTGGCGGGCGTGACCCGAGCAGACCCCGCGACCGCGCCTCCAGGCCCGGAGCGGCGTCACCGGCCGGGCGTACGCTCGGCGACGTGACCCAGACGGAGACCGCCGACCGCGTCCGAAGCACCCTCGCCACCGTCGACTGGCGGCGTCGGACCTTCGACCTGTACCGGCGGGCGCGGGCCGCCGCGACTCCCGAGGCCGCACACGCGCTGTGGCGCGAGGGTCGCGACGCCATGTTCGCCGGACACCCCGCGAGCCCGCTCCTCCCCGAGGACGCAGCCGCGTTCACGTCCCTCCCCGTCCCCGACTACGACCCCGCGTGGCGCTTCCGGCTCCGCATCGAGGAGGCAGCCCCGCAGGCGCTCGACGTCGAGACCGGCACCGACGGCGTCGTGCACTTCGACCGCCTCGGCGTCGTGGAGGTCCCCGGCGTCGGCACGCTCGACGTGTGGTCGCACGGCGGCTACGCGGGCGGGCTGTTCGTCCCGGTGAAGGACGCCGGTGCCGGGAAGCCCGGCGGGACCTACGGCGGTGGCCGCTACCTGCTCGACACCATCAAGGGCGCGGACCTCGGCGGTGTCGACGGGGAGCTCGTGCTCGACTTCAACTTCTCGTACAACCCGTCGTGCGCGTACGACCCGGCGTGGGCGTGCCCGCTCGCGCCGCCCGGCAACACCGTGCCCGTGGCGATCCCGGTCGGCGAGCGGTACGGCTCCTAGGGTGGACCGCATGTCGGGATTCGTCGCGATCGACGCCGGCGGCCGCGTGCCGCCCTTCGAACAGGTGCGGTCGCAGCTCGCCGCGCAGATCACCGCCGGCTACCTCGTGGACGGCGAGCGGCTGCCGAGCGTCCGCGGGCTCGCCGCCGAGCTCGGGCTCGCAGCCGGCACGGTCGCCAAGGCCTACCAGTTGCTCGAGGAGGCCGGGCTCGTGCACACCGCGCGGGGTGCCGGCACCCGGGTGGTGCGACCGGCCGAGGTGCCGGAGAACGTCACCGCCGCGGCGGCCGCGCTCGTGGCCGCTGCGCGCGAGGCCGGCTTGTCGGCGGACCAGGCGGCCGCCGCGCTGCGGGACGCCTGGCCGGCGTAGCGGTCCGGAGCGCGCCGACTCCGCGCCGGGCGACACCGCTCGTACCGGGAGGCGCGTGTCCCGTCGCCGAGTGCGATCGGTGCCCGCGGCGCGACGCTCAGCAGTGCTCGAAGACGTACCCGTCGTCGCCGGCCGGCACGAGGTCCCGGTCGCGGAGGATCGTCATGCGTGGGCGGTCCGGCATCGCACACACGTCCGACCAGTCCTGCTCGAGCGTGTCCGCGTACTCGACGTCCACCACGCGGTCGCCGTACACGTCCGTGTAGGCGGCGCACTCGTCGTACTGCACGCACTCCTCGGCCACCGCGAAGTCGAACCCGGTGCGCTGCTGCCCGACCGTGCCGAGCTGCGGGGTGTTCTTCTGCGCGGCGGCCAGCCCCTCGTCGTGCGCCGCCCGGACGAGCGCGGCGGCGAGCGCGAGGTTGCCGGAGCGGGTGAGCCTGCCGCCGGACCGGGTCCAGGAGTCGAGGTTGTCGAACTCGACGGCGTCGAACCCACGGTCCGCGCACCGGGCGATCGTCCGCCCGAGGACCGCGGTGATGGTCGCGCGCGCCGCTGCCGTCCGGGTGTCGAGCAACATCTCGTCCGGCCACCCCGGATCGCGCACGGGCGTGCCGGCCGCCGTCCGGAGGACCGCTCCCGGGTGGTCGGACAGCCAGGACCCGCGGTCGCCGGGCTGGGTCTGGAAGCCGTTGACGTAGCAGATGCCGTACGTGTCGGCTGCCGGTCGCTCGGTGCTGTCCCGTGCGACGACGGTGACGCCCGTGGGCGGGGCGTACCCGCCGCCGAGCTGGTAGTCGGGGATGCCGGTCGTCGGGAGCGGCCGGGGAGCCGCAGCGGCGGACCCGTCGGCGTGCGCGGTGGCACCACCCGTCAGCGCGGTCTCGCCGCCCGCGCCCGCACAGCCCGCCGAGGCGAGGGTGACGAGGGTCACGAGGGCGGCCATGACGACGGGGATCCGGGTGCGCACGAGGCATCCTCGCACGCTCATCGCGAACGCCCCCTCCCGCTCCGGGTCCCCGGCCCGCTATGCTGGGACCACTCGAGGCGCCGATCGCCTCGTGCGTCGTACGGACGCCCCCGAAACTCCCGGTGTCCCGCACCGAGCCCCAGCGGCTCACACGCGGAACCGACACCGATGTATCGCGCACCTCCCCTCCTCCCGGAACCCGTCCGGGAAGACGGAACCGGTGCCAGGCTCTCTGCTGCGGCGACAGCACCCGTCCACCAGCGCCGTCTCCTCCGGGACACGGACCGCCCACGGATGCGCTCCCGCCCGCGCCGGCCTCGACCGCGCGCCTTCCGGCCGGCAACGGCCCGAGAGGTCACCATGACCACCCAGAACACCACGCAGGACCCCCACACCGCCGACGTCCGGTTCGCCGACCTCGGTGTCCCCGCCCCGATGGTCGACGTCCTCGTCGGCCAGGGCAAGGAGAACGCCTTCCCGATCCAGGTCGACACGCTCCCGGACTCGCTCACGGGCAAGGACGTGCTCGGCCGTGGCCGCACCGGCTCCGGCAAGACGATCGCGTTCGCGATCCCCCTCGCCGCCCGCCTCGCCGCCGCACCCCGCCAGCGCCGCGCCGGTCGCCCCCGCGCCCTCGTGCTCGCCCCGACCCGTGAGCTCGCGACCCAGATCGACGCGACGCTCGCCCCCCTCGCCAAGGCGATGGGCCTCAACACCACGACCATCTTCGGTGGCGTCGGCCAGGGCCGTCAGGTCGAGGCGCTCAACCGCGGCGTCGACATCGTCGTGGCCTGCCCGGGTCGCCTCGCCGACCTGATGCAGCAGGGCCACGTGCACCTGGACGCCATCGAGGTCACCGTCCTCGACGAGGCCGACCACATGGCCGACATGGGCTTCCTGCCCGGTGTGACCAAGATCATGCAGGCGACGCCGGTCAAGGGCCAGCGCCTCCTGTTCTCCGCCACGCTCGACAACGGCGTGGACAAGCTCGTCAAGAAGTTCCTGCACGACCCGGTGATGCACTCCGTCGACGACGAGACCAGCCCGGTCGAGGCGATGACCCACCACCTGTTCGAGGTCGCCGACGCCGACGCGAAGAAGGACCTCGTCAAGGCCCTCGCCTCCGGCACCGGCCGCCGCATCCTCTTCATGCGCACGAAGCACCACGCCAAGCGCCTGGCCAAGCAGCTGTCGAGCCAGGGCATCCCGGCCGTCGACCTGCAGGGCAACCTGTCGCAGGGTGCCCGTGAGCGGAACCTCGCCCGGTTCTCCTCCGGCGACGCACTCGTCCTCGTGGCCACCGACGTCGCCGCCCGCGGTGTGCACGTCGACGCCGTCGAGCTCGTCGTGCACGTCGACCCGCCCACCGAGCACAAGGCGTACCTGCACCGTTCCGGCCGCACCGCCCGTGCCGGTTCTTCGGGTGACGTCGTCACGGTGGCGATGCCCGCCGAGCGTCGTGACGTCGCGCAGATGATGCGCGCCGCAGCGATCAAGGTCACCCCGCAGCAGGTGACCGCGACCTCCCCGGCCGTGACCGAGCTCGTCGGCGAGGTCGCCCCGTACCGCGAGGACACCACCCCCGTGGTCCAGCAGCAGCAGCCGCGTCGCCAGTCCTCCGGTGACGCCGCCGGCCAGGGTCGTGGCCGCTCGCGTGGTCGTGGCGCCCCCGTCGGTAGCACCGGCGGCCGGTCGGGAGGCTCGTCCTCCGCCGGGCGCTCCGCTGCCGGCACCGACACGGCTGGTTCGGGTTCCCGTCGTGGTGGTCGGTCCGACGCGGCCGGTCGCGACGACCGCCGTGGCGCGTCGACCGGCGGTGCCGCCTCCGGCCAGCGCCGTGGCGCACCGCGCCGCGCCGCTTCCGACACCACCCGCGGCGGTTCCGCGTCGGTGTGGTCGTCGGACGGCGGCTACGCCGCCGGTCGGTCCCCGCGTGACGACGCTGCGCCCGCAGCCCGTCGTGGTGGGTCCCGCCGCGCCTCCCGTCCGGCCGGCAGCGGTCGCTGACCCGGTCCAACCTCAACGTCTCCTCCGAGCGGCCCGGTGTCGCCGCGTACGGTACTGGTCACCGGCGGATGCGCGAGCGTCCACCGGGGAATCGTCCGTCGTCGGAAGGAGCACGTATGGCTGGGATCGAAGACATCAAGAACGCCGCTGAGAAGGCGGCCGGCAAGGCCAAGGAAGGCTTCGGCAACGCCACCGACAACGACCGCCTGAAGGCCGAAGGTCAGACCGACCAGGGCAAGGCCTCGGCCAAGCAGGGCGTCGCCGACGTGAAGGACGCTGCACACGGCGTCGCCGACTCCTTCAAGAACGACAAGTAACGAAGCCGGTCCCGTACCGCGCTGCGAAGCCCCCGGATCCGATCGGATCCGGGGGCTTCGTCGTGTGCGGGGGACGCCGTCAGTGCAGGGCGCCCACCGAGGCGAGACCGGCACGGAGCAGGGCACCGCGACCGCCCTCCATCTCGTCTGCGACGGCGTCGGACGCGGCCTCCATCGGACTCATCCAGGTCAGTTCGAGGGCGTCCTGCCGGGGTTCGCAGGTCCCGGTGACCGGCACGACGTAGGCGAGCGAGATCGCGTGCTGCCGCTCGTCCGTGAACACCGAGGCGCCGGGCAGCGGGAAGTACTCCGCGACCGTGAAGGGGTTCGGGCTGGGCGGCAGCTGCGGGAACGCCATCGGCCCGAGGTCCTTCTCGAGGTGACGGAACAGCGCGGTGCGGATCGACTCGCCGTACATCACGCGACCGGAGACGAGCGTCCGGGCGATCGATCCGCTCGGGGACACGCGCAGCAGCACGCCGACCTCCGTGACGACTCCGAGGCCGTCGGTGCGCACCGGGACGGCCTCCACGTAGGTGATGGGCATGCGACGGCGGACGGTCGCGAGTTCCTCGTCCGACAGCCAGCCGGAGCCGGAGTCGGGGTCGGGGTCGGGGGTGCGGAGCGAGGCCATGCACCGTTCCTACCAGGCCAGGCGGCGAATCCGGTGCCGGAGGAGCACGGCGGTGGACGGATACCGTTGTCCCCATGGTGGATGCGGACGTCGTGCAGTGGACCCGATCGGCAGCGGACCGCGTCGGGACCCCGCTGCTCGTCGCCCTGCACGGGGTCGGGTCCCACGAGCACGACCTGCTCGGTCTGGCACCGGCCCTGCCCGCGGCGTGGACGGTGGCAGCGCTCCGGGCACCGGACCCGTGGGGGCCCGGCTTCAGCTGGTACCCGCTCGGGACGCCCGGGTCACCGGACCCCGCCGCCGCCGACGCGTCCGCGACCGCCGTGCTCGACTGGATCGACGCCGTCGCGGCCGACCACCCGCGGATCGGTCTGCTCGGCTTCTCGCAGGGCGGGTCGATGGCCCTGCAGCTCCTGCGCACGCGACCGGAGGCGTTCGCGTTCGCCGTCTCGCTGTCCGGCTTCGTGGTCCCCGGTGTCGACGACGGTCGTGACGACCGGCTGGCCGCCGTCCGACCACGGGTGTTCCTCGGACACGGGGACGCCGACACGGTCATCCCCGCCGAGGCCACCGCCAGGACCAGCGTGTGGGCGGCCGCACACACCCGGGTGACCGACCGGAGCTACCCGGGTCTGCCGCACGCGGTCTCCGCGGCGGAGCTGGCGGACGTCGCGGCGTTCATCGGCGACTGAGCCGGGACGGACGGTCAGTCCGCGAGGATCTGGAGGAGGTCCCGGCGCAGCTGGTCGACCTTCGCGGTGGCGGCGGTGAGCTGCGCCTCCGTGGCGGTGGTCCGGTACATGTGCAGCACGCCCATCGCCCTGCGGAGGGACTCGACGAACGCCCGCTGCGAGTCGGGGACGCCGGGCGTGGACTCCCACGCGGCGGCGATCTCGTCGGCCTTCGCCTCGACCTCGGCGCGTCCGGCGTCGGTGAGTTCGAAGAGCGTCTTGCGGCCGTCGCCCGTCGAGACGACGAGCTCTTCGTCGACGAGCTGCTGGAGCGTCGGGTAGACCGAACCGGGGCTCGGCTTCCATGCGCCGCCGGTGCGCTCGGCGATGGTCTTGATGACGGCGTACCCGTTCTGCGGGCCCTCGCCGAGGAGGCCGAGGACGGCGAGCCGGACGTCGCCGCGACGGCGGCGCTCGCGACCGGGGCCGAACCCGCCGAAGCCGGGTCCGCCGAAGCCCGGGCCGGAGCCGCGACCGCCACGGCCGGCGGAGTCGTGGTCACGGCCCGGGAACCCGACGCCGTGGTGCTGGCGGGCGCCGCCGAAGCGGGGTCCGCGGGGCCCGCGACCGAAGGGGCCGCGGGGGGACGTGGTGCTGGTGTGGTCGTCCATGGAGTGCATGACGACTCCTTTCGTGGAGGATGGTCCACGACCAGGTTCGTACCGGTCGTGATGCTGTAACGATAGATCGGTACTGTTCGTTCTGTCAAGCAGCGCCCGCATCAGGACGCTGTCGGTGGTGAGGAGCAGGATGGACCGGACCATGACGGACGTCTTCGAGCGCTTCTCCCCCGCCACCGCCGAGTGGTTCCGGGGTGCATTCCGCGAACCGACGGCAGCGCAAGCCGGGGCGTGGGACGCCATCTCGACCGGACAGCACGCGCTCGTCATCGCCCCGACCGGCTCCGGCAAGACGCTGGCCTCGTTCCTCTGGTCGATCGACCGGCTCATCGCCTCGACCGACACCCCGCCGGCGAAGCAGCGGACCCGGGTGCTCTACGTGTCCCCGCTGAAGGCCCTCGGAGTCGACGTCGAGCGCAACCTCCGGAGCCCGCTGGTCGGCATCACACAGACCGCCAAGCGGATGGGCCTGGAACCCCCGGACGTCACGGTCGGGGTCCGGAGCGGGGACACCCCCTCGTCCGACCGGCAGAAGCTCCTGCGGGTGCCACCGGACATCCTCATCACGACGCCCGAGTCGCTGTACCTCATGCTCACGTCGAAGGCCCGCGAGACGCTCGTCAACGTCGACACCGTCATCGTCGACGAGGTGCACGCGGTCGCGTCGTCGAAGCGCGGCGCCCACCTCGCCGTCTCGCTCGAGCGCCTCGACGACCTGCTCGAGAAGCCCGTACAGCGCATCGGCCTGTCCGCGACCGTGCGTCCGGCGGAGGAGGTCGCCCGCTTCCTCGGGGGTCGTGCGCCGGTGCAGATCATCGCGCCGCCCGCGCAGAAGACGTTCGACCTGCGCGTGGTCGTCCCCGTCGACGACATGACCGAGCTCGGCGCCCCACCGGTCGGGGCGGACGCGACCTCCAGCCCGACGAACGGATCGATCTGGCCGCACGTCGAGGAGTCCGTGGTCGACCTCATCGAGCAGCACCGGTCGACGATCGTCTTCGCCAACTCCCGACGACTCGCCGAACGCCTGACCGCCCGGCTCAACGAGATCCACGAGGAACGGGCGCTCGCGACGACCGAGGTGGCCGAGCCCGTGGCCGCCGGCGTCGGCGCCGTGGCGGTCGCGCAGTCCCCGGGGCGGGCGTCCGCGCACGCGCCGGTGGCCCAGCCGAAGCGCCCGCCGGCCCAGCTCGTCGGCGGATCCGGACAGACCGAAGGCGGCGGCTCGGACCCGAGCGTGCCGGTGCTCGCCCGTGCCCACCACGGCTCGGTGTCCAAGGACCAGCGCGCGATCATCGAGGACGACCTGAAGTCCGGGCGGCTGCGCTGCGTCGTCGCCACCAGCTCGCTCGAACTCGGCATCGACATGGGCGAGGTCGACCTCGTCATCCAGGTCGAGGCACCGCCGTCGGTCGCGAGCGGCCTGCAGCGCGTCGGCCGCGCCGGGCACCAGGTCGGCGAGGTCTCCCGCGGTGTGCTCTTCCCGAAGCACCGGGCCGACCTCGTCAACAGCGCCGTCACCGTCGAGCGGATGGTCAGCGGGCAGATCGAATCGATCTCGGTCCCCGCGAACCCGCTCGACGTCCTCGCGCAGCACACCGTCGCCGCGGGTGCGGTCGACACCGTCGACGTCGAGCACTGGTTCGACCTGGTCCGGCGCAGCGCCCCGTTCAGCGGCCTGCCCCGCTCGGCGTTCGACGCGACGCTCGACCTGGTCACCGGACGGTACCCGAGCGACGAGTTCGCCGAGCTGCGCCCGCGCCTGGTCTGGGACCGCGTGCACGGCACCCTGACCGGTCGTCCCGGTGCTCAGCGACTCGCCGTCACGAGCGGTGGGACGATCCCCGACCGCGGGATGTTCGGTGTCTTCATGGTCGGGGAGCGGGCCTCCCGCGTCGGGGAGCTCGACGAGGAGATGGTCTACGAGTCCCGCGTGGGCGACGTCTTCGCGCTCGGCGCCACGAGCTGGCGGATCGAGGAGATCACCCACGACCGCGTCCTGGTCAGTCCGGCGTTCGGGCAGCCCGGCCGCGTGCCGTTCTGGAAGGGCGACGGCCTGGGCCGACCGGCGGAGCTCGGCCGCGCGACCGGTGCCTTCGTGCGCGAGGTCGAGTCCGCCTCGGACGAGGACGCCCGAGCACGGGTGGCGGGCGTCGGACTCGACGACCGCGCGGTCACGAACCTCATCACCTTCCTCCGCGACCAGCGCGCCGCGACCGGCCACGTGCCGAGCGACACGACGCTCGTCGTCGAGCGCTTCCGCGACGAGCTCGGCGACTGGCGCCTCATCCTGCACTCCCCGTACGGCATGACCGTGCACGCGCCGTGGGCCCTCGCGGTCGCGGCCCGCCTGCGGGAGCGGCACGGGATCGACGGCGGGGCGATGGCCGCCGACGACGGCATCGTGGTGCGGATCCCGGAGACCGACGCCGAACCTCCCGGAGCCGACCTGTTCGTCTTCGACCGCGACGACCTCGAGGCGATCGTCACCGACGAGGTCGGCGGGTCCGCCCTGTTCGCCGCCCGGTTCCGCGAGTGCGCCGCCCGGGCGCTCCTGCTCCCCCGCCGCGACCCCGGCCGCCGCTCGCCGCTCTGGCAGCAGCGCCAGCGGGCGTCCCAGCTGCTCGAGGTCGCCCAGAAGTACCCGACGTTCCCGATCCTGCTCGAGACCGTGCGCGAGGTCCTGCAGGACGTGTACGACGTCCCGTCCCTGCTCGGGATCGCGGACGAGATCGCCCGACGGCGCATCCGACTCGTCGAGAGCGAGACCGAGCAGCCGTCACCGTTCGCCCGGACGCTCCTGTTCGGCTACGTCGCCGCCTTCATGTACGAGGGCGACTCGCCGCTCGCCGAACGTCGGGCCGCCGCCCTGTCGCTCGACTCGACGCTGCTCAGCGAGTTGCTCGGTCGGGCCGAGCTGCGCGAGCTCCTCGACCCCGCGGTCATCGAGGGCGTCGAGCGCGACCTGCAGCGGCTCTCCCCGGACCGCCGGGCGCGGGACGTCGAGGGCATGGTGGACGTCCTGCGGCTCGTCGGCGCGCTCGACCTCGAGGAGCTGCTCGACCGCAGCTGGCTCGCGGACGCCCCCGACCGGACCGAGGCGGGCACCACCCTGCGCACGGCACTCGAGGGGCTCGAGCGCGACCGCCGGGTCCTGGCCTTCTCGCACGCCGGCGCCACCCGGTGGGCAGTCATCGAGGACGCGTCCCGGCTCCGCGATGCGCTGGGCGTCCCGCTGCCGATCGGCGTGCCGACCGCGTTCGTCGAACCGGTCGCGGACCCGCTCGGGGACCTCGTCGGTCGGTACGCCCGCAGCCACGGACCCTTCAGTCTGCAGGAGGCAGCCGGTCGGCTCGGTCTCGGTGTCGCGGTCGTGCAGGACACGCTGCGTCGCCTGGTCGCCGACCGGCGGCTGGTCGAGGGCGAGTTCCGACCGGACCGACAGGGCGCCGAGTGGTGCGACTCCGAGGTGCTCCGACGCATCCGCACGAAGTCGCTCGCGGCGCTCCGGCACGAGGTCGAGCCGGTGTCCCCGGACACGCTCGCCCGGTTCATGCCGGCGTGGCAGCACGTCCGCGTCCCCGGCACCCGCGGTGGGCTGCGCGGGATCGACGGCGTGCTGCAGGTCGTCGACCAACTCTCCGGTGTCGCCCTGCCCGCCAGTTCATGGGAGTCCCTCGTGCTGCCGGCCCGGGTGTCCGACTACGCCCCGAGCATGCTCGACGAGCTGACCGCCACGGGCGAGGTCCTCTGGTCCGGCGGCGGGACCCTGCCCGGCAACGACGGCTGGGTGCGCCTGCACCTCGCCGACACCGCGGCGACGACCCTGGCCGAGGCCGCCGGGGACGAGACGACCGAGCTGCAGCGGGACGTGCTCGGTGCCCTCGCCGGCGGTGGCGCCTACTTCTTCCGCCAGCTCGGCCAGGCCGTCGGGAGCACCGACGACAAGGCGCTGACGACCGCGCTGTGGGACCTCGTCTGGGCCGGACAGATCACGAACGACACCTTCGCACCGCTCCGGGCGATGCTCGGCGGCGCGGCGCGCACGTCCGCCGCGCCCCGGGCCCGGGCGTACCGCGGGCGTCGTCGGCCGACGCTGCCGACCCAGTCCGGACCGCCGAACGTCGGCGGCCGCTGGTCGCTCCTGCCGCTCGCCGAACCCGACGCGACCGTCCGGGCCGCGGCGACCGCCGAGCTCCTGCTCGAGCGCTACGGCGTCGTCACCCGCGGGGCCGTGCAGGTCGAGGGCGTCCGGGGCGGCTTCGCCGGCGTCTACCGGGTGCTCGCGAAGTTCGAGGAGTCCGGCCGCGCCCGACGCGGGTACTTCGTCGAGGGGCTCGGGGCGGCGCAGTTCGCCACCGGGCCGACCGTCGACCGGCTCCGCACGTACGCGAAGGACCTGGACGACGAGGAGCGGGCCGACCCGGACCGCACGCGAGAGGCGCTCACCCTCGCCGCCACCGATCCGGCCAACCCCTACGGGGCGGCGTTGCCGTGGCCGCACGACGCCGCTGACGAGGACGCCGACGGCTCGACCGGCACGGAGGCCGCGGGCACGTCCCCGGCGACCACCACCCCGGCCACCAAGACCGGACGGGGGCACCGACCCGGCCGCAAGGCGGGCGCGCTCGTCGTGCTCGTCGACGGCCAGCTCGCCGTCTACGTCGAACGCGGCGGCAAGAGCGTGCTGACCTTCACCGAGGACTCGGCCGACCTCGCGGCGGCGGCGACGTCGATCGCGGCCACCGTGCGGTCCGGGCTCGGCAAGCTGTCGGTGGAGCGGGTCGACGGGGAGTTCGTCCTCGAGTCGGCGCTCGGCACGGCGCTCCGCACGGCGGGCTTCACCGCCACCCCGCAGGGACTGCGCCTCCGTGCCTGAGGTGGATCGTGCCTGAGGGCGACACCGTCTTCCGCGCGGCGGCCCGGCTGCACGCCGCACTCGCCGGGAAGGTCCTGACCCGCAGCGACTTCCGTGTGCCCGCGTTCGCCACGCTCGACCTGGTCGGGCGGACGGTGGACGAGGTCGTGCCACGAGGCAAGCACCTGCTGCACCGGATCGGCGACCTCACCGTGCACTCGCACCTGAAGATGGAGGGCCGGTGGGACGTCTACCGTCCCGGCGAGCGCTGGCGGCGTCCCGCGTACCAGGCGCGCGTGGTGCTCGACGCCGCGGACGTGTCGACCGTCGGGTTCACGCTCGGGGTCCTCGAGGTCGTCCCGCGCGACCAGGAGTCCACCGTCGTCGGACACCTCGGTCCGGACCTGCTCGGCCCGGACTGGGACGCCGACCTCGCCCTCGCGAACCTCACCGCGGACCCGGAGCGTCCGGTCGGCCTCGCCCTCCTCGACCAGCGGGTGATGGCGGGCCTCGGGAACGTCTACCGCAACGAGCTCTGCTTCCTGCGGGGCGTGCTGCCCACGCGCCCCGTCGGCGAGGTGCGCGACCCCGCGCGAATGGTGACCATGGCCTCCCGGCTCATCGTCGCCAACCGCGACCGGAGCAACCGCGTGACCACGGGCGTCGACCGCCCGGGGCAGCGGTTCTGGGTCTACAACCGGGCCGGCAAGCCCTGCCTGCGCTGTGGCACGCGCGTCCGGTCGGGCGACCTCGGCGAGTCGGAGCTCACGCTGCGGGACACCTACTGGTGCCCGCGCTGCCAGACCTGACTCAGTGGTCGACGGCCTCGACGATGCAGCTCTGGACCTGCTTCGCGGCCTTCGACGTCTCGGAGAACGCGGACGGTGCTGCGGTCGCGGAGCCCTGCTCGTCGGCGACGACGTCCTCGGCGACCTTGTTCACCGGGAAGACCAGGCCGTCGAAGTCCTCGGCGGTGGGGTCCTCTTCCGTACCCCAGATGCCGACCTCGTCGTCGTTGGGGTCGTCGCTCGTGTTCGGGGCGACCGAGACGCCGAGGTACCAGCCCTCGTCGCTCTCCGTGACGCTGACGACGTCGGTGCCGTCGTGCGGGCCGACCGCCTCGTCGATCGCGTCGACGGCGGCGCTCGAGGCGACCCCGCACGGGGCACTGTTGCGCTGACCCGGGTCGGAGCGGGTCGCGGACTCCTCCGAGCCCGGCACCTTCCCGACGGGATTGCCGTTCTGGGCACCGGCGTTCGAGCAGCCGCCGAGCAGCAGGCCGACGGTGGCGAGGCCGACGAGGGTGGCGGTGGTCTTCGCGCGCAAGGTGGTCATGCTCCTGACGGTAGGCCGCCGGAGGTGTGCCGGAGCCCAGGAGCGCGTCCCCCGACCGCGCTCCCGGTCCGGCACCCGCTACCCGCGCGCCATGATCCAGGCGAGCAGGTACGAGCGGGTGTTGCCGGTGTCGATGTCCTCCGCCGGCAGGTCCCGGGCGGCGGCCAACGCGGCCGTCGCCTGGCTGCCCGAGGCGAGCGCCCGGTACATGAGCAGGTAGTCCCCGAACTGCACCGCGTAGTCGCCCTCCGGCACGGCCTCGTCGAGGACCCGGGCGATCTGCCGCTTCCCGCCGGCCGCGACGTACTCCGTCGCGACCGCTGGCATCGGGATGAGCTCGATGCCGGCCGGAGCCGCCGGGTCCGCGCTGAACCACGTGGCGTGGTCCCGCTTGCCGCCCCAGTTCAGCGAGACGATCGTGTGTTCGAAGCCGGGAAACGCCCGCAGGTCGGGGTCGAGCACGTCGCGCTGGGCAGACACGGCCTCGTTCGCGAGCAGCCAGCTGCCGAGTTCCGCGGTCGACCGGGAGCCGGAGACCGTCCCCCAGCGGGCGAGCCCGTTCCAGGCGGACACGGCCTCGGACGAGGACTCCTGGTTGTTCCCGTCCGCGAACGGCGAGTACCCGGAGGCCCACGAGTGCTGCGCGTACGGGTCGTACACGCGGAGCTCCGGGAAGGACGCCGTCGCTTCCGGGGACGCGATGTCCGCGGCGACGAGGTCGAGCACGGGTGCCCACTTCGCCACGAGGTCGTCCGACCCGTCCGCCACGATCGCCGCTGCTGACAGCAGGTAGCCGTAGTGGAAGTGGTGGTCGTTGAACTCGTCCGACCCGTAGGAGGGCGCCTGGCCGACCAGACCCTTCACAGTGTCGTCGTACCGGAAGCACCGCGTGCCGCTGACGCCGCAGCCCTCCGGGTCGGTCCACTGGTCGATCTGCGTGACCAACTGCTCCCGCAGGCCCGCAGCGACGTCGTCGAGGTCGAGCTGCGTGGCGAGCCGGTACAGGTTCGCGACCCGGTACAGGTCCTTGCCGCCGCCGTAGCTGTCGGCGCCGAAGGACGCCTCCGAGACCGCGCCGGCGTCCGCGCGGACCTGACCGGTCAGCTCGTCGCGTTCGGACGAGGACAGCCCGGACAGGTCCAACCGGTCGTCTGCCTGGAGGCTCGGGGCCGCGAACCGGAGCACGTCACCGGTGCAGACGGGGGCGTCCCCGGTGATGGTCGCGTAGTGCAGACCCGTGCAGTCCAGACCCGTCTCGCCCTGACCGGGCTGCGGCACGATGACGGTGTCGCCCCGTGCCGCGGTGCGGTAGCCGAGAGCGGTCCGCTGCTCGCCGTGGGTCGCGGTGCCGGTCGACGAGCGGGCGAGGGTGACCTGCTGCAACGGGGACGCCGCCGCGGTGGACAGGGCACGCACCTGCTTGCCGGTCGCGTCGTCGGGCACGGGGAAGAGGACGACGGTGCCCCCGCGACCGAGCTCGATCGCGCTGCCGCTGACGTCGCCGCTGGTGACGACGCCCCACGTGCGACCGTCGGCGGCGATGGTGCCCGTCGTCGTGCCGTCGGGGCCGTCACCGGTCGCGGTGATGCTCGAGGTCGCGCGCACGGTCTGTCCGGCCTCGGCCGTGTAGGACACGAGCGGGGACCCCTGCGCGAGGACGGTGTGCCCGACGACCCGGTCGCCGTCGCGGTGTTCGACCGTCACGGACACCTGGTCGTACGCGGACACGAGGGTCCGGTCGGCGCCGAGGTCGAGCCCGACCTGCTGCACCGCACCACCGGCGATCGTCTTCTCGGTGGCGCTCACCACGGGCAGCCCGGCGGCGAACCCGTCGTCGGTCACCTGCCACGAGATCGGGGTCGGGAAGACCGGCTGCGGTGCGGCGCCGTAGACCAGGCCGGAGAACCACCGGTTCGTCGGCGGGACGAGCCCGTCGGCGAGGCGCATGGTGCCCGCGGTGGTCTTCGGGACGGCACCGAGGGCGGCCAGGGCGCGGGCCTGGTCGCGGGCCTGTTCCCGGTCCGGACCGTCCGCGGACGGTGAGCCGGTCCCGGTGGCGCGGTCCGGGCCTCCCGTCCCGGTCTCGGCGCCGGTCCCGGTGCAGGCGGTGAGGACGAGCGCGGACGCGGCCACGAGGGCGACGGCAGCGGCACGGAGCCGCACGCTCAGATCCCGATCTGACGGAGGAAGTCGCGGAACGCGTCGGTGATACCGGCCAGCCGGCCGTCGTCGCGGAGGTGCAGGGTCGCGTCCACCGGGGTGCCCGGGCTCGTGACCCCGGACGACGGCGACGCCGACAGCTCCGGGCTCTCCACGGACACGGTCGTCTTCGCCTGGCCGTCGGCGTCGGTCACGACGCTGACGTTCTTGACGGTCCCCTCGATCGAGCGGTCGTTCGGCAGGCGCAGGTCGACGGTCGCACCGTCGGTGATCCGGCCGTAGTCGCGCGGGCTGACGAGGAACTCGGACGTGACGAACAGGCTCTTCGCCTTGTGGATCGTGCCGAGCTCCGAGCCGGCCTGCACGTACCCACCGGCCTTCACGTCGAGCTTCGCGACGGTGCCTGAGACCTCCGCCTTGAAGGTGATCAGGCCGTCGGGCTCGATCTCGTACGCGCTGGTGGTGGTGTCCGCGCCGACGACGCCCTTCCGGATGTCCTGGGCGAGCTGCAGGCTCTGGACCTGCATGAGCTCCTGCCCCTCGCGGACGGTGTCACCCTCCTCGACGTACTCCTCGGTGACCGTTCCGCCGTAGTCGGTGCCGACGGCGTACTCCTGCGCCGTGATGGCGGCCGAGGCACTCGTCACGGCGCTCCGCCGCTGGTTGAAGACGAGCGTGCAGGCCGCGACGACGACGAGCACGACCAGGATGCCGCCGTACAGGCGGAGTCGGTTGGTCCAGGTCATGATGCGACCTCCACGGCCGTCGGGGTGCCGGAGGCGGCGCTGGCGGTGATGACGTCGCGTGCGTTCTGCAGCGAGTCGGGGCGGACGACCTGGGTCCGGAG
This sequence comes from Curtobacterium sp. MCBD17_023, assembly GCF_003224415.1. NCBI lineage: Bacteria > Bacillati > Actinomycetota > Actinomycetes > Micrococcales > Microbacteriaceae > Curtobacterium > Curtobacterium sp. MCBD17_023. Next base: position 160,312 of record NZ_QKLJ01000001.1, read on the forward strand.
GGCGGGCGCGGGCTCGAGGCCGGCCGTGGCGAGGACGAAGACCGGAGCGGTGTCCGCGTCACGCTCCTGCCGGGCGGCCCGCCGGTTGACCGACTGCTCACGGAACGCCGTGACGATGAAGGCGCCGAAGATGACCGAGTTCGTGATGTTCCACGCGGTGGCGAGCGTCAGCTGCCCGTTCGACACGTCACGCCAGATCGCGACGACGCTCGTCAGGGACAGGAACACGAAGACGAGCACCTGCGGCACGATGAAGTTGAACGGCGAGGGCGCCCGGCCCCGACCGGCTCCCGTGACGTGCCAGGCCTGCTCCTTCCCGCAGAGCACGTTCCACAGCGCACGGGCGTAGATCGGGAACGACACCGCGGCCAGGAGCAGGGTCTCGTACCGGAACGACCCGAGGGCGTAGAACGCCAGGACGACCTGCATGAGGTAGAAGCCGAGGTAGAACAGCACCCACTCGCCGACCCCGATCGACATGTTCATCGGGCGGAGGTCGAAGAAGATCTCGAGCGGCGGGACGAGCAGCAACAGGCCGGGGACGATGCCGGTCAGGTAGAAGCTCGCGGTGACGAAGTACTGCAGGCGCTGGTCCATCGTGAGCTTGCGCTTCGGGTTGAACGGGAAGTGCGTGAGCAGGATCTCGAACCCGCCGGTGGCCCAGCGGAGCTGCTGCTTGCTGTACGCCTCGATCGTCTCCGGAGCGTCGCCGACCGCCAGGGTCATCGGGATGAAGACCGACTTCCAGCCGCGCTCGTGCAGGTGCAGGCTCGTCCAGACGTCCTCGGACTTCGAGTCGGTGTGGATGCCGCCGACGTCGTCGATCGCCGCACGGCGGAAGATCACGTTCGTGCCGACGCAGAAGGCCGCGTTGAACCGGTTCCGGCCGGGCTGGATGAAGCGGTAGAACACCGTCTGCATGTAGCCGGCGCCGCGGGAGACGAGGTTGTGCAGGTTGCCGTACGTCTGCGGGGTCTGCACGAACGCGATCGACTCGTCCGCGAAGAACGGGACGGTCTCGAACAGGAAGTCCTTCGCGGGCACGAAGTCCGCGTCGAAGACGGCGAAGTAGTCGCCCTTGGCGAGCGTCAGGGCGTGGTTGATGTTGCCCGCCTTCGCGCCGTTCGAGGACAGCCGACGGACGTACCGGGCGCCGAGGCGGTCGGCGAGGGCGCGCACGTCGTCGCTCCGACCGTCGTCGAGGATCCACGTGCGGTGCTCGCCGCGCATCGCGACCGCGGCAGCGACGGTCGCGGCGATCTTCGTCAGCTCCTCGCCGTACACGGTGATGAAGACGTCGACGACGACCCGCTTGCCGCGGACGCGCATCGGCCAGCGGTGGCTGCGCTCGGCGAGCCCGTCACGGGCGATCTCGTCGGGGTCGAAGAGCGTGTCCTGGGTGTTGTGGAACGCGAAGTCACGCGGGTCGGTACCGCCGGACAGGATCGTCCACATCGACAGCAGGGACTGCCCGACGAGGACGCTCTCCGCGATGATGACGAGCCCGTAGGGCAGGAAGTCCCCGCGGTTGGCGGGGTTGAGCAGGAACACCGCGTAGGTGACGACGCCGAGCGTCGCCAGCAGCACGATGAGCACCATGACCGGGCTGTGGGCCCGGGTGTCGCGGTTGCGGGCGGCGGCGGGCTGCTCGGTCACGTGGGCGACCGGTGCGGCCGGGCGGTCGGCGCCTCCGGCGCCTTCGGGGCCTCGGGCGCCTCCGGCGACGAGGCCGCCGGAGGACCGGCGACCGGCCCGGCGACGGGGCTGCCCGTCGGCGGGGACCTCGATCACGGTGCGGTCGTCGGGTTCGGTCAGGGGTGCATTGGTCGTCCGGGGTCGCCGGACGTCCGTGGGTGCGGACATGCGCGTTCTCCTGTCGGGTGTCGGAGATGTCGATCCGTCGTGCTCGCGGGGCACGACGGACGACGGGTGTCGGCGACGTCGGCGACAGGATCCGGACGCGGTGGTCCGGCACGGACGGAGGCCAGGGTTCCTCGTCCGGGGCACGGTGCTCGCCGTGGGTGCGGCGTGCACCGGAGGGTCCGCCCTCGGGAGGCGGGACCGTGTTCGGTGGGTTCGGGTCGAGCTGCTGACGGCCCGCGCCGTCAGTGGTGCGATCGTACGACACGACCCGCGACCGCCATGTGACGATCGTGTGAACAGACCCCCAGGTCAGGGGGCACGGGCGCGGCGCGGCGCTGCTCGTGCGTTCCGCGGACATCGGTCCGCTTGGGCGCGTCACCGGTCCCGCACCGCAGGTCAAGCCGGCCGATGGAGCCGTTCCGCAGCGACCGACCGCACGGCGTCCGTGACGCGTTCGAGCAGTGGTGACGCCGTCGTCCACCGCTGCCACCACAGCGCGACGTCGGCCCGCCGCCCCGGGGTGAGCTCGACGAGCGCACCTGAACGAAGCGCGTCGAGGCACTGCGCCTCAGGCAGGAGCCCCCATCCGAACCCGAGCTGCACCGCGCGCGCGAAGTCGGCGGAGTTCGGGACGTAGTGCCGTGGACCGCGCGGCGCGTGCCCGAGGACCCGCCGGAGGAATCCCTGCTGCAGGTCGTCGTCACGGTCGTAGTCGACGAGCGGTACCCGGTCGAGTCTGGCCGTCATGCGCCGCTCGGTGTCGGCGCCGTCCAGGTACCGACGGACGAAGGACGGCGCGGCGACCGCCCGGTAGCGATCGACGCCGAGCGGGACGGAGGAGCAGCCCTGGACCGGTGCCGCCTCCGCCGTGACCGCCGCCATGACCGTGCCGGAGCGCAGCAGTTCGGCCGTCCGGTCCTGGTCCTCACGGTGCAGGTCGAAGACCACCTCGGTGTCGTGCCGCACCAGGGCGAGGGCGTCGAGGAACCACGTGGCGAGCGAGTCCGGATTCACGGCGAGGGGGATCGAAGGGGTGTGTCCCGCCCCGTCGGCGCCCGGCATGGCGAGTGCACGCGAGGTCTCCTCGTCGAGCAACCGCACCTGCCGCGCGTGCCGGAGCACGACCTCACCGTCGGCCGTGGGCGTGATCGGGGTGGTCCGCTGCAGCAGCACCCGCCCGACGAGTTGCTCCATCGCCTTGACCCGCTGGGAGACCGCCGACGGCGTGATCGACAGGGTCCGCGCGGCCGCGTCGAAGGTGCCCGTGTCGACGGCGGCAAGCAGTGTCTCGAGGTGGTCGCGCTGGAACTGCACCATGAGCGCAGCTTACGGCGCACCACGATCATGAGCTGTGCTGATCCAGCCCAGCACCGTACGGTTCCCCTGTGACCGCTCTCCTCCCCGCTCTCTCCGGCCTCGGCACCGGCCTGGCCCTCATCGTCGCGATCGGGGTCCAGAACACCTACCTGCTGCGGCTCGCGGTCAGCACGCGTCCGGGTGTGGTGGCGGTCGCGGTGGCCGTGTGCACGCTGTCCGACGCCGCCCTCATCGTCGCCGGGGTGCTCGGTGTCGGCGTGGTGGTCGAACGGGTGCCCGTGGCGCTGCTCGTCATCCGGTTCGTCGGGGCGGCGTTCCTGCTCACCTACGGGGTGCTCGCGGCCCGGCGGGCGCTGCGCCCCTCGGACGAGGCGATCCGGCTCGAGGACCGTGCCGCAGACGACGGCACGCCGCCCGCCCGGCTCGGCGCGGGCCGTCCGGGTGGGCCGACCATGCGGGCCGCGGTCCTGACGATGCTCGTCTTCACGTGGGCGAACCCGCACGTGTACCTGGACACGCTCGTGTTCCTCGGGTCGGTGGCGAACCGACAGGGCGTCGACGACCGGTGGTGGTGGACCGTCGGCGCGGTGGCGGCGAGCTGCCTCTGGTTCGGTGCGCTCGGGTTCGGCGGACGGCTGCTGCGACCGCTGTTCGCGAAGCCGGTGACGTGGCGCGTGTTCGACGCCCTCGTCGCGGTCGTCATGCTCGCGTTCGGCGTGGCCCTGCTGCTCGGCGCCTGACGCCGCCGTGGCAAGGGCCGCCGCGGCGCCGCGGTTCGACGCCCGCGGTTCGGCGCCCGCGGTTCGGCGCCCGCGGTTCGGGCCGGTCTGACGCAACGAGAGCCGGATCGAACCACGGTGTTCCGTGGTTCGATCCGGCTCTCGTTGTGCGGGTCCGGTCGGCGCGGGGTCCGGTCGGCGCGGGGACAGCGACGACCGAGCGCGGGCACCGGGCGGCGGTCAGTGCTCGCCGCGACCGACCCGGCTGTGCCGACGGCTGTAGCCGAAGTAGATCGCGAAGCCGATGACGAGCCAGACGACGAAGCGCAGCCAGGTCTCGACCTCGAGGTTGAGCATCAGCCAGAAGCACAGCACGGCGGACAGGATCGGGATGACCGGGGACCACGGCACCCGGAAGGCGCGCGGTGCGTCCGGACGCGACCTCCGCAGCACGATGATGCCGACCGACACGAGCACGAAGGCCGAGAGCGTGCCGATGTTGATCATGCCCTCGAGGTTCTCGACCGGCGTGAACCCGGCGAGGAACGCGACGATGATGCCCGCGACGACCTGCACCCGGACCGGGGTCTGCGTCTTCGGGTTCGTCACCGAGAACCAGCGCGGCAGCAGGCCGTCACGGCTCATCGAGAAGACGATGCGGGACAGGCCGAGCAGCAGCACCATGACGACGGTGGTCAGGCCGACGAGCGACCCGATCGCGATGATGCCCGCCGCCCAGGGCAGCCCGACGAGGTCGAACGCCGACGCCAGGGAGGGCGCGTCCTCCTGCGCGAGCTGCTTGTACGACACCATGCCGGTGATGACGATGCTGACGCCGACGTACAGCAGGGTCACGATGCCGAGCCCGATGAAGATGCCGCGCGGCAGGGTCTTCTGCGGGTTCTCCGTCTCCTCGGCACTCGTCGCGACGACGTCGAAACCGATGAACGCGAAGAAGACCAGGGAGGCGGCGGCGAGCAGGCCGAAGACGCCGTACTGCGCGGGCTCGGACCCGGTGGCGAAGGACACGAGCGACTGGGTCCAGACACTGCCCTCGGCGCCCTTCGCGGGCTCCGCCGTGGGGATGAACGGCGTGAAGTTGGCGGCCTTGACGAAGAAGGCGCCGACCACGATGACGAACAGGACGATCGCGACCTTGATGATCGTGATCACCGCGGACACCCGGCTCGACAGGCGGGTGCCGAACGCCAGCAGCGCCGTGAAGACGCCGACGATGAGCACCGGCCCCCACGTGAAGCCGATCGGGCCGAGGGCGATCGTGCTCGGCAGCGTGATGCCGAAGACGTCGAACGCGGTGCTGAGGTAGATGCCCCAGTACTTCGCGATCACGGCACTGGCCGTCAGCGTCTCGAGGATGAGGTCCCACCCGACGATCCAGGCGAGCAGCTCGCCCATCGTGGCGTAGGTGAACGTGTACGCGGACCCGGCGACCGGGATCGTCGAGGCGAACTCGGCGTAACACATGATCGCCAGGCCACACGTGACCGCGGCGAGGATGAACGAGATGATGACGCCGGGTCCGGCGAAGTTGGCTGCGGCGTTCGCGCCGACCGAGAAGATGCCGGCACCGACCGCGACGGCGATCCCCATCGCGGCGATGTCGAACGTCCCCAGCGAGCGCTTGAGCGAGCGCCCCTTCTCGTCGGCGTCGGCGAGCGACGCCTCGATGGACTTGGTGCGGAGGGCCATGGGACGTTCCCGTCATCGGAGCAGGCGGACCCCGGAAGGGTAGTGGTGTACCACGAGCGTCCGCAAATGGTGACGCCGGTCAGGCGGTCGGATGGTGGCCCCGGTCAGGCGGTCCGCCACTCCCGCAGGAAGCGCGCACCGGCCTCGTCGTGGATGACGCCCTCCGGCGCGGTCAGCACGGGGTACGGCGTCTCCGGGACCCCGTCGGCCGGCCGGACGTCGACGTGGGCGACCCGGTGTCCGTTCGCGTGCAGCCAGTCCGCCATCGCGTAGTCACTCCGGGAGTCGCCGACCGTCCGCCACTCGAGTGGCAGGGCCCCGTCCTCGGCCAGGAGCTCGAGCGCACGCTCGGCGCCCAGGTCCTTGCCGCTCCGGTCGGACTCGATGTCCGTCGAGATGATCGTGGGGTCGACGCGCCAGTCCACCGCACCGTGCTCGTCCGGTCGCACGTCGTCGAGTCGACGGGCGCCGAGTCCCCGCCGCTCGAGCGCTGCCATCGCCTGCGCGTCGAACGCCGGCTGCCGGGCGAGGTAGGCGGCGTTGTCGACCTCGACGAGCTGCTCGATCGAGACCATCGCGCGCTTCGTCTCGTCGAAGAACACCAAGTCGGCGTACTCGTCCCGGACCAGGTCGCGCATCTCGTCGGCGAAGTCGCGCGGCAGGGCCAGGTCCTCGGCGACGGTGAGCTCACCCATGCCGTCCGGGAACTGCGGTCCGATCGAGCACCAGACGGCGCCTTTCTCGCAGATCGCGTGCACGCGACCGCCGGCCGCGAGACCTCCGGCGAGGAGCGGTCCGACGACCTGCTCACGGATGAAGGCGTCGCTCCGGCCAGTGTTGAACACGACCGGGATGCCCTCCGCGGCGAGCGCGACGAGGTCCTCGATGATGCTCGGGATCTCGATCGTCCGCGAGAGCGGGCTGGCGATCGGGCCGTCGACGTCGAGCAGGAGTCCGAGGCGGGGTGCGTTCACCCGTCCATCCTGGCGCAGGACCGCGCCGGGCTGCGCAGACCGTGCGGCTCCGACCGTCCGGTGCGACTCCGGCTGGTCAGTGGTGCTCGGGCTGGTCAGTGTTGCTCGGGCTGCGTTCGCCGAGGAGGAACGCGTCCACGGCTTCCTTCAGGACGACGGGGTCCGGCACGTGCCCCTGCCCCTCGAGGACCACGGACGTGGACCCGGGAACGCTCTCGACCACCGCGCGGGCAGCCCCCCGGGCCCACACCGCGCCCGCGGTGCCGGCCGCGACGAGCACGGGGACGCCGATCGCGGCGAGCACCCGCTCGGGCACGACGAGCCCGCCGAGGACCCGGACGTCGCGACCGAGGACGCCGGCGTCGGCGAGCAGCGCCTTCCAGAGCTTCGGCTTGAGGGGCACGGCGGACACCTGGAGCATCGGCACCCCGAGGACGCGGGTCAGGTACGCACGCACCGCGGCAGCCCGTCGTCCGCCGGCGATCATCTCGTCCAGGCGGTCGGCGAACAGGACGTCGTCCGCCCGGGCGTCGGCACTCGCGCGGTAGGGCGGCTCGTAGAGGACGACCCGACCCACCGGGACCCCAGCGGCGACGGCGTGCAGGACCACGGCGGCCCCCACGCAGATGCCGAGCAGGTCGACCGGTCCGTCGGCGTCGGCCACGACCGCTGCGAGGTCGTCGACCTCGCGCTCGACGGACCACGGCCGGGTGTCGCCGCTCTGCCCCCGACCACGCCGGTCGTACGTGACGACCCGGTAGCGGTCGGAGAACGCCGCGACGACGGCGTCCACGTACGGGGTGCCCCGGTGGTCGAAGGCGCCGCCGACGAGGACGAGCACGGGTCCCGAACCGCTCGACGAGACCGCGATCTGCGTGCCGTCCGCAGACGTCACCGATCGTCCGGTGCTGGTCGTCATGGCGTCCTCGTTCGTCCCCGACGTCGTGTGGTCCGTCCCCGGGCGGATGGCACTGGTCGGTGCCACGCACAGCTCGGGCGACGCTGATCTCGGCCCCCGCTGGTCGTGGGCCACGCCGTCGTCGCGAGTCTGACAGGCGGAGCCCCGAGAGTCACCACCCGCGTCCTGGGGGAGCGCTCTGTGATCCCTGTGGACGGCGGCACGTTTCCTGTGGACGACAGCACGGCTCCTGTGGACACCGGTGCCGTCAGACGCGGGTCAGACCAGCGCGTCGACGCCCACGGACTCACGTTCGAGCAGGGCGCGCTTGACGTCGAGTCCCCAGGCGAAGCCGCCGAGGGAGCCGTCCGAGCGCAGGACCCGGTGACACGGGACGAACAGCGCCGGGGCGTTCCGGGCGCAGACGCTCGCCGCTGCCCGGACGGCATCCGGTCGACCCATCGCGCTCGCGAACGCGGTGTACGTCAGGGTCGACCCGGCCGGGATGTCCCGCAGCCGCCGCCACCCCTCCGTGAACAGGTCGGTCCCGACCTGGTGGACGGGCACCTGCATGGCGTGGTCGGTCTCCCCCGCGTAGTAGGCGTCGACGGCATCGGCCGCGGCGACCCGTCCCTCGAGGACCCGCTGAGGCCGGTGTCGCTCGGCGATCCGGGCGAGGACCCGCTCGACGTCGGCGGTCCACCCCGAGGCGAGGACCCGACCGCGGTCGTCCTCGAGCACGGTGAAGGGTCCGTCGGGGGTGGTCAGGGTGGTGCAGACAGCGTCGGTCATCGGGGGTCCTTCCCGGAGGTCGTGGAGGTCGCAGCGGTCCGGTCCATCGCGCGATCGACGATCGGCCGCCAGCAGTGCATCGTCAGGTAGCTCCGCCAGGGGGCCACCCGTTCCGACCATAGGGAGAGCTCACGCGCCGTCCCGGGCAGCCCGAGTTCCTGTGCACCGTTCCGGACGGCGAGGTCACTGTGGAGGAACAGATCGGGGTGGTGCCGCACCCGCAGTGCGACGTAGTCGGCGGTCCACGGCCCGATCCCCTTCACGGCGAGCAACCCCGATCGCAGGTCGTCGAGGGACTGGCCGCCGTCGACCACGAGCGACCCGTCGGCGAGCGCCGCCGCGACGCGCATGATCGTGTCGACGCGGGCAGCGGGGCCACGGAGGACCTCACGACCACGCTCGGCGACCACTGCGGCGCGCGGGAACGTCCGCGCAACGGCCGCACCCGGCACGAGCGCCTCCGGCACCGGCGTCCCGAGCGCGGCGACGAGCCGGGTCTGTGCGGTCCGCGCCGCCGCGACGGACACCTGCTGCCCGATGAGGGTGCGGAACACGACCTCGTGCGGGTCCACCGCCCCGGGCAACCGCATGCCGGGGACACGTTCGACCACCGGTGCGAGTGCGGGCACCGCGGCGAGCGCGTCGTCCACCGCCACCGGGTCCGCGTCCAGGTCGAAGAGCGCCCGCACCCGGGCGACGAGCGTCGGCAGGTCGGACAGGTCGGTCAGGCGCACGAGCAGGTCGAGGCCGACGCGACCCCTGCCTCGCGGTGCCGTCCCACGACGACGGCCGGACCGCGACCCGGCCCCGTCCTCGGCCGCGGCGGACGCGCGGAACCAGGCCGGGCCTCCCGGCAGGTCCAGCACCCGACCGTAGGACGTGACCCGACCGTCCGCCCCGGTCCCGACCTGCTCCATGCCGGGGAGGGCGTGCAGTGCATGCCACTCGAGCAGGCCCTGCACGTCGAAGGGCGGCCGGGCCGGCAGGTGCACCCGCAGTGCCCCGTCGGACCCGGGCGCCGAGCGCCGGTGGGCACGGAGCTCGGTCGGCGTGAGCGCGAAGACCTCGCGCACGGTGTCGTTGAACTGGCGGATGCTCGTGAACCCGGCGGCGAACGCGACGTCCGCGACGGGCAGGTCGGACCCGGTGAGCAGCGTCCGGGCGGTCTGCGCCCGGTGTGCGCGGCTCAGGGCCTTCGGGCCGGCGCCGAGCTCCTCGGTCATGATGCGGTTCAGTTGCCGCTCCGAGTAGCCGACCCGGCGGGCGAGGCCGGGCACGCCCTCCCGGTCCACGACGCCGTCGACCACGAGGCGCATCGCGCGACCCGCGACGTCCTCGCGCAGGTCCCACTCGGGGCTGCCCGGGGTCGCCTCCGGCAGGCACCGGCGGCAGGCGCGGAACCCGGCGAGGTGCGCGGCGGCGCTCGTCCGGTAGAACGTCACGCCGGTCGACCGCGGGGTCCTGGCCGGACAGCTGGGTCGGCAGTAGATGCCGGTGGAGTGCACGGCGGTGACGAACTGCCCGTCGAACCGGGCGTCCCGCGAGGCCGCGATGCGGTACCGCTCGTCGTGCAGCGCTCCGGCTCCGGTCGTCGTCATGCGGTCAGCCTGACACGGGCCGACGACAGCGGACTGGCGGAGATCGGACATCGCAGCGGGCGGGGGCCGGGGTGACGGGGCGACGGCCGGCCGGGAGGCACGACTACCGTCGTGCGCATGGGTCCCGGTTCCGACACGGTCGCGTCCGACGCGCTGCCGCATGCCCGCGAGGTCGAGGTCGTGATGCTCCTCGCCTCCCGGCGGCACCGCTACGAGGGACGTCCGGCCGACGGTTCCGCTCCTCCGCAGCCGGGGGAACGGGAACTCCGGGAACGGATCGACCTGCGGGCCGGACTGGGCATCGTCGGCGACCGCTACTTCGCGGCCCGGGCGCACGTGCACGCGACCGTGACGGTGATCGGCGTCGAGGGACTCGAGCAGGTCGGCCGCGAGCTCGGCACGTCGATCGACCTGGCGGCGACCCGGCGGAACGTGTTCCTGCGCGGCGTCGACGTCGAGGCGCTGCGCGGCGAGCCGTTCTCGCTCGACACCGGCGACGGGCCCGTGCGCTTCCGCGGGTACCGGCCGGCGAACCCGTGCGCGTGGATGGACACGCAGGTGGCACCGGGGGCGTTCCGCGCGATGCGGGGACACGGCGGGGTGCGGTGTGACCCGGAGTCCGACGGCGTGCTCTCCCTCGGCGCGGCGGTGCTCCGCACGGCCCACCCCGTCCCGGACCCCTGACCGCGACGAGGCGGCCGTGACACGCAACGTGGACGGCACCGCGCAACGGAACACCGCTGCGGGTGACCGCCCACGTCGCGCCCCGTGAGGTGTCAGACGAGCGCTGACTCGATCGCGTCGACGAAGGCCGGCAGGTCGTCCGGCGTGCGCGAGGTGATCACGGTGCCGTTCGTCGTGTCGACCTGGACCTCCTGGTCGACCCACTCGCCGCCGGCGTTGCGCACGTCGGTCTGCAGCGACGGGAACGACGTGATCGTGCGACCCGGCAGGACACCGGCCTCGACCAGGGTCCACGGGCCGTGGCAGATCGCCGCGACCGGCTTGCCCGCGTCGACGAAGGCCTTCACGAGCCCGACCGCGGTGCTGTCCTGGCGGATGGTGTCGGCGTTGATGGTGCCGCCCGGGACGACGAGCGCGTCGTAGTCGCCGGCGGAGACACCGTCGTAGGTGGTGTCGGTGTCGACGCTCTTGCCCGGGTCCTTGTCGCCGACGAGGGTCTCGATCGAGCCGGACTCCTTCGCGGCGACGGTCACGGTGGCTCCACGCTCACGGAGCTGGTCGGTGGGGACGACGATCTCGTCCTGCTCCACGCCGTAGTTCGTCGCGATGACGAGGATCTTCTTGCCGTCGAGGGCTGCCATGGTCACTCCTTCCGCGGACCGGGGTCTCCGGGGCCGCGCGCACCACGGTCGTCGCCCCGCGCTGGACGCGCTCGCAGTGCGCAGTCGACGTCCAGCGAGCGGTGCGCGGAGCGGACCGGAGGCTCAGCCGCGGATCCGGAACCCGTCGCCCTCCGGCGTGACCGTGATCCCGTCGTACCCCGTGATGCGCGGGAGGTCGGGGGCCACGTCGGCGGCGAGCACCCCGACGGCGACCGTCGTCGCGCCGGAGGCGACCGCAGCCTCCAGGCCGGCCGGCGCGTCCTCGAAGGCGAGGCAGTCCGTGGCGGCGAGCCCGAGCAGGGCGGCCCCGCGGAGGTAGCCGTCCGGGTGCGGCTTGCCGTGCTCGACGTCCGCGGCGGAGACGAACGCGTCCGGGACGGGCACGTCCGCGGCCCGCATCCGGTTCACGGCGAGGTCCCGCGGGGCGCTGGTGACGAGCGCCACCGGCACACCGGCGTCCTGCAGCCGTCGGACGAAGGCGCCGGCACCGGGGACCTCGACGATGCCGTCGGTGTTCTCGACCTCGTCGTTCACGAGTTCGAGCGCGACCCGGCGCTGCTCGTCCGGGGACAGGTCGGGCAGGAACCGCCGGATCGTGTCGATCGTCTGACGGCCGTGCGAGAAGGCGAGGATCGTCTGCGGGTCCAGGTCGTGGTCGGCGCCGAACCGTCCCCAGGCACCCTCGACGATCGCGGTCGAGTCGACGAGCGTCCCGTCCATGTCGAACAGGACCCCGGACACCACGACGTCGATCACGTGCCGACCCTACCGCCGGCCGTCCCCGTGAGGCCGGACGGCGACGGCGAAGACAAGCGCCGCCAGCAGGAGCGTGAGCGCTGCACTCCAGACGACGATCGGCGCCTCTCGGAGCGGCGGGAGGAGCCTGCCTGCGAGCATGACCAGAGCCGCTGCGATCGCGAGTACCGGTGGAACCATCCGTCGTGTCGTCTTCGTGGTGCGGGTCATCCCCGACTCGCCTTCCCCGCACAGAACGAGATCGTTCCACTGGTCACTGCGGACGCCGCGGTCAAGCAGGCGATGCAGCCGACACCAGCAGTCACGACACAGGCGGCCGAACAAGCGATCGACAGCGCGGTGATCGCCCATGCAGCAACACCGGCACCATTGAGGCACGACGAGAAGCGACTCCACCACGACGAGCGGACCACCGGCGCGGTCGCCTCCACGATCCGATCGATGCGGCGCGTGCCATCGACCCACGTTCGGAGGCGTCCGGAGTCTGCCGACCGAGGGGTGAGCACCATCTCACTCCACCCGAGCACCGTGTTCCCTTCGACCACGGCGGACAGGTTGGACTGCGGGAGCACCCCGGCTGAGGACGCGAACGGGATCCTGAGTACCGTCCCCCCGGAGGTACGGAATGCCCTGGCGGCCTCGACGTCGAGTAGCAGACCGCTCGCAGATCGACCCGTTCGCTCCGTCCACGTCCCGACCGCAGTCGAGGTGGCCTCCTCCGACAGCGGCTTCCACGTCTCGGCTTCCCGCACGATGTCCTGGAGGTCCTGCTCCACCGACGGTGCGTCGCTCATCGCACTCGGAGCGTTGGTCGCGGTCGAGACCGCGGCGCTCGTCGGAGATGTACCGACCGAGAGTGTGGCGCTGACGGCGAGCACGGTGGAAGCGGCAGTCAGGAGCATGAGACGGGGCGGAACACTGAACGATGGCATGCACCGATCGTACTGAAATGGTACATGTCAGGCAATGATGCTGAGCGATCGGTCCAGCCGCAAGCCGTCAGCGCGCCCGGACGTACCTCGTGAGCAGCACGTCGCCCGCCCCGCGCAGCACGTGCGCCAACCGCATCCGCCGCAGCTCCGGGGACGAGCCGTGGACGATGCGTCCGCCGGCCCCGCCCTCGAGCGACGGGTCGATCGACAGGCACAGCTCGTCGACCAGGTCCGCCGCGACGAGGGACCCGAGGAACGACGGACCGCCCTCGCAGTGGATGCGTGCGAGGCCGCGGTCGACGAGGGCAGCGCGGACGAGCACCGGGTCGACCGAGTCCTCGCCGCAGGACACAACGTCGGCCACGGCCTCGAGGGCCCGGCGGCGCTCGGGGTCGGCTGCGGAGGTCGTGAGCACGATCGGCCGGACGGGCGCCTCGGTGAACACGCGGGACGCCGGGTCGAGGCCGAGCGACCCCGTGACGATCGCGAACACCGGGTGGTCTGCCGTCCCGCGCGCCCGGCGCCAGGCCACGTCCGGGTCGTGCAGGACCATCGGCCCGTAGCCCTCGTCGCGCACGGTGCCCGCGGCGACCAGGACGACGTCGGCCGCTCGCCGCAGCAGGTCGAACACGCGCAGGTCGTCGGGGCCGCCGAGGGAGCCGGACCTCCCCGCCGCCGTGGCGGAGCCGTCGAGCGAGCTGACGAAGTTGACGCGGAACCAGCCCCCGTCCGCGGTGCCCTCGGTGCCGTCCGTGTAGACGGCGAGCAGGTCGTCGTCGGACAGGTCGTCGACGGAGCCAGGCAGGTGGGTCACGTGTTGTGCCTCGCTTCCAGGGGTTCCCGCCAGCCGAGGACGGCCTCGACCATGCGCATCGCGTCGACGGCCTCGGGGACGTCGTGCATCCGGACGATCCGCGCGCCGAGCAGCGCGCTCATGGTCGCGGCGGCGAGGGACCCGGACAGCCGCTCACCGCGCGGTCTGCCGAGGGTCTCCCCGACGAAGTCCTTGTTCGACACCGCCGCGAGGACGGGGTAGCCGAGCGCGACCACCTCCGGCAGGCGCCGGGTCAGCTCGAGGGTGTGCACGGTGGTCTTGTTGAGGTCGTGCCCGGGGTCGATGACGATCCGCTCCTCGGGGATGCCCGCGGCGAGCGCCCGGTCGACCCGGAGCCGGAGGAACGCCGCGACCTCACCGGCGACGTCGGCGTACTGCGGCTTCGGGTACTCCTGCCGGGGTGCGGCGAGCGAGTGGGTGATGACGACGGTGGCGTCCGAGTCCGCGACGACCTCGGCCATCCGCGGGTCCGCCAGCCCGGTGGTGTCGTTCACGACGCTGGCACCGGCGGCGATCGCGGCGGCGGCGACCTCCGGCCGGAAGGTGTCGACGCTGATCGTGACGTCGGACTGCTGCGCGACCTGTGCGACGACGGGCACGACGCGGTCGATCTCGTCCGCCGCGGACAGTTCGGGTCCGGGCGCGAACTTCACGCCGCCGATGTCGACCCAGTCGGCGCCCTGCTCGGCCGCGGTGACGGCGGCCGCGACGGCACGGTCGAGCGCGAAGGTGCGGCCCTGGTCGTGGAAGGAGTCCGGGGTGCGGTTCACGATCGCCATGACGGCGATGCGGGAGTCGAAGTCGATCGTGCGGCGGCCGATGGTGCGGACCGGGGCGCGCAGCTCGGGGACGACCCAGCCGGAGGGTCCGGACGGGAGGCCCGACGCGGGTCCGAGGCGCATCAGGCGTCCGTCCCGTGGCCGGCATCGGCCGCAGCGGCCGTCCCGTTCCCGGTCCCCGCACCGATGAGCGCGATCGCCTCCGCACGACCGGCGGCCTCGGACAGGATCCCGCTCGCCGCGACCGTCACGGTCGTGGAGCCCGTCTGCCGCTCGCCCCGGGTCGTCACGCACTGGTGCTGGGCGTCGAGGACGACGAGGACGCCGCGCGCCTCGAGGCCGTCCTGCACGGCGGCGACGACCTGCTCGCCGAGGCGCTCCTGCAGCTGCGGACGCGAGGCCAGGGCCTCCACCACCCGCGCGAGCGTCCCGAGGCCGATGAGCCGCTCCCCCGGCGCGTACGCCAGGTGCGCGGTCCCGAGGAAGGGCAGCAGGTGGTGTTCGCACACCGACCGGAACCGGATGTCCCGCACGACCACCAGGTCGCCGCGCTCCCCGTCGCCGGCGGGCACCGTGCCGTCCCGGGCGATCTGCGTCGCGTCGAGGTCGAGCCCGTGGAAGAACTCCGTGTAGGCGTCCGCGACCCGCTGCGGGGTGCGTTCGAGTCCTGGTCGGTCGGGGTCCTCGCCGATGCCCGCCAGCAACTCGCGCACGGCGGCCTCGACACGGGCACGGTCCATGCGCTGCGTCACCCGCTCATCCAACACCGGTCACGCGGTGCGGTCCTGACCGGAGAACGCGGTGACGTACCCCGTTCTCCAGGAACGGGCCTCCCGGCAGGACTACCATCCCGTCGCGACGTGACCATCGGCGTTGCCGTCCTCTAAACTCCACCGGTGAGCGCCCCGCAGACATCCAGCCCGCCCCGGAACAGCGTCGCATCCGGTCTCGACCGCTTCTTCTCCATCACCAAGCGCGGATCGACCATCCCGCGCGAGGTCCGTGGTGGCGTCGTGTCCTTCGTGACGATGGCCTACATCGTCATCCTCAACCCGCTCATCCTGGGCGGCTTCAGCGCTGACCAGGCCGCCAAGGACGTCAGCGGCGGATGGCTCGAGAACGCTCAGGTGGCCGCGGCCACCGGCCTCGTCGCGGGCCTGATGACCATCGCGATGGGCGTCATCGCGAACCTGCCGTTCGGCATCGCGGCCGGTCTCGGGATCAACTCGTTCCTGGCCGTCAGCGTCGTGCAGCAGGTGACGTGGGCCGAGGCGATGGGCCTCGTCGTCATCAACGGCGTCATCATCGTGCTGCTGGCCCTGACCGGGATCCGGACGCTGATCTTCACGGCCGTGCCCGCACAGCTCAAGGCCGCGATCACCGTCGGCATCGGCCTGTTCATCGCGTTCATCGGGCTCGTCGACTCCGGGTTCGTGCGCTCGTCGGGGCTCGCGTCGCCGCCGCTGCAGCTCGGCGAGGACGGGTCCGTCGGGGCACTGCCGACCATCGTGTTCCTCATCGGTCTGGTCATCATCGGCACGCTGATGGCCCGCCGCGTCAAGGGCGCGCTGCTCATCGGCATCGTCGCGACGACCGTCATCGCCATCATCCTGCAGGCCGTGTTCCAGGTGCCGACGTCCGTCGAGTCGAAGACCGGCTGGAACCTCAACGCCCCGGGGCTGCCGAGCGCACTGTTCGCCCTGCCCGACCTGTCCCTCGTCGGCCAGTTCGACTTCGGCGCCTTCGCCCGGATCGGCCCGCTCGCCGCGTCGATGCTCGTCTTCACGCTCGTCTTCACGAACTTCTTCGACGCGATGGGCACGATGACCGGCCTGGCGAAGGCGGCGGGGGTCGCGGAGCAGGACGGGACGTTCCCGCGCCTCCGCGCCGCACTCGTCGTCGAGGGTGCCGGCGCGATCGCCGGCGGTGGTGCTTCGGTGTCGTCGAACACGGTGTTCATCGACTCCGCGTCCGGCATCGGCGAGGGCGCCCGCACCGGCATGGCGTCGGTCGTCACCGGCCTGCTGTTCCTGGCGTCGATGTTCCTCACGCCGCTGACCCAGGTCGTCCCGCTCGAGGTCGCCGCCGCCGGGCTCGTCGTCGTCGGTGCCCTCATGGTCGCCCAGGTCGCGGACATCGACTGGACGGACTTCGGGTCGGCGCTGCCGGCGTTCCTCACGATCGTCGTCATGCCGCTGACCTACTCGATCGCGAACGGCATCGGTGCCGGCTTCATCAGCTGGGTCCTCATCAAGGCGCTGTCCGGCAAGGGCCGCCAGGTCTCGTGGCTGCTGTACGTGGTCGCCGCCGGCTTCCTGCTCTACTTCGCACGCGGTCCGCTGGAGTCGCTCCTCGGCGTCGGCTGAGGTCCGGCCGCGGTGCCGCTCGCCGCACCGGCGCCGATCGGCCCGGCACGACAGGAACCGGCCCACACCACGGACGTCCGTGGTGTGGGCCGGTTCCTGTTGTGCGCTGTCGGTCCGCGCTGCGCCGATGTCCGCTGGCGCCGCTCGGCCGGGAGGCGCGGATCAGTCCGGCAGGTCGGCCGGCGTGGCCTCGTGGTGGGGCAGACCCGGCGTCCGCCGGTCCTCCTTCATGCTCGCCTCGAACAGGTGGCGCCTGCCGCCGACGAGCTGCTCACGCGCGGTCCGCTCGAGCTCCTTCGCGGTGGCGTAGTAGCCGTCGTCGTAGTCCTCCATGATCTGGAACGTCCACCGCCCGGCGATGACGTTCCGCCCGACGAGTTCGGTGTCGATCCGCTCGGCGAGCTCGGTGTGCCCGGCCTTCCGCAGCTGCTCGACCGCCTCGCCGATGTTCAGGTCGGCGGTGCCGGTCAGTCGGTGGAAGCCGTAGAGGAGTCCGCGTGCGTGTTCGATGACCTCGATCGCCGCGGAGAGGCTGCCGAGCGCCTCGACGGTCGCCTCGGACACCCCCTCGGGGACCTGGTGTGCGGAGTCGGGACCCTGCCCGTCGTCGTTCGTCATGCTGCTCGTCTACACGACCGCTCCTCGCGTCGTCCTGGGCGTGCTCCGGAGGACGAACGCGGCACGCCGGAGCGCTTGCAGCTGTCGGAGGGCCGACCTAGCATTCGAACACACGTTCGAACGAGGAGGCTCCTGATGATGATCGTCGACACCGCTGCCACCGTGTGGTGGACCGGCGGCGCACCCGCCCGACTGGTGTGGCTGGGCCGGCGCTGGCGCGTCTCCGACGTCCCGACCCGGCTGACCACGACGCCGACCGACCTGCCCACCGCCATCACCCACGCACCCGAGCGCACCGCCGGGTGGCGCTTCCAGGCGACGGCCGAGGACGGCGAGACCCTGGTGGTGGACATCGTCCCGGACGCCGACGGGTGGAGCGTCGCCCGGACGTGGACGTGATCGTGGACGACCCGTCCGGCCCGCGCTACCGTCACCACATGACGAGGTGGGTGGCGCTCCTGCGCGGGGTGAACGTGAACGGGATCACCATCCGCAGCGCCGAGCTGGCCGAGCTCGTCCGCGGCCTCGGGCACACCGACGTCCGGACGGTCCTGGCGTCGGGGAACGTCCTCTTCACGGCGGATGACGCGGCCGACGCGGACGCACTCCGGACGACGGTGGAGCAGGCACTCCGCGACCGCTTCGGGTACGACGCCTGGATCGTCCTCCTCCCGCACGCCGCGATGGCCGGGATCGTCGCGGGCTTCCCGTTCCCGTCCGCAGCGGACCGGCACGACTACGTCGTCTTCGGATCCGAGGACGCCGCGCTCGACGACCTGCTCGACGGCGTCACGGCCGACGGTGTCGAGCAGGTCGCGCGCGGTGACGGCGTCGTCTACTGGTCGTGCCCGAAGGGGTCGAGCACCTCGACGCCCTTCGCGAAGCGCGCCGGGGCCGCCCGCTTCAAGCACACCACGACGACCCGGAACACGAACACGCTCCGCAAGCTCCTCTGACGCAAGGTCAGGCCTGCGGCGGCTGCCCGTTGCTCGCCGTCGTGCCGCCGTCCACGGGCAAGACCGCGCCGGTGATGAACGACGCGTCGTCGCTCGCCAGGAACAGCACCGCGGCCGCGACCTCCTCCGACCGGCCCCCGCGACCGAGGGCGATCCGCTCGGCGAACGCGGCCTTGAGCTCCTCGTCCTCCGCCTGGGACGTCGTGAAGTCCGTCCAGATGAGTCCCGGCGCCACCGCGTTCACCCGCACGCCGTGCTGGCCGTTGTCGAGCGCTGCGGCCTTCGTGAAGTTCGTCACGCCGCCCTTCGCCGCGTTGTACGGGCTCATCCGCCAGTCGGCCGCCAACCCGGACACCGACGAGGTGTTCACGACGGACCCCTTCGTGTCCCGCAGGGCCGGGAGGGCCGCCCGCGTGCCGTAGAACACGCTCGACAGGTCCGTCTCGACGACCCGGCGCCACTCCTCGGGCGCGATCTCGGTGATGTCGCCCGACGTGAACGTGCCGGCGTTGTTCACGAGCACGTCGACGCGACCCCAGCGGTCGATCGCCGCGTCCACGACGGTCGGCCATGCGTCCGGGTCGGCGACGTCCGCCTGCAGCCAGAGCGCCTGCTCGGTCGGCAGGGAGTCGGCGACGTCGCGGACCTTCTCCTCGACGCTGTCCACCAGGACGACGCCGGCGCCCTCGGCGACGAACGCCCGCGCGGTGGCCTCTCCGATGCCGGACCCCGCGCCCGTGACGATCGCGACCTTGCCCTCGAACCGCTTGCCCATGATGTGCTCCTCTCGCGACGGTCGTGCCCGGGGTGGGACGTCATCGGCCCGGAGGGGCACGGGAGACCACGCTGCCCGCCCCGGGCTGGACGGTGGTCCAGGCGGAAGCGGGCAGCGGGACGGGCGGAGGACAGGCCTCCCGACCGGTCAGGAGGTGACGTCGTCCTCCTCGTCGCGCTCCAGCGAGATCGTCGGGATGGAGGCGGTGATCACCGATCCGTCGGCACGGAGCGTGCCCTGGATGTCGCTGGTCGTCGGCGCGTGTCCGCTCATCCGCGGCCCCTGGTGCGGCAGCGGCACGACGGTCGGCTCGTCCGGACGGACCTGGATCGGGGCGTTGTGCACCCACGCGTCGAACCCGCCACCGGTCTCGACCGTGAACGTGAGCGCCTCCTGCGTCAGGTCGACACGGACCCGAGACCCGTTCACGGTGATCCGGAAGGTCAGGCGCTCCCAGTCCACCGGCAGGCGCGGGTTGAACGTGAGCCGGCCACCGTGGTCCCGCATGCCGCCGAAGCCGTTGACGAGCGCGCCCCAGATGCCGCCGGTGGACGCGATGTGCACGCCGTCGGTGGTGTTGCCGTGCAGGTCGGCGAGGTCGACGTAGAGCGCGGTCTGGAAGTACTGGTCGGCGAGCTCGTGGTAGCCGACCTCGGCGGCCATGATCGACTGCACGACGGCGGACAGGGTCGAGTCGCCCGTCGTGAGCGCGTCGTAGTAGTCGAAGTCACGGCGCTTCTCGGCGGGCGTGAACTCGTGGCCCTGCAGGAACAGCGCGAGCACGACGTCGGCCTGCTTGAGCACCTGGAACCGGTAGATCACCAGCGGGTGGTAGTGCAGGAGCAGCGGGCGCTTCGACTCGGGCGTGCGCTCGAGGTCCCACAGCTCCTTGTCGAGGAACTGGGCGTCCTGCGGGTGGATGCCGCGGTGCGGGTCGAAGGGGATCTCCATCGACTCGGCGGCGTGCTCCCAGTTGACGATCTCCTCGGCGTCGAGGCCGGTGCGACGGACCATGCGGGCGTACTCGTCCGGGTCGTCGACCGCGAGCTGCCGGCAGGCGTTCACCGCGGACCACAGGTTCGCCCGCGCCATGACGTTCGTGTACATGTTGTCGTCGACGACCGTCGTGTACTCGTCCGGGCCGGTGACGCCGTCGATGTGGAACTTCTGGTCGCCGTTCGAGCGCCAGAACCCGAGGTCCTCCCACAGCCGGGCGGTCTCGACGAGGATGTCGATCGCACCGCGCTTCAGGAAGTCGGTGTCCCCGGAGGCCCGCACGTACTGCATGAGGGCGTGGGCGATGTCCGCGTCGATGTGGTACTGCGCGGTGCCGGCCGCGTAGTAGGCGCTGGACTCCTCGCCGTTGATCGTCCGCCATGGGAACAGCGCGCCCCGCTGGTTCAGCTCGCGGGCCCGGGAGCGGGCGGCGTCGAGCATGTTGTAGCGGAAGCGGAGAGCGTTCCGGGCGACGATCGGCGCCGTGTACGACAGGAACGGCAGGACGTAGATCTCCATGTCCCAGAAGTAGTGCCCGCCGTAGCCGGAGCCGGTGACGCCCTTCGCCGCGATGCCGTGCCCGTCGGTGCGGGCCGTCGCCTGCGCGAGCTGGAACAGGTTCCAGCGGACGGCCTGCTGGATCTCCGGCTGGCCGGCGACCTCGACGTCGCTGCGGGCCCAGTAGTCGTCGAGCCACTTCCGCTGCTCGCCGAAGACCTGCTCGACGGACTCGTACTTCGCGCGGTCGAGCGTGCGGTCGCAACGGTCCGCGAGTTCACGCGCCGGGACGCCGCGGGAGGTGTGGTAGACGATGCTCTTGACGAGACGGATCGGCTGCCCGGCCTTCGCCTGCACCCGGTAGACGTGCTTGGCGAGGTCGTCCTCGATGCTCGAGGTCTCGTCCCAGGCGTTCTCGGTCTCGAGCCGGTGCTCGACGCCGACGCAGATCGTCATGCCGGAACTCGACGCCTGGTAGCCGAGCAGAGCGCGGGAGCCCGCGTTCCGCTTCAGCCGCGGCTGCAGGACCCGGTCCGTGAACGACTCGGCCTTGCGCGGGTCGAACGCGGCGGCGGCGGCCTTCATGCCGGCGTGGTACTCGTCGGCGACGTCCTGACGGTTGAGTACCTGGCTCGACAGCAGCACCGACGCGTCGTGGTCGAGCATCGTGACCTCGTAGTCGATGACGGCGAGGTGCCGCTCGACGAAGGACACGAGGCGCCGGGAGCGGATGAGGACCCGCTTGCCGGACGGCGTCGACCACTCGGTCTCGCGCAGCAGGTAGCCGCCGCGGAAGTCGAGCCGGCGGCTGTGGCGGAGGATGTCCGCCTCGGACAGGACGAGTGGCTCGTCGTCGACGTACAGGCGGATGACCTTGGCGTCGGGGACGTTGATGATCGTCTGCCCGGTCTTCGCGAACCCGAAGGCGGTCTCTGCGTGCCGGATCGGCCACGTCTCGTGGAACCCGTTGATGTACGTGCCGTACTGGACCCCGCCGCGGCCCTCGTCGAAGTTGCCGCGGAGGCCGAGGTACCCGTTGCCGACCGCGAAGTTCGTCTCGTCGACGCCCTGCTCGTCGGCGTACTCGGTCTCGATCAGGGCCCACTCGTCGACCGGGTACCGGACGCGGTCGAGGGGGTCTTCGGTGATGGGGTTCATGCGGTCTTCCGGGGGTCGACGGGAGGCAGGTCGGCAGCGGGCGCGTCGGTGCCCGCACCGCGCAGGTCGGGCAGCAGGTCGGCGAGGTCGGACACGACGACGTCGGCGCCGTGCTCGCGGAGGGCGTCGGCCCCGGCGCCGCGGTCCACCCCGACCACCAGGCCGAAGGCACCGTTCCGGCCGGCTTCGACACCGCTCGTCGCGTCCTCGACCACGACGCACTCCGCCGCGGTCAGTCCGAAGCGGGTCGCCGCGTCGAGGTACGTGTCGGGGGCGGGCTTGCCGGCGAGCCCGTCCGCGCGCGCGACGGCGCCGTCGACGATCACGTCGAAGCGGTCGATGATGCCCGCGGTGCGGAGCACGTGCTTCGCGTTCGCGGAACTCGACACCACGGCGACCTCGTAGCCGGCGGCGATCGCTGCGGTGAGGAAGCGCACCGACCCCGGGTACGCGGCCACGCCGTGCTCCTCGAGCTCCGCGGTGAACTCGGCGTTCTTCCGGTTGCCGAGCCCGCAGACGGTGTCCAGGGTGGGGTCGTCCGCCGGGGTGCCCTCGGGCAGGTCGATCCCGCGGTCGTGCACGAGCGAGCGGACCCCGTCGTACCGCGGCTTGCCGTCGATGAACGCGAAGTAGTCCTGCTCCGTGTACGGCGCGACCCCGTGTGCGGCGAGGTACGGCGTGAAGAGGCGGCTCCAGGCACGCATGTGCACCTCGGCCGTCGGCGTGAGCACACCGTCGAGGTCGAAGAGGAGCGCCCGCTGGTCCGCGAGGCGAGCAGGGGTTCGCCGATCCGACGACGTCATGGGGCAGACCTTCCAGGGAGCGGTGTCGAACACGAGTGCTGCGCGTCCCACTCTAGGACCGGCACGCGGCGCTGTCCTCCAGCCGTGGCCGATGCCCACGGGTACCGGTCCGGTCCGCACAACGCGGACCTGTGGACGCGTCCAGCGACTGGCAGAGACGCTCGCGCTCATGACATCCGACACCACCGCACGGCCGCAGGACGGGACCGGCTCGAAGCTGAAGCAGGCGATCACCGGTCCCCTGCTGTTCCTGTTCATCCTCGGCGACGTCCTCGGCGCGGGCATCTACGCCCTCATGGGGACGCTCTCGAAGGACGTCGGCGGTGCGCTGTGGGCCCCGCTCGTGCTCGCACTGCTCCTGGCCCTGCTCACCGCGGGCTCGTACGCCGAGCTCGTCACGAAGTACCCGAAGGCCGGTGGCGCCGCGGTGTTCGCCGAGCGTGCCTACAAGGTGCCGCTGGTGTCGTTCCTGGTCGGGTTCTCGATGCTCGCCGCCGGTGTGACGAGCGCGGCCGGCCTCTCCCTCGCGTTCGCCGGCGACTACCTCGGCACGTTCATCGACGTCCCGCCCGTGCCCGCCGCGATCGTGTTCCTCGCCCTCGTCGCCTGCCTGAACGCCCGCGGCATCTCGGACTCACTCCGCAGCAACGTCGTGATGACGATCATCGAGCTCTCCGGCCTGGTCATCGTCATCGTGTCGGTCGCCCTGATGATGGGCGGTGGCGGCGGTGACGTCTCCCGCGTCGGGGCCTTCCCGGCGGAGGCGAACCCGGCACTCGCGACCCTCAGCGCCGCGATCGTCGCCTACTACTCGTTCGTCGGCTTCGAGACCTCCGCCAACGTCGCCGAGGAGGTCCGCGAGCCGGCCAAGGTCTACCCCCGTGCGCTGTTCGGCTCCCTCGCCACCGCCGGCGTCGTCTACGTGCTCGTCGCGCTCGCCAGCTCGATCGCGTTGCCCGCGTCGGAGCTGTCCGACTCGAGCGGCCCGCTCCTGGCGGTCGTCGCCGCGACCGGCGTCGGCATCCCGGACGTGGTCTTCAGCCTCATCGCCCTGGTGGCGGTCGCGAACGGTGCCCTGCTCACCATGATCATGGCGAGCCGCGTCACCTACGGCATGGCCGAACAGCGTCTGCTGCCCAGCCTGCTCGGCAAGGTGCTCCCGAAGCGGAAGACGCCGTGGACCGCGATCATCGCCACCACCGTGGTCGCGATGGCGCTCACCCTCGTCGGGGACGTCGGCACGCTCGCCGAGACCGTCGTGCTCCTGCTGCTCTTCGTCTTCATCAGCACGAACGTCGCGGTCCTCGTGCTCCGCAAGGACAAGGTGGAGCACGAGCACTTCCGGGTGTGGACCTTCGTCCCCGTGCTCGGCGTCGCGTCCTGCATCCTGCTGCTCACGCAGCAGAGCGGGCAGGTCTGGCTGTACGCGGCGATCCTGCTGGCCGTCGGCGTGGTGCTGTACTTCATCGCCCGCGCGACCCGCGGCCGCGACCGGACCGCCTCGGGCACGGACGCCCGCTGACGGAGCCGGGACGGGCCTCCCGGCCGACCGCCGGGAGGCCCGCCCCGCGTCGGCCGTGCCCCCTCGGTCCGTCCAGTGGTCACGTCGCGCACCCGCCGGTCAGCGGAGGTCGCGGACCCAGCTCTCGACGGCGGCGGTGATCGCGCGGCCGGACTCGCGGCGGGAGACCGTTGCGGGGAGGTCGCCGGGCTGGGCGCCGTAGGCCCCGAAGGCGGCGTGGTCCGCGCCGGCGACCTCGGTCATCGTCGCGCTGGCCGGGAGCAGGTCGCGGGCGGCAGCCACGTCCTCGGGCGTCGACAGGCCGTCCCGCGAGCCGGAGACGCTGAGCACGTCGAGGTCGCTGTCCGAGCGGTCGTCCGCGCAGTAGCTGCCGAGCAGGAGGAGCCCGGCGACGTCCCGGTCCTCCGCGAGCTGGCACGCCCGCACGCCCCCGAGTGAGTGCCCGCCGACCGCCCACGTCCGGACGTCGGGCGCATGTGCCTCGAACCGGGCGAGCGGGCGCCTGTCGAAGAACGCGAGGTTGAGCGTCGGCTTGGTGATGACGACCGTCGTGCCGTCCGCGACCACCTGCCGGAACGTCGCCATGTAGGTGTAGGGGTCGACCTTCGCACCGGGCACGAAGACGATCCCGACGCCGTCCGCGATGCCCGTCGGGGTCATCACGACGGCGTCGCCCGCGTCCCGCACGGACACACGGTCGTCCCGCCAGACCGTGAGGGCGGCCGACGGGGTGCCCTGCAGGACGATGTGCGCCCAGACGAGGAACACCAGCACGAGCACGAGCACGACGATGTGCGCCCAGACGAGGAACACCAGCACGAGCACGAGCAGGACGGCGAGGACCCACGAGACGATCCGGAGGAGCCGTCGCCTCCGGGTCGGACCTCGGCGGTCGGAGCGGGGAGCGGTGCTCATGGCCCGACCGTACCGAGGGCACCCGTGCTGCCGCTGCCGGGCCGGATCAGCGCGGGGACTGCCGGGTGCCCGGGGCGTCAGTCGTCGGTGTCGACGGCGTTCGTGACGACCTTCCCGCTGCCGGCGTCGATGCGGATGCTGTGCGTCGTGCCGGAGCCGTCGAGGACGTCGCCCTCCCAGACCACCGTGCCGGCGTGGTCGTCGAGGCCGAGCTCGGTGACCGTGCCGCGGACGGTCTTCGTCAGGGTCGACGCCGCCTGCGCGACCGACAGGTCCGCGGCGCCCACGAACCGCTCGTTCTCCGCGACGTCGTCCGCATCGGCGGTCTCCTCGGTCGGACCGGCGGTGGTGCGCTCACCGTCGGCGTCGACGTGGACCTCCTGCTCGGCACCGTCGGAGGTGACGACGATGACCTCCCACGAGGTCCCGCCGGCCGCCTGCTCGACCGAGGTCACCGTCCCGGAGCCGACGGCCTCGCGCGCGGTGGCCGCCGCGGCGACGAGGGCGTCCTCCCCAGGCGCGGCGGCGGCGTCGGTGGTCGTGTCGTCGTCGCCGGTCGTGCCCTCGGTGGCGGAGACGGACGGGGCGGAGGCCGCCGGGGCTGCGACGTCGTCGCGGTCGTCGTCGTCGGTGGCGCACCCGGCGAGCGCCAGCGCTCCGACGAGCGGGAGGGCGGTGACGAGGGCGATGCGGCGGGCGGTGGTCTTCTTCGTGGTCTGCATGGCGTCAGCCTGCCGAGCGGGCACTGAAGCAGACCTGAAGCGACCTGGGGCGACGCCGCACCAGCCGGCGACCGGGCACCGGGCGACTCAGTCCCGCAGGAGTGGCAGCCGCACGGTGAACCGCGCTCCCCCGTCTGGCGCGGCCGACACCGCGACGGACCCGCCGTGCCCGCGGACCACGGCGTCGACGATCGCGAGTCCCAGCCCGGAGCCCCCGGCGTCCCGCGCCCGGCCCTCGTCGAGCCGCACGAACCGCTCGAACACGCGCGTCCGGTCGCCCTCGGGGATCCCGCGCCCGTCGTCGTCCACGGTGAGCACCGCATCGCCCGCGACGCTCCCGAGCGCGACGGTCACCGCCCGGTCCGCGTGCCGGACGGCGTTGTCCACGAGGTTCCGCACGACCCGTCCGAGCAGCCGGTCGTCGCCGCGGACCCGGGCCGGTGCGACCCCGGACACGTCGACGTGCACGGCCGCCCGCGGCCGTGACGCCTCCGCGAACACGAGGTCGTCGAGGTCGACGGCACGGTCCCGGTCACGTCCGCGTTCGTCCAGGCGGGTGAGCAGGAGCAGCGACTCGACGAGCTCCTGCAGACGGGCTCCCTCGTCGAGCACGACGTCGGCCAGGTCAGCGGTGTCGGTGACCTCGGGGTGCGCCCGTGCGACCTCGGCGTGCTGGCGGATCGTCGCGAGCGGGGAGCGGAGTTCGTGCGAGGCGTCGGAGACGAACCGCCGCTGCGCCTGCTGGGACGCCTCGAGCCGGCCGAGCATGCGGTTCATGGTCACGGCGAGCCGGTCGACCTCGTCCCCGGAGCCCGGTTCGTCGACCCGGGCGTGCAGGTTCGTCCCCTCGACGTCGTCGACCTCGCGGCGCATGCGGTCGACCGGACGGAGCGCACGGCCGACGACGAACCAGGTCACGAGCGACATGAGCGCCACGACGACCGGGACGGCGACGACCAGCAGCACGGTCACCGTCTGCACGGCGGCGTCGGCGTCCTCGAGCGGGGCGCCGACGACGAGGACGCCGCCGGTGCCGTCCGGCAGGTCGACGTCGTCGGCGACGAGCAGCCACCGTTCACCGTCGTGCCGGTACCGGGACTCCTCGGCGGTGCCGAGCGGCCGGCCGGGGCTGTCCTCCGCCCGGGCCAGCACGCGGCCGTCGTCGTCCTGCAGCTGCGCGAGCACGTCGTCGTCCTCCGCCGTCACCGCACCGGCTCCGTCCGCCTCCACCCGGGTGGCGAGGCCGTCGAGCG
The DNA here is from genome assembly GCF_003224415.1 of Curtobacterium sp. MCBD17_023. Taxonomy (NCBI): domain Bacteria; kingdom Bacillati; phylum Actinomycetota; class Actinomycetes; order Micrococcales; family Microbacteriaceae; genus Curtobacterium; species Curtobacterium sp. MCBD17_023. The sequence continues at coordinate 187,413 of NZ_QKLJ01000001.1, forward strand.
TCTGCTCCGCCGACGACCGGACGCCGTCGGACAGCGAGGTCCGCAGGACCCCGACGAACGCGACCGCCCCGATCACGAGGGCGACGAGGACGACGAGGGCCGCGCCTCCCGTCGCACGCGCGCGGATGGAACGGGGGCGACGGGGCGGACGCGACCGGTCAGCCACCGTCGGCGGCGAGACGGTACCCGGCCCCGCGGACGGTCTCGATCGCCGACCGGCCGAAGGGCCGGTCGACCGTGCGGCGGAGGTGCCCGACGTAGACCTCGACGATGTTCGGGTCCCCCGTGAAGTCGTCGTCCCAGACGTTCGCGATGACGTCCCGCTTCGACAACACCTGCCCGGAGTGGCGCATGAGGTACTCGAGGACGGTGAACTCCCGGCTCGTCAGGTCGAGCAACGTCTCGCCGCGCCAGACACGACGCTCCGCCGGGTCGAGCCGCAGGTCGCCGGCCTGGAGGACCGTGGGGCGTTCCCGGGATCCGCGCCGGACGAGCGCACGGAGGCGTGCGACGAGCACCGGGAACGAGAACGGCTTCGTCACGTAGTCGTCGGCGCCGGCGTCGAGGGCGTCGACCTGGTCCCACTCGCCGTCCTTCGCGGTCAGCATGAGCACCGGGGTCCAGTCCTGCTCGGCCCGGAGGGTCTCGCAGACCTTCCAACCGCTCATGCCCGGCATCATCAGGTCGAGGACGATGGCGTCGTACGGGTTCTCGCGGGCGTACCAGAGCCCGTCGACCCCGTCGTGGGCGACGTCGACGGCGAACCCCTCGGCCTGCAGGCCCTTCCGGATACCGTCGGCGAGCCGCACCTCGTCGTCGACCACCAGCACGCGCATCGTCCGAGCATGGCGGCGCGGCCTGAACCGGCGCTGAAGCCGGGCCGCGCCGGGGTCTCTCGGACAGGGTGCGGCTGGTCGTCCCCGTCGGGCGCTGGTCGGCTCGGGACGCCGCTCGCCTGCGGAACCTCGATGCCGCCGTGGCCGCTCACCGGACAGCCCCCATCAGCGGTTGAGCGACCACGTCTGCATGCCCTGCATGACGAGCGCGACCCCTACCGTCATGCCGACGGCGCTGAGGGCCATGGCGACGGCCGGGCTCCACCGCGCCCGACGTCGACGGGACGACCAGGCGGCGGTCGCGAACAGGACGAGCATCACCGGCAGGGTCGTCAGCTGGAGCATGCCCCACAGCCCGTGGATGTGCTCGAGCTGGTCCGGGGAGGTACCGGCGACGGCGGCCGGCATCAGGCCGCCGAGCGGGACGTCCCGTGTTGCGGCCCGTTGGGCGACGAGGCACAGTCCCGCGATCCACAGCACGACGCCGATGCTGGTCAGGACTGCCAGGAGACGAGCACCCTCTCGTGACGGGCGCGGTACCCGCTCGGCGATCTCCCGCTGCGCTCTGGACGGCCGAGCCGTCCAGCGTTCCCAGTCGTCGTCCTGCCCCCACGCGTCCCACCCTGAAGTCATGCCCTCACGCTAGGGAGCAGGCGAGGCGGTGACATCGGCCGAACGGCGGTGCCCGGTCATCCGAGCGGGTGAGCCGGCCACGACCAGCCGGCTGCTGCGACGCCCCCGTCTCCCCGTGACGCCCTGTCCACCTCGAGACGCCGCCGGATACCGCGGCGTCTCGCCAGCACCGCGGCGTCTCGGAGGAGGAACGGCGTCTCGGGGAAGCAACGTGGGCGACATCGCGCACTGGGGTCCCGGTGCGCGATGTCGCCCACGTGGCGTGTTGCGAGGGGACTACGCGGCGTCGATCGCGGCGCGGATCTCGGCGGCGGCAGCGCCGACGTCCGAGGCGCTGTAGATCGCGCTGCCGGCCACGGCCACGCGAGCGCCGGCGGCCTTGACGGACGCGACGGACGACGCCTTCACGCCACCGGCGATCGAGAACGGCACGCCCGACGCCTTGCCCTCGTCGAGGAGCGTGTCGAAGGTGAAGCCCTCCTCGGCCTGCTCGTCGAGGCCGGCGTGCACCTCGACGAACTCGACGCCGAGCGCGGTCACCTCGCGGGCACGAGCGGCCTTGTCGGGCACGCCGATCAGGTCGACGACGATGCCCTTGCCGTGCTTCTCCGCCGCGGCGACGGCACCGACGATCGTGCTGTCCCCGGCGACGCCGAGCACGGTGACGAGGTCGGCCCCGGCCTGGAACGCCATGTCGGCCTCGAGCTCGCCGGCGTCCATCGTCTTGAGGTCGGCGAACACGATCTTGTCCGGGTGCGCCTCCTTCATCGCGGTGATCGCGGCGACGCCGGCGCTCTTCACGAGCGGGGTGCCGAGCTCGAGGATGTCGACGTGCGGGGCGGCCTGGGCGGCGAGCTCGAGCGCGGTCTCGGTGGACAGGGTGTCGATGGCGAACTGCAGCTGCATGCTGGTGCTTCCTTCTTCCGTGGGGGTCATTCGAGGTTGGCGTGCCGCGGCCAGAGGTCGTCGGCGGAGTGTCCGCTGCGCTGCCAGAGCGCGTGGAACAGCGCGTCGCCGAGCAGGACGACGCCCTGCTCGAACAGGCTGCCCGCGTACTGCGCCGATGCGGTGCCGGAGCGGTCGGTCTTCGTCGCGGCCGGCAGGACGAGGGTGACCTCGGCCAGCTCGGCGAGCGGCGACGAGGCCGTGGTCGACACGGCGACCACCTGCGCGCCGACGTCCACCGCGGTCCGCGCGGCCTGCACGATGCTGCCGGTGGTGCCCGAGCCGCTCGCGGTGAGCAGGACGTCGCCCGACTCGATCGCGGGGGTCGTCACCTCGCCGACGACGTGGACGTCGAGCCCGAGGTGCATGAGGCGCATCGCGGTCATCCGCAGTGCGAGCCCGGACCGTCCGGCACCGTGCACGAAGACGCGCTCGGCGCCGTCGAGCAGGTCGAGGGCGCGTGCAGCGGGCCCCGGGTCGCTCTCCCCGACCGCGTCGACGAGGTCGTCGAGTTCGTGGCTGACGAGGTCGAGCGCAGCGGTGAGGGTCTGTTCGGACATGCCCTGAGCCTGCGCCTGTCCGCCGCGGTCCGCCGCTACCCGACACGGCGGGCGTCCCGTCCGATCGGGTGGGTGGAACCGGCGTGCAGAGCAGGGCGGGTAGGTTCGGGCCGTGGACACCCAGACGGGACCGGAGACCGGCCGGGAGGCGCGCACTGCCCCCGACGACCAGGTGACGTCCGTCGCGGGGTCCGGTCGGGCCTCCCGTCCCGCGCTCCCCGCGACCGGCGCCGGTCCCGCGAGCCGCGCCGAGACGGCGGAGCACGCGCGCGTCGTCGCGGACCTGACCGACCGGCACTCGCTCACCCTCGAGTCGGTGCTCGCGGTCCTGCGCTCCCCCCGCGTCGGCGACGCCGCGGCCCGTGCGGAGGCGGTCGAGATCGCGTCCGCGGCCCTCGTCGACCTGCGGACGTCGAGCGACCGCCAGCGGGAGGTCCTGCTCGAGCCGGTGACGGGGGCGTTCTCGCGCCTGCGCGCCGACCTGCGTCCGCTCGTCCGGTTCGGTGACCTCGACGTGCAGTTCGTCGAACCGCCCGCGACCGGCCGCGCGCTCCCCGGCGACGTCGCGCACGCTGCCCGGGCGATCGTCCGGAACGCGGTGCTCACCCTCGTCGACGAGGGCAACGCGAACCGGGTCCGCATCCAGTGGGACTGCGACGGGCGCAACCTGCTCATGCAGTTACGGGACGACGGTGCCGGGACGCACGACGTGCAGGACGACGCGATGCGGCCGATCGCCGAGCGCGTCGGGGTCCTCGACGGACGGATGCACGTCGACTCGACGCCGGGCTGGGGGTCCGTGCTCGACATCACGATCCCACTCGACCCCGCCCCCGGATCGGTGCCGAGCCCGGACGAGGCCGACCTGACGCCCCGCGAGGCCGAGGTCCTGCGCCTCGTCGCGACCGGCGTCGGCAACCGCGAGATCGCGGACGGCCTCGGCATCTCGGTGAACACGGCGAAGTACCACGTGGCGAACCTGCTCCGGAAGCTCGGGGCGCGGACCCGGGCGGAGCTCGCGGCGCACGTGCACGCCGGCTGAAGCGGGACCGCCCGGGCGGTGGCGTCCTACCCACGGCGCGGTGGCGTCCTACCGACGGCTCTGGCACGATCGGAGCGAGGGAGGTGTGATGAACCCGCGTGTGCTGTTCCAGGACGTCAAGCCGGTCGACGTCGTCGCCTCCCTCGACGACCTCCGCGGTCCGGCAACCGGTCCGCTCGTGCTCCCGCTCGCGGTCTACTGGGGCCCGGAACCGCTGGTCGACCTGGCATCCACCTCGGACGTCGCCAAGGCGTACCAAGCGGTCCTCCGCGAGGGCGACGCCAGAGCCCAGGCGGCGCTGCTCGACCGGGACCTGCTCGTCCGGACATGGCCGGATCTCTTGCTGCCCGATCGCGTCCGGGCAGCGTGGGAGGCGCACTTCCCGAAGTTGACGGCGTGACCGACCTGCGCGCTGCGCAGCGGGAGGTCACCGCGCTCGTCCTGAGGACGGTCGGCGGACAGGGCTTCGTGCTCGCTGGCTCCGGCGCGATCCGCGAGCACGGCCTCGTCGACCGGCCGACCCGCGACATCGACCTGTTCACCGACCGGTACGACCGCGAGTTGTTCCGTACCGCAGTCGAGGACGCGGTCGGCGTCCTCTCCGGACACGGGTACCGGGTGGACGTCCGACGGCACGACGAGCTGTTCGCGCAGCTCCTGGTGACGTCCGCGCAGGGTGACCGTGTGGAGATGGACCTCGGGTACGACTGGCGCGGCCATGCCCCGGCGGATCTCCCGATCGGGCCGGTGCTGGCCGCGGACGACGCCGTCGCCTCCAAGCTCGACGCGCTCTACGGCCGCCTCGAGGTGCGCGACTTCATCGACGTCGACGCGATCCGGGCCTCCGGCCGGTGGACGGACGCCGATCTCCTGCGTCTCGTCGCTGAGCGGGACGACGGGTACGACCCCGTCGTCTTCGCACAGCAGCTCCGCCTCGTGACCCGCGTCGCGGACGACCGGTTCGCCGAGTACGGCGTCGCTCCGCCGGAGGTCGCCGCCCTCCGGCAGCGCGCGCTCGCCTGGGCGGGCGAGTTGGAGGACGAGACCGGGGGTCAGCCCGCCGGCGCGAACCGGTAGCCCATCCCCGACTCCGTCACGAGGTACCGCGGGTGCGACGGCTCCGGCTCGAGCTTCCGCCGCAGCTGCGCCATGTACAGCCGCAGGTACCCGGAGTCGGTGCCGTGCGTCGGACCCCACACCTCGGTGAGGAGCATCTCCCGCGTCAGCAGTCGGTCGGGATTCGTCACGAGGACCTCGAGCAGCCGCCACTCGGTCGGGGTGAGCCGGATCGCCGGACCGTCGGGCGCGGTGACCTGCTTCGCGACGAGGTCCACCACGAGGTCGCCGACCCGGATCGTCGGCGCTGCCTCGCCGCCCGCGGGAGCCCGGCGTCGCCCGAGCGCCCGGAGCCTGGCGAGGAGCTCGTCCATCTCGAACGGCTTCGTCACGTAGTCGTCGGCACCGGCGTCGAGCGCGTCGACCTTGTCGCCCGAGTCCGTCCGCCCGGACAGCACGAGCACGGGTACCTGCGACCACCCGCGGATGCCCTCGAGCACCCCGATGCCGTCGAGCCGCGGCATGCCGAGGTCGAGCATGACGATGTCCGGCCGCTCGGTGATGACGGCGTCGATGGCCGCCCGACCGTCCCGGGCCGTGACAACCTCGTACCCGCGGGCCCCGAGCGTCACGGCGAGCGCCCGCACGAGCTGCGCGTCGTCGTCCGCGATCAACACCTTCATCGTCCCACCACTCCCAGGTGTCCGGCGATCGGCAACCGCACCACGACGGTGAGCCCGCCGCCCGGGGTGTCGTCGACCTCGATCGTGCCGCCCATGCCCTCGGTGAACCCGCGCGCGAGCGCCAGCCCGAGCCCGAGCCCGGTCTCGTTGTCGGTGTCGCCGAGGCGCTGGAACGGCTGGAACACGTCCTCGCGCCGGTCCTCGGGGATGCCCGGACCGCGGTCGGCGACCCGGAGTTCGACCCCGCCGGCGAAGGCGCTCGCCGCGATCCGGACGCGCTCGCCGTCGGGTGAGTAGCGGACGGCGTTGGCGAGCAGGTTCACGACGACGCGCTGCAGCAGCACGGGGTCGGCGAGCACCGGCGGGAGCTCGGCGGGCAGGTCGAGGTCGACGTCCTCCGGCCCGAGCTCGAGTTCGTCGAGCGCGGGGGCGACGACCGTGTCGAGCGAGGTCGGGACCGGGGACGCGGCCAGTACCCCGGCCTGCACACGGCTGACGTCGAGCAGGTCGCCCAACAGCACCGCCAGTTGACGGAGGCTCTCGTCGGCGGTGGCGAGCAGGGCCTCCCGGTCGGCTTCGCGCAACCGCACGTCCCGCGCCCGGAGGGACTGCACGGCCGCGGACGCGGCGGCGATCGGCCGCCGCACGTCGTGGCTGACGGCCGCCAGGATCGCGCTCCGCACCCGGTCGACCGCGGTGATCCGCTCGGCGTCGACGGCGGTGCGGGTCAGCGCGCGGTGCTCGAGGGCGGCGTCGAGCTGCTGCTCGACGACCCGCAGCAGCCGGCGCTGGGTGGGGTCGTCAGGCGCACCGGCGAACTCCAGGACGGCGCCGGACGGGAGGCTCGTGGTCGCGTCCGGTGCGTCCCCGAACGTCCCCGACGTCGCCGGCACCTCGTCGCCCTGGCGGACCCGGACCCCGGCGAAGCCGAACGCCTCGCGGGTCCGGTCGACGAGGGCCTGGAGGGCGTCGTCGCCGCGGAGGACGCTGCCGGCGATCCCGACGAGGAGCCCGGACTCGGCGGCCGCGCGGCGGGCGGTGCGGGACCGGCGGGCGGAGCGGTCGACCACGAAGCTGACGAGCACGGCGCTGACGACGTACATGACGAGGGCGACCAGGTGCCAGGGCTGTTGCACGGTGACCTGGTGCAGGGGTTGCACGAAGAAGAAGTCGAGACTCAACCCGGAGAGCACGGCGGCGAACACCGCGGGGAGCATGCCGCCGATGAGCGCCACCACGAGCACGAGCAGCTGGTAGGCCAGGACGTCGACCGTGATGGAGTCGGGGTCGTCGGTCAGGCTGAGCAGCCAGGTCAACAGCGGCCCGGCGACCAGCGCGAGCACGAAGGCGGCGAGCACCCGGCTGCGGGACAGGCTCCCGCCGAGCTTCGGCAGCGCGAACCCGCCGCCGGCGCGCTCGTGCGTCACGACGTGCACGTCGATGTCGCCGGACTCGCGGATGACCGTGCTGCCGATGCCCGGGCCGGTGAGTGCGGCGGCGAGTCGGCTGCGACGGCTGATGCCCATCACGATCTGCGTCGCGTCGATCGAGCGGGCGAAGCGGACGAGGGTCGTCGGCACGTCGTCGCCGACGACCTGGTGGTAGGTGCCGCCGAGCTGTTCGAGCAGGGCGCGCTGCGTGCCGAGCGCACCAGGGTGGCGCTCGCGGAGGCCGTCGTTCGTCGTGACGTGCACGGCCGCGAGCTCGCCGCCGGCGGACCGGGCCGCGATGCGGGCGCCGCGACGGAGCAGGGTCTCGCCCTCCGGGCCTCCCGTCAGGGCGACGAGGACGCGCTCCCGCGTCTCCCACCGGTTCGCGATGCCGTGTTCGGCGCGGTACCGCTTCAGGGCGTCGTCGACCTCGTCGGCGAGCCAGAGCAGCGCGATCTCGCGGAGGGCGGTGAGGTTGCCCAGCCGGAAGTAGTTCGACAGTGCGGCGTCGACGCGGGCGGCCGGGTACACGAGCCCGTCGGACAGCCGGTCGCGCAGGGCCTGCGGGGAGAGGTCGACGACCTCGATCTGGTCGGCCGCGCGGACGACGGCGTCCGGGACGGTCTCGCGCTGCACGGTGCCGGTGATCTCGCGGACGACGTCGCCGAGTGACTGCATGTGCTGCACGTTCACCGTCGAGATGACGTCGATGCCCGCGGCCCGGAGCGCCTCGACGTCCTGCCAGCGCTTCTCGTGCGGGCTGCCCGGGGCGTTCGTGTGGGCGAGCTCGTCGACGAGGGCGACCTCGGGGCGACGGGCGAGCACGGCGTCGAGGTCCATGTCGTCGAGCGCGACCCCGCGGTGCTCGACCGTCCGGCGCGGGACGACCTCGAGCCCGTCGACGAGCGCGGCGGTGGCGGCGCGGCCGTGGGTCTCGACGACGGCGACGACCACGTCCCGCCCGTGGTCGGCCATCCGACGCCCCTCTTCGAGCATCGTGTAGGTCTTGCCGACGCCGGGGGCCGCACCGAGCAGCACCCGCAGCTTGCCTCGCTTCACGTGCTCATCCTCTCCTGCTCGGTGCCCGGCGCGGACCGGATCTGCACGTCTTCGTCCAGCTCGAACCGCAGTCACACGCGGTTCGGACGGGTCCCGGTTGCACGAGTCCGGTCCACACCGGGGTCAGCGCGCCCGCGCCAGGGCCAGGTTCAGCTCGAGGACGTTCACCGCGGGGGCGCCGAGCACGCCGAGCTGGCGGCCGTCGGTGTGCTCGGCGACCAGGGCACGCACCCGGGCCTCGGACAGCCCGCGGGCGGCGGCGACACGGGACACCTGCTGCTCCGCGTACGCCGGGCTGATGTCCGGGTCGAGGCCGGAGCCCGACGCGGTCACGGCGTCCGCGGGCACCTGCGATGCGGGCACGCCGTCGGCCTCCGCGATCGCGGCTCGGCGCTCCTCGACGGCCTTCGTCAGGTCGGGGTTGGACGGGCCCAGGTTGGACCCGGACGACGCACCGGCGTCGTACCCCTCCTCCCCCGCGGCGGAAGGACGGGACTGGAACCAGCGGTCCGCTTCCTTGCCGGCGAAGGACTGGCCGATGAGGGAGGAACCGACGACCGTGCCGGACGAGTCGGTGACCATCGAGCCGTTCGCCTGGTCGGAGAAGGCGGCCTGGCCGACGCCCCACACCGCGAGCGGGTAGGCGACGCCGAGGACGACGGTGGCGAGCACGGTGAGGCGGACGGCCACGCCGGCGGAGCGGGAGAACGAACGAGTGGAAGTCATGACGAGAACCCCGGGATGAGACCGACCACGAGGTCGATCAGCTTGATGCCGATGAAGGGGACGACCACGCCGCCGAGCCCGTAGACGAGCAGGTTGCGGCCGAGGATCGACGACGCCGACGCTGCGCGGTACTTCACGCCACGCAGGGACAGCGGGATGAGCGCGACGATGACGAGCGCGTTGAAGACGATCGCCGACAGGATCGCCGACGCGGGGCTGTGCAGCCCCATGACGTTGAGGACACCGAGGCCCGGGAACGTCGCCTGGAACATCGCCGGGATGATGGCGAAGTACTTCGCGATGTCGTTGGCGATGGAGAACGTGGTCAGGGCACCGCGGGTGATGAGGAGCTGCTTGCCGATCCGGACGACGTCGATGAGCTTGGTCGGGTCCGAGTCGAGGTCGACCATGTTGCCGGCCTCCTTCGCCGCGGTCGTCCCGGTGTTCATCGCGACGCCGACGTCCGCCTGGGCCAGCGCCGGGGCGTCGTTCGTGCCGTCACCGGTCATCGCGACGAGGTTGCCGCCCTCCTGCTCCCGCTTGATGAGCGCGAGCTTGTCCTCCGGCGTGGCCTCGGCGAGGTAGTCGTCGACGCCGGCCTCGGCGGCGATCGCCTTCGCGGTGCGCGGGTTGTCGCCCGTGATCATCACGGTGCGGATGCCCATGCTGCGGAGTTCGGTGAAGCGCTCGGCGAGGCCGTCCTTGACGACGTCCTTGAGGTGCACGACACCGAGCAGCGCGACCCGGCCCGACGGGTCCTTCCGGGCGACGACGAGCGGGGTCCCACCCTGGTCGGAGACCTCGGCGACGGTGGCGTCGACGGACGCCGTGACGGCGGGGTCGCTCGTGTCCGCCCACGCGAGCACCGCTGCCGCGGCGCCCTTGCGGACCTCGGTGCCGTCCGGCAGGTCGACGCCCGACATGCGCGTCTGTGCGGTGAACGGCACCTCGACGGCACCGGCCGGGAGGCCCTGCACGGCCCCGGCGGTCAGCGCCAGGTCCACGATGGAGCGGCCCTCGGGCGTCCCGTCGGCAGCGCTGGACAGCGCGGCCGCGGCCGTGAGGTCGGCCTCGGTCACCCCGGGCACCGGCACGAACCGGGAGGCCCGACGGTTGCCGTACGTGATCGTGCCGGTCTTGTCGAGGAGCAGCGTGGTGATGTCACCGGCTGCCTCGACCGCGCGGCCCGACATCGCGAGGACGTTGTGCTGCACGAGCCGGTCCATGCCGGCGATGCCGATCGCCGAGAGCAGCGCCCCGATGGTGGTCGGGATGAGGCAGACGAGCAGGGCGATGAGCACCGTGATGCTGACCGTCGAGCCGACGAGCCCGGCGATCGGCTGCAGCGTGAGGCAGACGATGACGAACACGATCGACAGCGACGCGAGCAGGATGTTGAGCGCGATCTCGTTCGGCGTCTTCTGCCGCGCGGCACCCTCGACGAGCCGGATCATCCGGTCGATGAAGGTCTCGCCCGGGGTGGACGTGATGCGCACCACGATCCGGTCGGACAGCACGCGGGTGCCGCCCGTGACGGCACTGCGGTCGCCGCCGGACTCGCGGATGACCGGTGCGGACTCGCCCGTCACGGCGGACTCGTCGACCGAGGCGATGCCGTCGACGACGTCCCCGTCGCCGGGGATCACCTCGCCGGCGACCACGACGACGAGGTCGCCCTTCGCCAGGTCGACCGACGCGACGTCCTCGGTGGACGCCGACAGTGCGGCCGGGTCGGCCGGGGAGTACCCGACGATGCGCCGGGCGGTGGTCGTCGAGCGGGTCTTCCGCAGGGTGTCGGCCTGGGCCTTGCCCCGGCCCTCGGCGACGGACTCCGCCAGGTTGGCGAACAGGACGGTCAGCCACAGCCAGACGGCGATGACGAGGGTGAAGGAGGACGGGACGGGCGCGCCGGAGTCGGCCGCGCCTCCCGTCCGGCTGAACGGCTCGACGACGGCGGTGACCGTCGTCAGGGCCGCGCCCACCTCGACGAGGAACATGACCGGGTTCTTCCACATGAGCCGGGGGTCCAGCTTGCGGAAGGCGCCCGGGAGGCCCGCCGCCAGTTGGCGGGGCCCGAACGCCGACGGGCGTCGGCCCGGTTCGGGGGTCGTGTGCTGCTCCGTCTCGGGAGTCAGGGTGGTCATCAGGACAGTCCTTCTGCGAGCGGCCCCAGTGCGAGCACCGGGAAGTAGGTGAGTGCGGTGACGATGACGGCGACGCCACCGAGGAGCGCGATGAACAGCGGCCGGTGCGTCGGCAGGGTGCCGACGGTCGCGGGGACCTTGTCCTGCGCGGCGAGCGACCCGGCGAGCGCCAGGACGAACACCATCGGCACGAAGCGGCCGAGCAGCATCGCGACACCGAGCGCGGAGTTCATCCACGTCGTGTTCGCGGTGAGACCGCCGAAGGCCGAGCCGTTGTTGTTGCCGGCGCTGGTGAACGCGTAGAGCAGTTCGGACAGGCCGTGGTTGCCCGGGTTGAAGAGGCTCGTGCCGAGCACCTGCTCCCGGACGCCCGGGATGACGAGCGACAGCGCCGTGCCGAGCAGCACCACGGTCGGGGTGACCAGGATGTACAGCGCCGCGAAGGTCATCTCCTTGGCGCGGATCTTCTTGCCGAGGTACTCCGGCGTGCGGCCGACGAGCAGCCCGCCGATGAACACCGTGATCACGGCGAGCACGAGCATGCCGTACAGGCCCGAGCCGACGCCGCCGGGGGTGACCTCGCCGAGCATCATGTTGACGAGCGCCATCATGCCGCCGAGCGGGGTGAAGCTGTCGTGCATGGCGTTCACGGCGCCCGTGGACGTCGAGGTCGTCGCCGTCCCGAAGAGCGTCGAGCCGAGGATGCCGAAGCGGACCTCCTTGCCCTCCATCGCGGCACCCGCGGCGTGCGTCGCGGCACCGCCACCGGCGAGCTCCGCGATCGACATCGCCGAGAGCGACACCAGGAAGATGCTGCTCATCACGGTGACGATCGCGGTCCCCTGACGGGTGTCGCCGACCATCCTCCCGAAGGCGCGCGGCAGGGAGAACGGGATGACGAGCATGAGGAACACCTCGAACAGGTTCGTCCACGCCTGCGGGTTCTCGAACGGGTGCGCCGAGTTCGCGTTGAAGTAGCCGCCACCGTTCGTGCCGAGCATCTTGATCGCCTCCTGCGAGGCGACGAACCCGTCCGGGACGTGCTGCGTCCCGCCGGCGAGCGTCGCGACGTCCGTGCCGGCGCCCCACGACTGGATGACACCACCGGCGACGAGCACGAGGGCGGAGACGAACGCCAGCGGCAGGAGCAGACGACCGGTGCCACGGACGACGTCGACCCAGATGTTGCCGATCGTGCCCTGACGGCGGCGGGCGAATCCGCGGACGAGGGCGACGGCGACGGACAGGCCGACGGCGGCGGACAGGAAGTTCTGCACCGCGAGGCCGGCCATCTGCACGGTGTACCCGACGGTGACCTCGGGCGAGTACGACTGCCAGTTCGTGTTCGCGACGAACGAGGCTGCCGTGTTGAACGCGAGTGCGGGGCCCACGGCGGGCAGGCCGAGGTCGCCCGGCAGCACGATCTGGATGCGCTGGAGCAGGTACACGAGCAGGAGCCCGACGACGCTGAACAGCAGCACGCCGCGGAGGTAGGCGGGCCAGGACTGCTCGGCGTCGGGGTCGACGCCGATCACGCGGTACACGAGTCGCTCGACACGGCCGTGCCGGGGGCTCGTGAAGACGCGGGCCATCCAGTCGCCGACGGGACGGTGCACGAGGACGAGCAGCAGGACGAGGACCGCGACCTGGGCGATGCCCGCCCAGGTCTGCGCGGTGCCCATCAGAACCGCTCGGGGCGCACGAGCGCCCAGACGAGGTACACGACAGCGGCGATGCCGAGGACGGCAGCGGCGATGGTGATGCCGATCACAGCCGCTCCACCCCCTTGGCGATCAGTGTCACGACGCCGAAGACGGCGAGGACACCGGCGACGACGAAGACGTCGAACACGTGGGACTCCTGGAGATCGAGGTGCCCGCGGCAGGTGCCGTGGACCGCACCGGTGGTGGTGCGGTACCGATGCTGTGCCCGGTGCTGTGCCTCGCGGCCCGTCCTAACGGTTCCCTGACGGACGCGTGCGCGACGCATGCGCGCCACTAACAGAGGCGCGCAGCTGATCGGCGAGCGCCGTCGTCGCCGTTCGGAGATGCTCCGGACCGACCACCGTGAACGGCACGGTGAACCCGGCGAACCGGGCCGCGAGCGCCGGCCGCGACCACGACCCCGTCGTCAGCCGACAGGTGCCGTCGTCGAGGTCCTCGAGCACGGCGTCGTCGTCGACGTACGGTGCGACTCCGTTCGCCGGGACGTGGAGGACGGCGGTGCCGGTGCACGGCCAGCCACGTCCGAGGGGATCAGCGGTCCCCTCGGCCCCGCGGAACCGGGCCGCGACGAACGCCGCCGGGTCACCGCCCGGCACCGGCCGGGGTGTGAACGCCAGACCGCTCGGCGCCCGGGGCTGCATCCGGTCGATGCGGTACGTGCGCCAGTCGTCCGCATCGGGCGACCAGGCGAGGAGGTACCAGCGACCCGACCGCGCGACGACGGCGTGCGGCTCGACGCGGCGGGTCGGCCCGCCGTCCGTACCGACGCCGGGCCAGGCGGACGTGTACCCGAAGCGGAGGACGTGGGCGGAGCGGACGGCGTCGCTCACGGCGACCAGGACCGCGGGGTCCACGACGGTGCTCTCCGGCGCGGTCGCGACCTCGACCGCGTCGATCCGGTGGCGGAGCCGCGACGGCATCACCTGGCGCACGGTCGCGATGGCCCGCGCTGCGGCGTCGGCGATGTCCGCGCCGGACGCCGGTGCGACGGCGAGCGCCAGGGCGACGGCGACCGCCTGGTCGTCATCGAACAGGAGCGGTGGCAACTCCGAGCCCGCGGCCAACCGGTAGCCACCGGTCGGGCCACGGAGCGACGTGATCCGGTAGCCGAGCTCCCGCAGGCGGTCGACGTCGCGGCGCACGGTCCTCGGGCTGACGTCGAGCCGCTCGGCCAGCACGTCACCGGCCCAGTCGCGCCGGACCTGCAGCAGCGACAGCAGGGTGAGCATGCGAGACGACGGTCCGGACATGGTGCGAGTCTGCCGGAGGATGCGGACACGATCTGACCGCATCACCGGGGAGGCTCGTCAGCAGCGCGGCCGGAGCGGTCGCCACCAGCACGAGGAGTCGACATGACGTTCACCACCACCCCGCACCTCAACTTCGACGGCCGGGCCCAGGATGCCCTGGCGTTCTACGCGGCCGCCTTCGGGACCGAGGCCTCGGTCGCCACGTACGGGCAGGCGGGCGCATCGGAGGACCCGGCGTGGGCCGACCGGGTCGTCTTCGGTCAGGTCGAGCTCCCCGGGGGCGCCCGGGTCATGGCGTTCGACGTCTGGCCGGGACAGCCCTACGACCAGGGCCAGAACGCCTCCTACGTGTACCTGATCGCCACGGACGAGGCCGAGCTCCGCGCCGCGTGGGACGGGCTCGCCGTGGGCGCCGAGGTCCGGCAGCCGCTGGGCCCGTCGGCGTGGTCGCCCCTGGCCGGGCAGCTCCGCGACGAGTTCGGGGTCGTGTGGGCGTTCGACATGCCGCAGCAGCAGTCCTGACCCGCCTGGACCGGGCGTGCCACGCGCGCGCCCGGCCCGGTCAGCCGACCGGCACCCAGGTGCTCACGGTCACGGTGGCGGTCACGGTCGTCGGCGCGAAGACCGTGTCCGCCGCGACGTGGTGGTGACTCGGCCCCATGTGCACCACGTCGTGCACGTCCTCGGCGGACAGGTCCATCGTCCACGTCAGGTCCTCGCTCGACCGGAGCGCGAACGCCGGCGTGAGGGACCCGTGCAGGCGCCGCTCCTTCTCGGGGTCGACGCTGATCGTCGCCTCGGCGAGTTCCGCGAGGTGCCCGACCCGGGGCGTCACGACGGCCAACACCCCGGCGGGGTGCAGCACCCGGGCGTACTCCCGCTGGTTCCGCGGTGCGAAGACGTCCAGCACGACGGCCGCGGCGTCGTCGATGACCGGGAGGCGCTCGGTCACGTCCCCGACGACGGCCCCGGCGCGCGTGTGGACGCGCGCCGCACGTCGGATCGCGACGGCCGACAGGTCCAGGGCGACCCCGAGCCTCACGTCCGGTCCTGCCGGTCCGTCCTCCTCCGCCGGTCGCGCGGCGTCGAGCACGTGCGCGAGGTAGGTGCCCGGGCCGGAGCCGACGTCGAGGACGATGCCGGGAGCGGTCGCGCTGACGGTGACGGCGGCGAGCGCACGTTCCACGGGCGCGTAGTGCCCGCGCCCGAGGAACCGCAGACGCGCGTCCACCATCTCCGGGGTGTCCGCGGTCAGCGCCCGGCGCTTGGCGGGCAGGAGCGTCAGGTGTCCCTGCTTCGCCTCGTCGTACCGGTGTCCGTTCGTGCACCCGGCCTGTCCGCTCCCGGTGCGCGCGAGCGGCTCGGTGCACACGGGACACGCGAGCACGGGGAGGAGGTCGTCGCGCACCGGTCCAGGGTACGGGGAGGGCGGTAGGTTGCCGGCATGGCCGTCATCCACGAAGCGACCCTCACCCCCGGCAAACTCGACGCGATCAGCGCCTGGCTGCCCGGACAGCCCTGGAGCGGGGTCGGCACCCGTACCGCGGTCGAGCAGGTCGGCCGGTTCCGGTTCGACGACCCCGACGGTGAGGTCGGGGTGGAGACCTACCTCGTCCGCGCCGGGGACGGGCCCCTGCTGCACGTGCCGCTGACCTACCGCGGTGCTCCGCTCGCCGGCGCCGGCCCCTTCCTGGTCACCGAGATGGAGCACTCCGTCCTCGGGCACCGCTGGGTGTACGACGCCGTGGGCGACCCCGTGTACGCGGACGTGCTGCGCCGTGCGATCGCGACCGGCGGCCACGAGGCGGACCTGCAGCGGGCCTCCGGAGACGGCACCGTCGAGAAGGAGGGACGGGCGTCGGGCAGCGGTGCCGACGCGGAGTCCCCCACGGTGACCGAGGTCACGGTGCACACCGAGGGGACGACCACCACGATCACGACCGGGCACGGCGCCGTCGCGGTCCTCCGGGTGCTCGGAGGACCGATCCCGGCCGGAGCGACGCTCACCGCCGGCTGGGGTGTCGACCGCTCCGCGGTGGTCGCCGTCCTGCTCGCGTAGCCGAAGCGGGTACGGCCAGGGCCTCGCACGCACGGGTGGCGGCTGGCAGGATCGGTCCGGTGAAGACACTGGAGTTGCCACAGACGGACCTCACCGCTTCCGACGTCGTCGTCGGACTGATGCGGATCAACGACATGAGCGACGAGGACATCCGGTCGCTGTACGCCGCGTCGCGCGACGCGGGCGTGACGATGTTCGACCACGCGGCCGTGTACGGCGGCTGGCACGGCTGCGAGGAGCGCTTCGGTGGCGCGGTCACGCTGTCCGCGGCCGAGCGCAGCGAGATCCAGCTGCAGACCAAGGTCGGCATCCGGCCGACCGCGAACGGCGCGTACTTCGACTTCTCGTACGAGCACATCATGTCCTCGGTCGAGGAGTCGCTGACCGCCCTGCGCACCGACTTCATCGACGTGCTGCTCCTGCACCGCCCGGACGCGCTGGTCGAGCCGGACGAGGTCGCGAAGGCGTTCGACGAGCTGCACGCCGCCGGCAAGGTGCACCACTTCGGCGTCTCGAACCACACCCCGGGTCAGACCGAGTTGCTGAAGAAGTCCGTGCGGCAGCCGCTCGCGTTCAACCAGGTGCAGCTGAGCATCACGCACGCGAACGTCATCACGCAGGGCCTCGTCGCGAACATGGCCAGCCTCGACCAGTCGATCGACCGGGACAACGACATCCTCAACCACGCCCGCCTGAACGACGTCACGCTGCAGGCCTGGTCGCCGTTCCAGAAGGGCTTCTTCGACGGCGTCTTCCTGGGCGACCGCGAGCACCACGCCGAGCTCAACGACGTGCTCGAGGAGATCGCCTCGGCGCACGGCGTCACCCCGACCGGGATCGCGGTGGCGTGGATCACCCGGCACCCCGCGCACTTCCAGGTGGTGCTCGGGACGACGAACCCGCAGCGCGTCCGCGACTCCGCCGCCGGCTCGGACGTCGAGCTCAGCCGCGAGGAGTGGTACCGCGTCCTGACTGCGGCGGGGCACACCGTCCCCTGACGCCCGACCTCCGGGCCACGTCCCACCGGGCCCCGACCTGTCGCCTCAGCGCGTCGGGTCGGGGTCCTCGTCGTGGTCCCGCAGCGTCGGCGCCGCGGTCGGGTCGGTCGTCCCCCCGGACACGACCTCGATCCGGAACCCGAACGCAGCCGGGTCCTCGTCGAGCTCGAGCCCGTCGCCGCTGACCTGGTCCTCGGGGATGGCGCGACCCTTCGACGGGTCGAACGCGCTGCTCATCGACATCCGACGAGCATGCCCGGCGTCCCCGGGAGTCGCCGCAACGTCGGCTGGCTAGGAGCCGAGGTCCTCAGGGTGCAGGCGGTCGCCGGGGTGGGGCGTGCGGAAGACGGGCCCGCCGCCGGCCTCGTCCTCGTCGTCGTGCCGGACCGGGGAGTCACCGGGGTTCCCGGTCGCCTCGGCTCCGGACACGTCGGCTCCCGACGGCTCGGACCCGGAGGACTCGGGCCCGCCGGAGGCCCCGCGGGCTTCCTCGACCTCGAGTTCGTCCTGGTCGGAACCGTCCACGGGGACGTCGCTGCCCTGCTGCATGGGATCGAACGGTGCACTCATCGACATGGGTCGAGTGTGCTCCTCGCAGGTGGACAGCGCGTCCGGACTGTCCGTCGGGCGTCAGCCCCGGCCGGGAGCGTCGCCGGACTTGCCGGGCCCGCCGCCGGGGCCACCACCCGGTCCACCGTTCCCGGTGCCCTTGCCCGGGTTCGCGGGGACCTCCTGCGAGGTCGTGTCGACGCCCGTGTCCAGGGGCTCCTCGACCGGCAGACTCGTCTCGACGCTGGGCTCCGGGACCGGGACCGACGAGGGCAGTTCCTCGGCCGGCTCGCTCGGCTGTTCCTCCGCGGGCTCGCTCGGCTGCTGCTCGGCCGGCTCGCTCGGCTGCTGCTCGGCGGGCTCGCTCGGCTGCTGCTCCGCGGGCTCGCTCGGCTGCTCCTCGGCCGGCTCGCTCGACTGGTCCTCGGTGGGCTGCTGTTCGGCGGGCTCGCTGGACTGGGTGGGAGCCGGCGTCCCGTCGTCCCGGCCGAGGGCGAGCGCTGCGACCAGCACCCCGGCGACCAGGAGCACGGCGAGGACGATCACCGGCAGCACCCAGCGCTTCCGCTCGCGCTCCTCGGGCGCACTCCCCGACGGGCCGGCCGGGACGGCAGCGGTACCCGTCCGTCCACCCGCACCGCCGGCGGCACCGGCACCGGCACCGGCCGGCGTCCCGAGCACCGTGGTCGCGACGTCGTCGTCAGCGCTGCGTGCGGACTGCGTCGGCAGGCGGCGGGTCGCCGTGTCCGCATCGGAGGCTCCGCTCACCGACATCGCACGGGTCGCGGCGTCCGCCGACGCGGCTCCCGCTCCGGCCGCGGCGGCCGCCCCGACCGCCCCGCCAGCGGCAGCCGCCTTCGTGAGCGCCCCCGGGCCTCCCGGCAGGAGCTGGGTGGCGGGCGCGACGTCGTCGCGGCCGAGTGCCCGGAGCCGCGCCGCCGCTTCCGCGGCGGACGGACGGTCCTCCGGGTGCTGCGCGGTCATGACGTGCAGGAGCGTCCGCCACGCCGTCGGCAGGTGTTGGTCGATCTCGGGAGCCCGCGCGAGTCGGGCGGTGGCTGCCTCGACGGCGCTGCCGGGGAAGGCCTGCTTGCCGGTCAGGGCCTCGAGGAGCATGAGCCCGAGCGCGTACACGTCGGCCTCGCCGGTCACCGGCTGACCGAGGACCTGCTCCGGGGCCAGGTAGGCGGCCGTGCCGATCACGGTGCCGGTGCCCGTGACCCGGGCGGCGTCGCGGAGGAGCGCGATGCCGAAGTCGGCGAGCTTGACGTGCTCGCCGTCCTGCTCGAGCAGGACGTTCGCGGGCTTGACGTCCCGGTGCACGATGCCCTGCGCGTGCACGGCGGCGAGGCCCTCCGCGACCTGCGCCCCGACGCGGGCGGTCGTGACGGTGTCGAGCGGTCCCTCGCGCAACCGCGTGGCGAGGTCACTGCCCGGGACGAGCTCCATGACGAGGAACGAGTCGCCGTCGGCGGTGTCGAGAGCCGCGTCGAACAGCGTCACGAGGTTCGGGCTGCGGAGCCCGGCGAGCACGTGGATCTCGGCCTCCGCGCGAGCCCGCTCGCCGTGGTCGACCGGTCCGATCCGGAAGAGCTTGACCGCGACCTCGCGTCCGAGCTGCTCGTCGACGGCGCGGTACACCGACGCCATCCCGCCGTGTCCGAGGGTCCCGGTCACCCGGTACCTGCCACCGATCAGCCGTTCTTCCATGCAGGGGAACCTACCGGGCTCAGCTGGCGAGCACGCGCAGCCGGGTCAGGACGGGGTGGGCTCCGCTCCCCGGTGCAGCGCCGTCAGGTAGAGCCGGTGCGCGGTGATCACCACCGCGAGCCAGGCGAGGCCGAGCGCCCACGCCGCCAGGACGTCCGTCGTCCAGTGGTGCCCGAGGAACACCCGCGAGACGCCGACCGACAGGACGAACAGCGTGCCCGCGACGATCGTCCAGACCCGGGTCACGACGCGGCTCTGGCGGAGGAGCAGCAGGTACACGATGGTGCCGACGATGACGGTGGAGTTGAGGGTGTGCCCGGACGGGAACGACGGCGAGTGCTCGTACGGCGGGACGGCGTCGGACAGGGGCGGACGGCTGCGACCGATCAGGTCCTTGCCGGCGATGGTCATCGCGAGCGACCCGGCGCTGGCGGCGACGAGCAGGACGAGCGGCGTCCACGCGCGGCGCTGGACCGTGAACCCGATCAGGAAGAGCACGGCGACGATCGGCATCCCGATGGTCCCGGCGATGTCGGTCCACCACGTGACGCCCTGGTCGAGCACGGGCGAGCGGAGCGTCAGCATCCAGTCGAGCACGGGGCGGTCGAGCACGGCGACGTCGTCGGCCTCGCGCACGGCGTCGTAGACCTCGGACGCGGCCCAGGTCGCGGTCGTCGCGATGCCGATCCCGACGAGCAGCGTCAACACGAGCAACGGGAGGGCGCCGTACCGTCGACCGAGGGCGGCCCACCCGTCCGCGACCGACCGGCCGGCGCGGGTCCGCCAGCGGGTGAGGTCGACGTCGCCGACGGTCCGGTCGGCGCGCTCGCGGTCGGCGCCGCCGATCACGGGGGTCCGACCGGAGGGGGTGTCGTGCTGTTCCATCCGACCAGCCTGGACTCCCGTGGCTGTGCAGGCCCGGCCGACGGTGCGGCTACTTCGCCTCGGAGTAGGCGTCGACGACCGCCACCGACAGCGGGAAGGTGACCGGGAACCCGCCGAACATGATCCGCCCGGCGTCGACTGCGGCGGCGCGGACCTGCTCGGCCACCCACTCGGCGTCCGCGGCGGGAGCGTGCACGACGAGCTCGTCGTGCACGAAGAACACGATGTGTGCGCCGGCGGTGACGGGCCCGGACGTCCTGGTGGCGAGCCGGGTGCGGAGGCCGCCCATCCAGGAGAGCGCCCACTCCGCCGCCGTCCCCTGCACCACGAAGTTCCGGGTGAACCTGCCCCAGCTCCGGGCTCGCGACTCGACGGCCCGCTGCATGCCCGGCGACCCCTCCACCGAGTAGGCGCGGTTCCTCGCCTCGAACCAGGACGGGTCGGGGACCGGGGAGGTCCTGCCGAGCCGCGTCGTCACGGGCTCGCCGCGTTCCCCGGCCCGGGCCGCCTGCTCGACCAGGTCGAGCGCGCGCGGGAAGGCCCGGGCGAGCCGCGGGACGAACCGGCCGCCCTCGCCCTGGGTGGCGCCGTACATCGCCCCGAGCATCGCCATCTTGGCCTGCTGCCGGGTCTGCACGGCACCGGACGCCACGACCCCGTCGTACAGGTCCTGCCCGTCGCCGGCGGCCGCCATGGCGGTGTCGCCGGACATCGCCGCGAGGACCCGCGGTTCGAGCTGCGCTGCGTCCGCGACGACGAGCTTCCACCCGGGGTCGGCGACCACGGCGGCCCGGACCTGCTTCGGCAGCTGCAGGGCGCCGCCGCCGTTCGCGGCCCACCGTCCGGTGACGACCCCGCCGACGACGTACTCGGGGTGGAACCGGCCGTCCCGCACCCACTCGTCGAGCCAGGTCCAGCCGTTCGCGGTGAGCAGCCGGTACAGCCGCTTGTACTCGAGCAGCGGTTCGATCGCCGGGTGCTCCAGGTGCTGCAGCTCCCACTTCCGGGTGCTCTCCACGACGAGCCCGGCCCGCCGCAGGGACCGCAGGACGTCCGCGGGTGAGTCCGGGTTGAGGCCGGGGTCGTCGAGCCGCTCGCGCAGGACCTCGGCCAGGTCCTCGAGCTTCCGGGGACGGACGCCGTACGGGACCCGTGGTCCGAGGGCGTCGGCGAGCAGGCGCTCGTGCACGTCCGTCCGCCAGGGCAGGCCGGCGTGCTTGACCTCGGCCGCGACGAGTGCACCGGCGGACTCGGCCGCCAGCAGCAGTCGGAGCGCGCCCGGCTCGGTCGAACCGGCCACGGCGTCGAGCTGCGCCCGCAACTCCGCGACCGGGTCGAGGTCGTCGTCGGCCGGGGCGAGCGCGAACAGGTCGTCGTCGAAGAGCGACGCCTGCGTGGCCGGCGCTGGCCGGGCCTCCACGACGGCCGGTGCGTCCCAGCCGCTCTCCGGCGCCTGCGCGAGGGCGGACCCGCGGCTCGCCAGGGCGGTCCGGAGGACCCGGTGTCCCAGGCGCAGGTCGACACAGCGGGCGACCCGCCCGCCGGCGGCGAGCACCGCGGGGTACCAGCGCGCGGTGTCGGACCAGACCCAACGGACGCCCGGTGCGTCGGTCACGGCGACGAAGGCCGGGAGGTCCGACTCGGCCACCCGTGTCGGCTCGCCGTCCGGCTGCCCCGCGTCCGTCAGCGGCGTCGCGGTGACGCGGCCGCCGACGGCGGCGAGGACGAGGTGCACGGGTCGATTCTGCCGTGCGCCACCGTCCGCCCCGCACCGGGCGGTGCGCTCAGTCGCCCGGGCGGACCGCAGCGCTGTCGGCGACGTCGATGCGGACGTCGCCGGACTCGGTCTCCTCGACCTCCACGCGGGGTGCCTCGTCGTGCTCGTCGGACCCGGACATCCGGCGGAACGTGTCGTGCCGACGCTCCTCGAAGGTCATGTCGACGCCGTCGTCCAGGTGGTCTCGGTCGGGTGCGCTCATGCGGGCGACGGTACGCCGACCGGAGCGGTCCCGGCGCGCTCGGACCAGTACCCGCCAGCGGCCCACCGCTCCTGGACCGCACGCTGGAGCCGACCCGAGGGCACCGCCCGACGCGCGGACGCCAGGTCGGTGCCGAAGACGAACTTCGCCACGGAGACGTCACCCGCCCCGTGCGGATCGGCCGGTCCCGGCAGCAGCGCGAACCGCGCTGCGAAGCGCGCGGTGTTCGACGACGGGCCGAGGACGGCAGCGACCTCGGGATCGAGCAGCCACGACGAGCACACGAACGTGTCGACCGTGGACGCCGGGTCGAGCCGCCGGAGCACGGTGGGCGCGGCCGCGAACGACCGGTCGCATGCGGCCGGGTCGAGCGGTCCCGTCTCCGGCACGTGCACCCCCCACGCCAGCGTCCCGTCCGGCAGCCGGGCGGTCCGCTCGAACTGGAGGCGCCCCACGGCCACCACGCGGCCGGTCGCCACCTGGACGAGCCAGTCGAGACCCGTGCCGTCGAGCCCGTAGCGGCCGACCTTGCGGTCGACGTCGGCGACGCTCGCCGCGGCGTCCTCCGGGCTGCAACCGTGGGTGACGAGCCACTGCTCGGTGACCGGCAGCACCGCACGGAGGGCTCCGAGGAGGGCGGCCTCCCGGCGCGTCGGGCCGAGGTGGGCCACGGCGTCCTCGAGCGCCGGAGCCAGCCCCGCTGGTTCCCCCGGCGAGCCGACGGCGGCGGTGAGGAGCGCGACGGGGTCGGGGCGGGCCTCCCGTCCGTCGTCGGCCGGACTCACTTGAGACCGGAGGAGGCGAGCCCGTCGATCACCCGGCGCTGCAGCACGATGAACATGATGAGCACGGGCGCCATCGCCATCAGGCTCGCTGCCATCAGCACCGGGTAGTTCACGGTCCGGTCACTCGACAGCGTCGCGAGCCCGGCGGCCAGGGGCATGGCCTCGGCACGGGTCGACACCACGAGGGGCCAGAGCAGTTCGTTCCACGACCAGAGCACGGTGGTGATCGCGAGCACGCTCATGGACGGTCGCGCCAGGGGGAGCATGATGCGCCAGAACGTCTGGAACGGGTTCGCACCGTCCATCCGGGCAGCCTCCTCGAGCTCGGCGGGCATGTTGAGGAACGCGGTCCGCATCAGGAACGTGCCGAACGCGCTGAACAGCCCCGGCGCGACGATGCCGGCGAGGGTGTCGAGCCAGCCGAGTCCCTGCACGATCTGGTACTGCGAGATGAGGTAGACCTGCGACGGCACCAGCAGGATCGACAGCACGATCCCGAGGATCAGCCCACGGCCCCGGAACCGCATGCGCGCGAAGGCGTAGCCGGCGAGCGTGCACAGGACGATCTGCGCCACGGTCCGGATGAGCGTCACCCAGATCGACGTCCCGAGCTGGCTGAGGAACGGCAGCCGCTCGAACACCTGCGCGAAGTTGTCCCACTGCAGCTGACCCGGCCAGAACACCGGCGTCGGGGAGGTCACCTGCGCGTTGGTCGACAGCGACATGATGATCTGCCAGAGGAACGGGAACGCCATCACGAACCCACCCACCCCGAGCACCACGTGGATCCACCAGTGGCTGCCGCCGCGGCGACCGGGACGTGCCTGGCCGCGGACCCGGCTCCGGCTGGCGGCCGAGGCGGCCGCCGAGAGCTTGCTGCCGTGCGCTTCGATGATGCCGGTCATGACTGCACCCACTTCTTCTGGACACGGAACTGGACGACCGTGATGATGCCGATGAGCAGGAAGATGACCATCGCGATCGCCGCCGCGAAGCCCTTGTCGCCGTCGACGAACCCGGAGTTGTAGAAGTAGAAGACGAGGGACATCGTCTCCGGGACCACCGGGTTCAGCGGGCCGAGGATCGCGTAGAGCAGGTCGAACAGCTGGAAGCTCGAGATGGTCGTGACGATGAGCACGAAGAAGATGCTCGGGCTGAGGAGCGGCACCGTGACCGAGCGGAACTGCCGCCACCGGCTGGCGCCGTCGAGCTCGGCCGCTTCGTACAGCTCGGGCGGGATGTCCTTGAGCCCGGCTCCCAGGATGATCATCGAGAACCCGAGCGATGACCACAGCCCGACCAGCGAGACGGCGACGAGCGCGAAGCCCGGGGTCGAGATCCAGTACGGGCCGTCGATGCCGAACAGGCCGAGGAACGAGTTCACGATGCCGAAGTCGCCGTTGAACATGATGCGCCAGACCAGGGCGATCGCCGCCGGCATCGCGACGTAGGGCAGGAAGAACAGCACGCGGTAGAACTGTGCGAAGCGCAGGCCGGGGGTGTTCAGCAGGCTCGCGAGCCAGACCGCGATCGGGATGCCGAGCAGGACGATCACGGTGTAGACGATCGTGTTGCCCAGCGACTGGTAGAGCTGCGGGTCCGCCAGCAGTCGCGTGTAGTTCGCGAGTCCGGTGAAGCTCGCTCCGCCGAACACGCCCCAGCTCGTGAACGAGTAGTAGAACGTCTGGATGATCGGCCAGATGAAGAAGGTGCCGACGCCGATGAGCAGCGGCAGGACGAAGAGCCACGGCCAGAATCCGTCGCTGCGTGGGGCCCGCGTCGGCCGCGACGGGTCGGCGGGGCGGGTCTCGGGCGGCGGGGACGCCTGCGCGGCATCGGGTCGCTGGGTGTGGATCGTCATCAGGTCGCTCCTCGGCCAGGGCGGTCGGATCGGGTGGTCCGGGTGGTGCTGGGTGCTGCGGGTGGTGCGGACGTGTGGGTGCCGGCCGGTCGGGCGTGGGGCCCGACCGACCGGCTCGTCGTCACTCCTTGGCGAGTGCCGCGTCCATCTTCTGGGCGAGTTCCTTCGTCACCTGGTCGACGGGCTCGGAACCGTCGAACGCACTCGGCAGCAGGTTCGTCTCGAGGGTGTTCCACGCGGCGGTGTTCTTCGACACCGGCAGCGGCTTGGCGTAGTCGACCGCGTCGAGGAAGACCTGCAGGTCGGCATCGGGCATGGTCTTCGTGAAGGCGTCCTGCGTGCCGGTGTAGGCGGGGATGACGGCGCCCATGTCGCCCTGCTGCTGCTGGGCGGGCTTGCTGGCCAGGTAGGCCTGGAGTGCCTGCGCGGCGGCTTTCTCCTTCGAGCCCTCCGCGACGACGTTCGAGACGCCGTGGATGACGGTCGCCTGCTCCTTGCCCTTGGGCAGCGGGTAGGCGACGACGTCCTTCTCGAGGTCGGATCCGATGAGCGCGGAGCGGAACCAGCTGCCGCCCTGGTACATCGCGACCTTGCCGGAGGTGAACCACTGGTCGGCCGTGGTGTCGGTCAGCTGCTTGATCGAGGGCGAGGCCCCGGACGCGATCAGGTCGGTCCAGAAACCGATGCCCTCCTGCGTGGCCTTCGAGTCGTACCCCGACTCGTCGCCGTCGATGACCGAGCCACCGGCCTGGAAGATCGTGTCGTAGTAGGTGGTCTGCCCGTCCATGCCCGCGGCGGCGCCGTACGCACCGTCCGACTTCAGCTTCTCGGAGAGCTCGGTACCGGTCTCCTGGAAGTCGTCCCAGGTCCAGTCCTTCGACGGCATGGCCACGCCGGCCTTCTCGAACAGGGCCTTGTTCATCCAGACGCCGATGGTGTCGAAGTCCTTCGGGACGCCGTACTGGGTGCCGTCGTACGTGTAGAGCTTGTTGAGCGCTGGCGAGTAGTTCTCCGGGTCGATCGCGCCGGACTTCACCTCGCCGGTGATCGGGGCCAGCTTGCCGTTCGCTGCGTACAGCTGGAAGTTCGGGCCGTTCATCCAGAAGAGGTCGGGGAGCGTGTTGCTCGAGCCCTGCGTCTGCAGCTTCGTGAAGTAGCTGGCGTACGGCGTGACGTCGACGTTCACCGTGATGTCGGGGTACTCCTCGTTGAACCCCTTGATGTTCGCCTTGATGGCCTTCACCTGGTTCTGGTCCCAGACGGCGTACGTCAGGTTCGCCTTCGTGTCCTTCGCGACCTCACCGGAGCCGGAGTCCGAGGACCCGGCGGAGGACTGGCTGCTGCATCCGGCGAGGAGCGCGACGGCGCTGACGGCGGCAGCGAGACCGAGCAGTGCGCGGCGGCGGCCGCGGCCCGGACGGGCGGTTGGAGCGGTCATCGGGTGGTCCTTTCGGGGACGTCGTCGCGGTCGGGAGCGGTCGCGAAGTGTCGGAGGGTTGCGTCGGGGAGGGGCGGCACGTCGATGGGGACGGAGCCGTTGCGGAGCGAGCGGGTGGCGAGTGCCCCGGCGGCGACGGCGGCGCGCGCCGCGATCGGGGACAGGGTGGTCGGCTCGCCGAACGCCAGGGAACGGAGGAACTCGGTCACGGTGAGCAGGTCGGCGTCGGCGTGGCCGTCCTCGACGCCGTCGATCGGGTACTCGACGTCCCCGGCCACGTCCCAGTTCCGGCGGTGGTTCCACACCTTGACCACGCCGCCGCCGGTGTCGCCGATGTTCTCGAGGCGCCCATGGGTGCCGATGACCGTGTAGTTCCGCCAGTAGTCGGGCGTGAAGTGGCACTGCTCGTAGCTGGCCTGGACGCCGTTGTCGAGCGTCATCATGACCATCGACACGTCCTCGACGTCGACGACGGGGTTCAGGCCGGTCTGCTCGGCGGGCGGCCAGTTGTCGAACGAGAACCAGTCGGTCATGAGTTCGCCGCTGCGGTCCCGGCGGTCGGTGACGTCCCCGTAGACGGAGAGTGACCCCATGCCGACGACCCGGCTGGTGTAGGCGCCGGCGAGCGCGTGCACGACGTCGAGGTCGTGGCTGGCCTTCTGCAGCAGGAGCGAGTTCACCCGGCTGCGGTCGGCGTGCCAGTCCTTGAAGTAGTAGTCGCCGCCGTTGCCGACGAAGTGGCGGACCCAGACGGCCTTGACCTCGCCGATCTCACCGCGTGCGATCACGTCGAGCATCAGGCGCACCACGGCCGCGTGCCGGAAGTTGTGGCCGACGTAGAGCGGGGTGCCGGTCTCGGCGGCGGTGTCGAGGACGGCGTCGGCGTCCTCGACCGTGATGGCGAGGGGCTTCTCGAGGTAGACGGCGATGCCGGCCCGGAGCAGGTCGATCGCGATCTCGGCGTGGGTCCAGTCCGGGGTGGTGACGATCGCGGCGTCGACGGCGTTCGGGGCACCGTCGGTCCCGATCAGTGCGCGGTGTCCGTCCACGACGGTGGCGTCCGGCCAGGCCTCGGCAGCGCGCTGCCGGCCGGCTTCGGTGACGTCGGCGGCGGCCACGATCCGGGCGTCGACCCCGTCGGCGTCGAGCCCGGCGGCGGCCACGTGGTCCGCGATGTACGACCGCTGGCCGATGCCGACCACGCCGACTCGGAGTGTGCGGGTGCTCGTGGTGCTCATCTCGCTCCCTTGCGTGATTGTGACGGCCATGATGCCAAATCGATCATGAATGCACAATATGCGCTCATGGATCGCTCACGGAAGCGCGATGCGGGGGTTTTACACGCCGGTAACGTTCCCGCCCTCCGTCCGGAGGCGCGGGACGGGTCGGCGGGTCAGTCCGCGACCACGAGCTCCGTGCCGGCGGCTGCCAGGTCCGTGGCGAACGACGCCGGGACGCCACGGTCCGTGACCAGGACGTCGATGCGGTCGAGCGGGCAGATGCGGGCGAAGGTGGACCGCTCGATCTTCGTCGAGTCGGCGACCACGATCACCCGACGACCCACCGAGGCGAAGTGCCGGCTGACCTCGGCCTCCCCCTCGTGCATGGTCGTGGCGCCGTACTGCCCCGTCAGCCCGTCCACGCCGAGCACGACCACGTCCAGCGCGAACTCGTCGAGCGTGTCCCGGACCAGCGGCCCGATCAGCTCGTAGGACTGCCGACGGGCGACCCCACCGGTCACGACGATCTTGACGTTGGCGCGGACCGACAGCTCGTACCCGATGTTCAGGGCGTTGGTGACGATCGTGATGCCGTACTCGCCGTCGGCGCGGATGAAGCGCTCGCTCTTGCCCAGTTCCCGCGCCACCTCGGTCGTCGTGGTCCCGCCGTTCAGCCCGACCGTGTCGCCGGGAGCCACGAGGGCTGCGGTCGCCCGGGCGATCGCCGTCTTCGCCTCGGCCTGGCGGGCGATCTTGTACTGCAGCGGGAGCTCGTACCCGGCGCCGAGGGCAGCGGCGCCCCCGTGGGTCCGGGTGACGAGGCGCTGGTCGGCGAGCGTGGCGAGGTCGCGGCGGGCGGTCGCGGCGGAGATCCCGAGCTCGTCCCCGATCTCGGTGATCGAGACGTTGCCACGGTCACTCACCAGCTCGAGGAGGGCGTTGAGCCTCTGCTGCGGGGTCATGGCGTCATCCTACGGGCGCGTCTCCACCGGTCGCGTGATCGGAAATGACGTTTTGCACTTGCATCGAGCACGATCGATCGTCATGCTGGCCGGTATCCGATCACACGGATCGGTCCGACCGGAAGGACACCATGTCCGACACCTTCGTGGGCGCCGAGCTGGCATCGCAGCCGGACTCCTGGCGCTCCGCCGCGGCCCTGCTGCCCTCGTTCATCGACGTCCTGCCCCAGCCGGGTGAGCGCGTCGCCGTCATCGGCTGCGGCACGAGCTGGTTCATCGCGATGAGCTACGCCGTCGCCCGCGAATCAGCGGGCCTCGGACAGACCGACGCGTTCGCCGGCTCCGAGTACCCCGTCGACCGGCAGTACGACCGCGTCGTCACCATCTCGCGCTCGGGCACGACCACCGAGATCATCGACCTGCTGCGTGCCCTGCCGGAGCAGCGCACCGTGCTGATCACAGCCGTACCGGACAGCCCCGCTGCGGCGGACGCGGACGCCGTCGTCGCGCTGCCGTTCGCCGACGAGCGCTCCGTGGTGCAGACCCGCTTCGCGACCACGGCGCTCGCGCTGCTCCGCGCCTCCCTCGGCGACGACGTCGAGGGCCTCGCCGACCAGGCCGAGACCGCGCTCACCCTGCCGATCGACGACCTGCTCGACGCCGAGCAGGTGACGTTCGTCGGCCGTGGCGCCGCGGTGGGCCTGACGTCCGAGGCCGCCCTGAAGACGCGTGAGGCCGCACAGTTCTGGGCCGAGTCGTACCCGGCGATGGACTACCGCCACGGCCCGATCGCGATCGCGCAGCCCGGTCGCCTGGTCTGGTCCCTCGGCGCCGTGCCGGACGGTCTCGCCGACGAGGTCGCCGCCACCGGTGCCCGCCTCGTGCACCACGACCTCGACCCGCTCGCCGGACTCGTCGTCGTCCACCGGTTCGCCGTCGCCCTCGCGGAGCGCCGCGGGCTCGACCCGGACCACCCGCGATCGCTGACCCGTTCGGTCATCCTCACCTGATGGCCGCGCGCGGGGCGGTGCTCGGAGTCGACGTCGGCGGCACGGGCATCAAGGCCCGACTGACCGCGGACGACGGACTGGTGCTCGACGAGCAGCGTGTCCCGACTCCCCGCGACGACCCCGCTGCCGACGCCCTCGCCGTCGTCGTGGCCGAGCTCGCCGTGCGCGCCGGCTCGGTCGCCCGTCAGCACGGCACGGGCCTCGGCGCCGTCGGCCTGGTCGTCCCCGGAGTGGTCGACGAGGCCGCCGGCCGCTCGGTGCTGTCGGTGAACCTCGGCTGGCAGGACGTGCCCGTGCGCCAGCGGGTGGCCGCGGCGCTCCGGGCGTCGGGCACCGACGTCCCGCTCGCGTTCGGCCACGACGTCCGCGCCGGGGCACTCGCGGAGGTGCGGGCCGGGGGACTCGACCGCGGCACGGTCGCGTTCGTCCCGGTCGGCACCGGGCTCGCGAGCGCCCTGGTCGTCGACGGCCGGGTCGTCAGCGGTGACGGCTGGGCCGGCGAGATCGGCCAGGTCCGCATCCCCCACGGGCCGCTCGCCGGCCTCCGGGTCGAGGAGGTCGCCTCGGCCGGTGCCGTCGCCCGCCGGTGCGGCGTACCGACCGCGCACGCGGCGATGCTCCGCGTGCGCGACGGCGAGCTCCGTGCCCGGCAGGTGTGGGACGACTGCGTCGACGTGCTCACGGACGCGCTGGCCTGGCTGACGGCCGTCGCGGGCTGTCACACGCTGGTCATCGGCGGTGGACTCGCGCAGTCCGGCCCACTCCTGCTCGACCCGCTCACCGCGGCGCTGACGGACCGGTTGGCGGGCGTCAGGGTCCCGGCCGTCGTCGGTGCACGGCACGGCGACGCAGCCGGCGCGATCGGTGCGGGCCTCCTCGCCGAGGAGCTGCTGGAACGAGACCTGCCGACCCGCCACCGGCGGGACGACGACCGCCCGCAGCAGCACGACGACGGGCCCACGGCGGTGTCGGCGTGACGACGCTCGTCCGCGCCCCACGGGTGGTCACCGCCGAGGCCGACCTGGTCGACGGCTGGATCGCGGTGACGGGGGGTCGTGTCACCGCGGTCGGGAGCGGCCCGGCGCCGACGTCCGACCGCGTGCTCGAGGCACCCGGCACCGTCGTCCCGGGGTTCGTCGACCTCCATGCGCACGGCGCCCTCGGCCACGACTTCGCCTCGTGCTCGGCCGACGAGGCCCGCGCCGCCGCCGCGCACCACGCCGGACTCGGGACCGCGCACCTCGTCGCCTCGATCGCGACCGGGACCGTCCCGGACACGGTCGCCGCGCTCCGCCGCCTCCGACCGCTCGTCGCCGACGGGACCCTCGCCGGGCTGCACCTGGAGGGGCCGTGGCTGTCGCCCGCTCGACGCGGCGCGCACGCGGTGTCCCTGCTGCACGCGCCGACCGCCGGCGAGGTCGACCTCCTGGTCGACGCCGGCGGCGCGGCCCTCCGGGTCGTCACGCTCGCACCCGAACTCCCCGGCGCGATCGACGCGATCCGCCGCCTGGTCGACGCCGGGGTCGTCGCCGCGATCGGGCACACCGACGCCGACACGGAGCAGGTGCAGCGAGCGGCCGACGCCGGCGCGACCCTGGTCACCCACCTCTTCAACGGCATGCCCCCGCTGCACCACCGTGAGCCCGGTCCGGTCGGGGTCGCCCTGGCGGACGAGCGGCTGACCGTGGAGTGCATCGTCGACGGCCACCACCTGGACCCGGTCGCCGTCGACCTGGTCCGCCGCGCCGCCGGTGACCGCATGGTCTTCGTCTCGGACGCGATGGCCGCCACCGGCTGCGCGGACGGGGCGTACCGGATCGCCGGGTCCGCCGTGGTCGTCGAGGGCGGTGTCGCGATGCTCGCCGACCGGTCCTCGCTGGCCGGCAGCACCATCACCGTCGGCGACGCCGTCGCCCGGGTCCTCGCCGCTCGTCCCGACAGCGACCGTCCCGGCCACGTCCGGGAGGCCGTGGTCGCCTCGTCCGTCCGGGCGTCCGCCGTGCTCGGCCTGCGTCCACCACTCACCGTCGGTGCTGCGGCCGACCTGGTCGTCATCGACCCCGCCGGCCGTCCCGTCGTCCTGGAGGTCCCCGCGTGATCGTCGTCCTCACCCCGAACCCGGCGGTCGACGTGACCTACCGCGTCGCCGAACAGTCCGTGGGCGTCACCCAGCGCGTGCTCGACGTCGACCGCCGACCGGGCGGGAAGGGCGTCAACGTGGCGCGGGTGCTCGACGCCGCCGGCGTGGCGACGACATCGGTCCTGCCGCTCGGCGGGACCACCGGCGCCTGGACCGCCGCGGCCCTGCAGCGCGACGGACTCGCGGTCACCGCGGTGCCGGTCGCCGGGGACACGCGCACCACGGTCACGGTCGTCGACGACCTCGTGCACCCGACGATGTACGGCGAACCCGGACCCTCGGTGACCGCGGACGAATGGGCCGCGGTGGGCGTCGCACTCCGCCACAGCTGGGCCACGGCGTCCGCGTTCGTCGTGTCCGGGTCCCTCCCGCGCGGCACCGACCCCGACGTGGTGCGCGCCTGGGTGCGCGACGCGGTCGACGCCGGGGTGCTCGTCGTGGCCGACCTGTCGGGTCCGGCGCTGCTCGAGGCCGCGTCCGCCGGGGCGTCGATCTGCAAGCCGAACCGCGACGAGCTCCTCGACGCCACCGGCGCCCGGGACGAACGGACCGGCGCCCTCGACCTGCTCGCACGCGGAGCCGGGATGGTCGTCGTCTCCGCGGGTGCCGCGGGCATCAGTGCGCACACGCTTGCCGGAGTCGTCACCGTCCCGGCCGTCCCCGACGTCCACGGCAACCCGACCGGCGCGGGCGACGCCGCGACGGCGGGGCTCGTCCTCGCCCTCACCGCATCCGGCAGCCGCACCACGTCGGGCGCCCAGCGGTCGGACCTCCTCGGGCACGACCTCCTCGGGCACGACCCCCTCGGGCACGACGTCGTCCGCCACGCCCTGCGTTCCGCCGCGGCGTACGGCGCTGCCGCGGTCCTGCGTCCCGTCGCGGGCGAGGTCGACCTCGACGCCGTCGACCGATTCCTGACCCAGCTCGACCGAACCGGGAGCACCACATGACCACCGGCCTCGCCCTGACCGGCCTCCTCGACACCGCCCGCACCGCCCGCCGGGGCGTCGGCGCCTTCAACGTCGTCCTCCTCGAGCACGCCGAGGCCATCGTGGCCGGTGCCGAGCAGGCCGGACTGCCGGTCGTCCTGCAGATCAGCGAGAACTGCATCCGCTACCACGGTGGGGTGACGCCGATCGTCACCGCGACCCAGGCGATCGCACGATCCGCCGACGTGGCGGTCCTGGTGCACCTCGACCACGTCGAGGACCGCGCACTCGTCCACGCCGGCATCGACCTCGGCGTCGACTCGGTCATGTACGACGGCTCGCACCTCGACTACGACGCCAACCTCGCCGCGACCCGGGAGCTCGCCGACGCGTGCCACACCGCCGGGATCGCGATCGAGGCCGAACTCGGCGAGGTCGGTGGCAAGGACGGTGTCCACGCACCCGGGGTCCGGACCGACCCGGACGACGCCGCCGCGTTCGTCGCGGCGACCGGTGTCGACGCCCTGGCGGTGGCCGTCGGCACCTCCCACGCGATGCAGACCCGTGAAGCGTCCGTCGACCGGGACCTGGTCGGCCGGCTGCGGGCCTCCGTCCCGGTGCCGCTCGTCCTGCACGGCTCGTCGGGCCTGTCCGATGACGAGCTCCGCGGTGCCGTCCACGCGGGCATGACGAAGATCAACATCTCCACGCACCTGAACGGCCTGTTCACCCGGGCGCTGCGGGACGTCCTCGACGACCGGCCGGACCTCGTCGACCCGCGCCGCTACGTGGCCGCGGGTCGGGACGCCGTCGCCGCCGAGACCGCCCGGCTGCTCACGCTCCTGGCCGGCTGAGCCGGACGAGCACCACCGGCGGACCCGCCGTCGGTCACGCGGAGCACGTCGAGCGGTCCGGTCCGCTCAACCCCGGGTGCGGCTCGCCCAGACCACCGTCGTGCCCTTCCGGAGCACCAGGTTGCCGTCCGACTGCATCCGCAGGACCATGCCGGCTCCCCCGCGCTCGGCCGTGCCGGTGGACCACCGCGTCTGGCCGAGCGGAGCCGCGAGCACCAGGTCGCCGCTCGGCAGCAGCAGGAGGGACGCCCCCGCGCCACCGCCGGACCTCCGGGACAGCACCCGGCTGCCGGAGCCGATCACCAGGTCCCCGTCGAAGCGCATGGTGAGCCGCCGGCCGCCGGAGGCGTCCCGCAGCGACTGACCCGGGACGAGCGTGGCCCCGGGGACGAGCCGGTCGGCACCGGGGGCCCGGTTGTGCCACAGCACGGCACCGTCCCGTGCGGTCACGCGGACGTCGCCGGCGTCGGTCACCGTCAGACGTGCGCCGCCCGAGGCGGTCCGTGCGGACGTGGACCAGAGGACCGCACCGGACGGCGCCACGACGGCGAGCCGCCCGGTGGTGCCGAGCCGCAGACCGGCACCCGCGGCACGCCCGCTGCTCTGCCAGAGCCGGCGGCCGTTGCCCCACTCGACCAGCGAGCCGTCCGCCTGCACGTCGAGCCAGTACTGGCCGTTCGGCGAGTGGATCGACGTCCCGGACGGCACGGTCCGGGTCCCCGAGGTCACGGCCGTCGCGCCCGCTCCCGCCGCGGCCGCGGTGGTGGTCGGCCGCGTGCAGTCTGCCGCGGTCGGGAGGAGCCGTCCGAGGGCGGACCACTTCGGCGAGCCGAGCCCGGTCGCCGCGTCCCAGCCCCGGGTAGCGGGCGCGGTGCCGTTGCTGCCGGTGACGACGTCCCGGAACGCGGTCGGGTTCGCGTACAGCGCCTGGTGCACGTCGCCCACGCCGACGGCGCACCCACGTGCGGTCAACGCGACGGCGAGCTGTCCGGCCAGCACCGGGGACGCCAGGCTCGTGCCGCCGCCGAGCACGAAGCCGTGCGCCGTCGACATGTACACCGCCGGACCCTTCGCCGGGTCGGCGAGCGCGGCGACGTCGGGCAGCATGCGCAGCGTGCCGGTGATGCCGGTGCCGGTCTGCCACGCGGGCCGGGCGTAGGCCGACGACGTGCCACCGCCGCCCGCGCCGAGGGAGTTCGACCACCCGGACTCGGTCCACCCGGCCTTCGTCTTGCTGAGCGACGTGCCGCCCACGGCCACGACCGCCGGCGAGGACGCCGGGTACGAGACGTCGCGGATGGTCGTCCTCGGGCCGGTCGGGCAACGGGCGCCGTCGTCACCGGTGGCGGCGAAGACCGTGGCGCCGGCTGCGACGATCCGCGACAGCGCCGCGTCGAGCGCCGCCCGTGCCCCGGCCGGGGTCTGCGTCTCACAGCTGCCCCACGAGATGCTGACCGCGGTGATGCCGGCGGTGCGGACGTCGTCGGCGATGCGGCTGTAGGCGTCGTAGCTGCCCTGGAACGAGTTCGGCGTGACGTACACCCGCTGACGGGCACCCGGCGCGACGGCGAGCAGCGCCTGCTGGTCGAGCGCGACCTCGGTCTCGCCCTGGTACCCGTCGCCCCGGTGCGGGTCGGCGCCGTCGACCGCGATCTGGTCGAGTGCGGGGAGCTTCCGTCCGGTCGCCGCGGCGTAGGCACTCAGGTCGTTGCGGTCCCAGCCGGAGAACTGCACGGTCGCGACCGTCGCGCCGGCGCCCGCGGTGGCCGACCCCGAGGACCGGTACGCGCTCGCCAAGGTGGCAGGGCCGTACCCGGCGGGGACGGCCGCGTGCGCCAGCGCCGGGCGCACGTCGAGCCCGAGCACGGCGACGACGCTCCCGCCGAAGGACTGTGGCAGGGTCGGTTCGGCGGTCGGGTGCATGCCGTCGCCGGTGCCGACCAGGTCGACGCCGAACAGGGCCTCCGCCTGGGCTGCGGTGCCGTGCGCCTCGACCTCCCACGTGTCCGGGTCGGTCACCGTGAAACCGGCGTCGGTCAGCACGGTCCGAGCGCGCGACCGGGCGTCCTCGACCGGTGCGACCGCCGCCACGGCGTCCGCGCGCTGGTCGACGGTGTCCCCGGCGGTCGCCCCGGGGAGCGCGGTGAGGGCGGCCGGGTCGACCGGCCGGAGCACGAGCGTCAGGTCGACCGCGGTGTCGCCGGGTGTCGCGCCGACGGTGGCGTCGGCCGGGGCGGGCACGCCACCGGTCGCGGGAGCGGGCACAGCGGTGCCGGCAGCAGGAGCGGTGGTCGCGGTGGCGGCCGCAGGAGCGGTGGCGGCGGGCAGCGCCTGCGCGGGGAGCCCCGTACCGGTGACGGCGAGCGCCACCACGACGGCGGTGGCGAGGAGGGTCGGCGTGCGGGGTGACATGAGCGATCGCTCCCGGAGGTCGGCGACGACGGCCGTCCCTGACCGTCGGTCCGAGCGGTGACGGACGCTGCACGCTAACGCGGGGCGGCACGACCGCCGCAGCCCCAGTTCCGGGGGCTGCGGCCGCGGTTCAGCAGAGCGGGACGTTCACCGCGAGACCACCCATCGCGGTCTCCTTGTACTTCGTCGACATGTCGGCACCGGTCTGCCGCATCGTCTCGACGACCTGGTCGAGCGAGACGTGGTGCACCCCGTCGCCGCGCAGCGCCATCCGGGCGGCGTTCACGGCCTTGTTCGCGGCGATGGCGTTGCGCTCGATGCAGGGGATCTGCACGAGGCCGCCGATCGGGTCGCACGTCAGCCCGAGGTTGTGCTCCATGGCGATCTCGGCCGCGTTCTCCACCTGCTCGGGGGTCCCGCCCAGGACCTCGGCGAGCCCGGCCGCCGCCATCGACGCCGCGGAACCGACCTCGCCCTGGCAGCCGACCTCGGCGCCGGAGATGGAGGCGCGCTCCTTGTAGATCGAGCCGATCGCACCGGCGGTGAGCAGGAACCGCACGACGGCGTCGTCGCGTTCCGCCCGGGACCCGCGTGCGACCGGTCCGACGTAGGTCAGGGCGTAGGCGAGCACCGCGGGGATGATCCCGGCGGCACCGTTCGTCGGCGCGGTGACGACGCGGCCGCCCGAGGCGTTCTCCTCGTTGACCGCCATCGCCGTGAGGTTCACCCACTCCATCGCGAAGAGCGGGTCGTGGTCCGGGTCGTCACGCGTGAGCTGCTCGTACCAGTCGGCCGCACGTCGGCGGACCTCGAGCCCGCCGGGCAGCGTGCCGGTGCGTCGGACGCTGCGCTCGACGCAGTCCTCCATCACGGCGTGGATGCGCAGGAGCCCGGCACGGACCTCGTCCTCGCTGCGGTGCGCGGTCTCGTTGGCGAGCGCCACACCGCTGACCGGGAGGCCCGTGGTCGCGCAGGCGGACAGCAGCTCGGCTCCGCTGGAGAACGGGTACGGCACCGCGTCCGTCTCGACCGGGATCGCGGTGCCGGCGACGTCCTCGCCCGGCTCCTCGTCCCCGTCGCGGGCGATGAACCCACCGCCGATCGAGTAGTACGTCTGGACGGCGGTCTCGGTCCCGGTCGCGTCGAACGTCCGGAGGCGCATCGCGTTCGGATGCCGCGGCAGCATCGTCAGCGGGTGCAGCACGACGTCGGCGAGCCGGAACGGCACGACGGTCCCGCTCGCCAGGGTCAGGCGTCCGGTGGACTCGAGGGCGGCGAGCGCGGCCGTCATCACGTCGGGGTCGACGTCCTCCGGGCGGTGCCCCATGAGCCCCACCGCGACGGCGCCGAGCGTGCCGTGTCCGTGACCGGTCGAGGCGAGCGAGCCGTAGAGGTCGACGCGGATGGACTCGACGGGTCCGTCCGCCGTCCGCGCGGCGAAGTCGGCGGCGGCGCGCATCGGTCCCACGGTGTGGGAGCTCGACGGGCCGACACCGATGCTGAACAGCTCGAAGACGGAGACCGGCACGACGACGAGCCTACGCCGTCCGGACGGGACGGCAGGGCTCCGGAACCGGGACCCGTGCGGGCGACCCCGGGGAGGTCAGCGGCGCTTCCCCTCGGTCGGCATCACGATCCAGAGCACCACGTAGGCGATCCAGAGCGGCCCGGGGAACAGGCTCAGCAGGACCCAGAGCACGCGGACGGCGGTGCGGGACCAGCCGAAGCGGTCGGCGATGCCGGCGCAGACCCCGGCGAGCAGGCGACCGGAGCGGGGACGGTGGAGTGTGTTCGTCATGTCCCCGACGCTACGGTGTCCCGCTGCGCGGCGGCACCCGGGCGGCACCCCGCCCCGGGGTGGGGGCAACCCCACCCCGGGCTGCACGGGCCTCCCGGCCGTCGCCCTACGGGAGCAGGACGATCTTGCCGCGGGTGTGGCGTTCCTCGAGCTGGGCGTAGGCGTCCTGCACCGCGTCGAGCGGGAAGGTCGCGGCGATCGGGACCTCGATCGACCCGTCGGCGACCATGTTCGCGAGTGCCGACAGGATCTCCGGGTCGGCGGTGTCCGTGCTACCGGACGCCTTCGCGCCCACCTCGGCCGCGGCGTCGAACGCGATGACCGTCTCGATGCGGTCGGCGGGGATCCCGAGCGTGATGCCGAGGTGCACGTACTCCGGGCCGAACGTGTCGATGAGCGCGTCGATGCCGTTGGTGGCGAGCTCGCGGATCCGGTCCTCGAGGCCGTCGCCGTACGCGACCGGGCGGGCCTTCTTCTCGCGCAGCCACTCGTGGTTCGCCTCGGAGGCGATCGCGATGACGTCGACGCCCTCGTTGGTGAGCAGCTGCGTGACGAACCCGCCCACGCCCCCGGCGGCACCGGACACGACGACGGTCTCGCCGGGCCGCGGGTCGACGGCGCGGACGGCCGCCGCGGCGGTGGTGGCGATCACGTCGAGGCCACCGGCGGCCTCCCACGAGAGCAGGCGGGGCTTCGGGACGAGCTGTCCGGCGGGGACGGAGACGTACTCCGCCTGGCTCGATCGCTCCCACGACCACCCGAGGACCTCGTCGCCCTCCTCGAACCCGTCGACGTCGAGGCCGATCGCGGCGACGGTGCCGGCGAGGTCGGTGCCCTGCCCGGACGGCAGCCGTTCGGGGTCGTGGTCGTCGACGAGGCCCTGGCGGATCGCGGTCTCGCCGGGGTTGACGCCGGCGGCGCGGACCTTCACGAGGACCCGCCCGGGGGCGACCTCGGGGACGGGGACCTCGGCCACGTGCAGGACCGCACGGTCGCCCCACTCGTCGAAGCGGACGGCGCGCATGGTGTCAGGGAGAGCAGTCATCCCGCGTCACGGTACGCCAGCACGCTGTCCCGCGCCCGGAGCGACACCACGTGGACCGCTCCATCGGCGGATTCGTGGGACACTGACGCCATGCCCATCCTCCACAAGGACATGCAGCTGTGCATCTCGCTCGCCGCCCGTCCGAGCAACATCGGCACCCGCTTCCACAACTTCCTCTACGACGAACTCGGCCTCGACTTCGTCTACAAGGCGTTCACCACGACGGACCTGCCCGGCGCCGTCGCGGGGATCCGGGCGCTCGGCATCCGCGGCTGCTCGGTGTCGATGCCGTTCAAGGAGGACGTGATCCCCCTCGTCGACGAACTCGAGGAGTCTGCCCGCGCCATCCGCTCCGTCAACACGATCGTCAACGACGGGGGCGTCCTCACCGCGTCGAACACCGACTACGAGGCCGTCGCGTCGTTGCTCGACTCGCACGGCGTCGACCGCTCCGCACGGGTCCTGCTGCGCGGCTCGGGCGGGATGGCGAAGGCCGTCACCGCGGCGTTCCGTGGTGCCGGGTTCGAGCGCCTGACCGTCGTCGCCCGCAACGAGGCGACCGGCAGTGCCCTCGCCGACCAGTACGGCTACGCCTGGGTCGCGGACGAGGACGAGGACGGTGCCGGCGACGCCGACCTGCTCGTCAACGTCACGCCGCTCGGCATGCGCGGCGACGACGAGGCGACGCTGTCGTTCACGCCGGAACGCATCACCGCCGCGCACACGGTCTTCGACGTCGTCGCGTTCCCCGCCGAGACGCCGCTCGTCCGGGCCGGTCGGGAGGCCGGTGCACACGTCATCACGGGCGCCGAGGTCATCGCGCTGCAGGCCGCCCGGCAGTTCGAGCGGTACACGGGCGTCGCGCTGACGGCCGACCAGGTCGCCCGCGCGAGCGCGTTCTCGCGGGAGGAGTAGCGCGAGGCGCCCCCGTCGCCGCGAGACGCCGTCGCCTCGCCGAGACGCCGCCGGATCCGGCGGCGTCTGGCGCAGGCCGCGGCGTCGCACGCGGACGGGGGCGTCCCGGTGCTCGCCAGCGTCAGTGGCTGCGCGCGCGCCCCGCAGCGACCCAGCCGAGTCGGCGGGCGGTCTCGTGGTTCCGGAACCAGATGCCGGGCTGCGCGATGAAACCCGGGACGAGCGACCCGGGGCCCTTCACCGGGTTCTCGCGGATCGTCACGCGGCAGCCGCGCGGGTGCGGCTCGACGTCGACCTCGACACGCGCCTCACCGACCGGCCAGCCCCGCGCCTGGATCACCATGTGGCGTGGCTCGTCGTACTCGAGGACGGTCGTCGTGTCGTTGATGACGAACGGCCAGACGCCGAACGAGTGGTGGATCTCCGTGCCGACCGCGGGCCACCCCGGGTCCTCGCCGCGCATCCGGGACGCGCCGACCACCCACGTCGGGTAGAGCCAGCCGTCGCGGAGGACGTCGAAGACCTCTTCGGGGGTGCAGTGGATGATCCGGACGTTCTTCGCCATGTCAGCTCCTCGGTGCCAGGTCGACGTCCACCGGCAGCCCGTAGGTGTGCCGGAGGGCGCTCTTCGCCGCGTGCCAGCCTGCCATCCCGTGCACCCCGGGCCCGGGAGCCGCGGACTGCGAGGCCAGGTACATGCCGCCGCCCATCCGCCACGGGTCGCTCGAGAGCACGGGACGCTTGACCAGCTGCCAGAAGCTCGCGGCACCGGAGGCGATGTCGCCGCCGGCGTAGTTCGGGTTGTACTGCTCCATGTCCGCCGCGGTCCGGCTGTTCGTCGCCACGATGGTGTCCCGGAAGCCCGGGGCGAAGCGCTCGATCTGGCGGATGACGGATTCCTGGTGGTCGACGGTCGAGCCGGCCGGGACGTGCGCGTACGCCCAGAAGACGTGACCGCCCTCCGGGGCCCGGCCCGGGTCGACGACGGTCGGTTCGGAGCCGAGGACGTACGGGCGCTCGGGGTCCTGCCCGCGGGCGACCTGCGCCTCGGCCTCGGCGATCTCGGCACGGGTGCCGCCGATGTGCACGGTGCCGGCGCGTCGGAGCTCCCGGTTCGTCCACGGCACCGGCTCGGACAGTGCGAAGTCGACCTTGGCCGCTGCGTTGCCGAACCGGAACCGACGCAGGGCCCCGCGCTTCGGTGTCGGCAACTGGTCCCCGGCGATGGCGAGCATGGTGGGGACGCTCGTGTCGAAGAACACCGCCTTGGCCGGGGTCAGGTCCCCGAGCGCGTGCACTTCGCGACCGGTCTCGATCGTGCCGCCGTGCGCGACGAGGTCCGCGGCGAGCGCGTCGACGATCGCCTGGCTCCCGCCGATGGGCACCGGCCACCCGCGGGCGTGGGCGTAGACGCCGAGCGAGAGTGCCGCGGCGGCCGTGGCGAGCGACGGCATGTGCTGGATGGAGTGCGCCGCGACGCCGCTGATCATCGCCGGGGCGACCTCGTCGCGGAAGCGAGCGTTCCACGCGCGGGTCCCCTGCTCGAGCGCACGGAGTCCGAAGCGGGCCACGGTCACCGGGTGTCGTGGCACGTGCAGCAGGGCGTCGGTGGCGAAGTCGGACACCTGGTCGGCGTTCCGCACGAGCGGGGCCATGAGCTGCCGGTAGGCGCGGCCGTCGAGGCCCAGGGCGTCGGCGGTCCGGTCGAGGTCCTGGTACGCGATGCCGGCCCGGCCGCCGTCGAGGGGGTGGCCGAACTGCACCTCGGGCAGGCGGAGCTCGATCCGCTGCTCCATGCCGAAGGCCCGGAAGAACTCGGACTGCAGCGCCATGGGGTGCACGGCCGAGCAGACGTCGTGCAGGTAGCCCGGGAGGGTCAGTTCCTTCGTCCGGGCACCACCGCCGATGGTGTCGTTCCGCTCGACCACCTCGACGCTGAGCCCGGCGCGGGCGAGGGTCACCGCCGCGGCCAGCCCGTTCGGTCCGGCTCCGACGACCACCGCATCAACCATGCGGGTGAGCCTACGGAGCGGCGGCTGGACGTGGTACCGGCCCCGGTCAGCTCGTGGTGGTGTCCGCCTCGGCCGGGTCCGTGCCGTCGTCCGACCCGTCCACGTCCGTCGGGTCGTCGTCGCCCACCGGCCGGCCCGTGCCCACCGGGTGCTCGGCGACCAGGGCCGCGAAGTCCTCGTCGAGGAGCTGTTGCACGCGCTCCTCCCGCCCGATCTCGTAGTCGTCGGCCGGCCGCTGCGCCCACCCGAGTCGTCCGACGACCGTGGTGCCGATGTCGTCCCAGGCCCGGGCCCGGGCGGCCAGCACGATGCCGTCGACGAAGTACTGGTCGTCACGCCGGGCGTCGAGCCGCTCGGCGAGTTCCTCGTAGGTGGCCTCGCGCGTCCGGAGCTTCAGGTCGTCGCCGCGGCGGTAGTCGTGCTGGTGCTGCGAGCGACCGCCCTGCTTGCTCGACCGGACCCGGATCGCCCGCATCCGCTCGGCGTCGGCACGCTGCTCCTCGGCCATCCGGTGCAGTTCCTGACGGGCGGCGTCGGCGATGAGGGCGTGGTCGAAGTACCCCTGGTCGCGCAGGGCGTTCGTGATGATGCGGTTCGCCACGGCCACGGTGACGGCGGCCTTCGCGATGAGGAAGCCCTCGTCCACGGCGCGCTTCAGTTCGACCTGGCTGACGGGTCGGTCGCGCACGTCGGGCTTGCGTCGTCCGAACAGTGCCATGCGACGACGATACCGGCGACGGACGACGGTCCGCCCGGAGACGGACACGGATCACCGTCTGGAGGGACGCCACCGGTCCGCCCCGCCCGTACCGTCGAGGGCATGGTCATCACGGACGACTCCCAGCGCACCGGCCTCGGCACCGCGAGCCTGGTGCTCGGCATCTGCTCACTGCTCGCGGGCTGGACGTTCGTCGCCCCCGTCGTCGGGCTCTGCCTCGGCATCGCGTCCCGCGGTCGGGAACGCGCCGCCCGCGGCCGTGCCGGGTGGGGGATCCTGCTGAACCTCGTCGCGCTGGCCTTCTGGATCCTGCTGTTCGTCTTCGGGCTCGGGCTGGGTGTCCTCGCCACCTGGCAGTCGGTCGTCCAGGGGTCGTGACGGACGGGAGGCGCGGTGCCTGCTGGCACCGCGCCTCCCGTCCGTCATCGCGACCTCGCGACCTCGCGACCTCGCGACCTCAGGGCTCCGTGATGAAGCCCTTCTTCACCATCCACTCGAACGCGACGTCGGCGGGCTCACGTCCCTCGACGTCCACCTGGCGGTTGAGTTCCTGGAGCACCGCGTCGGTGAGCTCCGGCGAGATCTGGTCGAAGACGCCCTCGAGCTGCGGGTACTCCTCCAGCGTCGAGGTCGACAGCACCGGGGCGACGTTGTACGCCGGGAAGAACCCGCGGTCGTCCTCGAGGACGCTCAGCCCGAGGGACTTGATGCGGCCGTCGGTCGTGAAGACCTCGCCGAAGTTGCACGTGCCGCGGTCGGTCGCCGTGTAGACGGTTCCGGTGTCGAGGATGTCGACCGCGTCCTTCGCCACCGCGCTGTCGCCGGAGCCACCGAGATCGAGGCCGTACTTCTCGAGCATCGGCTTGAAGCCGTCCGCTCGGGAGTTGAACTCGGACTCGACGCAGAACGTGCGCTCGTCGGCGGGCAGCTCCGCGATCTGCGACAGCTTCGTGATGCCGCCGAGGTCCTCGACCGCTTCCTCCCGCACCGCGAACGCGTAGGTGTTGTTCATCGGCGCCGGGGCGAGCCAGGTGAGGCCGTTGCCGGCGTCCTCGTCCTTGACCGCCTGCCACTGCTCGGTCTTGTCCGGGATGCCCTCCTTGTGGGCCATGAAGGTCAGCCACGCGGTGCCGGTGTACTCGTACGTCATGTCGGCGTCGTGCGAGGTCATGAGCTGCCGGACGGCGACCGACCCGGGCACGTTCGTCTCGTCGGTGACGTCGAAGCCGGCTGCCGAGGCGGCGAGGACCGCGATCTTCCCGAGGACGAGCTGCTCGGTGAAGTTCTTCGACGTGACCGTGAGCGGGGCGTCCTCGGGCAGGCTGTCGATCCGCTCGATCGTGCCCGGCGCCGCCGCCGGGACGAAGGACGCGGCGGGCTGCAGTCCGCAGCCGGCGAGGAGGCTCGTGGTGACGCCCGCCAGGGCGGCGGCGGTCAGCAGGCGGCGGGGTCGCGGGCTGCGGGTGCGTGCCGTGCGGGTCATCGGAGTCCCTTCGGTCGGGCGAACGTCTCGACGATGCGGCCGAGCCAGTCGATGGACAGGGCGAGCAGGGCGATGAGGAGCGCGCCGGAGACGAGCACCTTCGGCAGGAACAGGTTCACGCCCGTGGTGATGAGCAGCCCGAGCCCACCGGCACCGATGAACGTCGCGAGGGCGGCCGAGCCGACCAGGAGCACGAGCGCGGTGCGGATGCCGGCGAGCATGACGGGCACGGCGAGCGGCAGTTCGACCTTGAGCAGGACGGACGCCGCGCTCATGCCCATGCCCCGGCCGGCCTCGACGAGTCGGGCGTCGACGCTCTCGATGCCGATGATCGTGTTCCGCAGCACGGGCAGGATCGCGTAGAGGACGAGCGCGACGACGGCGGCCCAGAACGTGAACCCGAGCCAGAAGGCCAGGAGCACGACGAGCCCGACGGCGGGGGCGGCCTGACCGAAGTTCGCGACCGCCAGGATCGCCCCGCTCGCCTTGCGCAGCGGTCCGCGGGTCAGCGCGACGCCGAGCGGGATGGCGACGACGAGCACGATGACGGTCGACACGACGGTCAGCAGGACGTGCTGCCAGGCCAGGTCGAGCAGCCCGGAGGGGTTGAGGGTACTGCGCTCGGTCGCGGTCAGGTCCGCGTTGGCGAGCCAGACCGCGAACGCGGCGAGGACGACGATGATCACGACCGGCTGGATGACCAGCCCGCGCCAGCTCGTCCGCTCCCCGGTCGCCGGGGACGCCGTGACGACGTCGCTCACCGGTCGTCCCGGCCGTCGGACGGGACGGAGTCCGCGTCGAACGAGTCGTCGGCGGACCCGGCGGGCTCGTCCCCGAGGTCGGCGGCCGCGCTGCTCGGCATCGCCTGGAGGGGGTTCGTGTTCGTCCCGACAGGGGTGTACGCCTGGTCCTCGGCGGCCGCGGCGCGGGTACGGGTGATCGCGTCCATGACCGTCTCGACCGTGATGACGCCCTGGAAGGCGTCCCGGCGACCGGTCACGAGCGCGGCCCCGGCGC
Source organism: Curtobacterium sp. MCBD17_023 (assembly GCF_003224415.1). Classification (NCBI taxonomy): domain Bacteria; kingdom Bacillati; phylum Actinomycetota; class Actinomycetes; order Micrococcales; family Microbacteriaceae; genus Curtobacterium; species Curtobacterium sp. MCBD17_023. The sequence continues at coordinate 232,280 of NZ_QKLJ01000001.1, forward strand.
TCGAGACGAGCATGGTGTCGAGCGCGTCGTTCAGGGTGGACGCCTCGGAGACGACGGGCAGGTCCGCCTCGATGCCCTCCGGGATCCGGTCGAGGCGCTCGAGCTGGCGGCGCGACGGCCACCCGATCGGCCGCTGCCGCCGGTCGACGACCACGGCGTGCCCGTGGCCGCCGGCCTCGCGCATGCGCTGCAGGACGGCCTCGGCCTGCTCGCCCGGCGAGCACGTCACGGCGTCGGCCAGCCCGACCTCGCGGACACGGGTGAGCGTGAGCTGCTTGAGCCCGGCACCCGACCCGATGAAGTTCTCCACGAACTCGTTCGCGGGCTCGGCGAGGATGCGCTCCGGGGAGTCGTACTGCACGATGTGCGCGCCCTCGGAGAACACGACGATCCAGTCGCCGAGCTTCACGGCCTCGTCGAAGTCGTGCGTGACGATGACGATCGTCTTGTGCAGTTCGGCCTGGATGCGGATGAGCTCGTCCTGCAGGCGCTGCCGGGTGATCGGGTCGACGGCGCCGAAGGGCTCGTCCATGAGCAGGACGGGCGGGTCCGCTGCGAGCGCGCGGGCGACGCCGACGCGCTGCTGCTGACCGCCGGAGAGCTCCCGCGGGTAGCGGTCGCGGTAGGTGTCCGGGTCGAGCGAGACGAGGTCGAGGAGCTCGTCGACGCGGGCGGCGATCTTCTCCTTCGACCAGCCGAGCATCTTCGGCACGACGGCGATGTTCGCCGCGACGGTCATGTGCGGGAACAGCCCGCCGGCTTGGATGACGTACCCCATCCGGCGGCGCAGCTCGTCGCCGTCGATCTTCGTCACGTCGTCGTCGCCGACGACGATGCGGCCCTCGGTCGGCTCGATGAGGCGGTTGATCATCTTCAGGGTGGTCGTCTTGCCGCAGCCGGAGGGGCCGACGAGCATGACGATCTTGCCGGCCGGGATCTCGAGCGTGATGCCGTCGACCGCGGGCTTCGCCTGGCCCGGGTACCGCTTCGTGACCTGGTCGAGCAGGATGCTCCGGCCGGTGACGTCGGTGTCGGGCGCGGTGGTCGGGGAGTCAGTGCTGGACACGGATACCTCTCGAGGTGGTCAGGCGGCCGAGGCCGAGGAGCAGGAGGTCGAGGACCAGGGCGAGCAGCACGACGCCCACGGTGCCGACGATCACGGAGTTGAGGGAGTTCGCGCCGCCGAGACGGGAGAGCCCGGAGAAGATGAAGGTGCCGAGTCCCGGGCCGAGCGCGTACGCGGCCACGGCGGCGACGCCCATCACCATCTGCGCGGAGACCCGCACGCCGGTGAGGATGATCGGCCACGCCATCGGCAGTTCGACCTGCACGAGGGTGCGGAAGCGGCTCATCCCGATGCCGCGGGCCGACTCGACGACGGCCGGCGGGATCTCGTTGAGCCCGACGACCGCGTTCCGGAGGATCGGCAGCGCGGCGAAGAACGTCACGGTGACGACGGACGGCACGACGCCGAACCCGAGCGGCACGAGCAGCAGGCCGATGACGGCGAAGGAGGGCAGCGTCAGCCCGATCGTGGACACCTCGTTCGCGGCGGACCGCAGACCGGGGATCCGGTAGACGAGCGCCGCGAGGACCACGGCGATGACGGTCGCGAGCACGACGCACTGGACCACCAGCGAGAAGTGCTGCCAGGACGAGAACCAGATCTGGTCCCATCGCTCGGCGATGTACTGGAACACCGGTTCTCCGCTCCCTCCGGTCGGCTGTCCGCCCCACGGAACGGGGTACGGACGGCCCCAAGCTACGCAGGTCGCGGACGTCGGACCGGCGGGCTGGCGACCGTTCCTGGGTGGACACCCATGGAACGCGCGAGGAGAACCCCTGATGAGGGCACAGCTGTACCGGGGACCCTGGGAGAACGGTAACGATCGGGCGGGACGGTCGGCTACAGGCCGGATCCGCGCCTGCCGGCCTCTGCCCGGAGCGCGACCGACCGCAGGGCCACCCGTGCCTGTTCGTGCACGGCGACGCGCTCGGCCGTGAGGAGCAGGCCGGCGACCTGTTCGGCGGTCCGGTCACCACCGTCGTTCCACCGGGTGAGGTCTCGCACGCGGGCCATCCGGACGTCCGGAGCGGGACACCACGTCACCGGGGACCCCTCGGGCACGGCGAGCGCGTGCCACACCAGGTCGAGCGAACGCTGCACCGACTGGGCGTGCACGGCGTGCGGGCCGCCGGCCGCGTCGACGACCGCACCGACCAGACAGGCCCCGACGAGCGGTCGGCCGACGACCTCGATGGCGGCGGCGCTCGACGCGGTCCGGGTGCGTCCGCGGTCGTCGAGGTAGGCGAACCACGCGTGCTGGACCCAACCGCGCTCCACGACGGCCCGAGCGTCCGACAGCACGCGCTGCAGGTCCACCAGTTCGGCCTGCTCCGCCTCGAGCCGCCGCAGTCGTGCGGCGGTCCGTCGGGCGGCGAGGTGGTCGAGGACCCGCCGCACCCGGCCACGCCGGTCGGGGACGGCTCGGGAGGAGGGAGCGGCGTCGGTGGCGACGTCGTGCTGGACGCGGAACTCGAGGGTCATGAGGCCCCTCCCGATCTTCACGTGCACGGATGGTGTGGGGGCACGCTAACCCCGTGCCCGCGGCGGCGGTAGCCCCCGCCCGACGGTCGTGCGCGAACCGGAGGGCCGGTCGGTCAGTCGTCGACCACGGCGTCGATCGCCCGCCGTGCGACCGCGCGGGACGACGCCTCGTCGCTCAGGGCGAGCGCCGAGGCGATCGAGACGGCCCAACCACGCGCCCGGCCCCACGTGTGCGGGTCCAGGCTGGCGTCCTGCGCGGTGACCCGACGTCGGAAGTCGGCCCGGGCCTCCCGGCCGAAGGTGAGCCAGGCGGTGGCGAGGTCGACCGCCGGGTCCCCCGCGGTCACGTCGCCGAAGTCGACGACGGCGGACAGGCGGTCGCCGACCGGGCCGGGCGTGACGAGCAGGTTGAACGGGTGCAGGTCGCCGTGCACCCAGACGGGAGGCCCGGCGTGGCCGGGTAGGTCCGCCGCCGTCCGCCAGAGCGCGGCCAGTTCCACGGCTCGCGGTACGGGGTGCGACGACAGCCGCTCGGTGACCGCCTCGGTCCTGGTGTGCAGCGGGACGGCGCGCACCGGGTTGGCCGGTGCGTCGGCCGGCGCGGGGACGTGCAGTGCGGCCACGAAGGCGGCGAGCGTCCCGGCGACGGACGGGCTGCCGGTCCGGTCGCCGACGGGCACGCCGGGGAACCACGGCACGACGCTCCACGACCACGGGAAGCCGGAGCCGGGTCGACCGGTGCGGACGGGGACCGGGACGGGGACGACCCCGCCGACGAGACGGGCGAGCCCGGGGAGCCACCGCTGCTCGTGCTCGACCAGCGTGGCCGCGGCGGCCCGCCGGGGCAGCCGGACGGCGAGGTCGGGGCCGAGCCGGAGGAGGACGTTGTCCCAGCCGTTCGCGACGACGGTGAGTGGGCGGTCGGCGAGGTCCGGGTGCTGGTCGGCCAGCAGCGCCCGGACGAGCGGGACGTCGACCTCGACCTCGGCTTCGGGCGTGGGCACGACGCGATGCTAGCCCGGCGGTCGTCCGGGTTCGTGTCGTACCGTGCCGCCATGCATGCTTGGCGGGAGCCCGCGCGGTGGGCCAGGACCGGACGGTGGCTGCTGGTGCCGATCGCCGTGCTCGACTGGTTCGCCCTCGTGCCGCAGGTGGTGTTCGTGGTGGCGTTCTCGATCGCCGTCGTGGGGCTGGTCGGGATGGGTGCGGCGCTCGTCGTCCGCGCGCTCGGACGGCGGCGCGGCACGATGGCGGCGCTCGGGGTCCTCATGCTCCTCGGTGGCCTGGCGATGTTCGGGCTCGACCCGTTCCCGGGGTCCGTGCCGTTCCTCGACCCGTGGTGGCCGGAGGTCCTGACGCAGCCGCAGCACGTCGGGAGCGCCTACTGGCAGCTCGCGGCCCTCGGCGTCGTCCTGACCGGCTTCGGGCTGCTCGCGACCCTGCTCGTGGCCGCGTTCACCGACGGGCCGCGCCGCACCGTCCGCTGAGGCATCCGGGTGCGCTGGCCGGTCCGTGTGCACGGGTCGGTCCGGGCGCACGGGATCGCGTGCCGTCAGGCGGTCGGCTACTCCGCGGTCCTCCGGCGCGTGACGACGACGAGCGTCACGTCCGTCGGTGGGTCCTCGTCCCCGAGCAGTCCGCGGACCCGGTCGACCAGGGCCGCCGTGTCCGACGCACCGGCGACCGCCGCAGCGACCTCGTCGAGGGTCGCGAACCCGGGCAGCGTCGTCAGGCCGTCCGAGGACACGACGAGCCGGTCACCGACGGCGAGGTCCAGCGCCACCACTGGGTGCTCCTCTGCCGCACCGCCGACCCCGAGCGGGAGCGCGGACGGGAGCGCCCGGTGCGTTCCGTCCGACCGGACGAGCAGCGCGGTCCCGAGCCCGGCGTCCACCGCGTCGACGTGGCCCGACGTCGGGTCGAGCCGGGCGTGCACGAGCCGGGCGACCGCGTCCGCGACCCGCAGGTCGGGGGCGACCTGGGCCTCCAGGCCGGGCAGTGCGGACGCGAGCGGTTCGTCCACCCGCGCGACGAGTGCCCCGCGGACGGTCGCCGCGAGCAGCGCGGAGGCCGCACCGCCGGTCGCGACGGTGCCGACCGTGACCGCGAGGGTCCCGTCCGCCGCGACCCGCCAGTCGGCGACGTCACCGCCGCCGTCCGGACGTCGTGCCGTCACCGTCGCGAGCTCGAGTCCGGGGACCGCCACCGGGTCGGGCACCAGGCCGGTCCGGACCCGTCCGAGACGGTCGCGCTCGAGCGCGTGGCCGAGCTCGCGCTCCGCCCAGTGCGCCAGGTCGCGCAGCAGCGCGAGGTCCTCGTCGGAGAACGCGCGCGGCTGCGCGTCCATGATGCAGAGCGTCCCGACGCGGGTCCCGTCGTCCATCGACAGCGGCGCGCCCGCGTAGAACCGGATGCCGAGCTCGGCCACGGCAGCGGTGTGGGCGAACCGCTCGTCGAGGGTCGTGTCCGGGATCACCATCGGCGCCGGGGTGAGCACGGTGGTGGCGCAGAACTGCTCACTCGCGGGCACGCTCGACCCCTGGTTCCACCCGAAGGTCGACTGCGTCGTGACGAGGTCGTGGTGGACGAGGTTGAGGAACGTCAACGGCACGCCGAACGCCTCGTGCGTCATCCGGGTGATCCGGTCGAAGCGTTCCTCGGGCCCGGCACCGAGGACGCCGAGCGCCTCGACCAATGCCGTGCGGTGCTCGGCGTCCTGCGGTGTGCTCACACGCCCTGTCTACGCGCTCCCTCGTCCGTGAACCAGTCCCTCGGGTGGGGGTCGGCGGTGAGCTGCCGACGCGGTCCGGTCGGTGCCGCCCACTGCGCGGCGTTCGCCAGCACCCGCTGGATGTCCGGGTGGTGGTACACCGGGTACTCCTGGTCGCCGGGCGAGAAGTAGAACACCTTGCCGAGGCCGCGGCGGTAGGCGACCCCCGAGCGGAAGACCTCGCCGCCGGCGAACGTCGACAGGAAGACCTCCTCGTCGGGGCGCGGGATGTCGAAGTACTCGCCGTACATCTCCTGGCGGTCGATGACGATCGGGTGCGGGACCCCGGCGGCGATCGGGTGGTCGGGCGCGATCGTCCAGACGAGTTCCCGCTCCCCGTCGTTCCGCCACTTCAGCGAGCACGTCGTGCCCATCAGCCGGGTGAACGGCTTCGAGTAGTGGCCGGAGTGCAGCACCACGAGCCCCATGCCGGCGTGCACGTGGCGGACGACGCGCTCGACGACCTCGTCCGCGACCTGGTCGTGGGCGATGTGCCCCCACCAGAACAGGACGTCCGTGTCGGCGAGCCGCTCCTCGGTCAGGCCGTGCTCCGGCTCCTGCAGCGTGGCGGTCGTGACGGTGTGCGTCGACGCGTGCTGGCCGTGGGCCGGGTGCGAGCCGTCGGCGCCGTCCGCGCCGGGGGCGAGTCGGGCCTCCAGGCCGGCGGCGACGACCGCGTGGATGCCGTCCGGGTAGTGCTCGCGGACGGTCTCGTCGCCGCGGGTCTCGTGGACGTTCTCGTTCCAGACGACGATGTTCACCGGACGACCTCCACTTCGTGCCCGGCCTGCGCCGATGCGTAGATCGCGTCCACCACGCGGCTGCGGTGCAGGGCGAACTCGCCGTGGTGCCCGTCGTGCAGACCGGAGCGGATGGTGGCGAGGAACTCCTCGATGACGCGCTGGTGGTGACCCGCGGGGACCTGCACGCCCGGGCGGGTGACCGTCGGGACGCCCTGCTCGTCGGAGTACAGGGTCACGGTGCCCTCGGTGGCGTAGTCGCGGACGAACAGCCGCGCGCCGCCGGTCGAGCCGAGCAGCTCGACCTCGATGTCCTCGACGTCCTTCGAGTAGCTCGCCCACGACGCCTGCAGGAGCAGACTGGCGCCGTTCTCGAAGCGGAGCAGGGCGCTGGCGAAGTCCTCGACGTCGAACGGGCGGCCCGTGGCGGCGGACACCGGGTCGCGGTCGCTCCCGCCCCGACCGGCACGGCCGAGCTCGTTGTACGTCACGGCACTGGCGGTCACCACGCGGGGCTCGCCCATGAGGTGCAGGGCGATGTCGAGCACGTGCGAGCCGAGGTCGATGAGCGGACCACCGCCCGCGGTCTCCTTGTTGACGAACCAGCTGCGGATGCCCGGGATGCCGGCGCGGCGCATCCAGCTCGCGCGGGCGTGGTAGACGTCCCCGATCGGGCCGGTGCCCGGCTCGGCGAGGGCGCCGTCGTCGGTGGCGTCGACGGCGGTACCGGCGGTCTGCCCGCCACGCAGGTGCGTCGCGAGGAACTGCACGTCGGCACGGCGACGGTGGTTGTAGGCGACCTCGAGGACGCGGTCGTTGCGGACGGCCGCGTCGACCATCTCCTGCGCCTGCTGACCGGTCGTGGCGAGGGGCTTCTCGCAGAACACGTGCTTGCCGGACTCGAGTGCGGCGATCGCGATCGGGTGGTGGAGGCTGTTCGGCACGCCGATCGAGACGATGTCCAGGTCGTCGCGGGCCACGAGGTCCTGCCAGTCGGCGTACGCGTTCGGGACGCCTCGGCTGGACGCGAGTTCGCGGAGCCGTTCGGGTTCCTGTCCGGCGAGGGCGATCACCTCCACGCCGGGGAGTGCGGTGAATGCGTCGAGGTGCGTGGTCCCGGCGAAACCGAGGCCGACCACCCCCACGCGCAGCGTCTTCGATGCATCAGTCGTCTGCGACATGCCTCCACGCTACCGAGATTCCGGTCGAATCGATACGACGAGCTCGTGCTGGTCTTTCCTGACCGTTTGGCCTACTTTTTGATCACATCCGCGCAGTCGTCGACACCAGGGGGTGCCGATCAGCGTCCGCGCCGAGGACAGGGGCTCGTCCGATGCAGCACCGCACCATCACCACCGCCGCACTCGCGGCCGTCATCGCTCTCGCCGTGCCGACGAACGCGTGGGCGTCGCCGCACGGCGGTCACCATCATCCGGCACCGACCAGCTCGACCGTGACGTACACGGCGAGCGACGCGGTCATCCCGAACCCCTCCCGCGGGTTCGACCACACCACCGCGACGCACTACCGCGCCGACGGCAGCGGCTACACCCCGCTCGACGCCGCCACACTCCGCGGCTACCGGTCGGAGGGCGTCACGCAGATCGTCCGGGTGTTCTACATGGAGGCGTTCGCCGACCAGCGACGCCTCAGCCCGGCCTGGCTCCGCCTGGTGCAGCGCGACTACGACACCGCCCGCGCGGCCGGCATCGGCGTGATCACCCGGTTCGCCTACGTGCAGGGCGGCGACTACCCGTACTCGGCACCGTACGGCGACGCCGACCTGCCCACCGTGCTCGCGCACATCGAGCAGCTCACGCCGACCCTCCGCCGGAACGCGGACGTCATCCCCACGCTGCAGGAGGGGTTCATCGGCCTCTGGGGCGAGGGCTACTACACGGACCACTTCGCCAGTGATCCGGCGAACCCCGGCGTGCTGACGGAGGCGGACAAGGACGCCAGGCGCCAGGTCGTGGAGGCCGAGCTCGCCGCACTGCCGTCGAGCCGCTCCATCCAGGTGCGCACCATGCAGATGAAGCAGGACGCCCTCCGCACGCCGTCCGGCACCGCCGGCGCGCTCACTCCCGCCCAGGCGCACGACGGTTCCGCGGCGTCGCGCATCGGCCACCACAACGACTGCTTCCTCGCCTCGCCGGACGACTTCGGCACGTTCCTGACCGATCCGCTGTCGCTCGACCAGGACTACCTGGCCGCTGAGTCGCGGTACGTCCCGGTCGGTGGCGAGACCTGCGCGGTGAACGCCCCGCGGTCGGAGTACCCGTCCGCCTCGGCCGAGATGGCGAAGTACCACTACAGCTACCTGAACCTCGACTACAACCAGGCCGTCCTGGCGTCGTGGGGCGATGCGGGCATGACGGACGCCGCGAAGAAGCTCGGCTACCGGTTCACGATGACGTCGAGCACCGTGACCTCCGGGAAGCACGCGTCGGTGTCGGTGTCGGTCCGCAACGACGGCTGGGCTGCGCCGTACAACCCCCGTCCGGTGCAGCTCGTGCTGACGAACGGCCACCGCCGCGTGACCGTCCCCGTCCGTGCGGATGCGTCGTCCTGGCAGCCCGGGACGACCGCGACGGTCACCGCCTCGCTCGCGCGGGTCCCGTCCGGTACCTGGCGGGTGGCACTGGCGCTGCCCGCTCCGGAGCGGTCGATCGCACGGAACCCGGACTTCGCGATCCAGACCGCCAACGTCGGCACGTGGAAGGCCGGCACCGGTGTGAACGACCTCCAGCAGGTCGTCTCCGTCCGACGCTGACCAGGAACCACACGACGCCCCGGCCGACCACGGTCGGGGCGTCGTGCTGTCCCTCAGCGGAGTCCGCCACGATGGTCGGCATGACGCCTCGATCCCTGTTCCGCGGCCTCGCGATCGCGGAACTCGTGACCTGGACGATGCTCCTGGTGGGCATGCTGCTGAAGTACGGCCTCGGCGCCGGGGACTGGCCGGTCCGCGTCGGCGGCGGCGTGCACGGCTTCGTGTTCCTCGCCTACCTCGTCGCCACGACCGTCGTCGCCGTCAACCAGCGCTGGTCGTTCGGCGCCACGGCCCTCGGGTGGCTCAGCTCGGTCGTGCCGTACACGACGCTGCCGTTCGAGGTCGCGGTCGCCCGGCGCGGCATGCTCGACGGCGCGTGGCGTCGCCGGCCGTCGGCCGGGGAACGACCGGGGCCGCTCGACCGGCTGCTGTTCCTCGTGGTGCGGCACCCGGTGCTCGCGGCCGTGGTCGGCGTCGTGCTCGTCGCGGCCGTGTTCGGCGTGCTGCTCGTGCTCGGTCCGCCGGTGCCGTCCCGCTGACGGCAGGCCGCCGGCCGGCTCGCACGCGGGCCGGGTCGCGCGCGGGCCGGATCGCGTGCGGACCGAGTCGCGAAAGCGACAGGTGCGCGCGGAAAGATCCCCGCGGACTGTCGCTTCCGCGCCGGAGTCCGCGTCGGGCCGCACCGGATCAGCGGACCCGCCGAGCGCGGACGGACGGGAGGCCCGGTGCCAGCCGGCGCCGGGCCTCCCGTCCGCGTGGGACCGCGCCTACAGGCTCGCGAGCGCCGCGTTCAGCGTCGCCGACGGGCGCATGACCGCACTCGTCTTGGCGTCGTCGGGCCGGTAGTACCCGCCGATGTCCGCCGGGTGGCCCTGCACCTCGACGAGTTCGTGGACGATCGTGTCCTCCTGCTCGGCGAGGGTCGTGGCGAGGCCCTGGAACGCGGCAGCGAGCTCGGCGTCCTCGGTCTGCGCGGCGAGCTCCTCGGCCCAGTACTTCGCCAGGTAGAAGTGGCTGCCGCGGTTGTCGATCGAGCCGAGCTTGCGGCCGGGCGACTTGTCCTCGTCGAGGAACGTCCCGGTGGCGCGGTCGAGCGTGTCCGCGAGGACCTTCGCCCGGGCGTTGCCGGTCACCCCGGCGAGGTGCTCGAGGCTGACGGCGAGCGCGAGGAACTCCCCGAGGCTGTCCCAGCGCAGGTAGTTCTGCTGCACGAGCTGCTGCACGTGCTTCGGCGCGGACCCGCCGGCACCGGTCTCGAACAGTCCGCCACCGCCGAGGAGCGGGACGACCGAGAGCATCTTGGCCGAGGTGCCGAGCTCCATGATCGGGAACAGGTCGGTCAGGTAGTCGCGGAGCACGTTGCCCGTGACCGAGATCGTGTCCTCGCCGCGGCGGATGCGCTCGAGCGAGAACCGCATCGCGTCCTCGGGCGACAGGACCTCGATCTGCAGGCCGTCGGTGTCGTGCTCCTGCAGGTACGTCCGGACGAGGCCGATCAGCGCGGCGTCGTGCGCACGGGTCTCGTCGAGCCAGAACACCGCGGGCGAGCCGGTGGCGCGGGCACGGGTGACCGCGAGCTTCACCCAGTCACGCACGGCGACGTCTTTGGTCTGGCAGGCGCGCCAGATGTCACCCTGCTCGACGTCGTGCTCGAGGACGGTCTCGCCGGCCGCGTTCGTGACGCGGACCACACCGGCGCCCGGGAGCTCGAAGGTCTTGTCGTGGGAGCCGTACTCCTCCGCCTTGAGCGCCATGAGACCGACGTTCGGCACCGAGCCCATGGTGGCGGGGTCGAACGCGCCGTTCGCGCGGCAGTCCTCGATCACGGCCTGGTAGATGCCGGCGTAGCTCGAGTCCGGGATGACGGCGACGGTGTCGTGCTCCTCGCCGTCCGGGCCCCACATGTGGCCGGAGGTGCGGATCATCGCGGGCATGGACGCGTCCACGATGACGTCGCTCGGGACGTGCAGGTTCGTGATGCCCTTGTCCGAGTCGACCATGGCGAGGTCGGGGCCGGCGTCGATGCCGTCCTGGAACGCCTGCTTGATCTCGGCGCCGTTCGGCAGGGCGTCGAGCCCGGCGAGGATCGAGCCGAGGCCGTCGTTCGGGGTGAGCCCGGCCGCGGCGAGGTCTGCGCCGTAGCGGGCGAAGACGTCGGGGAAGAACGCGCGGATCACGTGCCCGAAGATGATCGGGTCGGAGACCTTCATCATCGTGGCCTTGAGGTGCACCGAGAACAGGACGTCCTCGTCCGCGGCACGCTGGATCTGCTTCCGCAGGAACGCCTCGAGCGCGGCGACGTGCAGCACGGTGCCGTCGACGACCTCTCCGGCGAGCACCGGGATCGGCTGGCCGAGCGTCTGCTCGGTGCCGTCCTGTGCGACGTACGTGATGGTCAGGGTGTCCTCGGCCGGGGCGACCCAGGTCTTCTCGTTCGACCGGAAGTCGTCGACGCCCATCGTGACGACGTTCGTCTTCGAGTCGGCACGCCACGCACCCATGCGGTGCGGGTGCTTGCGGGCGTAGTTCTTGACCGACAGCGGGGCCCGGCGGTCCGAGTTCCCCTCGCGCAGCACCGGGTTCACGGCGCTGCCCTTGACGCGGTCGTACCGGGCGCGGGCGTCGCGCTCGTCGTCCGTGGTCGGCTCGTCCGGGTAGTCCGGCAGGTCGTAGCCCTGCGCCTGGAGCTCCGCGATCGCGACCTTGAGCTGCGGGATCGACGCCGAGATGTTCGGCAGCTTGATGATGTTGGCCTCGGGCGTCCCGGCCAGCTCCCCGAGCTCGGCCAGGGCGTCGTCCAGGCGCTGCTCGTCGGTGAGCCGCTCCGGGAACTGGGCGATGATCCGTCCCGAGAGCGAGATGTCGCGGGTCTCGACCTCGACACCCGCGGTCTTCGCGAAGGACGCGATGACGGGCAGGAAGGAGTGGGTCGCGAGGAACGGGGCCTCGTCGGTGAGCGTGTAGATGATCTTGGCCATGCTGGCGGGTACTCCCTTGTTCGCGCGGTCCGTGCCCCCCCACGCTACTCGCGGCGCGAGATGTCTCGACGTCAAGACACCGACGCTGGGGAAACTGTCGGCCAGGCGCCCGCCTGTGGACGGCGGCCGTGCCGGCGGAGGCGCCACGGGCCTCCCGGTCGTCAGACCGTCAGACGGAAGACCCGCAGCCCGGCGGTGCGCAGCCCGGCGGTCCCGAGCCGGGTCCGCAGGTTGCGGAACGGCCGCCGGAAGCCGGACACCGCCGTGGCCGCTCCGAGCTGGTGCAGGACCTCCGCCGTGAGGGCGCGCTCGAGCTTCGGTACCAGCCGGGTCCGGCCCGACACGGTGATGACGATGCGCACGGCAGTGGGTCGGAGCAACGGGGCGAGCCGTTCGGCGGTCTCCTGCGCGCGGAGGAACGCGGGGTCGTCACCGGAGCGACGGATCGCGATGACCGCCAGTTCGGCGTCCGCCTCGCCGTCGAGGTCCGGCACGTCGTCGACGCCGACCACCCGCATGCGCGCCGCGTCCACCCCGGCGCGGACGGCCGCCGACCGGAGGACGGGGAGGAGGTCCTGGGTACCGGCGAGCACGACCTCCGCCGACCGCAGGTCGATGGGTTCGTGCCGCTCCCGCGGCGATCGGGCCATGAGGGGTCCTCTCCGTCGCTTCCCCCGACCCTACTGACGGACCGGCCGGGAGGCCCGGATCGCCCGTGTCCGCCGGGTCGACTCCCAGCGGGGCCGGCTGCCACCCCACCGCGCCGGAGGCCACCGGCGACACTGCAGGGTGTCGGAAGAGGGGCTGTACAAGCGGACAGCTTCGTGCAGAATGGGCTGCGGCCATGACTCCCCCTGACGCAGACCACCCCAGCAGCACGCCCGTCGTGCACCTGACCCGCCGTGCTGCCCTCGCCGCCGAGCGGGCCGCGCGGGCCCGGCAGACCGAGCAGGTCGAGCAGGTCGAGCAGGTCGAGCAGGTCGAGCAGGCGGCGGGCGCTGCGCAGAGCGGCCGGACCGAGCAGACCGGCCGGACCGAGCAGACCGGCCGGACCGAGCAGAGCGGCCGGACCGAGCGGCCGCACGTCGCCGCTCCCGCATCGGAGCGCCACGCCGACACCCGCATCCGCCGGGTTCCGCGTCGGCAGGTCGCACTCGCGCCGCGTCGGACAGCCGCGGTCGCCGCCCCGACCCCCCGGAGCCCCCGTCGCGCCGCCCGGGCGAGCAGCCTCACGGTGACGAGCGCCGTCGCCGCCCTCGTCATGTTCGGCGCCTCCGCCATGCCCGCGCACGCCGGCACCGGTCCCTCCGTCGCGACCTCGACGCTCGCGCCGACCGTGACCACCCAGGACTTCGCCGTCACCCAGGTCGCCCTGGCGAGCACGAGCCGCGACGGTTTCACGGTCGGTGGTGGCGTCGCCGCGGCCGACGCGAAGCCCGGAGCCTCGGTGACGTACGGCGGCGCGGTCCGCTCGCCGTTCCCCGGTCCCGTGCGGATGAGCTCCGGCTTCGGGTACCGCACGGCTCCCTGTGGCGCGTGCTCGTCGTTGCACCAGGGCCTCGACTTCAACCCCGGCATGGGTGCGCCGATCGGGGCGGTGGCCGCCGGGACGGTCCGGGTCTCGGGCGTGTACTTCTCGTACGGCGAGACCGTCATCATCGACCACGTCGTGGACGGTCGGAAGGTCTCGACCCTCTACGGGCACATGATCCCCGGCTCCTCCCCGCTGCAGGTCGGCGACCGCGTCGAGCCCGGCCAGTTCATCGGCAGCGTCGGCTCCTCCGGGGTCTCGACCGGGGCACACCTGCACCTCGAGGTCCTGATGGACGGCACGCTCCCCATCGACCCGGCAGCGTGGATCGCCGCGCACACCGGGCAACCGCTCTAGATCCCGTCCCGTCCCCTGTCGGGCTGCCACGACCGCGGCGGACAGCGACGGCACAGCCGCCCCGCGGCACCGTCCCAGTCTCCCTGTGCATGATCACAGGATGGACGATCACCACAGACCGCCCGCCCACCCGACGTCGCCGCAGGCGTCCCACTCCGCGCAGCCCCGCTGATGGGCGCCGACACCTGGATCGCCTTCGGACTCGTCGTCCTCTTCGTGCTCGTCGGTGGTGTGTTCGCCGCCGCCGAGATCGCCCTCGTCTCGCTCCGCGAATCCCAGCTGCAGCAGCTCGAACGCCGCGGGTCCCGGGGTGCACGCGTCGCCGCACTCGGCCGTGACCCGAACCGCTTCCTGTCCGCGGTCCAGATCGGCGTCACGGTGGCCGGGTTCTTCTCGGCCGCGTACGGTGCCGCGTCGATCGCGCCCGACGTCGCCCCGCTCCTCACCGGGCTCGGGCTCGAGCAGGGCGCTGCCGAAGCCGTCGCCCTCGTCGCGATGACCCTCGTCATCGCCTACCTCTCGCTCGTGTTCGGTGAACTCGTGCCGAAGCGGCTGGCCCTCCAGCGCGCCGAGTGGTTCTCGATGCTCGTCGCACCGACCCTCGACCGGTTCGCCGTGCTCATGCGCCCCGTGATCTGGGTGCTGTCGACGTCGACGAACGCCGTCGTCCGACTCCTCGGCGGCGACCCCGACGCCCGCAGCGAGTCGATGAGCACCGAGGAACTCCGCGGCCTCGTGACCGACCACGACGCGATCGACGCGCAGGGCCGCCGGATCGCCCGCAGCGCCCTCGACGCCGGGGACCGCATCCTCCGCGAGTCCATGCGGCCCTGGTTCGACGTCGACGTCCTCGACGCGGGCCTGCCGCTCGCCCGGGCGACGGACCAGGCGATCGACCGCGGCCACACGCGGTACCTCGTCACCGGCGGGTCCCGGGACGACGTCGTCGGGTTCGTGCACCTCCGGGACCTCCTGCGACCGACCGACCCCGGCGCGGCCGTCGCGACCGTGGTCCGCCCGGTGCTGGCGATGCCCGAGACGAAGTCGCTGACCGGGGCGATCTCGGACATGCGCGCCGACGGCCACCAGATCGCGCTCGTCGTCGACGAGTACGGCGGCAGCGCCGGCATGGTCACGCTCGAGGCGCTGCTCGAGGACCTGGTGGGGACCATCCGCGACGAGTACGACGACCGCACCCCGACCCGCCACGACGAGGTCGACGGGGCACTCGTCCTCGAGGACCTCGCGGCCGACGGGGACTACGAGACCGTCGGCGGCCTGGTGCAGGTCGCCCTCGACCGTGTCCCGCGCGTCGGCGACCTGGTCGAGGTGGCCGGACACCGGCTCGAGGTGACCGCCATGGCCGGTCACCGCGTCTCCCGCGTGCGGATCAGCGCCGTCCCCGTCGCGGCGGCTGCCGAGGCCGCGGGGTGACCAGCGCCGGACGGGAGGCTCGACACCGGACCGGAGTCGGGCCTCCCGTCCGGCGGTCACCGCGTCGCGCCGCCGTGGCCGGCACCGGCGGTACCCGCACCGGTCCCGGCTCCGCCCCGTAGCCTGGCGTCATGGGTATCGACGTCCGCAACGAGATCCGCGACTTCCTCTCCAGCCGGCGAGCGCGCCTCACCCCCGACCAGGCCGGTATGCCGTCCTTCGGCGGCGGCACCCGGCGCGTCCCGGGCCTCCGTCGTCACGAGGTCGCGATGCTCGCCGGTGTCAGCGTCGACTACTACACGCGGCTCGAACGCGGCACCCTGAAGGGCGTCTCGGAGGGCGTGCTCGACGGTCTCGCCACCGCGCTCCAGCTCGACGAGGCCGAGCGCGCCCACCTGGCCGACCTCGCCCGCCTCGCGAACGCGGGCGTGAAGAGCACCCACCGCGCCGTGCCCACGTCGGTCCGCCCCGCGGTGCAGCGACTCCTCGACGCGATCACCGGGGCACCCGCCTGGATCCGCAACGAGCGGCTCGACATCGTCGCGACGAACACCCTCGGCCGCGCGCTCTACGCGCCCGTCTTCGCCGGGACCGGACGTCCGGTCAACACCGCCCGGTTCGCGTTCCTCGACCCGGCCGCCCGCGACTTCTTCCCGCGCTGGGAACAGACCGCCCGCGATGCCGTCGCCGTGCTGCGGACGACGGCGGCCTCGAACCCCTGCGAGCCGGGCCTGATGACCCTGGTCGGCGAGCTGTCGGTGAAGAGCGAGGAGTTCCGCACGTGGTGGGCCGAGCACGACGTGCACGTGCACCGCTCCGGCCGGAAGCACCTGCACCACCCGATCGTCGGCGACCTCGAGCTGTCGTTCGAGGCGCTCGACCTCGTCGCGGACCCCGGGCTCACGGTGTTCACCTACGGAGCCGACCCCGGGTCGGAGTCCGAGCGATCCCTCTCCCTGCTCGGCACGTGGGCGGCCACCGAGCTCGCCGAGCAGCGGGCGGCGTCACGGTCGTCCGAGTCGGTCGACTGAGGCTCCGCCTCCGACCGGTCGCGGCGCGGGTCCGCCGCCGTAGGCTGACGGCGTGACGAGGACTGCGGACGGATCGGCCGGGGACGCCGACTACGGCACCATCGGCGACGGGTACACCCGGTACCGCCGGCCGGAACCGTCGTTCGAACGGGCGATCCGGGCGGCACTCGGGCAGGCCCGCACCGTGCTGAACGTCGGAGCGGGTGCCGGGTCGTACGAGCCGCGGGACCGCGAGGTCACCGCCGTCGAGCCCTCCGCCACCATGCGGGCACAGCGTCCGGGCGACCTGCCGGAGGCCGTGGACGCGTCTGCCGAGGACCTGCCCTTCGCCGACGACGCCTTCGACGCGGCGATGGCGACGTTCTCCGTGCACCAGTGGGCGGACCTCGAACGCGGTCTCGCCGAGGTCCGGCGCGTCACCCGGGGCCCGGTCGTCCTGCTCACCTGCGATCCCACCCGCGTCGAGGACCTCTGGCTGGCCGAGTACGCCGCCGAGGTGATGGCGACCGAGGCCCGCCGCTACCCGTCCCTGGACCGCATCACCGCTGCCCTCGGTGGCGACGTCACGACCACGCGCCTGCCGATCCCGTTCACGTGCGTCGACGGGTTCTCGGAGGCGTACTACGGCCGACCGGAACGGCTCCTCGACCCGGGCGCCCGCAAGGCGAACTCGGCGTGGGCGTTCGTCGACGAGATGACGGCGGCGCGCTCGGTCAACGCGCTCCGCACCGCGATCGAGGACGGTTCGTGGGACGCCCGGCACGGCCGTCTCCGGGTGCAGCCGTCCTACGAGGGGTCGCTGGTGCTCGTCGTCGCGCGACCGTAGGGTGGAGGACGTGAGCACCCGTTCCGAGGAGGTCGTCGGCGCCAGCGCCGGCATCAGGGCCTGACGCCCCCGCCGTGTCGTCCGACACGGCGCCGTCATCGACCCCTCTGAACGACCGCACCGCTGACGCACGACACTGCGCCGGTGCCAGAACGACAGGCTCACCATGCTCCCGATCACCCCGGAGGCCGTCCGTGCCTCCTTCGTCAACGCCTCCCGTCGCGAACTCGCCGACATGACCGTCCCCGACCTCGACGCCGTCGTGTGGGACGACCTGACCTTCCTCGGGTGGCGTGACCCGAAGACCGCCCGCCGCGCTTACGTGGTCGTCGCGACGCTCGACGGCGACCTCGTCGGCATCCTGTTCCGGCAGGCCGAGGCCTCGCCCAGGTCCCGGGCCCAGTGCTCGTGGTGCCAGGACGTGAAGCTGCCGAACGACGTCGTCTTCTACGCCGCGAAGCGCTCGGGGTCGTCCGGCCGGAAGGGCAACACGGTCGGCACACTGGCCTGCCAGGACTTCCAGTGCTCGCGCAACGTCCGGACGACCCCGCCGCCGGCGTACGAGGGCTACGACGTCGAGGCCGCGCGCCTCCGGCGGATGGAGGACCTGCAGCTGCGCGTCGCGGCCTTCGCAGCCGAGGTCTGACGGCGGACATGAGCAATATATCCATGTTGTGTTCCACCCTTCGGTGCGCCACTCTGGCGCTGAGGCTGACGTCGGTCTCGTCGAAGAGAGGAACACGATGTCCAGAACGAGACGGTGGGCCTCCGTGGCTCTCGCCGCGGGAGCCGGCAGCGACAGGAACGGCCTGTACCTCGACTTCAACTCGTACGACCAGGGAGCGATCATCGGTGGAGGAGCCGCTGCCGCGAACTACGGACTGTGTCTGCTCGGTCCCGCGGTGTGCGCCGTCGCGACGGTCGCCGTCGTCCTGGCCTCGACCGCGATCACGACACACGGCATCCGCTGCGGAACGCATGTCATGCGCGTCCACCTGAGTGGCCGGCCCGGCCCGAAGTGCCTGTGACCCGTCGCGAGGTCCGCCGCTTCGTCGTCCATCCGCTGGTCGCCGGGAGCATCGCGACCGCGCTGGTCATCGGTGGAGCCGCGGTCGCGGCTCCACTCATCGGCACTGCACAAGCCACTCTCGGGGGAGCGATGATCGGCGTCACCGCGGCGGGCAGCGGTGCGTACCTCGCTGCCGCCCATCGTGCACGGCGGCGACACCCCCGCGACTGACAGCAGAACGCAACGGAGGCGGCCCCGCGCAACGCGATCGCGTTGTGTGGGACCGCCTCCGTTGCGTGTTGCGGGAGGGTCAGCGCCCGATGCTCGACATGTCGGGGTAGCGGTCCCCGGTCGGCAGCGGCAGCGCCGACAGGCGCTCGACCTGGTCGGCCGACAGCGTGACGTCGGCCGCGCCGACGTTCTCCTCGAGCCGGGTGACGCGCTTCGTGCCCGGGATCGGGACGATGTCGTCGCCCTGCGCGAGCAGCCACGCGAGGGCGACCTGGGCGGGGGTGCCGCCGACCTCGTCCGCGATGCCCTTCACCGCGTCGACGATCCGCATGTTCGCCGCGAAGGCCTCCTCCTGGAAGCGCGGGTTCGCCGAACGGAAGTCGTCCTCGCCGAGGTCGGACGGCTTCGTGATCGCGCCGGTGAGGAACCCGCGGCCGAGCGGCGAGTACGGCACGAGGCCGATCCCGAGCTCGCGGAGGGTGTCGAGCACGTCGCCCTCCGGGTCGCGCGTCCACAGGGAGTACTCGCTCTGCAGCGCGGTGATCGGGTGCACGGCGTGGGCCTTGCGGATCGTCGCGGCAGAGGCCTCGGACAGCCCGATGTGGCGGATCTTGCCCTCCTGCACGAACCCGGCGAGCTGCCCGATGACGTCCTCGATCGGGACGGCCGGGTCGACGCGGTGCTGGTAGTACAGGTCGATGTGGTCGGTGCCGAGGCGGCGGAGCGACCCCTCGAGGGCGACCCGGACGGACTCGGGGGCGCTGGAGATCGCCCGGGTCTGGGTCGGCGTCTGCTCGTCGGCCTCGTGGTGGTAGAGCCCGAACTTCGTGGCGATGACGACCTCGTCGCGACGGCCCTTGAGGGCTTCGGCGAGGAGTTCCTCGTTCGTGTACGGGCCGTACGCCTCGGCGGTGTCGAAGAGCGTGACGCCGAGGTCGATGGCGCGCTGGATGGTCCGGATCGACTCGGCGTCGTCGGAGCCGGCGCCGGAGTAGAAGGCGCTCATGCCCATGGTGCCGAGGCCGATCGCGCCGACCTGGAGGTCGGAGAGGGAGCGTGTCTGCATGCGTGGTCCTTTCATCAGGTCCGTTGTCTGCAGGTCCCGGTGTACTCGCCCGGGTCGTCGTGGAGGGAGGCCCTGACCGTGCCCGTCTGACGGGAATGCACCGCGGAGCGGGAAGCGGCGGCGGGGAGCGGGAAACGGCAAGGTCGAGGCGGGCGACGGCACCGTCGTGGTGGGGAACCTCCAACCTCCTCGCGCCGCGGCCCCGGTGGTGGTCGGATCGACCCCGTGAACCTGACCTTCCGGCTCCTGCTGCTGACCCTGCGCATCCGGTTGTCCCGGCGGCGGCTGTCGCTGTGGGACGAGTCGCGGACGCCGTTCCGCGTGACGCTCACCGACCTGGACCCGCTGCGGCACGTCAACAACGGGAAGTACCTGTCGCTGCTCGACCTCGGCCGACTCGACCTCATGCTGCGCTCCGGCTTCTGGCAGGTGGTCGGCGCGCGCGGCTGGTACCCGGTCGTGGCCGCACAGACGATCACCTACAAGCGGTCGCTGACGCTCGGGCAGCGCTTCGAGCTGCGCTCGCGGGTACTCGGGGTGGACGAGCGGGCGGTGTACATGGAGCAGACGTTCACGCGGCACGGGGACGTCGTGGCCCGGGCGGTCGTGCAGGCCCGGTTCCTCCGCCGGACTGGAGGCACGGTCCGGCCCGACGAGCTGCTCGCCGCCGCCGGTGGCGCACCCCGCGACCTGACCCTGCCGGGCTGGGTGTCCGCGTGGGCCGACGCCGTCCGCATCAGTGGTTCGGGAGGCGACCGCGTGCGACCATGACCGGCATGGAGATCGAGCCGTTCGTCGTCGCCGACGCCGCCGCCTGGCGCGCCTGGCTGGACGGGCACGAGGACACGTCCGACGGGGTCTGGCTCGTCCTCGCCAAGAAGGGCACGACCAGCCCGACGAGCCTGACGTACGCGCAAGCCCTGGACGAGGCGCTCTGCTCCGGGTGGATCGACGGGTCGAAGCGCGGGCTCGACGCGGCCACGTTCCTGCAGCGGTTCACCCCGCGGCGGAAGGCGTCCCTGTGGTCGAAGCGGAACGTCGGACTCGTCGCCGCGCTGGTGGAGGCCGGACGGATGCGGCCGCGCGGGCAGGCGGAGGTCGACCGCGCGAAGGACGACGGTCGGTGGGACCGCGCGTACGCGGGGGCTGCGACCGCCGAGGTGCCGGCGGACCTCCGGGCAGCGCTCGACGCCGCACCGACGGCCGCCGCTCTGTTCGCGGAGCTCGACGCGACGAACCGGTACGCCGTCGTGCACCGAGTGGTGACCGCCCCGAGCGAGACCGCGCGGGCGAACCGCATCGCGAAGCTCGTCGGTGGCCTCACGCGTGGGGAGACGCCGTACCCCCGTCCCGGTGCGCAGCCTCCACGGGTGGTCGACCCGGAGGCGTAGACCGGGATGCATGACCACTGGCACTGACACCACGAACCGTCCGGCCGCGTCCTCCGGCACCTTCCGCATCGGCGGGGACCTCGAGGTCAACCGCCTCGGCTACGGCACCATGCAGCTCACCGGCCCCGGCGTCTGGGGACCGCCGAAGGACCACGACGAGGCGATCCGCGTCCTGAAGCGCGCCGTCGAGCTGGGCGTGAACTTCTTCGACACGGCCGACTCGTACGGCCCCTACGTCGCCGAGGAGCTCCTCAAGGAGGCCCTCAACCCCTACGGCGACGACGTCGTCATCGCCACGAAGGCCGGCCTGACCCGCACCGGCCCGAACGAGTGGCCGCCGGTCGGCCGCCCGGAGTACCTGCGCCAGGAGGCCGAGATGAGCCTCCGCCGCCTCGGTCTCGAGCGCATCGACCTGTTCCAGCTGCACCGCATCGACCCGAAGGTCCCGCTCGAGGACCAGATCGGGGAGCTGAAGAAGCTGCAGGACGAGGGCAAGATCCGCCACATCGGCCTGTCCGAGGTCTCCGTCGACGACGTGAAGGCCGCGCAGCAGATCGCCACGATCGTCTCCGTGCAGAACCTCTACAACCTCACCGACCGTTCGGCCGAGGAGCTCCTCGACTGGTCGGAGGAGCAGGGCATCGGGTTCATCCCGTGGTTCCCGCTCGCCACCGGCGGCCTGACCGGCGAGGACTCCCCGCTCACCGAACTCGCGAAGCAGAAGGACGCCACCCCGGCGCAGGTCGCACTGGCCTGGCTGCTCAAGCGCTCGCCCGTCATGCTGCCGATCCCCGGCACGTCGAGCGTCGACCACCTCGAGGACAACCTCCAGGGCGCGATGATCGAGCTCAGCGACGAGGAGTTCCAGGAGCTGTCGAAGCTGCACAGCTGAGCTGTCCCGCTCCGACCGGGAGGCCCGTGGCGGGATCGCCACGGGCCTCCCGTCCGTCTGCAGGATGACTTCCGCCCGATCCGCTTGCCGCCGCATACCGGGTATGTGCATACTCGGTATGCCCGGGAAGAGGCGCTCCGCCGGGTCGGAGGGGGAACGATGAGTGTCCGCATGGGCGTACTCGCACTGCTGGTGGCAGAGCCGGGCTACGGCTACCAGCTCCGGGGGGAGTTCGAGCACCGGACCGGGGGCAGCTGGCCGCTGAACATCGGCCAGGTCTACACGACGCTCGACCGGTTGGAGCGCGACGGCCTCGTGGCCCGCGGGGACGCCGACGACGACGGACACGTCGTCTACACGGCGACCGACGCGGGCCGCGAGGCGGTCGACCGTTGGTTCAGCGAGCCGGTCCCGGCCAAGCGCGGACGGGACGAACTCGCGATCAAGTTCGCGATCGCGGTCACCGTCCCCGGCGTCGACGCGCAACGCCTCGTGCAGGTGCAGCGCACGGCAGCGGTCCGGGCGCTGCAGGACCTGACGCGCCTCAAGCGCACCACGGACCCGGCGACCGACCTGGCATGGTCGCTCGTCCTCGAGTCGATGGTGTTCCAGGCCGAGTCCGAGGTCCGCTGGCTCGACCACGTGGAGTCGAGCGTCGCGCGGTACCAGCCGACGTCGCGCGGGACCCTCGGCCAGCCCGACGACGAGGACGCGTACGGCAGCGAGCCCACCGGCCGTCGCCCCGGCGAGGCCGTCCGATGACCTCGACCCCGCTCCTCGAACTCGACGCCGTGGCCGTGCAGTACGGCAGCGGTGCGCAGGCCGTGACCGCTCTGGCCGGTGTCGACCTGACGATCCGTCCGGGCGAGATGGTCGCCGTGATGGGGACCTCCGGATCGGGCAAGTCGACCCTGTTGTCCGTGTCCGGGACGCTCATGCCGCCGACGAGCGGTGAGGTCCGCATCGACGGCGAATGGGTGTCCGACCGTCCGGCCCGGGAGCTCGCGGCCCTGCGTCGGCGGGTGCTCGGCTTCGTCTTCCAGGACTTCAACCTCATCCCCTCGCTGACCGCGGTCGAGAACGTGGCGCTCCCACTCGAGCTCGACGGCTGGCGCACCGGGCGTGCCCGGAAGGCCGCACAGCTCGCACTGGAGAGCGTCGAGCTCGGGCACCGCCTCGACGCCTGGCCGGACGACCTCTCCGGCGGCCAGCGGCAGCGGGTCGCGATCGCCCGCGGGGTCGTCGGCAACCGGAAGCTCGTCCTCGCCGACGAGCCGACCGGTGCCCTCGACTCGCAGACCGGCGAGGTCGTGTTGCGCATGCTCCGCCGACACGTCGACTCCGGTGCCGGCGCGCTGCTCGTCACGCACGACGCCCGGCACGCAGCCTGGGCGGACCGGATCGTGTTCCTCCGCGACGGCCGCATCGTCGACGAGACCGCCTACGCCGGCGTGGAGTTGGCCCTGTCGGACGCGCAGGACCGGTCGTGAGCGAGCGGCCCCGTCGGGACACGCACCGTCCGACGATCCGCAGCCGCTCCCCGTTCGCCCTCCGGCCCGCGCTCCTGCTGGCCCGGCGTCTGGCGTTCGCCCGGACCGGTCGC
Organism: Curtobacterium sp. MCBD17_023; assembly: GCF_003224415.1. Lineage (NCBI taxonomy): Bacteria > Bacillati > Actinomycetota > Actinomycetes > Micrococcales > Microbacteriaceae > Curtobacterium > Curtobacterium sp. MCBD17_023. The sequence goes on from NZ_QKLJ01000001.1 coordinate 255,460, forward strand.
GCGGTGCTCGTCGCGTCGCTCATCGGGCTGCCGATCGCCGGACTCGCGGCGGGCAGCGTGCTCATCGCATCGACGACACAGAGCACCGAGGACGAGCTGACGGTCGAGCTCGGGCGGTCCGCCGCGCTCCTCGAGTCGAACGGCCCGGACCTGGTCGGGATGCGGCAGGACCCGGTCGACCGCTACGCCGCCGTGACGCGGCCCGGCACGCCGCTCCAGCGTTGGCAGGACGACCCCACCAGCACCGACGCCGACACCCCGGCCCCGCCGACCGCGGACCTGCTCACCTCGGTCCCGGACGGAGCCGCGTCCATCCCGGTGCGGGAGGGCTCCGCGGTCGTCGTCGGGCCGGAGGTCCCCGTGACGGTCACCGCGGTCGAGGGCGAGACCTGGGCCGGCGCCCTCCACGGGCACTGGGACCGGATCGACGGCGCCGTCCCGCGCGCCGCGGGCCAGGTGCTCGTGACACCCGCCACGCTCGACCGCCTGCACGTCGCCGTCGGCGAGACACTCGAGCTCGAGGACCCGGTGCAGCGGCAGGTCACGATCGTCGGCACACTCCGCGACCTCGGTCGACCGTCGTCCACCCTCGCCGTGTTCGCCCCGTGGGGGTCCCTCGGGCTCGGCGACGACGACGCCACCCAGGTGTTCCTCCCCGACCACAGCGTGACCTGGCCCGAGGTCCAGCGGTACAACGACCACGGCATCGTGGTCGAGTCCCGGGCCGTCGTGCTCGACCCGCCCTTCGCCAGCAGGAGCTCCGGCGGGTACGACCCGATCGTCAGTTACGGGTACGTCGGCCTCGCCGGGGCGTTCGCCCTGTTCGAGGTCGGGTTGCTCGCGGCTGCGGCGTTCCTGGTGAGCTCCCGTGCGGACACCCGCTCGCACGCGGTGCTGGCGAGCGTCGGCGGGGACCGGCGCTTCCTCTTCACGGTCGTGTCGTCCTCCGGCCTCGTGCTCGGTGCCGTCGGAGCGGTGTGCGGCACCGTGCTCGGCATCGGCGGCGGTGTCGCGGCCTTCCACCTGCTCGACTCGGGGGACCGCGCTCGCTACCCCGGGGTGCACCTGCCGTGGCTCGTGCTGCTCGCCGTCGTGGCGCTCGGGGTCCTGGCCGGGTGGGCTGCCTCGCTCGTCGCCGCCAGGAGCGCGAGCCGCGTCGACGTGGACAGTGCCCTCCGTGGCGCCACCCGCCCCGCGCCCGCGTCCCGGCGTCGGTGGGCCGCAGCCGCGGGACCCGTGCTCGCCGGGGTCGGCGTGCTGATGACGATGGCCTGCGGCGTGGGCGTGCTGATGCTCAACGACCGTCCGGTGCAGGACGACCACCTCGCGCTCGTGGTCGGCGTCGGCGTGGCGGTCGGTCCCTGCCTGGCGCAGCTCGGCATCGTCCTCGCCGCGCGTCGGCTGCTCGCCGGGGTCGCCCGGATCGGGGAGCGGCTCGGTCTGCCCGCCCGGATCGCCGTCCGCGACGCCGTCCGCAACCCGGTCCGGACGGTCCCCGTGCTCGCGAGCGTGATGAGCGTCGTGTTCGTCTCGACCGTCGTGCTGACCTTCGCGGCCGCGGGACAGGCGCAGACCGACGCGCAGTACGAGTTCTCCACCGCGGAGGGCGTGGGCACCGCGTCCATCACCGGGGACGGGATCGACGCGGCGCTCCGCGACCGGGCACTCCGGGTCGTGCGTCAGGTCCTGCCCGACGCCGACGTCCGACTCCTCGGCGCGGGCGTCGAGACCGGGTCCGACGACGCCCCGGTCACCCTGCCCGTCGACGTGCACCAGCGGGACTGTGCCGACAGCAGCACCGGAGCGTGCTCCGACTGGTTGACCGCACCGGACGCCTCGAGCCCGCACGTCCTGACCGGAGACGTCGACGACCTCGCCGAGCTCCTCGGCCACCGGCCGTCCCGGGCCGCACGCGCCGCACTCGAACGCGGCGACGCCGTCTCCATGCGGCCCGAGTACGTGCGCGACGGCGTGGTCCGGCTCGACACCCGACCCTTCTCGCAGTTCACCGCGTACGGCGAGCAGCCGACCTCGCGGGCGACGAGCTCGACGACCCTGCCGGCCGTGGTCGAGCACACCGACCAACCCCTTCACCTCGGACTGTTCCTCACGCCGCAGGGCGCCCAGCGGCACGGGCTCGAGACCGAGCGCTCCTTCCTGGTCGGGTCCTTCCCGGGCGGCATCACCGACGAGCAGACGGACACCCTCGCGGCGACCTGGCAGACCGCGGCGGGTGCCGACGCCGACCTCTGGTACCCGTGGTTCTCGGTGGAGAACGGCCCCGAGGACCCGTTCCGACCGATCGCGGTCGTCGTCACACTCCTGGCCGGGATCGTCACGCTCGGTGCCACGACCGTGGCGATCGGGCTGGCGCGGGCCGACGGGCGTCGTGACGACGAGGTGCTCGACGCGGTCGGTGCCTCGCCCGGTGTCCGCCGCCTGGTCTCGACCTGGCAGGCCGCGCTGCTCACGCTGGTCGGCTCGCTGGTCGGGGTCGCGCTCGGGACCCTGCCGCTCCGCGCCCTGACGCTCCGGTTCACACCGACACCGGACGGCGTCGTCCACATGCCGTTCGCCCCGGACCCGGTGTCGCTCGCGGTGCTCGGACTCGGGCTGCCGGTCCTCGTGACCGCGGGGGTCTGGGCGGTCGCCGGTCGGCGACGGCGTGTGGCGGTCCGACGGACCGCCTGACGGACGGGAGGCCCGCTGCCAGCTGGCTGCGGGCCCCCCGTCCGGCGGTCACGTCGCCGGCAGCGGACTCGACGCGCTAGTCGGCGAGCCGGGCGAGCAGGGGCAGGAAGAGCCCGGCCAGCCAGGACAGCACCAGCACCGACGCGCCGACCGCGAGGATCCGTCGGCGTCGGCGCTGCCGAGGGGTCTCGTCGACGCCCCACACGCCGGCCCGGACGAGGACACGGTTCGCCTCGCCGACCAGGCGGCGGACCTCCGGGTCCTCCATGTCGAGACGGCCGGCCTCGGCGTGGTCGGCGATCGCGGTGGCCTCGTCCACCGTCAGCGCGGTGTCACCGGTCGGCCGGTCCCTGCGTCGCATGCGCACCACGGTAGCCCGCCGGTGGGGTCGTCGACACCCCGGAACGGACACCGCACTCCGCACTCGCGCGGTGCCGGGTCCGCTGCGCGATGTCGGGCGCCGCGACCGTCTACTCGGGGAGCGGCTCCGCGTACGTGCGGAAGTCGCCGCGCTCGGTGTGGATCGACCAGAGCCGCTCGGCGATCGCGGCGCCCGAGTGGTCCTGTTGCCCGTCGTCGATGCCGAACGGGATGATGAGCTGGCCGACGTGGACCTGCTCGTCCCGCACGGCGTCGTGGAGCAGCTGCGCGTAGGCGCTCTCGCCGGCGAAGGCGACCGACGTGCCGGTGACGCGCGCGCCCGGACGGACCGCGCTGCCGCCGTTGACGAACAGGATCGTGCCGGAGCCGATCGCGCGCATGCCGGGCAGGACCTGGCGGACGGCGCTCACCGAGCCGTAGATGGAGAACTCGATCGGGCCGACGAGGTCCTCGGCGGTCGTCTCGAGCACCGGCCGCATGTACTCCTTGGCGGGCAGCGGGCTGTACTGCAGGACCTCGATCGGTCCGAGCTGCTCGGTGGCCTGCTCGAGCGCACGGCGGAGCGAGTCCCCGTCGCGGACGTTCGCGGCGAACCCGGCGGCCTGGTGCCCCTGCTCCCGGAGCGAGGCGGCGAGCTCGTCGAGGCGGGCCTGGTTGCGGGAGATCAGGGCGACGGCGAAGCCCTCACGGGCGAAACGCTCGGCGACGGCGAGCCCGAGGCCCTTGCCGGCGCCGACGATGGCGATGGTGGTCATGTGGTCCTCCAGGGACTGGTGGTGGGCGTCCCACTGAACCAGGTGCCGTCGTGCGGCAGTCAGGTCCGGTCCGGCACGCACGCGTCCGCCGACACGAGGGCGTCGATCCGCGCCGGGCGCCGTCGGCCGGACAGGTAGTCGTCGAGCGTCTCCCGCCGCGCCCGGAGCCGCGCTTCCTGCCGGAGCAGGTCGTCCCGGACCTGCTCGACCCGGGCGAGGAGGTCCGCCGGCGGCGGTCCCCCGGCGTCTCCGGCCACACAGGGCACCACGTCACGGAGGAGCCCCGACGAGAGCCCGGCCGCGAAGAGGTCCTGGATGAGCGCGACCATCTCGACCGCGTCCGGGTCGTAGTCCCGGTACCCGTTCGGACGCCGTCTGCTCGTGATGAGCCCCTCGTGCTCGTAGTACCGCAGCGCCCGCGTGCTCACACCCGTCGCCGCGCTCAACTCGCCGATCAGCACGATCCCGCCGCCCTCCGCTTGACCTTGACGCTGACGTCAATGTCTACGGTACCCGCATGACCACAGCAGCACAGATGCGCGACCGCACCGCCCTCGTCACCGGGGGCTCCACCGGGATCGGGGCCGCCGTCGCCGACGCCCTCGCGCGAGCGGGAGCGCACCTCGTCCTCGTCGCCCGGGACGCCACCCGGCTCGAGCAGACCGCCGACGGCATCCGCGACCGGCACGGTGTCCCCGTCACGGCCATCGCACTCGACCTGGCCGAGGACGGAGCCGTCACCCGCCTGCTCGACCGCCTGGCCGGCGACGGGACCGAGATCGAACTGCTGGTCGGCAGTGCCGGCGTGGCTTCGCGGGGCCTCGTCGTCGACAGCGACCCGGTCGCCCTGCGCCGCCTCGTCGACCTCAACGTCGGAGCACTCACGGAACTCACGACGGCGGTGGTCACACGGATGGTCGAGCGGGGGCACGGTTCCGTCGTCTCGATCGCGAGCACCGGCGGGTTCGCCCCGGCACCGGTCCTGGCGGCCTACGCGGCCTCGAAGGCGTACGTCCTGTCGTTCACGCAGGCGCTCTGGGCCGAGACACGGCGAAGCGGCGTGCGGGTCGTCGCCGTCAGTCCCGGCCCGACGCGGACCCCGATGAACGCGGCCACCGGCCGGTGGGGACGGCGACCCGAGCAGGTCGCCGCGACCGTCCTCGCGGCGCTCGACGGCTCCGGCCCGTCCGTCGTCGACGGGCGGGCGAACACGCTCGCCGCGACCGTGCTGCGGCTGCTGCCGACCCGCGTCGTCACGGCGCTCGCCCTGCGCGTGCTGGCGCGGTAGCGGCTGCCGGCCACGGCCACGGCCACGGCGACGGCGACGGCGACGGCGACGCTCCACCCAGCGGTTGTGCACCTGCGCGGGGTGCAATCGACGGCCACGCACCGGGAGGCACACCATGGGCAGGACACGTCGTACCGTTTCGGCCGCGAGCGTCGCGCTCGTCGCCCTGACCCTCACCGCCTGCACGGGTACATCCGAGGCCGGCCCGGACCGCGTGCCCCGGGCCTCCGCACCGGCCGACCTGGCTGCCGGGCAGCTGGCGCCGGACGGCGAGACGACCGACGTCGTCACCGGACTGGAGGCCCCCTGGTCCGTCGTGCGCACCGGTGACGGTCCCGACGCGCTCATCAGCCTCCGGGACTCCGCGGAGGTGCTGGAGCTGACGGCCGACGGCGAACGCCGCACGGTCGGGACGGTCCCCGGTGTCCGACACGGGGGCGAGGGCGGCCTGCTCGGACTCGCCCTGCACGAGGACGACCTGTTCGTCTACTCGACCGGCGAGGACGGCAACCGCATCGAGCGCTACGACCTGGAGGGACCGGCCGGGTCGACCACGCTCGGGAACGCCACGACCCTCGTCGACGGCCTGCCCGCGAACACCTTCCACGACGGCGGGCGGATCGCGTTCGGCCCGGACGGCATGCTCTACGCCAGCGTCGGGGACGCCGGCACGAGTGAGGACGCGCAGGACCGGGACTCGCTCGCCGGCAAGATCCTCCGCCTCACCCCGGACGGCGACGTGCCCGACGACAACCCGTTCCCCGGCTCCCCCGTCTGGAGCCTCGGGCACCGGAACGTGCAGGGCCTCGGGTGGAGCGCGGACGGCACGATGTTCGCGTCCGAGTTCGGGCAGGACGCCCGCGACGAACTCAACGTCATCGAACCGGGGAGCAACTACGGCTGGCCGGAGGTCGAGGGCACCGGCGGCGAGGACCAGGGGTTCGTCGACCCCGTCCAGCAGTGGGCGACCGACGACGCCAGCCCGAGCGGCCTCGCCGTCGTCGGGGACACCGTGTTCATCGCGAACCTGCAGGGCCGGGTGCTCCGCGGCGTCCCGGTCGACGACCCCGGCACAGCGCACGAGTACTTCGCCGGGGAGTACGGCCGGATCCGCACGGTGCTCGCCGGCCCGGACGACACGCTCTGGTTCGTCACGAACAACACCGACGGACGCGGCGACCCGGACGAGGGCGACGACCGGATCGTGCAGGTCCCGCTGACCACGGGCTGACGCCCCGGCCGGTCGAACGGCTGCCGACCGGCCCGAGCGTCAGGGGACGAGCCGCTCCGCCCGGTACCGGTCGAACAACCGCGTGAAGGAGTCGAGCGTCCGGTGGTGCTCGGTGAACCCGGCGAGCCGGCTCTTCGACATGTCGGTCATCACCTCGATGTCGCGGCCGAGGTCGGCGTCCGTGTGCCACCACGACGCCAGGCGCTCCAGGTCGGGCTCGACGAGGCCGTGCTCGGCGACGACCTCCGCCCAGACCGGTGCGGCGTCGGCCATCTGCTGCTCGAACGGCCGCGGCGCGGTGTCGAACCCCTCGGCCTCGACACCCAGGTGTGCGGCGATCCGCGGCCACATCCACCGCCAGCGGAAGACGTCGCCGTTCGCGGTGTTGAACGCCTCGTCGGCACCGGCCGGGTCGGTCGCGGCCCACACCATCTGCGCGGCGAGCAGGTCGGCGTCGGTGACGTCGGTCAGCCCGTTCCACTGCGTCTCGCTGCCGGGGAACACCATCGGACGCCCGGTGTGGCGGCTGATCGCGGCGGCGACGGCGATCGTGAGGCCCATGTTCATCGCGTTGCCGACGGCGTACCCGAGGACGGTGTGCGAGCGGTGCACCGACCAGGTGAAGCCTTGGCGTGCCGCGGCGGCGAACAGCTCGTCCTCCTGGGCGTAGTAGAAGTTGTCGACGTCCAGTCGGGGCTCGTCCTCGTGGAACGGGGTGTCCGGCATCGCGCCCTGGCCGTACGCCTCGAACGGGCCGAGGTAGTGCTTCAGGCCGGTCATCAGTGCGACGTGCTGCACCGGCGCACCGGACAGTGCGGCGAGGAGGTCGCGCACCATGCCGCCGTTCACCGCGATGTTCTCGGCCTCGGTGGCCTGGCGGGACCAGGCCGTGAAGAACACGTGCGTCGCCGGGACGTCGGCGAGCGCCGACCCCAGGGACGCCGCCGACCGGAGGTCCGCCGACCGCCAGGTGACGCCGGCGCGCTCGGCTCCGGGTCGGCGCGAGAGCGCGGTGACGGTCCAGCCGTCGCTGACGAGGTGGTCGACGATCGCCGATCCAGCGATGCCGGTGGCGCCGACGACGAGGGCGTGCGGGGTCGCGGTCATGCGGTTCCTTCCGGTGAGGACGGTGGACCGGAGACAACACCTGTCGCCTGGACGTATTCCGCCGACCGGTCCACGCAGGTCCTCAGCCTGGGGTCGACGTCCGGTAGCGCAGTTCGATCGCTCCGCCGTCGAACGCCGTCGTGCCGACGAGGTCGAGCGCACCCGTGCCGGATTCGACGGGCAGGAGCGGCGTGCCGGCTCCGAGCGCGATCGGCATCACCGTGACGTGGAGCTCGTCGAGCAGCCCCGCCTGCTGGTACTGAGCGGCGAGCACGCCACCTCCGACGATCCAGAGGTCGCGGCCCCCGGCGGACGCCACCACCTGTCCGTGGTGGCCCCGCACGTCACCGGTGACCACACGGACGTCCCCGTCCGCCGGGACGTCGAGGCTGCGCGACGAGAAGACCCAGGTCACCTTGTCCGGGTACGGCCACGCGTCGTCGTGTCCACGGAGCCACTCGTAGGTCGTGGCCCCCATCGCCAGGGCGCCGACACCGGCGGTGAAGCGGTCGTGGTGTTCCCGGAACGCGTCGAAGCCGAACTGCAGGAGCCAGTCGAGGTCGTCGTCGGGCCCGGCGACGAACCCGTCGAGGGACGCCGCGACGGAGTAGATCGTGCTCATGTCGGGACGGTACCGAGCAGCACCGACAGCGCGTCCGACGGCCGGGCTCAGACGACGAGCGGCCCGGCGACCGCCACCTCGTCGTTGTCGACGAGCCACCGCACCGCGTCGAGCACCGTCTCCTCCGCCGTGTACCGGGGCGCGTAGCCGAGCAGCCGCCGCGCCTTGTCGATGCTGAACACGTGGCTCCGGGAGAGGTGCTCCCAGCTCGCCTCGGCGTGCTCGGCCGGGACCGCCTGGCGGAACCGGTCCCAGGAGACGGAATCGAGCCGGGCCTCCCGGCCGAACCAGGACGCGGCGAGCGCTGCGTACCCGCGCACCGTGAGCGCGGTCGGGGCGACGACCGTGAAGTCCTGCCCCGCGGCTGCGTCCCGGTGCTCGACGGCGAGCTCGAAGGCCTGGGCGACGTCGTCGGCGTGCACGTGGTGCATCGACTCGGCGCCCAGCCCGGGGACGGGCAGGGGCTCGCCGGCGGACAACGTCCGCCAGACCGTGGGGTCGAGGTTGCCGACGGGACCGATCGGCGCCCAGCCCGGACCACTGATGTGTCCGGGGTGGAGCGACGTCGTCACGACACCCCCGTCGGCGGTTTCCTCCTGGAGCATCCGCGCGATGGCGTCCTTCCCGATGCCGTACTCGCCGACCGGCGGGGTCGCGTTCTCCTCGGTCACCGGCAGCACGGCGCTCGGTCCGGCGCGCCAGATCGACCCGCAGTGGACGAGGTGCACGTCGGTCCCGCGGAGCGCCGCGACCAGGGCCGCAGCGGACTCGACCGTGAAGCAGACGAGGTCGATGACGACGTCCGGCCGCAGCGCGACGATCCGGTCACCGAACGTGCCGTCGCGGTCCTCCTGCTCGCGGTCCGCCGTGACCTGCTCGACGTGCTGCCATTCCGGGGCGTCGACGTAGGCGGAGCGGGTGCCGCGGCTGATGGTCACGACGTCGTGCCCGGCCCGCACCAGGCGCGGGACGAGGAAGGAGCCGATGTGGCCGGTCGCGCCGATGACGACGATGCGCTTGCTGTCCATGCCGTCACCGTACGCGCGGGCCCTCGGCGAGCAGGGGCTACCGTCGTCGGCATGCAGCGACGCACCCTCGGCCGTACCGGCCGCGACGTATCCGTGATCGGCCTCGGCACCTGGCAGTTCGGCGGTGACTGGGGTCCGGTGGCCGCGGAGGACGCCTTCGCCGTGATGGATGCCTCCGCCGAGGCCGGCATCACCCTGTTCGACACCGCCGACGTGTACGGCGACGGCCGCAGCGAGCAGCTCATCGGCCGGTGGATCGCCGCGCATGCCGACGCCGGTGTCACGGTCGCCACGAAGATGGGCCGCCGGGTGGACCAGGTCCCGTCGAACTACGTGGCCCAGAACTTCCGGCAGTGGGTGGACCGGTCGCGGGAGAACCTGGGCCAGGACACCCTCGACCTCGTCCAGCTGCACTGCCCGCCGACCGCGGTCTTCGAGGACGACGCGGTCTACGACGCCCTCGACGCGCTGGTCGCCGACGGGTCGATCGCCGCGTACGGCGTCTCCGTCGAGACCGCCGACCAGGCCCTGACCGCGATCGCCCGCCCGGGCGTCGCGAGCGTGCAGATCATCCTCAACGCGTTCCGCCTCAAGCCGCTCGACCGCGTGCTCCCCGCCGCCCGGGAGGCCGGGGTCGCGATCCTGGCCCGCGTCCCGCTGGCCTCGGGGTTGCTCTCCGGCAAGTACACGACGGACACCACCTTCGCCCCGGAGGACCACCGCACGTACAACCGCAACGGCGAGGCGTTCGACCAGGGTGAGACGTTCAGCGGCGTCCCGTTCGAGGACGGCGTCCGCGCGGCACAGGAGTTCGCGGCGGCCCTGCCCGAGGGCGTCAGCGTCCCGCAGGCGGCCCTCGCCTGGGTCGTCGCGCAGGACGGCGTCACGGCGGCGATCCCCGGTGCCCGCAACGCCGAGCAGGCCCGGTCGAACGCCGAGGCCGGCTCGCTCGAGCTGCCCGCCGACCTCGGGGCGACGGTCCGCGACCTCTACGACCGCTGGTTCCGCGCCACCGTGCACGAACGCTGGTAGCCGCCGACACGACGACGGACGGGAGGCCCGGCTCACCAGGTGAGTCGGGCCTCCCGTCCGTCAGGTCGTGCGACCGGCAGACCGCGGCTCAGGCGCCGCGGACCACCGCACGCGAGCCGGCGATGACGGCCGCGTCCTCGGCGACGGCGACCACCGGGTCCGGCAGGACCGTGCCGACGGCCTTGCGGGCCGCCCAGGCGACGTAGGAACCGACGAGCGCCCCGATCGCGCCGACGATGGCGCCCTCGATCCGCAGGTCCGACTTCCCGGACTTCGTGGTGGTCCCGAACGCCGCACCGACGAAGGCGCCGGCGCCGATGCGACCGAGCAGTGCGGGGAGGGCGATGCGGTTCGGGGTCTTCGGCATCTTGTCGCCGATGATCTCGCCCGCGGCACCCGCGACGAGTCCGGCGCGGCCGAGCGACGAGTCGAAGGTCTTCCACTTCTGCCAGTCGCCGGACAGGCGCTTGTCGCCCTGGTGCAGGCCGAGGACGGCGAGCGGGGTGGCCGAGCGGCCTCCGCTGAGGACCCCGAGCAGCAGGGCGCGCGTGAGGGTGCTGGTGGTCCGGCTCTTCTTGGACATGCGGGTGGTCTCCTTCGTTTCCCTGCCGGCGTCGTCGCGGTCCGGACGCCGCCGTGGTGCGGACGTCGGCACGGTGCGGACGTCGGCACGTGCCCGACGCTACTCAGCGCGGCTGGTGGCGGTCAGTGGTGGGCGGGCACGGCGACGGCCACGGCACCGCGAGCGTCGTTGGGGACCACCGCGGCTGCGTCGTCCATCGCGGCCGTCATCTCGGCGAAGAAGGCGCTCATCTCCGCGATCGTCGTCGGGGAGAGCCGGTCGGCGGCGGCGATCATCCGCGCGTGCACCGCGGTGAGGTTCGACCGCACCGTCTCGTCGCCCGAGTCGGTCGCGACGAGCAGGAACCCGCGGCCGTCGTCGGGGTCGGTCTGCCGGTCGACGTGTCCGGCGGCGACGAGTCGCTTCACGAGGGCCGTGGTGGACGCGGTCGTGATGCCGAGGTGTGCGGCCAGTCCGGTCGGCTTCACCGCGGTGCCGCGCTGTCGGGCCTGCAGGAGGAACCGGACGGCGGCCATGTCGGTGGCGCCCATGTGCATGGTGTCGCGCGTGCGCTGGCGCATGGCGACCTCGGCGGAGCGGTAGCGGCGCATGGCGTTGAGCAGCTCCACGCCGCTCTTCGCCGCACGGTCGGGGTACCAGTACCCGGACTCGTCGTAGGTCCTCGCGTCGACCATGGCGTCACCTCGTCCTCGGTTGCGGGGCGCAGCCGATCCCCAAGGAGTACCAGGACCGGGCGGGCCGGACTCAGCCGGGTCGCAGCGGTGTCCCCCGGTACGGCCGGGCGGGGACGGCTGACGCATCGAGACACCCCCGTCAGCGAGCGACACCTCCATCGCCTCGAGACGCCGCCGGAAGTGACGGCGTCTCGTCCCGCCCGAGGCGTCTCGCAGGCACACCGGCGTCTCGCAGGCACACCGGCGTTCCGCAGGGACGGGAATGTCCGCGGCGGCCCGCGTGTAGAGATGAACACCCCCGAACGAGAAGGAGTCCGCCGTGATCGACGACGACCGCACCCCTGGCCAGCGCGACGACCTCGCCCGCCACCCGCACCTGCACCTGCAGGACGACGACCACGCGGGCTTCGGCCGCTGGCTCGGCCTCATCAACGCCGGGGACTGACCCCCGGGCCGGCACGCCGATGCCGGTACCGCAGTACCGGCGGACCCCTTCCAGGAGGCCCGTCACCCGTCCGTCGGACCGGTGACGGGCCTCCTGTGCGTTGCCCCCGGCGGGCAGCGGGAGGTCGGCCGCCACGGGTACGGTCGGAGCGTGCACGGGGTCGGAGTGGTCGACGAAGCCGGGCGGCTCCGGCTGCTCGGCACCGCGGTGGCGGGTGCTGCGTTCGCGCTCGTCCTCACCATGCTCGTCCTGTCGTCGTTCCGGACCGCGACCCCGCAGGTGCTCGTGTCCGTCGGCCTCCCCGCCGGAGTGGTCGGGGCCGCGGTGGCCGGCTGGCTGCGGCTCCGGTCCTGGCGTGCCGAGGGCGGGTACGAGCGCGTGGTGATGGTCGAGCGGTGGGTGACCGACCGGCACGTCCCCGCCGAGGTGCCCGCGGACGTCTGGGTCCCGCGGCTGCAGGCCCAGGCGGACCAGCAGGTCGGCGGCTGGGGCAAGATCGTGCTCTGCGTCTTCTGGAGCGCCATGACCTGGTCCATGCGCGACCAGCACGGCACGGTGATCACCCTGCTGCTCCTCGGCCTCTGGGCCGGACTGGCGCTGTGGAGCGTGCTGTGGGTGATCCCGCGGGCCCGGGTCGCGCGGGACATGCTGCGGCAGGGCGTCGTCGCGCGGGACTGACGTGGGTACCGCGGTCCCGTGCAGCGACCCTGCGCGGATCAGCCGAGTGCTGCCGTCGCGCTCCGGAGCTCCTGCAGGACGTCGAGTGCGTGGCGTGCGAGACCGTCGTCGTCGCTCCGTTCACCCTCGGACCACCGCGCGTAGCCCTGCTTGAACGCGAGGACGCCCATCTCGCTGGCCAGGTGCGCGGTCGTCTCGGGCACCCCGCGCTCGAGCAGCGCCGTCGTCATCGCGGCGGCCATGCCGACGCTCTTCAGCGCGTCCCGCTCCTGGAGCTCCGTACTCGCGGCCACGGCGGCCTTGAGTCGGGGGCCGAGCTCCCGGTTCCGCGGCCCCATCTCGCCGGAGGCCCGCTCGAGTCCGGCAGCGACGGCCTCGAGCGGGCTCGCCTCGGTCGGGGCACCGGCGATGCCCTCGGCGAGCAGACGGCTCAGGGTCTCCTGTCCGGCGACGAGCAGTTCGCGCTTGTCCGGGAAGTGCCGGAAGAAGGTGCTCTTGGTGACGCCGGCGCGCTCGGCGATCTCGGTGACGGTCGTCGCGTCGTAGCCCTGCTCCGTGAACAGGTCCACGGCGGCGATGACGAGCCGCTCCCGTGCTCCCGGTTCCCATCGCGCCATGCCCACCATCCTACTGACGGCACTCTTGTCCCGTCAGCGCACTCCGACGGGACAAGAGTGCCATCAGTGTCCTACGGTGACGGTACCAACGTCCCATCACTTGAGGAGTCCCCATGCACGTCTTCGTCACGGGCGGAACCGGCACGATCGGCACCGCCGTCGTCGCCGAGTTGCTCGCCACCGGTCACACCGTCCTCGGCCTCGCCCGGTCGGACGCGTCCGCCGCCACCCTCGAGGCCGCCGGCGCCGAGGTCCTGCGCGGCTCGCTCACCGACCTCGACGTCCTGCGCGAGGGAGCCACCCGCGCCGACGGCGTCATCAGCCTGGCGTTCAGTCGCGACTACGGTAGCGCCGAGGCACTCGAGCAGGGCCTCAGCGAGGAGCGCGACGCCATGGCCACGCTCGGTGCAGCACTCATCGAGAGCGGCAAGCCGATCGTCACCGTGTCCGGCACGCCCTGGGTGGCCGGACGCGCTGCGACCGAGGACGACCCGCTGCCCGTCGAGGGTCCGGTCGCGAGCCGCGCGGTCGCCGTCACCGACCTGCTCGCACTGTCGTCGCAGGGCGTCCGCGCCTCGGCCGTCCGGATGCCCCGGACCGTTCACGAGGACGGGCAGGGCGGGTTCGCCGGCCTGCTCACCGAGGCCGCGCGTCGGACCGGGATCGCGGGGTACCCGGGCGACGGTCAGCAGCGCTGGCCCGCCGTGCACGCGCGGGACGCCGCCTCGCTGTTCCGCATCGCCCTCGAGTCCGCGCCGGCCGGCACCGCGTGGCACGCCGTCGGTGACGAGGGCGACCGCGTCGTCGACATCGCCACCGTGGTCGGCCGCCGCCTCGGACTCCCCGTGCGGTCCGTGCCGGACGACACGTTCGGTCCCTTCGGGCCGATCTTCGCCATGGACCAGCCGGCGTCGAGCGCGCACACCCGGCAGGCGCTCGGCTGGGAGCCGACGCATCCGAGCCTCCTCGAGGACCTGGAGGCGCTGCAGCCCTGACGGCGCAGACGACGGACGGGAGGCCCGGTGCCAGCTGGCACCGAGCCTTCCGCGGTCAGCGCCTGGGCTTCCGGGAGCGGTGACGCGCAACGGTCCCGACGTACATCCCGCTCAGTCCTGTGGCGAGGCTCGAGATCAGCACGCCGATCCACTGTGCCGGAGTCCCCACCGTCGCCGCGAAGCACGCCGAACCGGCGACGATCGCTCCGATCGAGACGACGATCGCGAACGTGCGGGTCGTGAATGACGACATCTTCTCCCCCCTCTGGTCTGTGAGCCGCCCGACGGACGACTCGAGAGGCAACAGTAGTACGGGGACACCAGATTCCACCCGGTGACATATCATGCTGATCACGGTGAAGGGATTGCGGTCCTGAAGGGTCGGCAGACGACGGACGGGAGGCCCGGTGCCAGCTGGCACCGAGCCTCCCGTTCGTCAGGTGGTCGCGTCGCGACCGCCTGTCAGTTGTAGTTCGCCACGCGGTTGGGCGAGGTGTTGCCCGCGGGCGTCGGGACGGCCCCGCCGACCCCGTTGATGACGCTCGAGATGGTGCCGACGTCACCGAGGGACACCGTGACGAGACCGTGCGCCTTCACGCCCGGCGTCTGCGGCACCTCGAACGCCCGGTCCGCGTGCACGGACGGGTTCGTGTTGAAGAAGCAGTAGACACCCCCGCCCCAGATCTCGTGCGTGGTGACGTTCGCCGCGACCTTGTACGCCGCGTACCCCGCTCCGGTCGGGCTCTGCCACGAGGCGTTGTCCGGCACGTCGTACGGCATCTCGTTCTGGAAGAAGATCGTCTTGCCGTTGTTGCCGTTCCACTGCACTTCGTACTTCTGGTAGTGCTCGACGAAGAGCCCGGTGGCGAGGACGTCGTTGCCGTTCACCTCGACGCCGGTGGCACCGGTGTTGACCGTCCACCCCGTGGGTGCGCCACCGTGGTCGGCGCGCCACGCCCAGATGTGGTCGATCAGGGTGTCGTCCGCGTTGACCCGCAGCGAGGTGCTGGCCTTGCCCTGGATGCTCGACCCGACGCGGAAGAAGACGTCTTGGATGCTCTGCGGGTTCGCCGCGTGGTCGATGTGCGAGTCCGCCGTCCCCAGTCGGATCAGCTGCGTGCTGTTCTGCGTGCCGGCGTCGACGACGAGGTTCGAGACGTTCACACCAGCGACGTCGTTCGACACCAGGACGGAGTTGCCCTTGGTCGGCACGAGCGTCGGGAAGCCGATGCCGGTCACGACGGTGTTCGCCCGCTGCACGTTGATCGCCGCGTCGAGCTGGTACGTGCCCGGGGTGAAGAACAGGTTCAGCCCCTGCGCGAGCGCGCTGTTGATCGTCGCCGCCGAGTCACCCGGGTGCGCGACGTAGAAGTTCCGCATCGGGATGTCCGTGCCCGCGGTGTTCGGCCAGGTGACACCGCTCGAGTTCTGCCGGAGCGAGGGGACGAACACGTGGTACTTGTTCGACGAGTCCACGTACAGGTAGGGCTTCTCGCGCGTCGTCGGCGTGGTGGCGAGCGTCGTGTAGCTCTTCGAGAAGTCGTTCGCCGGGGCACCCTGCACTCCCGAGAACGTCATGTTCCAGTTCCCGCCCTGCCACGAACCGAGCGTGGAGTTGCGGGTGTACCACTGCTGCTGCGACCCCGAGGTGACGGTGCCGTCGACCTTGCTGTCCGCGATGTAACCGCCGGACGAGTAGCCCTGGCCGCCGTCCTGGTTCGAGGGGCCCATCGTCAGGTTGCCCTTGATGTGCACGCGCCGCATCGGAGCGGCCTGGGACACGGCCCAGCGGTCGGTACCGCCCTCCGGGACGACCGCGACGTTCTCGACCGACCGCCAGAAGTTCTGCGTGGCGTTCTTCTCGTCGCCCGCGTTCCACCCGGAGTCCACGTTGACCGCGCCGGTGATGGTGACGTCGTCGGGGTTCTTCCCGAGGCCGGCGACCGTCGTGTAGAAACCGAGGTTCGCCCAGACACGGTTGTAGCTGCCCGGCTTGAACAGGAAGACGTGCCGCTGGGACCCGAACTGCGCCGTGGTGCTGCGGAGCTGCGAGGTGAAGGCGGCGTCGACGTCGGCCTGGATGGTCGAGGTCGGGGTCGATGGGCTGTAGACCTTGACGTTGCTCCCGAAGTCCGGGGTGTCGCTCGTCGTGACCGCCTGGGCCGAGATCGCCGGGACCAGGGCCCCCACGACGCCGGCACTCACGGCGAGGGCGACGAGACTTCTCATCCGTCGTTGCATGATGCTCGATTCATGACCGGTGCGGCCCCGTTGCCGCACGGACGCGACGGTAGACCCGATCATGCGCGTTCCGCAGTCGGACGAACGGCGGACAAGCACGGGCTCCCGGAACGTGATCGGCCGCCTGATCACCACCCGAAGGCGACCAGACGGCCGGGCTCACCACCCTGGGTGAGCGAGCAGGGCGCGGATACCCGGTCCACGCCCCGCGGTCCATCCTGCCCGATCGCGGAGCGCTCCACCGCCCCCAACTCACGGGGGAGAACGGACGGTTCCCGCGTCAGGGTGCCGGTGCGACCGGGATCTCCCAGTAGCTCGGCTGCTCGTACTGCTCCGACCACCCCCGCCGCATGCGCGCGGCGGCACGGTCGAACGCCTCCACCGGGTCGGTGTCACCCGTCAGCAGGGCCTGCAGCCGGAGACCGTCGTACAGGGCGAGCAGCTGCTGTGCGCCCCGCTCCGGGTCCATCGTCGCCGGCTCGCGGCCCTCCCGCACGTCCGCGGCGAGTGCCGTGCGGATCGTCTCCCGGAACTGCCGGTAGGCGGACCGGTAGTAGTCGGCACCGTCGACCGAGGGGTCCGTCGCCGCGGCGAGTGTCGACGCGAGCAGGCGCATCAGTCCCGATTCCTCGACGTGCGCGGCCAGCAGGGCGTGCATGAACGCCACCGTTCCGCGCTCCGTGATCATCGGGAGCAGGGGTGCCGACACCGCACGCGTCCACCGCTCCACCGTCGCCGCGAGGAGGGCGTGCCGGTTCGGGAACAGCCCCTCGATCTCGGACACGCTCATGCCGCTGCGCTCCGCCACCGCCTCGATGGAGAAGCTCGTCGTCCCGCCGTCGTGCAGGACCGCGATCGCGCCGTTCACGGCGCGGGTGCGCGGGACCTCGTCGTCGGCCGCGTTCTGGTTCGTCAGCGGCGCGAGCGGGTGCTTGCGGAACCACTCGAGCAGGGCGCGGGCCCGCGAGGCGCCGAACTCGGCGTCGCTCGGCCGCTGCGCCTCGAACAGGTCGCTGAAGCCCGGGACCTCGCGCATGAGCGGGTCCAGGGGCTGGAACGCCATGGACCAGTCCGGGAAGGAGCGCTGCTGCACCGGGTCGTCGCAGAGCACCCGGACGTTGGTGTGCCGGGGGTCCAGGCCGATCTGCTCGAAGCGCTGGTGGACGACGTCGTCCTCGCCCTCGATGATGCCGATGCAGTTGCTGTCGCGGTGCGCGAGCATGCCGGTGATGCCGAGGCGCGTGTTCTTCTCGCGTCCGACCGCCAGGATCTGCGCGAGTTCGGAGTCCGAGATCGGTCGGGTCTGCGTGCTGGTGTAGACGAGTGTGCGCACGGTCGGCCTCCCTGGTCGTGGCGGGGCCGGATGCCCTGGCACGAGTCAAACGCGCGACGGGCGACCGCACCAGTCCCGTGTTCGGGTCGCGTGGTCGCGGTGCGTCGGTGCCGGCCGGAAGGCCCGGGGCGGGCCCGTGCTGCGCCTCCCGTCCGGCTCGTGGGACGACGGAGGGCGGGTGACCTCGCGACCACCCGCCCTCGTCGATCAGTGCGGCACTACTTGTGGATCCGACCCGACAGCCCGGTCGTGGTCCCGGTCGTGTAGCCGGTCTTCTTGGCGGTGACGGTCACCTTCAGCCGTTCCCCGACGTCCTTCGACGTCGTCTTGTAGGTGGCCTTGGTCGCTCCGGGGATCGACTTCCCGTCACGCGACCACTTGTAGGTGAACGTGACCCCGCTCGCGTTCCAGGAACCGGGCTTCGCGGTGATGGTCCGGCCGACCTTCCACGACCCGCCGACGGTCGCGCGGCTGCCCTCCTTCAGCGCGAGCTTCGGCGTGGTCGCGACGACCGTGACGGTGGCTCGGGCCTCCCGGCCGGAACCGGCACCGACGGCGGACACGGCGAGCGCGCCGAGGTCCGCGTCGGCCGGGACCTGCAGGGTGCCGGCGACCGCGCCGCTCGACCCGGCGACGGCCGTGTCGACGACCGTCTCACCGGAGCGGAAGGTGACGCCTTCGCCCTGGCGGAAGCCCGTGCCCGTGAGCAGGACCGTGGTACCCGGCGTGACCTTCGCAGCGGAGGTGCCGAGCGCCACCGGAGCGGCCGCGGCGGTCCGCTCGGCACACACGTCACCCTGCTTGCCGACCGGCGCGATCGCCTTCGCCGGCGCCGTGACGCCGTCGTCCTCGCGGACGGTCAGGTTGGTGAACGCGGACGCGCCCATGACGGCGTTGCTGGTGTTCGTGACGCTCACCTTCAAGGCGGAGCTGGGCGTCGCCGAGGCGATGGTGTTGCCGGCCGTCGGCACGGTGACCGCGCGGCAGGTCTCGCCGGGTGCGAAGGTCACGCGCTCCATGCCGACGCCGACGGTGCCGGTCGCCGAGCCGAGGACGCTGACGTACGCGGTGACCGGACGGGACTCGGCACGCGACAGGGAGACGGCGACGTCGGCGGTGCCGGGGCCGGCGCCCTCCTCCACCGCGGTGGGGGCGACGTTCACCGTGGTGCGCGTCTGGGCGACGGCGGTGCCGACGCTCGGGGTGTCGAACGCCAGGTCGGACAGGTAGACCCCGCCGGTGCCGGTGCCGTCGGCCCCGACGCCCGCGGTGAAGCGGACCTCGCGGACGTCGGTGAGGTCCAGGCCGGTCATCGACGCCGTGGGGATCGTCAGCTGCTGCAGGACGATCTTGTTGAGCGTCGTGTTCGTGCCGCCGGGCATCCGATTGACGGCGAGCGGGTTGACCGCAGAGGCAGCGGTCGACCAGGTCCCGCCGGAGCCGTCGAGGACCGTGATCCGGA
This sequence comes from Curtobacterium sp. MCBD17_023, assembly GCF_003224415.1. NCBI lineage: Bacteria > Bacillati > Actinomycetota > Actinomycetes > Micrococcales > Microbacteriaceae > Curtobacterium > Curtobacterium sp. MCBD17_023. The sequence continues at coordinate 274,623 of NZ_QKLJ01000001.1, forward strand.
AGTCGGTGCCGGTGGACACCGCCTCGTCGGGCGCGGTCTTCAGCGTGAGCTGCGTGCTGTCGGAGACGTTGCGTGCCGTCGCGGGGACCGAGACGCGGAGTTCACCGGTGCTCGGCGCTGCCGGGTCGGTGGTGGAGGCTCCGGTCCACAGGAACCGGGTGGTCGGGAACGCGGGGACGTTCGGTGCGAACGAGCCGGGCGTCCAGTGCGGCACCTGGGCCGAGCCCTTGGTGGTGGCGCAGAACGGGTTCGACTGCGGCAGCGTCCGACCGGTCAGGTTCGAGCAGACCGCGGCCGTGGCGCCCCCGACGGTGCGGACGAGGGAGCTCGACTTCGTGAAGTCGGTGACGAGCTTCGTCTTCGAGGTGGGCTGCGCGGCCATGGTCCGGACGTCGGCGAACGGCGTCGCGGTGGTCGCGGGCTTGACCGACCCGTCGAACATCGACTGGAACTGGGTCTCGCCGCCCATGGTGAGGCGGAAGAAGCCGGTCATGTAGCTGACGCCGACCTGGTACTGCTGGTCCGCGGTGAGGCGGGTCGGGCTGGTCGTGGCGCAGGTCGACGTGGTGTCGCGGACGTTCCAGTCGTCGCCGGTCGCCGCCGGGTACTTGCCCGGGGTCCACACGGTGTTGAAGAAGTTGTGGTTCGCGCCCATCACCCACACCGCGGAGCGGAGGACCTCGTCACCGAATGCGTGCCGGGAGTCGTCGATGAAGTGCTGCCCCTGCTGGTTCGACACGTCGCCGTCGCAGTAGGGCAGGAAGACGGCGGTCGGCACGTCGGGCAGCGTCATGCGGCCGAAGTCGACCGGTGCGAGCGGCAGGACCGACTCGATGCCGAACGGCTTCGGGAGCGCTTCGTTGAGGGTGGCGGCCGAGACCACACCCTCACCGCCGCGGGAGTGGCCCATGATGCCGACGTGCGTCAGGTCGAACCGGCCCTTGAGCGACGCCGCCGTCACGGTGGAGGCGGCGGCCGGCTGGTCGGTGCGGGTCGTCGCGCGGACGAGGGCGTCGTCGAGCGTGCGGGTCGTGGTCGTGCTCGGGGCGGAGCTCGTCGCCGTCGTGACGTCGTCGTACGAGACGGCCGTCCCGGCGTCGGCCTTGCCGAGCATGTCCAGCGTGTCGAGGATCAGCTGACCGCGGGCCTGCGCGCCGTAGTCGAGGGCGAGCTGGTTGTCGTTCGAGTTCACGGCGTTCGCGGCGATGGAGACGACGTTGTAGCCGCGGGTGGCGAGTGCACGCGCGGTGCCCTCGTACCCGAGGTACGAGCGCACGTTGGACTGGGTCGGACCGCAGGGCCAGCGCAGCGGGTTCGCACCGGTGCCCGCGCACGAGGTGTGGCGGCCGTGCAGCAAGACGACGGTCGGACGCTCGCCGGCGGCGCTCGTCAGGTACATCTTCCCGGTGAGCTCACCGCGGATGCCGCCGATCGCCGCGAGCGGGATCGCCTGGTCACCGAAGTCGTACTCGGCCTCGGTCACCTCGTAGGCGCCCGGCGTGGACGGGTCCTCGACCGCGTCCGCCGTGGCGAGGGACTTCATCTGCCGCTTCAGGGTGCGGTTCTCGGGGACGGCCGGGGTGACCGGGGCCGTCGTCGTCTCGGTCGCCTTGTCCGCGTCGCCGCTCGACCAGGCCTTGGTGACGTCCTTCGCGTCAGCGACGGACCGGTCGGCGGTGAGGACCTGCAGGGTCTTCCCGTCCGCCGACTCGGTGGCGAGGCCGATCGGCTCACCGTCGACGACGAGTGTGGGGGCGTCGTCGACCATCGGCAGGGGTGCGTCCAGGTCGAGGGACACGAGGTACCCGCCGGGGGCGGTCGTGACGTCCCAGTCGGAGCCGGAGGCGACGACGGGGTCAGGGGTCGGGGCCGCGAACGCGGGCATGGCGGTCAGGGCGAGGGCGGGAGTCAGCGTGGCGGTGATCGCCAGTGCGGCGAGCCGACTCCGGGAACGGGTTCTGGACAAGGGGCTCCTCGAGTGAAGGGGTTCTCAAGAGGAAGCTTCGAGGAGCGTGAGCGTTCGCCGAGCATCGGAAACGGGCTCGTAACCAACACTTGACGGGCGGGAAACACCGGCGCCCCGCCTCAGCCACCGAACGCGATGAACGGCTCCAGCAAGCGGCTGGACCGTCCGGTCGGACCGCTCCAGCCGCACGGGTGCGGCGATCGCGGAGGTCACCGCGTCACGCTCCGGCGAGCAGCGCGTCCGTTTCCCCAGCCGTCGGCGCGGTCGCCGGCCCGGACCGGGTCACCGCGAGCGCCGCTGCCGCGTTGGCCCGACGGACCGCGTCCGGGAGGCCCGCCCCACGCCCCAGCGCGGCGGCCAGCACGCCGGCGTGCGCGTCCCCCGCCCCGTTCGTGTCGACCGCGACGACGGGGAACCCGGGGACCAGGACCGGTGTGCCACCGGACTCGACGACCCAGCAGCCGTGGGCGCCGTCCCGGACCAGGGCGGTCCCCCGCGCTGTCGCCGCGATCGCGGCGGTGGCCTCGGCGAGGGTGGCCGATGTCGGGGAGAGCAGTCGTGCCTCCCGGCTGTTGGCGCTGACCACGTCGGAGCGCGCGGACACGGCGACCAGGAGGTCTCCGGGCAGGGTGTCGACGAGCGGCGACGGGTCGAACACCACGCGGACGGACGGCGGGACGGACTCGAGCCAGTCGGCGATGGCCGCACCGTTCACCGGGTGCGCCAGGCCGTAGCCCGACACGAAGACGATGTCGTCGTCCTGCAGGTCCACATGGTCCAGGTCGGCGCGGGTGAGCTGCCCTTCCGCGCCGACGCTCGTGACGAAGGTGCGCTCGGTCGTGGCGTCGACGAGCGCCACGCAGTAGCCGCTGTCGAGGTCGGCGAGCCCGGGCTGCACGACGGTGACGCCCGAGTCGGCCAGCGCCCGCCGGACGACGTCCCCGAAGGGGCCGGTGCCGTACTGCCCGGCGAACACGACGTCCATGCCGTCCCGGCGGGCGGCGACCATGGTGTTCAGGCCGCCACCGGCCGTGATCTCGGAGCCCGCCGCGATGACGTCCCGCCCGGCTCCGGGAGGGCGTCGATGCGCATCACGATGTCGACGATGACGTTGCCGACCGAGACGAGGCGGCCCATCAGACCGTGTGCTCAGTGTGCGGCAGCGGAGCAGACTGGTCGGGCTGCTCGTGCAGCGTGCCGCGGGGGCCGCCGGTCAGCAGGTAGACCGCGGCCGCGACGATGAACGTGACGACCCAGCCGAGGCCGTTCGCGCCGATCCAGGTGTCCGAGAACGCCCCGACGAACACCGGGTCGGCGTCGCCCACCTGGACGTTCGTGAACAGGAAGCCGACGACGATCGCGACGACCCAGGCGATGACTGCGGGCCAGGCGACCCCACCGGCGTACCAGTAGCGGCCACCACGGCGGAGGTCGAGCAGCGCTTCCGGGTCGTACCAGGTGCGGCGGAGCATGTCGGCGATGAAGACACCGAGCCAGGCCGTGATCGGCACGGCGAGCACCGAGATGAAGGTGATGAACGGGGCGTAGAAGCCGTCGGCCACGAGCATGAAGTACATGGCGCCGAGCGTGGTGATGACGACGTCGACCGCGACGGCCCAGACCCGCGGCACCTTCACGCCGAGGGTCAGCGTGGTGAGGCTCGCCGAGTACACCGACAGGTGGTTCGACAGCAGCAACCCGCCGAACGCGGCGATCAGGTACGGCACGGCCATCCAACTCGGCAGCATGTCGCGGATCGCGGCGACCGGGTCCCCGGCCTGCGCCAGGGTCGGGTCACCGGCGGACACGAGCGAGCCGAGTCCGACCAGGACGACGAGCGGGATGCCCGCACCGGCCGCACTCGCGGCGACGAGCTTGCCGGCGCGGACGCTGGTGCGCGTGTACCGGGCGATGTCGGCGCCCGCGGTGGCCCACCCGATACCGGTCCCGGCCGCGATCGTCCCGATGCCGATCACCATCGCGGCGACCGGGCCGGCGGGCTGCGCGCCGACGACGTCCCAGTCGATGCGGGCGACGAGGAACACCGCGACGAAGACGTTCAGCGCACCGAAGACCCACGTCGCCCACTTCTGCACGGCGACGATGAACGCGTGCCCGAGCCCGGAGATGAGCACCGTGGCGGCGACGAAGACCAGGATCGCGACGATCGTGATGACCGGGTGCGCCTTCGAGCCCCCGTCGGTGCCGAAGAGGATCGTGAACAGCGACAGCAGCACGAACGCGGCGGTCGTGGTGTTCACGGTCTCCCAGCCCAGGCGGCTCAGCAGCGAGATGAACGTCGGGCCGACGTTGCCGCGGACGCCGAACACCGCGCGGCTCAGGGTCAGGCCCGGCGCTCCCCCGCGGCGTCCGGCGATCGAGATGACCCCGACCACGGCGAACGAGCCGGCGGCGCCGATCACCGCGACGAGGAGCGCCTGCCAGACGGTCAGTCCCTGGAAGGCGACGAGCGTGGCACCGAGGGGGAGCCCGAGGATCGAGATGTTCGCGGCGAACCAGACCCAGAACAGCGCGCCGGGCGTCCCGGTGCGTTCGGCGGCCGGCACCGGCTCGATGCCCCGCTGCTCGACGGTGGTCAGGGTCCCGGCGCGGGTGGTGGCGTCGGTCGGCGTGCTGGTCATCAGGTCCTCTTACGTCATCGGAAGGGTGCGAGGGGGAAGCCGGGCGGCGGCAAGGGGGGAACCGCCGCCCGGCGGTCTGGGTGCCGCTACCGGCCGGGGCCGGTGCGGAGGTCGAGGAGGCGCTCGGTGAGCTCCTCGAGGTGCAGGTCGTTGACGGTCTCCACCTGGTGGACCGCGTCGGCGGACCAGGCGGCCGCACCGTGCACGGCACCGAGGACGGCGCCGGCCATGGCGGCGATCGTGTCGGTGTCGCCACCGATGCTCGCCGCGGTGCAGACGGTCCGCCAGGGGTCGAGGTCGAGCGCCACGAGCGCGAGCGCGGCGACGACGGACTCCTGCGACGCGACGCTCGTGCCGATCAGTCCGGACACGACGTCGATCCGTTCGGCGTCGGGGACCGTGGCCAGGTGGCCGCGAGCCCACTCCGTGCGGTCGGCGATCGAGCCACCGGCGACCCAGTGGCCACGGGTCTCGCCGATCCGGGCCGCGGCGACGGCGACGTCGAGCGCCTCGGCACGCGTGGCGCCGTCGATGCCGGCCGAGACCGCTGCCGCGACCGCGCTGGCCCCCGCGATGCCGAGCCCGGTGTCGTGGGTGACCCGGCAGGCGTCCTGCACCGCGTCCACGAGTCCGGCGAGCCCGTCGGACCCGGTACCGAGCGGCGTCGCGATCCCGACCGGGGTGATCCGCATCGCGGCGCCGTTCGTCGTGCCCGTCGAGCCCGCTTCGGAGGCGGGGACACCGTCGAGGATGCGCTGCACGGCGGTCTTCGTGCTCGGCCCGAGCAGGTCGAGGGAGCCCTTGGCCGCCATCGTCCGCTCCCAGTCGATGAGCGCCCGGGCGAAGTCGACGGGGTCCAGCCGACCCTGCCCCTGCACGAGCAGTTCGGCGACGAGGACCGCCTGCTCGGTGTCGTCGGTGATGCTCCCGGCAGGCATGCCGTGTGCGATGCGCTGGTTCGGCCCGGCGTCGACGAACCCGCTGATCACCCCGTGGTCGGAACGGATTTGCTCGAGCGACAGCGACTGCGTCGGCATCCCGAGGGCGTCGCCGATCGCCAGGCCCCGGAAGGCGGCGAGGGCGTGCTCGGCGGCGGTGCTGGTCGTCGTCATCGTGCGCTCCCGAACGTCATGTGGATGCGGAACCGGCTCGGGTCGAGCAGGCTGTCGACAGCCTCCACGAACGTGCCGTCGGCCGTGCGCGAGACGCGTCGGCTGTGGAGGAACGGGTCGCCCGCAGTCCTGTGGAGGAGCACCGCGTCCTCCTCGGTCAGCGGGAGCACGTCGACCCACTGCTCGGCGAGCGCCGGCACCAGGCCCGTCTCCGCGATCGTGGCGGTGAGCGACCCGTCGACGAGACCCTCGTCGACGGCTCGGGCGAGCCTCCCGAACGGCGGAACCAGGCTGCGTTCCAGGGAGATGTCCGGTCCCCCGGCCACGTGCCGGACGCGGTCGACGGCGACGAAGTCGGCGTCGTCGAGCCCGAGCTCCGCGGCGAGCGCCGGCGCGCTCACCGCGGCGATCCGGAGGACGCGGACGGCGACCTCGGTGCCCGTCGCCTCGAGGGACCGGGCCCAGCCGCTCCGGGGGTCGAGCGCGGCGCCGTCGAACGTGACGACCGAGCCGATGCCGCCGCGGATCGCGATGTACTCCTCGTCCGCCAGGTCGGCGAGCGCCGCCCGCACCGTCCCGCGGCTGACGGCGAACCGCTCGGCCAGGTCGTGCTCCCCGGGCAGACGCTGGCCCGGGGCGTAGCGGCCCGTCGCGATCGCGTCGCGGAGGGCATCGGCGACGAGGCGTCGCTTCGGTGGGACGGGCATGCAGAGGAGACTACATGTACAAGACCTGTCCAGTCACGTCGGGGCCGTTCGGACGCATGCGGTCAGTTCCCCCAGACGTTGGGGACGACCTCGTGCAGCGCAGTCGGCCCCCGGTTGGTGTAGCCGTCGGACACCAGCGAGACCCGGTGTCCGTCGTCGCCTTCCACGGTCACGAGCACCTCCGCAGCCGGCACATCGGTCCCGCCGCACGTCGCCCAGTTGTCCGGGCTGGCCGGGTCGGGGTTCTCCGCGATGAGGCACGCTCCGCCGTTCGACGCCGCAGCCACCCAGTAGGTGGTGCCGTGCCACGCACCGGCACGACGCTGGCTGTTCAGCACCACCTCGTCGAGCGTCGAGGCGGCCGCCTCCGTGTCCGGCAACGCGTCCGTCGCCGCGAAGGGCCGGTGCAGGATCGCCAGGTGCTCCGGCAGCCCCGGCGTCGGCCTCGCTGCGGCTGCCGATGGTGGCGTCCCGCCGTCGGGTGCGTCGGTGCACCCCGTCATGCCGATCGTCACCGTCGCCATGACGACGGCTGCGCAGAGTGTGGTCAGAGTCCGCATCGTGTTCCCCCCCGGTCCGTGCTCGCACCGTAGCAGTGGTCGGCCCACCCTCGGCGGCCGAGGTCAGGAGACGGGCACGCTCACGCCCCAGTCCGCCGTCCGGCGCCCATCACGGGATCGGGACGGGGTCCCACGCGCCGTTCAACCGGAGGGTGAAGCGCAGGGGCTCGTCGTTCGGCCGGAACGACGTGCTGGGCCCGAAGTCGAGTCCGTCCGTCTTCGGCACGCTGGCCCCGACGCTGACCCGCTGAGACGCGTCCACCGGGTCGACCGAGTCGGCCGCTGCGATCTTCTGCTGGAGCTCCCCGACGGACGTGTCCGGCAGGTCGAGCTGCTCGAGGACGTCGCGGTACGCGTCGACGCCGGCCTTCGCGCCCTCCACCGGCACGGCGTTGACGCGGAGGTGGAACAGCCGCCCCTGCGGCAGGATCACCTTGCCCGACTGGTCCGTCATCTCCTGCGCGTTGTCGAGGGCGTCGAAGATCACCTGGGTCGCCTGGACCCGGACCTCCTCGCCGCCGGGGAGCAGGAACCGGACCGGACGTCCCCCGCCGGACTCCGAGCCGTACGCACCGACCCGGGTCCGCGCGCCTTCCGGGACGTCGGTGTCGATCCCGAACGCCTCGACCGAGGGCGGCACCGTCAGGTCCCAGGTCTCGACCCCGTTCTCGACCGTCATCGCCGTCGGTTCGGGGCCGACGTGGCTCACGCTTTGACGAGCCGTGACGCTGTTGCTCGGCTCGCTGACCGAGCCCATGGGTTCGGCAGCCACACACCCTGCGAGCAGGACGGCGAGCAGGACGGTGATCACCGCCGCCGGGAAGCGCCGCAAGCCGCTTCCAGCACCGTTGCTGGTGGCACGTCCCGGTTCCCGGTGTTCCTTGCTCATGTGCTCCCCGATGTCCCGTTGCCATCACCTGACTGGGCGTCCTTGGTCCCGGGTCATCCGCGCCCTTGGAAACCGAGCTCAGGAAACGGGTAGCGGGTCCCAAGCGCCGTGGAACTCGAGGAGGAAGGTCGGATCGTCCCGGTCCGGGCGGAAGGCGGTGCTCACGCTGAACCGGAAACCGTCTGTCTTCGGGATGCTCGCACTCACGCCGACTCGCGGTGAGCTGAGCGGGTCGACGGTTGCGGCACGTTCGATTTGCTCTTGCAACTCGGACACGGTGTCATCTGGCAAGCCGAGTTCTTGCAGGGCTTTACGGTACGCAGCCACACCCGCCTCGGCTCCCTGAGCAGCCGGGGCATCGACGCGGAGGTCGAAGAACCGCCCCGCCGGCGAGAGCTCCTTGCCGGTCGCTCGACTCGTGATCGCCTGGTCGTTCTCGCTGAGCTCGAACACCACCTCGTTCGCTCGGACGTCGACGTCTTCTCCCCCCGGGAGCAGGAAGCGGACAGGACGACCACCGGGGGTGGACGAACTGTAGGCGCCGACCATCACGGTGTCGTCGGGATCGATCCCGAATGCCTCGGCTGTGGGCGGAACCGTGAGGTCCCAGACCTCCACACCGTCCTTGATCGCCATTGCTGTCGGACGGGGACCGTGGTGACTCACGTCGTACTCGCTCCTGTTGGGGTGGCTCGAAGTGCCGGGGCGGGGCGCTTGGAACGACGCACATCCGGCGAACAACACGGCGGACGTCGAGATGGCCATCACCGCGAAGAACCGGCGGCTGGAGATCATTGCCATACGAACTCCGTGTCATGTAAGTCATCGACCAGACCGGGCAGTCGCTTGTCCAGTCGCCGATTGTCGATGCGGTCAGGAACCGGGTCACCGACCATGTCACGGGCGCGCTCCGGGTCGTCGTGCACGAGTTGTTGCCAGGCCGGAAGCGTGTCGTTCTCGATGTAGTCCCAGCGGACGTCGAACTCAGAAATGTTCGTACGCGGCACGTTCCAGGTCTCGATCGATCCCTGCACACCGGGCCTCCCCGGAACGAGGTCCACCGGCACGGATATGCCGCCCTCGTACTGCCCGAGCGTCCTCGTCCCCGGGATCGAAGCGTCACCAACGACGCCGAGCACCATCGTAAGCGCCTTACCCGTCGGTTCGTGGTCCCGCATCTCGTCGTAACTGCGCTGGATCGTGTCGTGTTGCTCGCGGTAGAGCAACGCTGTGTTGCCGTCGTCGACCAGGTCCGACTGGTGCGTCCGGATCCCGGTGTCGATGTCCCGCCAGGCCTGGAGCGTCCGACGCTCCGCCTTGGAGGCGTCGTCCGGCGCTTGGCCCTCCGGTCGCAGTAAACCCGCGGCGGCGAGCTCGTCGATACTGTCGATGCCTCCGTCGAGGTACGCCTCGTGCATCGTGGACGCGTCGAGGAAGATGTCTCGTTGCATTCCGAGGAAAGTCTTCTCGTAAAAGGCGATCTCATCGTCGCCCATGCCCGCCAGCTGATCCGTAAATCTCCGGAGCGACGGCGGTACGAGGGGAGCGACCTCGCCGATGTGGTCGCGCATCGAGTGCAGGTCGAGGAACCCCGCGGCGAAGTCCGGACCGACCATGTTCGCCATCCCGGCCCAGGTGAAGTCCGGGTTGTCGAGGTAGAGCTGTGCGTAGTACTGGTACGACCCCGTCACCTGTCCGAGCAGCGCCTGCGCACCCCGACCGGTGTCCCAGGTGGCCATGTCGATCCCCACCTTCTCCGCCGCCCGAGACACGTACATGCGCTGCAGCACGGTCGCGAAGTCGACCGGGTCGGCTCCGCGGGCGCGCTCAGCCTGGACGATCGCGGAGTACACGGTGGACGGGGTGCCCCACGCTGGCGGTGTCGTCACCAGGGCGTCGAGCACCTCGGGGTGCGCGGCGAGCCACGCGGCACCCACGTCCGCGTCCATGTGCCGGAGGACCTCGACCGGGTCCTGGCCCTGCGTCGTCAGGGAGGCGGCGACCGCGAGGTCGAGCGCGTGGTTCGTGAGGGTGCCGCTGCCGGCGTGCTCGAACGCGGCGGCCACGTGCTCCATCCACGTGACGTCGGCCTCGTTCTCGTCGACGAAGCGCGACCCGTTGTCGAGGAAGCCGGAGCCACCGACCGGCACCCACGAGGAACTCGACGTGAACCGTGTCCAGGCGTCCGCGACCTCCTCCAGGTGCTGCCGCATGGTGGTGTTGCACGACCGGGACTGCGTCGCGAAGGACCGGAGGGCATCCGGTTTCGCGCTGCTGGTCCCCGATGCGTTGCCGCTGCTCGTCCGCGTTCGCTGCGAGGCGGTGAACGCGACGGAGATCGTCGACGGCCGGACCGCGGGCTCGGACGGTCGGGGGTCGAACAGCTCCTCGATGTCGCTGACGACGGGACCGAGCGGCTGGGTCCGTCGACGCTCGTCCCGGTCGGCCTCCCGACCCTCCCAGGCCCGCACCTCGTCGAGCCGTCGGTTCTCCTCCGCGGCCTGCTGCTTCGCCCGCTCGACCTGTTGTGCGAGGTCGTCCATCGCACGAGCGAGCCGACCCCGCTCCGAGGACTCGGTGACGCTCGCCGTCCGGAACAGTTCGGCGTACCCCCCGCGGAACTCCTGCATCGCGGTCTCGACCGCGCCTCGCCGGGCACCGCTCTGCCCGGTGAAGGCTCCGTCCGCGGACTGCGCCGCCCTGATCAGCGCCCCCGCTGCAGCATCGTCGAATTCGACCCCCATGGGTGGCATGGTAGCCACGTTGCCCGGGCACCGGTACGGCACGGTGTTCCCGGAGCCGACGAACGGTCCCCGTCGACTGCTACGGGATCGGGACGGGGTCCCACGCGCCGTTGAGCCGCAGTGCGAAGAGCAGCGGCTCGTCGTTCGGCCGGAACGACGAACTCACGCCGAAGTCGAGCCCGTTCGTCTTCGGCACGTTGGCGTCGGCACCGACTGGTTGGGACGCGTCCACCGGGTCGACCGAGTCGGCTGCTGCGACCTTGTCCTGGAGCTCCCGAACGGACGTACTCGGAAGGTCGAGCTGCCGGAGGACGTCCCGGTACCCGTCGACACCGGCATCTGCGCCCTCGACCGTCAGGGCATCGACCTGGAGGTGGAACAGCCGACCTTCGGGCAGGGTCGCCGCACCCGAGTCGTCCTTCCGCTCCTCTTTGCTGTCGAGTGCGTCGAAGACCACCTGCGTCGCCTGCACCTGGACCTCCTCGCCGCCGGGGAGCAGCAGCCTGACCGGACGACCACCCGGTCTCGTGGAGGCGTAGGCACCGACGAGGGCGGCGGTGTCCTCCGGGACGTCCGTGTCGATCCCGAACGCCTCGACCGACGGCGGCACCGTCAGGTCCCAGGTCTCGACCCCGTCCTCGACCGTCCTCGCCGTCGGCTCGGGGCCGACGTGGCTCACGCCGGCCTGACTCGCTCCGGCGGTGCACCCGGCGAGCAGCGCGACCACGAGAGCGGCGACAGCGGCGGAACGCACACTCCTGGTCGACGCCCCAGCGACGGCATCGTTCGTTCCGACCCCCATGCCGGGCATGCTATCCGTGTCCGGCGGGGACGTCAGGCCGGACCCGTTCAGCCCTCGGAACGCGGACCGCCCCTGACGATGAGCGCGACCATGAGCGCCGCCGCCCCCAGCAACAGGAGACCGAGCGGACCCGCTGCCCCACCGAAGCTCGCGGCCACACCGAGCCAGACGACCCCGCCCAACGCCATCAGCCCGGCCAGGACGCCCGCTCCGGCGTCGAGCAGCTCGCGGGGTGCCGGCACCACCACCAGCGCGATCACCGTGAGCACGGCCGCTGCCGGCGCACCCCACGTGAGCAGCCCGGACGCGATCCCGTTGTACGAGGCCAGTCCGAGCGGGTAGCTCACGATCAGGAAGGGCAGTGGCAGGACCATCAGCACGTCGACGACCACGACGAGCAGTGCGAACAGCCGCCAGCGGCGACGGACGCGCGGTCGCGGTTCCGACATGGTCTCCCCCTCGTCACCGCGCACGGTCGGCGCGGCCCCCGCCCTCAATCTGCCGGACCGGGCCGGTCGCGGCCGGGAGCCCGTGGCGGTGCCGCGGTGCGCCTCCCGGCCGCCACACGGTGGCGACTACAGGACGACGACCGTCGTGCCGGCCGCCGTCGCCGGCCGGTCCATGGCGGCGAGCGCCGCCGGCGCGTCCTCGAGCGCGATCGTCCGCCCGACCAGCGGTGCCGGGTCGAGACGGCCCGCGGCGATCTCGGCGAGCATCGCCGGGTACTCGTGCGCGGACATCCCGTGGCTGCCGAGCAGTTCGAGCTCGAGGCCGATGACGCGGCCGAGGTCGACCTGCGGGCTGGCGTCCGCGCCGGCGAGGAGCCCGACCTGCACGTGCCGACCGCCGGGGCGGAGGGCGGCGATGCCCTGCCGCACCAGGGCGGCCCGTCCGAGCGCCTCGACCACGACGTGCGCGCCGCCGTCCGTCGCCGCTCGGACCTGCTCGTCGACGTCGTCCGTCCGCGCATCGACCGTGGTGGTGGCGCCGAGGGTGCGGGCGAGCGCGAGCGCCTCGGCGGAGACGTCCACTGCGGTCACCCGTGCACCGCGGGACACGGCGACGACGATCGCCGAGAGCCCGACTCCCCCGCAGCCGAACACGACGACGTGCTCGCCGGGGGCGGTTCGGGCGCGGTTCACGACCGCGCGGTAGGCGGTGGCGAACCGGCAGCCGAGTCCGGCGGCGGTGGCGTCGTCGATGGCGTCCGGCACGGCGACGAGGTTCGTGTCCGCGTGGTGCACGACGACCCGCTCGGCGAAGGACCCGGGCCGGTCGAACCCGGGCTGGGTCTGGTTCGGGCAGATGCTCTGGCGGCCGGCGACGCACGTCAGGCAGGTGCCGCACGCGTTCACGAACGGGGCGGTGACGCGTGTGCCGGCCTGCCACTGCCGGACCTCGTCCCCGACCTGCTCGACGACACCGACGAACTCGTGTCCGGGGACGTGCGGCAGCGACACCGTGTCGTCGTGCCCGTGCCAGGCGTGCCAGTCACTCCGGCAGACGCCGGTCGCGACCACGCGGACCACGGCTGCGTGTGTCGGGCACTCCGGGTCGGGGACCTCGGTGACGGCCGGCGTCGCGGAGAAGGCGGTGAAGGTGACGGCGCGCATGGGCACGATCCTCCCATCCCGGCCCGTAGTGTCGACGGCGTGGTGACCGCCAGGACGTTCCCGTTCTCCCCGCGCAGCGCCACCGCGCTCCGGGTCGGGGACCTCGTCCCCGTGCAGGGCGAGAGCGGGCGGTGGTCGTGTCTGCAGGTCCTCGAACTGCAGCCGCGCGTCCGCGTGAACCTCGTCGTCGGGATCCTCGACTGGCGGGCGGACGGGCCGCCGTCACCGGAGACGGTCAGCGGCGTCGCGCCGCTCGAGCGCGCTGCGACCCGGATCGAGGTGTTCACCGAGGGCGGCCTCCAGGTCGTCGGATCGGTGCCTCCGAGTGACGCCGGACAGGAGACCTGGTTCGGCCCGGCGTACATCGGCAAGCGGACGCATGTGTGGGGCTGGATGGCCGCCATCCGGCTGGCTCGCGGGTACGCCGACACCGGGATGCTGCCGTACCGCTCCTCGGGGCCGGCCGGTGAGGGCAACCCGACGGTCAGCGCTCCGGCTGGTCGCTGACCGGACGCGTGTCGGGCGACGGGGTACCCGTCGCAGGGATCACTGCCCGCTCCCGGACCAGCGTGGACACCTCGTCGATCGTCTCGGCCAACGACCGCTCCCCGGTCCCCGCCGCCCACTGCTCGAGGGCGACCTGGAACACGAGCACGCCGAGTTCCGCGACGACGGTCGCCTGCAGCGGGGTCTGTCCACGCTCGACGAAGGCGGCCTGCGCGGCACGGACCAGGTCGGACCGCTTGCGGGCGTCCCGGTCACGGAGTTCGTCGTTCCCCTCGATGATCCGGCGCCAGGCGGCGGTCTGCTCGTGGTGGCCGTCGAAGCGCGCCGCCGCGATCTGGTGCAGCACGTGCCGGACGACCTGCGTCGGGTCGAGGTCCGCCGGTGCGCCGACGATCAGTCGCGCTGTGGTCTCGGGGATCTCGGACCCGGCGAAGACGACCTCGCGCTTGTCGGTGAAGTGCCGGAAGAACGTCCTGGTGGTCAGCCCGGCGCGCGCGGTGATCTGCGGCACCGTCGTGGCGGCGAACCCCTGCTCGGCGAAGAGCTCGAACGCGGCGCGCTCGAGCCGTCCTCGTGCATCCGGAGCCCATCGCATCGTCCGATCGTAGCTGACGACACGACGTGTCATGAGGCGTACGATGACATCACGTGTCATCGCGATGATCGGCACCGGAGAGCGAGGAGCCCGCATGACCGCCGACGACCCCACCACCACGAACGCCGCACTCTTCCTGCTCAGCCCCCGCGGCCCCTTCGAGGTCCGCCCCACCCCGGTGCCGACCCCAGCCGCCGGCCAGGTCGTCGTCCGCGTCCGTGCCGTGGCGGTCAACCCGGTCGACGCGATCACCGGCCCGCTCCGGCGCCTCGTGACCCCGTGGGTGCGCTTCCCGACCGTCCTCGGCAGCGACGTCGCCGGCGAGGTCCTCGCCGTCGGACCGGACGTCACGGCCCTCGCGGTGGGCGACCGGGTGACCGCGTTCGCCGCCGGACAGGAGAAGCCGCGGAACAGCGCGGCCGAGGGCGGGTTCCAGCGGATCGTGACCGTCCTCGAGCGCGTCACCACGCGCCTCCCGGACGACCTGTCCTCCGAGCAGGCCGCGGTCCTGCCGCTCGCGCTGGCGACCGCGGCCGCGGGGCTGTACGAAGCCGACCAGCTCGCCCTCCCCCTGCCGGGCGACCGCGCGGACCGGAGCGACCAGGTGGTCCTCGTCTGGGGCGCGTCGACGAGCGTCGGGAGCAACGCCGTCCAGCTCGCCCGTGCCAGCGGCTACACGGTGGTCGCGACCGCCGGTCGGGCGAACCACGACCTCGTCCGTTCCCTCGGCGCCGACACCGTCCTGGACTACCGGGACGACGACGTGGACGCCGAGGTCGTCGCAGCGCTGCGGGGTCGGCGGCTCGCGGGCACGATCGCCATCGGCAGTGGGTCGCTCGGGCACGCCCTGCGGATCACCCGTCGCGCATCCGGGGCGAAGCGCATCGCGTCCGCCTACCCCGATCCGGTCACCGCGGTGCGGTCACGGATCGCCCGCCTCCGCGGCATCCGCGTCTCCGCCATCTGGGGCGGGACCCCGGTGGTCTCCCCCGTCGGTCCGGCCGTCTTCCGCGACTTCCTGCCCGCGGCGCTGGCCGACGGGCGCTTCCGCGCAGCCCCGGAAGCGATGGTCGTCGGACACGGACTGGAGGCCCTCCCCGGCGCCCTGCAGACGCTGCGGAACGGCGTGTCCGCCCGCAAGGTCGTGGTGTCGATGGGCGATTGAGTGTCCCCGAGGCGCTGGCCACGGAGCGCGGATCCGGTGCCGCGGACCGTGTCGGAAGCAGGCGGAGGGAGCGCGCCAACCCAGAAGATGAGCGATTCTGCAGGTAATGGCCGCCCTGTCCACCCCCCGAAGACGGGTGTCACCGCTCCTCGTACGCCGACCTACCCTCCGTCGTGAGATTCACTCAACGGAAGGAACACCATGCAACGACGCGTGGGAATGCGAGTCGCCGCGATGTCCATCGCCGCCGGGACCGCCCTGGGCGGTGCGCTCGTCGTCGCGAGCCCCGCCGTGGCAGCCCCCGGGGACGCCGCCGCCGTCGGGATCAGCGCCGACGTCGCAGTACCGGATCTCGCGGGCGCCGTCGGGGTCACCGCCGACGTGTCCGCCGGTGCCGTCTCGGTCGCCGGTACCGGGACCGACGAGTTCGCCGACGACGCCGCAGCGCTCGTCACGGCAGCGGTCGCCGACATCGGCGCGGGGGTCGTCACGACTTCCGCGAGCAGCGACACCACACGCTCGACGGCGGCTGCGGAGATCGCCGATGCCTCGGTCGAGCTCTTCGGGCTCGACGTCCTGACCGCGGACGCAGCGACCGCGACCGCCACCTGCCCGGTCGGCGGCACCCCGACGAGCGACGCGCTCCTCACCGGCCTGACCGTGCTCGGCCAGACGGTCACCCTCGACGTCGACACCCCGACCTTCTCGAACGCGACGGCGCTCACCGGCGCACTCGCCGGCGTCACCTTGACGGTCGACCTCGCCCGCACGACCACCACCACGGGCACGACGGCGGCCGCCACCGCGGTCGTCGCCACCGTCACCCTCGACGGCACGGCCGCCGGCATCCCCCTCACCGACGACACCGTCGCCACCGTCGTCCTCGCGCAAGCGAACTGTGAGACCCCCACCGCCGCAGCCGCCCCCGTCACGGTCGCCGACATCACCCCCGGCACCGGCCCCACCACCGGCGGCCAGACCGTCACGATCACGGGCACCGGCTTCGGTGACGACACGACGGTCACGTTCGCAGGCGTCCCGGCCACCGACGTCACGGTCGCGGCCGACGGCACGTCCCTCACCGCGGTGACGCCCGCCGGGACCGCCGGCACGACGACCGCGGTCGTCACGAGCGGCGGCACCTCGGGCAGCCTCCCGTACGTCTACGTCGCCCCGACGGTCACCGCGCTCTCCCCGGCAGAGGGTCCGACCACCGGCGGGACGACGGTGACGATCACCGGCACCGGCCTGCAGGCCGCCGACGAGGTCCGCTTCGGCGACACCCTCGCCGAGGTGCAGTCCGTGTCCGACGACGGCACGACCATCGTCGTCACGGCTCCGGCCGGCACGGGTCTGGTCGACGTCACCGTCGGCTTCCCCGGCGACACCCTGCTCACCGCTCCGGTGCAGTTCCGGTACGCGGCAGCCGCCGCCGCACCGACCGTGACCGGCGTCAGTCCCGCCGCCGGACCGACCGCCGGCGGCCAGACCGTCGTCGTCTCGGGCACCGGCCTCGCCGGCACGACCGAGGTCACCTTCGACGGCGTCCCCGCGACGATCGTCGGCACGCCGACCGACACGAGCGTCACCGTCACGACGCCGGCCGGTACGACCGGCACCGCCGACGTCGCGGTCACCGGCCCCGCCGGGACGGCTGTCGCCGAGGACGCCTACGCGTACCTGCCCGTCCCCGCGGTCACCGGTGCCACGCCCGGCTCCGGCCCGACCACGGGCGGCACGACCGTCGTCCTGACCGGTGACGGTTTCGTCCCCGGAGGCACCACCGTCACGATCTGCGACGTCACCATCGACCCGGCGGACGTCAGCGTCTCGGACGACGGCACGGAGCTGACGTTCACGGCGCCGGCCTGCGCCGAGGGGACCGCGTCGATCACCGTCGGCACCGCCGGCGGGACGAGCGACGACGACACGGCGTTCGCCTACCTGCCCGCCGGTGGCACCACGGGCGGTGCGGGCGGCGGCACCACGGGCACGGTCGGAGGCGGCACCGGGACCACCGGCACCCTCGCCTTCACCGGCTCGGACCCGCGTGCGGGCATCGCGGCCTCGATCGCGCTGCTCCTGTTAGGCGCGGCGACGGCGGTGTTCGGGTCCCGCCGACGCCGATCGGTCTGACCCGGGCGCAGCCCGCGTCGACCGACACGAGGGCCGGCACGCATCCCCTACGGATGCATGCTGGCCCTCGTGGCGTGCGTGGGCAGGAGCCCGCGATCGTGCTGGCACCGTCGCCCTGATCCCAGGTCTCCGGAACACGAGACCAGAGCGGTCAGTGGAGCTGCTCGTGGGCCTTCGTGACAGCAGCATCGACGATCTGTCGCACCTCGTCGTCCTCCGGCAGCTGGAACGTGTACGGGGAACCCGCGGTCACCAGGACGAGGTGACCGTCGTCGGCGACCATGCACGTCTTGCCCGCGACCGCGTTCGACCCGCTGGCCTCGAAACGGATGCACACGGAGGCATCACCCCACGAGCCGAGGTCCAGGAGCGTCGTCGCGATCCGCTGGTCCTCGCCGTCGATCGTGTAGGTACTGCCCGCGGTCGGGCAGCTGCGCACCGCGTCCACGATCGACCGGATGTGCTCGTCGCCGTCCGCATCCGCAGCGACGCCTGTGGACAGGAAGGACGAGGTCGCCTCGCGCGTCCAGTCACGCCCGGCGCTCGCTGCGTTCTCGAGTTCCTCGTCCGGCACCTGCTGCGAGAAGTCCGCAGCGCAGGCCCCCGGACCCTTCGCGTCACTCGACGTCGTGCCGCCGCTGCCGGAACTCGTGTCCGGTTTCTCTGCCCAACCACCGACCGGCAGGTCGGCGGTGGTCAACACCGCAGCCGGGAGCGCCTCGTCTGATGCGGGCGTCGCAGACGGCGTCGGTTGCGCCGAACCAGCACCGAGCGAGTCGGGATCGTCAGCCGAGCTGCACCCGGCCGTCGCTGCGGCGGTGATGAACATGATCGAAGTGGCGAGCACGAGTGCTCGACGCGATGGTCCCCCCATGGCGACCAGTGTGGCAGCCGAAGGAGCGGTCGGTCACAGACGAACGGGAGGCGCAGTGCCGGCTGGTGCGGCGCCTCGAGGCCGTCGATCAGGCGAGCGAACCCACGACGCGGTAGCCGTACCCGTCGGCAGCGAGGGGGCGGTGCAGGCGGGCGTGCGTCGCCGCCCACATCCGTCCCAGGTAGCGGAGTCGTTCCGGGGCCATGCCACGAACGGTCAGGTCCACGTCCTGGGCTCCCGGCTCCTGCAGCACCAGGGTGCGCAGGGTGCCGGTCGGGTCGAGGGTGACGTGCTTGGCGGTGGTGCTGGTCATGGTGGAGCTCCTTCGTCGCGTTCCGTCCGGGACCCGGAGGGTCGGGGGCGCGCGGTGTCCCACGCTCCTCGGTCCGGCGTGCGCGTGGGCACAGGCGCAGGGGACGCACGGTCCCGGTGCGCCTGACGTGCAGCCGCGGTGGAGTCAACGTCAGCCGGGTGCCCGAACTCGTCAGTCCACGACGCAGTGGGTGACCGCGTCCAGTTCGAGTGTCGATGCCTCGTGTCCGGGCGGCGGGACAGGAGACTCCACGTCGACGAACAGGTCTCCGGAGCGCGTCGAGACGACCAGCCGCGAGACGCCACCGGTGTCGTCGTCCGTCTCCACCTCGACGGAGCGGCCGTGTGCCTCGGCGTCCTCGCGGATGGCGTCGAGCGCGTCCTGGACGTCGTCGACCTCGTAGGACTCGACGTTCACACTCGACCAGTCGACGCCGTCGTAGCCGACGGACAGGTCGCAGATGTCCCCGCGCAGCCATCGCATGTCGTCGGACGACTCGCTGCCGGGCTCAGGGGCGGAGCCGGACGGCGGCGGCTCCGGCAGCGTGGCGACGGCGTCGGCGTGGACCTGCTCCAACTCGTCGCGCATCGAGTCGGGGTCCTGCCGTTCTGCGGCCGTGGTGCGGTCGAGTGCGGCCCGGTACTCCTGCGCGTCCGGGATCCGGGTTGCGAAGAGCGCCGGCGCCAGCAGTGCCGTCAGGAGCAGGCCCGCGGCACCGCCGACGAGCGCACCCGCGAAGGACTGCGACCGTCGGACGACGCACAGGACGGCGAGCACGACGGCACCCGCCATCGGGACCAGTCCGCCGAGGACGATCGCGAGGACCCACACGTGGAGGTGCTCGAACGCGTTGGCGGGGTCCCCGAACGACGAGTCGAGGCTGAACCCGACCAGGATGCAGAACGCGACGACCGCGAGCACCGGGCCCAGGACCGCCAGGGCGATCGACCACTGCCGCAGTCGAGTGTCCCGATGGACCACCAGGTCGTCCCGCTGCACGTTCGTCATGATCCCCCCCGACCAGTCAGTCACCACCGTAGCCAGGGAGCACGCTCCGCGTCCGGTCGACGCGGATCTCCCCCGGTGGTGCGGCGCCCCAGCGCTACCGACCGTCCTTCCCGAGCATCGCGACGAGCGCCGTCGCCAGCCAGGTGTCGACGTCCGCCGGCACCGGCCCGATCTCGGTCGCCGGCACGTCCCCGCGCGCGATCGCTGCGAGGCTCCGCGCCTGCAGCGACAGCCCGAGGTCCATCGCCTGGATCGGGTTGCCGCCCGCGGCCGTGAGGTTGATCATCCGCGTCCCGGACAGCGTGACGACCTCGCGCCCGTCGACCAGGCGGTGCAGGACGCGCGCGTCCGGGTCGGAACCCGGCCCCGACAGGGCTGTGGTCTCCGCGGTCACCGTGAGCAGGGCCTCCTGGTCGAGCTCGAGCCCCTCGTGACCGACGCCTGCGATGACCACCCCGTCGCGGAGCAGGGCGATCTCGGCGGAGCCGATGACGCCCCGCGCGCCGGTCGCGAGGAAGAGCAGCTCCGTGCCGGGCAGCACCGCCTCCATCGGGCCGACGCGGTGGCCGCGCATGATCGCTTCGAGCGCGCGGAACGGGTCCGTGTCCACGACGCTCACGACGGCCCCGAGGCTCCGGAGCGTGTCCGCGACGCCCTTGCCGCACGGTCCGTACCCGACCACGGTGGCACGGGCTCCCGGCACCATCGCGTTCGTGGCGTTCATGAAGCCCTGCACGATGCTCTGCCCGACGCCGTGCTCGTTCTCGACGATGAGCTTCAGCCTGCTGTCGTTGATGACGACGACCGGGAAGTCCGGTGCCTGTGGCAGGGCGCGGATCGCGATGCCGCCGGTGGTCGTCTCCTCCGTCGCGCCGAGGAACGTGCTCGACCGCGGCGCTCCCCTGGTCAGCTTCGCGATGAGCTCGCCGCCGTTGTCCATCACCAGGTCCGGCAGGGCGGCGAGCAGCTCGTCGAGGTTCCGGTCGTGCTGCTCGGCGTCGTCACTGCGGCCGCCGATCACCGTGACGCCGAGGCTCCGGAGGGCCTCCGCCGTCTCGGGCACGGTCGTGCCGACGTTGCCGGTGATCGTCACGCGGGCGCCCTGGTCGAGCAGCCACCGGCACAGGACGGCGGTCTTCGGCTCGATGTGGATGCAGATGCCGACGTGCAGGCCGGCGAACACCGGGGCGTCCTGTTCGATGCTGGCCGCGAGGAGCGGCATGGACCGGGTGGCCCAGTCGATCGCCGGGGAGCCGGAGGGGGTGAGGGTGCGTGCGGGCATGACGGTGCTTCCTGTTCCGAGGTGGGTGGTGCGGGTCGTGCCGACGGCTCCCCTGCTGTTGCCGGGTTCTGGGTCGTCGGCCTGGAGGCGCGGTGCGCGCCCGTCACGCATCTACGGATGGAGCTCGCGGCGGCTGTCGTCGCTGCCGTACAGGTCGGCCTTCTCGGCGGAGACGACCGGCATCCAGCGCGGGGCGGCGACCGCTGCGCGCTGGCGCGGCGGCACCGCGCTGATGGTGCGGACGCGCGTGGTCATCGGGACTCCGGGAGGCTCGTGGGGACGGGTCGATCCTGTCACGTCCGGTGCGCCGCGTGGCCGTCTGACCGATCTGGTCCCTCGCTAGGGTCACTGCTGTGAACGCACCCTCGCCGTCCGTGGTCGCCTTCTGGGAGGCGCGTCGCCGCGACTCCCCCGAACTGCCCGACACGATCGCCCCGGCGTGGGCGTTCGGTGCGACACCGGACCACGCGGACGCCCTGCTCGACCTCGTGCTCACCGGTGTGAAGGACGGGACCGCGTCCTCGCTCTGGGACCACGAGGCCACCGGTGAGCCCCTGCCGGAGGTTGGCGAGTACAGCATCATCCTCGACGGCAGCGACGAGCCGCGGGCCGTGCTCGTGACGACCGACGTCCGGATCGTGCCGTTCGACCAGGTCAGCGCCGAGCACGCCCGCGCCGAGGGTGAGGGCGACCGGACCCTCGATTACTGGCGTGAGTCGCACGAGCGGTACTGGCGGGAGCACTCGGAGAACCCGCGGGGCTGGGCGTCGGACATGCCGGTGGTGTGCGAGCGGTTCCGGGTGCTGTGGCCGGAGGAGACCGACGGGCCAGGCTCGTCAGTGCCCTGAGGATGCTGTCGTCACGGCATCCAGGCGCCCGTCGTCTCGCGGGGCCGGCCGTCGCCCTCAGGCCGCTCGGCGCTCAGGTGCCGGACGTCGACGCAGGCTGGCCTCCAGGACCGCCGGCGGCGCGTACTGCTGGTCGAGCCGTCCGACGTCCGTGCCCGGCGGGACGATCGCGTCGATCCGGTCGAGGACCTCGTCCGACAGCGCCACGTCGGCACCTGCGAGCAGGTCGTCGAGCTGCTCCATCGACCGCGGGCCGATCAGTGCACTCGTGACGCCGGGATGCGCGATCGCGAACGCCATCGCGAGGTGGGTCATCGGGATGCCCGTGTCCTCGGACAGCGCGACGACCTGCTCGACGGCGTCGATGCGTCGCTCGTCCTGGTTGTGGCGGAACATGCCGACACGGGCGAGGTCGCTCTGCTGGCCCTTGCGGAACCGACCGGTCAGCATGCCGCCGGCCAGCGGGCTCCAGACGAGGGCGCCCATGCCGTAGCGCTCGACGACGGGCAGGACCTCGCGCTCGATGCCACGGTTCAGGATCGAGTAGGTCGGCTGCTCCGTCCGGAACCGCTCCAGCCCCCGGCGCTCCGAGATCCACTGCGCCTCCACCTGGAGCGACGCCGGGAAGTCACTCGTGCCGATGGCACGCACCTTGCCGCTGCGCACCAGGTCGGTCAGCGCCGACAGGGTCTCCTCGAGGTCGACCGTGTCGTCAGGTCGGTGTGCCTGGTACAGGTCGATGTGGTCGGTCTGCAGACGACGGAGCGAGTCCTCCACCGCGCGCATGATCCACCGACGGGAGTTCCCGCGGCGGTTCGGGTCGTCACCCATCGGGCCGTTGAACTTCGTGGCGAGCACGACGTCGTCACGCCGGCCCGCGAGCGCCTTGCCGAGCAGGATCTCCGACCCACCCTGCGAGTAGCGGTCGGCGGTGTCGATGAGGTTGATGCCGGCGTCCAGTGCCCGGTGGACGATCCGGATCGAGTCCTGTTCGTCACCGTTGCCGATGCGGCCGTCAGTGCCGAGCATCATGGCGCCCAGCGCGAAGGGGCTGACCTGGATGCCGGTCTTGCCGAGGGTGCGGTACTGCATGGGTTCCTCCTGTCGATGGCGTCCCGCGTGCAGATGTCGTAGGCTGACTCGAAGTGGAACGCTCTTCCGGAACTATACGGAACGCCTTTCCGTTTCACAACCCCCATCCGAGGAGGACCCGTGCGTGCCGACGCCCGCCGCAACCTGGACGCGCTGATCGACGCCGCGAAGGCCGTCTTCGCCTCCGACGGCGTCGACGCCCCTGCGAAGGCGATCGCCGACCGTGCAGGTGTCGGCGTCGGCACCCTGTACCGCCACTTCCCCCAGCGATCCGACCTGGTCGTGGCGGTGTTCCAGCAGGCCGTCGAAGCCTGCGCGGACGCCGCCGACGACCTGCGCGCAGCACACGCGCCCGACGAGGCGCTCGCTCGGTGGCTCCAGCGGTTCACGGAGTTCGTCGCCACCAAACGCGGGCTCGCCGCCGCGCTGCAGTCCGGCGACGCCGCCTTCGCAGCCCTCCCCGCCTACTTCGTCGCACGCCTCGGTGGCACCCTGGCGGAGTTGCTCGACGCAGCGTCAGCAGCCGGAACGGTGCGCGCCGACATCGACGCACCCCAGCTGCTCCGGGCGGTCGCCGACCTGTCCCACGGTGCGGCGACGCCCGAGCAGAGCCAGCAGCTCGTCGGGCTCCTCGTCGACGGGCTCCGCTACCGCGCCACCGTGTGACCACCGCTGCCCCGGTGACGAGTTGCTTCGTGCTGTCGGCGATGGGTCCGCCAGTCGGGATGACGGTCAGCAGGGCGGCGTCATCGGACTTCGTGATCTGGCCGGGCACGACGGCTTCGACGTGGTTGAGCCCTGTGATCTCGTCCTCGACGGAGGTGAGCTTGCTGAGGACGCGGTGCACTCCGGCTTCACCAAGTCCGGCGCCGTCCTCGTCGCCGCAGCGACCATCATGGCCGTCGTCTTCGCCGGCTTCGCCACCAGCGAGATGGCCGTCGCTGCCTCCATCGCCGTCGGACTCCTCGTCGGCGTCCTGGCAGACGCCTTCCTGGTCCGGATGATGATCATGCCGGCACTGCTGTCCCTCTGCGGTGAAGCCGCATGGTGGATGCCCCGCTGGATGCAGAAGATCATCCCGAACCTCGACACCGAAGGCCACGGACTCGACCGAGCCACCGAGCGCCAGCGAGGAACCGGCAGCATCTCGGTAGCTGCCCAGTAGTCCCCCGACAGAACGAAGCCGTCCCGCCTGCCACCGCAGCGGGACGACTTCGTTCTGCCACTCCGCCGGTGTCCACTCG
Organism: Curtobacterium sp. MCBD17_023; assembly: GCF_003224415.1. Classification (NCBI taxonomy): domain Bacteria; kingdom Bacillati; phylum Actinomycetota; class Actinomycetes; order Micrococcales; family Microbacteriaceae; genus Curtobacterium; species Curtobacterium sp. MCBD17_023. The sequence continues at coordinate 298,722 of NZ_QKLJ01000001.1, forward strand.
ACCGTCGGTGGTGTTGTTCGTTCCTCGCCGTGTCCGAGGATGACTCGCTGCGCGCGTTGGTGCAGGGTGCAAGCCCCACCGGGTCGCGAATGGGCTCAGTCGACGACGTCGCAGACCCCGTCGAGTTCTTCGTCGTGCCGCTTGCGCGGTGGGTCAGCGGCAGTCAGTTGCTCGTTGGCGGCGGACAGAACTGACGTCAGCACATCCGTGATCACGACCCCGCTCGAGCCCCGAGTTCGAGCGGGGTTTCTGACACTTGAACAACGACTGTCGACTGTGATGGCTCTCCGCCCTGCAGGTGCAAACACCGCGGCGCCACGCAGGGCGTGGTGCTCACGGGCAGGGGGAACGACCCGGTCAAGCGGCGGCTGCGTTCGCTGAGGAGCGACACTCTTCTGGTGGCCGCCCCGCGACTGATTCCGCCGCGATGTCGCGGAGCCGTGTGAGGCGATCGTGGGTGGCGGTGAGGTCCTCGATCTGGCGTTGGATGCGATCGCTCTCCTCGTCGAAGTGGTCGAGCATCGTCGGTGTCGCGACGCCGGTGTCGAGGAACGGCAAGAGTTCGACGATTCGGCGACTCGGCATGCCCGCTGCGTAGAGCATCTGCATGAAGCGCACACGCGTCACGTCGGAATCGTGGTACTCCCGGTGCCCGCCCGTGGTCCGCTCCGACTCGAGGAGTCCCTGTTCCTCGTAGTACCGAAGCGACCGAACGCTGACGCCAGCGCGTTCTGCAAGTGCACCGATCCGCATTCTTCGGCTCCTGGGCTTGATTCTCACGTTGATGTCAGGTTCTAGCGTAGCGGCATGAACCTCTCTGGAGCCACTGCCCTCGTCACTGGCGCGAACCGCGGTATCGGTCGTCATCTCGCCGCCCAGTTGGTCGCACGCGGGGCGAACGTGTACGCGACCGCCCGACGTCCTGAACTGATCGACCTCCAGGGTGTGGAGCGCCTCGCCCTCGACATCACCTCCCCCGAGTCCGTCGCCGCGGCCGCCGCTCTAGCGACCGACGTTGATCTGTTGATCAACAACGCCGGTATCGCGACCACAGCGACCCTGTTGGGCGATCTGGACGCAGCGCACGCCGATATGGACACGAACGTCTGGGGCACCCTCTCCGTCATCCGCTCCTTCGCACCTGTCCTGGCCGCGAACGGCGGTGGGAGCATCGTGAACATCGCCTCGGGCGCCTCCTGGATGGCGATGCCAGGGGCCTCCGCCTACGCGGTGTCGAAAGCTGCCCTGTGGAACATGGGGAACGCGTTGCGTCATGAGCTGGCCGGGCAAGGGACAACGGTGACGTCCGTGCATCTCGGAGTAGCCGACACGGAGATGGCGGCGGGTGTTTTGATGGCCAAGACCGACCCGGCGGACGTGGCGCGCGCAACCCTGGACGGGGTCGAGCGCGGCGACTACGAGGTCGTGGTGGACGAGCAGGCTGCGTTGATCAAGCAGATGCTCGCCCGGGATCCCAAGGAGCTGTACGCGGTCGTGGCTCAGATGCTCGCATCATAGAAGCAGCCCGAGGACACCTGGCGTGCGTGCGAGGGCGCGTCGGAGAGGTGCTCGCGACCGAAGGCGGCGGGACCAAGAGCAGCGACCATCCCTGAAATGTGTGCGAGATGGATCGCACGCCCGGATCCGAGCGCTGTCGTCTGCGCCAAGCCACCTGCTGCTCGCGTCAGACGAATGAGCGCCGGAGACCTCCTCGTCAGCAGCTCTTCACGTCCGGTGCCATCATCCCCACCCCGACCGGCAGCGTCGTGGTCCGCAGTGTGCCGAGCGGCCCGTCCGTCAGGAACCGCAGCCCGGTCACGTGCCCCGAGTCCGCCCCCGGCCGGAGGTGCATCTCGGCGGCGACCCGGATCGCCCCATTCGCCGGGATGACCGCGCCCCGGGTCGGCAGCACGTGGTCCGCGTCGATGTCGTCGGAGAAGTAGCCGAACATCTCGCCCTCGTCGACGCCGACGATCGGTCGCGCGAGTTGCACGCGCACCGACTTGAGTCCGGCGTCCCACGTCATGCGGGTCCCTCGGATCGTCACCGGCTCGGCCGACGGGTTCTCGACGAGGAACGCGACGGTCATCACCGACTCATCGAACCCCGGCCTGTCCTCGGACCATCCGCCACAACCACCATCGGCAGCGACCGTCCGCAGGTCGGGACGGCCTGGCTGCTCTGCGACGATGAGGCCGGCAAGCAGCACGAGAGCGCCGATCGTCGCGGCGGCGAGAACGACCCGGGCCCCCATCCACCACCGGCCCTCCGCTGTCGGCCGGCCTTCGTTGGCTGTCATCGCGTCGGTCATCGGGTCCCCGTCCGGCCGTCGGCGCGGCCACGCCGCGATCCTGACACACGCGCGATACCAGCGGGTGCCCGACGGGTCGATGGTATCCGTGAACCTCCCGACGGCTCAGTTCGGCGCTGCTGGAGGTAGTACGAAGCTGTCGATGTCCATCCGACCGCCGCCGAATCCCTCAACGCCGACGAGTGCCGGGTCGACGTTTGCGACTGCTGCGAGAGTCGGGTTCCCCCGCCGAACTAGCCCCAAAATCCCTGGCCACGAGAGGAGCAAGACACTGTTTCTGGGAACGACGAAGCGCCTGGGGTGACCCGGGGGCTCCGTCGTGCCGGTCCAGGGGACCGGGCGCCTCGGGTCCGGCCCTGTCGAAGGGCTAGCCGAGGCCACCGACCGGTCGCGCAGTTCAGCACGAACACTGCCCCGAGCACGACGAGGGCCTCATCATCGTCGCTGCCGAACAACCGGTCCATGTCGGTATCTCAGACACGTTGAGAGGCAGTTGGACAAGTCAGTTGGCGGACGACAACTGTGGTCGTCGACGCAAAGTGTCGCGTCACGTCGCATTCCGACTCGGGTTGCAGATTCGTTGTCGTGACCTTTTTGAAGCGTCTCGTGTCGCCTGCGGAAAACCCCAGGTCAAACGCCTTCAAGCGAGACCTGGCAGGGTCGTGTCGCTGGCCGAACTACAGCATCGAAGTCGCGAGCTGACCCATGTCGCGCTCACCGGCGGCGTCGCCCTGCAACAGGGTCGGTCTCCCGTCTGAGCGCTCTGTCTACGGTCGCTCACCACGCACGACTCGGGCAGCGGCTGCCAGCTGCTTCTGTGCTCAGCAAGGCGGTTCGGGATGCTGACCGCTCAGCTTTGGTGCGGAGCCTTCCTCGACGGACGCACGGGCTGCTTCCGCTGCGAGGTAGGCGGTGATGTCGATGGGCTGAGTCGGGGGGAGGTGGATGTCTCCGGGGCGGACGGGGTGCTGCATCAGCTGGTCACTTTCGTTCGACGAGCGGAGGACGAAGGGCCCCGGTGTGTTCACCGGGGCCCTTCGGAGTGTCAGCGGACGAGGACTCGTGGCTGGTCGTGCGCGGCGGGTGCCGCGTCGTCGTGCTTGTCGAGGGCGTGGCCTTCGACGTCGACGTCGGGGAGGACCTTGTCGAGCCACTTGGGGATCCACCAGGCGGAGCGTCCGAGGAGGGACAGCGCAGCCGGCATGAGGACCATGCGGACGATGAACGCGTCCGCGGCGACGCCGATGAGGAGACCGAACGCGATGGAGGCGCCGATCGCGAACTCTCCGGTGGCAAACCCGCCGAAGACGACGATCATGATGCTCGCCGCGGCGACGAGGACGGGTCCGGATCGGGAGAAGCCCTCGCGGATCGCCTGCTTCGGGTCGAGGCCCTTGCGGTACATCTCCTGGATGCGGGAGACGAGGAACACCTGGTAGTCCATCGCGAGTCCGAAGAGCACTCCGACGAGCAGCAGCGGCAGGATGCTCAGCATCGGGTCACCCTGCGGTGCGGGCAGGAAGTCCAGCCAGCCCCACTGGAACACCGCGACGCTCGCGCCGAAGGATGCGCCGACGGAGAGCAGGTAGCCGAGCGTCGCGATCACGGGGATGAGGAGCGATCGGAACAGGACGATGAGCAGGATGATCGAGATGACGACGATGACGATGACGTACTTCACCAGCGCCTGAGCGAGCTGGTCGTCGGAGTCGATGCCGATCGCGGTCTCACCGGTGACCTCGAGGTGCGCGCCGCTGATGGTGTCCGCGTCGTCACGGATCTGGTGCACCAGGTCCTTGGTCGAGTCGTCGATCGGCCCTTCGGTCGGGATGACGGTGATGCGCGCGTAGTCGCCGTCGGAGCTGACCTGAGCGGGAACGACCTGCTGCACGCCATCGAGAGCGGTGAGTTCCTTCTCGATCGCGGCGGTCTTCGAGGTGATGTCGTCGCCCTCGGCCAGGACGATCAGGGGGCTCTGGACGCCGCCGAACTCGTCGACGATGAGGTTGTAGGCGGTGCGTTCGGTGGATTCCGGGTCGGATCCGCCAGGGACGTTGGAGGCGGTCTTCATGCTGAGCATGGGGAGCGCGACGACGACGAGGACGAGCACCCCGCCCAGGAGGGACACGATCGGGCGCTTCACGACGAAGCTGCCCCACGAGCGGAGGACGCCGCGCTTCTGCGGGCCGTCTTCGGTGAAGAGTTCCCCGCGCTGCAGAGCCGCACGGTGCTTCTTCGACAGGGCCTTCACACCCATGAACCGCATCAGTGCCGGCAGCAGGGTGAGCGAGAGCAGGACGGCGACGGCGACGGCGAAGGCGGCGGCGACACCCATCTCGGTGATGTAGCTGAGGTTCGCGACCAGGAGCGCGACGAGGGCGACGACGACGGTCATGCCGGCGAAGACCACGGCGGTGCCGGCGGTACCGGTTGCCCGGGCGATCGCGTCGTCGACCCTCCGTCCGGAGCGGAGTTCGGTCTTGAAGCGGGACAGGATGAAGAGGCTGTAGTCGATCCCGACGGCGAGGCCGAGCATGGTCGCGAGGATGATCGCGTTGTCACCGATCGGGGTGAGTGCGCCGTAGGCGAGGACACCGATCAGGCCGACGCCGACGCCGTAGACGGCGACGAGGAGGTTGATGCCCGCGGCGAGGAGCGAGCCGAACGTGATCGCGAGGATGATGAACGCGATGATGACGCCGGCGCCTTCACCCGGGCCGGTGGCCGGGGCGCCGAGGGGAACGAGGTTCCCGCCGAGCTCGACGCCGAGCGCCGGAGGAGCGTTCTCCTGCAGGTCGAGGGCCGCGTCGTAGAACGTCGTCTGCTGGGCCTTCGTCAGGTCACCGTAGGTCACCGTGGCGACGGCGATCGTGCGGTCTTTCGAGATGTACGGCTGTTCGGCGTTCAGTGGGTCGCTGACGGACTGAACCCCGTCGACCTTGTCGGCCTTCGCGAGGAACGACTCGATCTGCTTCGCTGTCGACGCGTCCGTGACGTCGCCGGACTCCGGTTGGAACACCAACTGCAGGGACGCGGTGTCCGAGCCGGTTGTCGAGGGGAACTCCTTGTTCATCCGCTCCAACGCCTGCGAGGCCTTGGTGTCGGGGATGCTCGTGGTCGCGGCGTCCTTCTCGATGCCGCTGCCGACGACGAAGATGCCGATCAGCACGGCCATGATCAGGAGCCACGCTCCGATCACCAGCCATCGGAACCGGGCACTGAAGCGCCCGAGGTGGGACAGGAACGTGGACATGCGGTTTCCTTCGTCGTCGTGGTCCGCGAGGTGCGGACAACGTCAACGATCCCGTCCGGGACGCTTCGGTACGGCCTCCTTTTGCACCGTCCGAACTACTTCATCTGCAGTAGATCCTGCCCCCCGCTCGCACTGTCAAGACAGGCGACAACGCTCGGGCATCCTCCGCTGGCTGAGCGATGGGTAGAGGAAACGACCAGGTGGTCGGGTCAGGCGATGAGGCCGGCTCGGTAGGCATACGCGACCAGTTGGGCCCGGTCGCGGGCGCCGACCTTCGCCATCGCACGGCTCGCGTGGGTCTTCACGGTGAACGGTGAGACGAACAACTCCGCTGCGATGGAGTCGTTGTCGTGGCCCTCTGCGATGCTGAGGACGACGTCCCGTTCGCGGGCTGTCAGGGCAGTGAACCGGTCGGCGAGGTCGGCGTCGATGACACGGCTCGGGCTGTCGGTGACGTGCCCGATGAGCGCGGCAGAGGCAGCTGCGGACAGGGCACCTCCCCCGCCGATGACTTCCTGCAGGCTCGCGATCAGCTCAGCTGGTCCGACGCCCTTGCCGAGGAACCCGTTCGCGCCAGCCCGGAGCGCGGCGAGGACGGTGTCGTCGTGCTCGAAGGTGGTCAGGACGACGATGCGGGTCTGTTCGGACGGGATCCGCTCCCGGATGCGTCGCGTCGTCTCGACGCCGTCGATCCCGGGCATGCGGACGTCCATGAGGACGAGGTCGACATCGTGGTCCCGGAGGAACGCGAGGGCGGCGAACCCGTCCCCTGCTTCACCGACCACGGCGAAGTCCGGGTGCACGTCGATGATGGTCCGCAGTCCGAGACGGATCATCTCTTGGTCATCGACCAGCAGCACGCGTGTCACGGGGTTGCTCCTTCGTTCCATGGGATCCGTGCCGTGACGGTGAAGACATCATCGTCGGCGCCGAGCTGCTGGGTTCCGCCGGCAGACTCGACGCGTTCGCGCATGCCGACGAGTCCGTACCCGCTGCCGTGGGCGGTCGGCGGCGTGGACGCGACCGGGTTCGTGACGCTGATGATCAGGTCGGCCTCGTCCGTCAGCACCGTCAGCGCGGCCTCACCGGTGCCGTACCGGTGCGCGTTCGTCAACGCTTCCTGCGCCACCCGGAACACCGTCACCCCGACGGCCTCGTGCGCTCGGCGAGCTTGGTCGGTGATCTGCACGTCGATCGACAGGCCGGCGTCCCGGAACGAGGAGACCAGCTCGTCGATGCTCGACAGGCCGGGTGTCGGGCGCCCCGCGTGATCGTCGTCGGCGTCGTCGCTGCGGAGCATGGCCAGCGTCCGTTGCGTGTCACTGAGGATCGACTGCACCGCTGTGCGCGCCGCGACCAGCGACCGCTGGGTCGCGGCGTCGTCACGGCCGGCGGTGACCTCGACCGCGCCGAGGTGCATGCTCACGACGGCGACCTGGTGGCCGACGATGTCGTGCAGGTCACGGGCGATGCGGACCCGCTCCTCCGCCACTCGCCGCTCAGCTTCGGCCTCCCGCGTCGCGATCGCGTCGCGGGTGCGCTGCTCGAGCGACTCCCAGTACTGGCGCTGCAGCCGCAGCGCCGCGCCCACGGCACCACCGGCGACGACGGCGACGATGACCGCGACGGCGTCGAGACCGACCGCGCGGCCAGCGGACAGGAAACTCGCGAGCCCGAAGATGACGGCCATCGCCAGCGCCGTGATCCCGGTGCTGCGCGTGGGCGGCAAGCCGCGCAGAGTGAGTGCGAACAGGACGAACACCACGACGGTGCATTCACCGATCGGGTCCCGCCCTCCGACGATCACCACGACGACGCCAGCCATCGTCAACGCGAGACCGACCTGCGGCAGCCGGACGGCGACGAGCGCTCCGGTGAGGGTCACGAGTGCGCCGACACCGGCGAGCAGACCATCGCCGTCGGTGGCGATGACGACCAGTTCCACGATCATCGCGGTCACGCTCACCCACAGCGGGAGGCGCTCGAGCACAGATTGCGCGCGCAGCCACAGCGGGCGCGGCGTCGCGGACACGCTGGGCGTCGGAACGGTCATCCCTTGAGTCTGAGGGAGGCCGGTGCCGGACATGTACTCCATCTGCATCAGGTTCTCCAGTTCCGGGGAACGACGCCGGCGGGTGTCGCTGCGCTGATGCTGTTCACCAGTCGCACCGATGAAGGGACACCTCATGACCACGCTTCTTCCCGCTCCATCTGCCACGGCGGCGATGTTCGTCTCGACGCCGGCGGAGCTCGATGACGGGTACGACCAGCAGATCCACCGTTCTCGAGCGGGGACGATCGCGCGCGTGCCGTTGCTGCCGCTCTGGGCAGCGGTCGCCACCACGAGCGCGGTGTTGCGGTTCGCGGGCTTCATGGTGCTGGCCACGTCGATGCTCCTCGAGAGCGCAGCGCGGAGCATCATCTCCCGCTGACGAGCCCGCCCGCGCTGCAACGCCCTGGAACGCGCGGGTCAGCGGAGGTGTTCGAGGAGGTGCGTGGTGAACGCGGCCATGAGCGTGTCGAGCGTCGCCTTCGGGGTGGAGCCGGCGTAGTAGAAGTCGTGATCGACCCCGTCGAACCGTCGGGTCTCGACCGGCGCACCGACCTCCACAGCATGCGCGGTGAACTCCTCGATCGAGGGACGGAGCGTGTCGTACTCCGCGGTGACGACCAGGGTCGGTGGCAGTGCGCGGAGCTCCGCCTCGGGGAGGAAAGCGGGCGAGACGAGCGGGTTCTTGCGGTCCGTGCTCGGCAGCGGGTAGGCCGCGTCGACCATCTCGAGCATCCCGGCGTTGACGAACGGCTTCTCGATCAGGAAGGTCGCTCCGGCGGGCGGGATCGACAGGTCCACGGCGGGAACGATGAGGGCGGCAGCGCGAACAGCAGGGCCATGCTCGCGTGTCGATTGCGTGAGGGTGCCGAGGGCGAGGTTCCCACCTGCGCTGCTGCCGGTCACCGCGATCCGGGTACCGTCCCACCCCATGGTCTCCCCGGAGCGGGCGACCCACGTGAGCACGTCGAAGCACTCCTCCAACGCCTGCGGGAACCGGGCTCTCGGTGATGTGCTGTAGTCCACGTTCACGACGACGCTGCCCACTTCGCCCGCGATCCCTCGAGCGAGGTGGTTGTCCTGCAGCGGGTTCCCGATCACGAACCCACCACCGTGGGTGTTGATGACCACCGGCGGCGTGGCACCGTTCACGGCGAGGGGGGCGTCAGCGGGAGGCCGCGTGATGGAGCAGCGGATCGAACCGTGACGGGTGGGGACGTGCACGATCTCGTTGTCGGGAACGGCACGGGAAGTGAGCTCCACCTTCGGTGCCCGGATGATGCGTGTGACGAGGGTCGACATCGCCCAGGTCCGGACGCGCATGCCGAGGGGGGCGGCCATGATGTGCTCTCTCTCATTCGGTCGGGGCTGCTGATGTGATCTGTGGGTCGAGCGTCTCCGCTGGTGCGTCCGACGGACGGAGTGAGGGGGCGCCTCGCAGCGCCCTCCTCACTGCGTCCCGGCTACTCGTCGCGCGGCGCCCCGGATCGGACGGAGTCCGGAACGGAGGGGCCTGCCGTTGCGACTGAGTGCCCACCGGCGGCGGCGTCCTGTCGCGCCTTCTCGAGTTCGTCGGCTTCTGCGCCGCCGATGGCTTCGCCACGAGCGACCATGCCGGCCGTGTCGGAGAGCTTGATCTGCGGCAGGAACAGGGCGAGCAGGAACGCGACGGCGATGAAGGGCAGCAGGTACCAGAACACCGGCGCGAGGGAGTCGGCGTACGCGTTGACGATGCCGTCCTGTACCGCCTCTGGCAGCTTCGCCACGGTCGCCGGGTCGATGCTGCCCGCCGAGGACGCGGCATCGGTCGCGGAACCGCCGGCGCCGCGGAACACGTCGGTCAGCGACGTGGTCAACCGTGCGGTGAACAGTGCACCGAACACGGCCGTGCCGAGCGATGCACCGACCTCGCGGAAGTAGTTGTTCGTCGAGGTGGCGGTCCCGACCTGCGATGCGGGCACCGCGTTCTGCGCGACGAGGACCACGACCTGCATGATCAGGCCGAGGCCCGCGCCGAAGACGAACAGGTACAAGCAGATCAGCCAGATCGGGGTGTCCGCGGCGAGCTGCGTGAGGCAGAGCATCGCGGCCGCGACGAGGATCGTGCCGACGATCGGGAACGCGCGGTAGCGACCGGTCTTCGAGATCAGGTTGCCGGACGCGATGGAGGTCCCGATGAGGCCGACCATCATCGGCAGCATCAGCAGACCCGAGACCGCGGCCGAGGTGCCGGACGCCATCTGCAGGAACGTCGGGACGAAGCCGATGGCGGCGAACATGCCGATACCGAGCACGAGACCGATGCCGGTCGCGAGCAGGAAGGTGCGGTTGCGGAAGAAGGACATCGGGAGCACCGGGTCCTCGACGCGGGTCTCGACGAGCACGAGCAACGAAGCGGCGACGACGAGGCCCGCGAACCAGGCCCACGTCTCGAGCGCATCCCAGCCGTGGTCCTTGTTGCCGCCGAACTCGGAGAAGAACACCAGGCACGTCGTGGCAGAGGACATCAGGAGCACGCCGAGGACGTCGATCCTCTTCTCGGCCTTCTTGGTCGGCAGGGTCAGTGCGAACCAAGCGATGCAGAACGCGGCGATCCCGACGGGGATGTTGATGTAGAACGCCCAGTTCCAGGTGAGGTGGTCGACGAAGAAGCCACCGAGGAGCGGGCCACCGATGGCGGAGAGGCCGAAGATCGCACCGAGCGGGCCGAGGTACTTGCCGCGCTGCGAGGCGGGGACGATGTCCGCGATGATCGCCTGCGACAAGATCATCAGACCACCTCCACCGAGGCCCTGCACCGCACGCCACACGATCAGCTGTGTGAAGTCGCCGGCGAACGCGCAGCCCGCCGATGCGATGGTGAACAGCGCGATGGCGATGAGGAACAGGTTCCGCCGCCCGAGCACGTCACCGAACTTGCCGTAGATCGGCATCACGATGGTGGAGGCGAGCAGGTACCCGGTGGTCAGCCACGCCTGGTGCGCGACACCGCCGAGCTCGCCGACTATGGTCGGCATCGCGGTGGAGACGATCGTCTGGTCGAGGCTGGAGAGCAGCATGCCCGCGATGAGCGCCGAGAAGATGGTCCAGATGCGGCGCTGGGTGAGCAGGAGCGGTCCGTCTGACCGTCCTGCTCGTGTCGCGCTCTTGGTCGAGCTCATGGGGTGTGCTCCAGTTCGTTTGTCGAGTGGGCCGCTCCGAGCGGCGTGCTGGTCGGCACGGTTGCGCCGTCCGAGGTCGCCATCGCCGTGACGAGGCGGAAGTTGGTCCGGAGGATGTCTTCGAACGGTGGTCCGTCCTCGTCGGCGAAGAACCGCCACGCGGTCGCCTTGAGGAGCGCGCCGACGATCTCGGCGACCAGGCGTCCGCGGTCATCGGTCGGGTCGGTCCATCCGAACCGGGAGCGCAGGGCGTCCCCGACGAGCTCCATCTGCCGGTCGGTCGCGGACACGAACCGGGCCACGAGGGACGGCTCGCGATCCAGCACGTCCCGCATGAGGGATTCTTCGCCGCGGTCGAGGCCGACGACGTGCAGGTGCTCGATGGCCAGGGCGACTGCCGCATCGATGGGGGCGAGATCTGGATCGACGGCCGTTCCGGCAGCGAACGCGGTCACCAGGCCGTCTTCGACGCCGAGTTCGATGCCGAGTACGACGTCCTCCTTGGAGGCGAAGTGGTTGAAGAAGGTGCGACGGGACACGCCGACTTCTTCGCAGAGCTGCTCGATGGTGAAGCCGTTCAGCCCATCGGAGATCGTCCGACGACGGGCGGTGGCGATCATGCGACGGCGAAGCAGTCGGGTCCGCTCAGATGTCTTCACACTCTGCAGTTTTGCACTTCCACGGAGAAAGTGCAAGTCCCCCGCACGGCCCTTCCACGGGGAGTTCTCCGAACCTGCAGCGGGTGTCACGAACACGAGAACGCTCCGTGGTGCCGTCTGTCGTCTGGCACCACGGAGCGTTGTCGTTCCGCGGATGGGTCAGGCCGTGTGGAGCCTGCGGAAGGTCTCCTCGAGTGTCACGGTCGGGTGACCGATCAGCGTGGAGAGGACCGGGGAGGGGCCGTCGAGGGCGCCGGCGGCGACGGCTGCGTCGAGGCCGACGAGGAACCCGATGGTGCCCTCGTCGAGACCGGCGGACACCAGAACCTGCTGGTGCTCCTCCGACGAGACGTCGGCGTACGCGACGTCACGTCCGAGGACGCGGCCTGCGGTCGCGGCGAACTCCGCGCCGTCCCAGGCGGTGACACCGGCGAGTTCCAGCGTCTCGCCACGGTGGGCACCCGTCGCAGCGACGACGGCGGCCGCTTCGGCGTAGTCGGAGCGAGCCGCCGAAGCGATCCGTCCGGTACCGCTGCTGGCGAGCCACTGTCCGGTCGCGGCGATCTGAGCGAAGGCCTGCTCGTAGTTCTCGTTGTACCAGTTGTTCCGGAGCACGGTCGCCGTGACGAGCGAGGCCGCGAGGAGGTCCTCGGTGGCCTTGTGCTCGGGAGCGACGAACAGCGTCGACGTGTCGGCGCGGGGAGCACTGGTGTAGACGATGTGCTGTACGCCGGCCTGCTCCGCGGCGCGGATGGCGTTGGTGTGCTGCGGCACACGCTGCCCGACCTCGCTGCCGGAGACCAGCACCAGGGTCTCGACGCCGTCGAACGCGGACGCGAGAGCCGCCGGATCGGCGTAGTCGGCAACGGCGGTGCGGACACCGGAGTCAGCGAACAGCGCGGAGAGGCGCTCGGCGTTCCGGCCGATGGCGACGACGTCGTCGGCTGCGACGCCACGAGCGAGGAGGTGTTCGACGATCAGGCGACCGAGGTTGCCGGTCGCACCGGTGACGGCGATCGTCACTTGATGACCCCGAGGGCGTCGGTCCAGCTGATCTGCTCGGAGACCGCGAGACCCATCTGGAGGTAGCCGATGCCCTCGAGCTCGTGGGCACGGGCGAGGGGGCCGGCGTCGTAGGCGTCGAGGCCACCGGCGGTGATCGCGCCGCCGAGAGCGGCCTTCGCGTCGGCGTCGTCGCCGGCGATGAGCACGGCGGTCCTCTTGCCGCCGACGCTCTTCGCGGCCAGCGCGCCGGCGAAGTTGGTGTTGAACGCCTTGACGACGTGCGACTCGGGCAGTCGGGCGGCGAGGTCCGCGGCGCCGCTGCCGGCGTCGAAGACGACCGGCTGGAAGGTGGCGAAGTCGACGGTGTTGGTGATGTCGACGACGGTCTTGCCGGCGAGGGCGCTCTTGTACTTGTCGGCGATCTCGGGGAGGGCGGCGTACGGCACCGCGAGGACGACGATGTCGCCGGCGAAGGAGGTGGGCTCGTCGCTGTGCTTGATCGACTCGACGGTGGCTCCTCCATCGGAGAAGACGGAGGCGATCGCGGTGCCCATGTTGCCGGTGCCGAGGATGCTGATGCTGGTCATGATGCGTGCTCCTGTTTCAGAGGTGGTGCGGTTGGAGAAGGTGTGGTCAGAGGGCGGCGAAGCCGAGGATCGCGCTGACGATCGAGAGGATCGCCAGGACGATCGGGGCCGCCGGGGACTCCTTGCGGCGCAGGTGGACGACCACGGCGCCGAGCATGAGGACAGCGAGGAGGATCGCGGCGATCGGGGTGAGGACCGGCGCGACGTCGAGCAGCAGCGGCAGGATCAAGCCGATGGCACCGAGGACCTCCGCGAGGCCGATGAGCTTGACGTGGCTGCTGGCGAAGTCGGCCGCCCAGCCCATACCGCTGCTGGCCAGGGCCTCCGCGGGACGGGCCAGCTTCATCAGGCCGGCTCCGAGGAACGCGAGTGCCAGGAGGCCGTTGATGATCCAGAGTGCGATGAGCATGATCTTCCTTGTGCTTGAACGTTGAAGTAACGAGGCCGACAGTACACAGCGTTTTGTTGAACGGTCAAGTTTTTTCTGCGACGATGTGCGCATGGACGAACCGCGCTGGCTCAACAAGACCGAGGCGGCAGCCTGGATGGATCTCCTCGCGATCATCGAGCTGCTGCCCTCGGCGCTCGACGCGCAGCTCAAGCGTGACTTCGCGATGACCCGCTTCGAGTACAACGTCCTCGCGATGCTCAGCGAGTCACCCGACGACAGTGCTCCGATGAGCAGCCTGGCTTTCCTCACCAACGGATCACTCTCCCGTCTGTCACACGCGGTGACGAAGCTCGAGAAGCGTGGGTGGGTGCGTCGCGTGCCGTCCGAGACGGACAAGCGCTCGCTCGTGGCCACCCTGACAGTGGACGGACGAGCACTCATCGAGCGAGCGGCTCCGCATCACGTCGAGGAGGCTCGACGCGCGTTCTTCGATGCGATCCCGCCCGAGCGGGTCCGCGATCTCGCCGAGATCCTGCGGCCGATCGCCGCGAACCTCCTGACGCCGGACGCCGACTGCGGTCCGGCGGCGCGCGCCGCCGCTGCGCCGGTGGCTCACGACTGACCGACGATTCTCCACAGACCCCCGACCGCCCGGACTGGCACTTGCCAGCCCGTTGCTCCGCCGCGCCCGCTCGTCCGATACGGCCGCGCCTCCCAGAACGGAAACTCCCATGAGCACGATCGACACGACAACCCGCCGCCCGAGCCGCCTCCGCGGTGTCCTCGTCGCGACTGTCCTCGCAGCCGTCATCGGCAGCATCGCCAACGCGATCATCGCCGTCAGTGCCCTCGCGGCCGGCGCTGACCCCGCAGTGCAAGGCCTGACGCCGCCGGCCTACATCACCTTCACGGTCGTCGGGGTCCTGATCGGCGCGATCGGGTGGGCGCTCATCAGCCGTACACGTTCGGCTGGGCGCGCGCTCGCGATCCTCGTCCCGGTCGTCCTGGTGCTCTCCCTCATCCCCGACGTGCTCCTCGCCGTCAGTGGTGGCTCCGCTGCGATCACCGCGGGAGTGGCGCTGGGCATCATGCACCTCGTGACGACGGCGGTTGCGGTGCCGATCTACCGCACGTTCCTCCCGATCGCACGCTGACTCCTCTTCCCGCCCGCCAGCTGACGACACCTTCGTCGCCCAGCTGGCGGGCGTCTGCATCCAGGCCCGCTCCTGCCGCGACGAGCAACCAGGAATGGTCTGCACACGGTTGTTGACAGTTCAACAAAATGGCGTACAGTGATGCTCGTTACTTGATCGTTCAAGTAACTCCCTGTTCCGGCAGCAGCAGCTCGCGCGGCCGGGACCCACGCCGACGTCGAACTCTGCAGGAGCAGCAATGAACCCCCTCGACACTTCTTCGGACCCGCGTTCCGCCCCGAACGCGGCCGCGCCTGGCACGCCGGACCGTGAGGTCGCGGAGTTCGGTGCCGTGCACCTCGAGGTCACCGACCTCGGCCGTTCCACCGCGTTCTGGACCGATGTCATCGGTCTCGTCCTACGGTCCGAGTCCCAGGACGAGGTCGAGCTCGGCACGAAGGCACAGACCCTCGTCACCCTCCACCCGGGCGCCCAGACCGGGTTCCTGCAGGGCCACAGCGGGCTCTACCACCTCGCCGTGCACCCGCCGACAGAAGCCGACTTCGCCCGGATCCTGCTCCGCCTCATCCGGGTCGGCTGGCAGATCTCACCGACCGACCACATCATGTCGAAGGCGATCTACCTCCTCGACCCGGACGGCATCACGGTCGAGATCACCCTCGAGACGCCGGAACGTCTCCGCGGGTTCCACTTCGACGACAACGGCCCGTACGTGCTGCGCCAGGACGGCAGCCGTTCCAACGGTCGTGAGCCGCTCGACGTCCGCGCCGTCCTCGCCGCACTGCCCGATGACGACATCACACTCCCGGTGCCGGAGGGCACCAAGATCGGCCACGTCCACCTGTACGTCGGGGACCTCGAAGCCGCCTACGGTTTCTACCGCACGTTCGGGTTCAACCAGGCCGTCTGGGCACCCCGCTTCCACATGGGCGACCTCGGTGGCGGCGGCGCGTTCAACCACCGCATCGCAGTGAACACCTGGCAAGGCGTCGGCGCACCGCAATCCCCCGCAGGGACCGCCCGCATGCGCGCCTTCACCCTCCGCCTCGACACCCACGAGCGCCTCGACCACGTCCTCGGAACCGTCGACGGACCCATCGAGGAATCCGACGCCGGCTTCCTCGTCCGAGACCCCAGCCTGAACACGCTGCTGCTCTCCGCCAACTGACCGACACTCCCAGCCGAAGGACAAGACCATGAGCACCACCGACGACAACAAGACCATCGCCCGTGCCTTCTACGACGCCTACAACACCAGCGATCTGCAGGCCGCGTTCGACACCTACATCTCCCAGGATCTGGTCAACCACACCAACGGCGGTGCGATGGACAGGGACATGTGGATGGGTTCCGACCTCGCCGCGAAGACCGCGGTCCCCGACCAGACCATGACGATCCTCGGCCAGTCCGCCGACGGTGACACCGTCTACACCCACTGGGTCCTCGAGGGCACCTTCAGCAACGGTGACCTGTTCGGCATCCCCGCCAACGGCAACGCGACCCGCCTCGAAGCCGTCGCCGTCGACGTCATCCGCGACGGCCAGATCGTCGAGCACAACGCAATCGGCGACTTCACCGCCTTCATGAGCCAGCTCACCGCTCAGTGAGCATCGTCCACGAACCGATGCGGTAGCCGGCTCACTCGACAGTCGGCGGAAGCGGAATGATCGCTGGCGGGACCGCACCGGATGTGAGGCGGCAGCCGAGGTCGACGTGGTCATCGACCACGTCCGGGGGCAACCGGCCGCGGACGTGATGCGATCCCTCGTCACGGCTCGACAGGACCGGGGGCGTCGGCTGGACTGGATCGCGACCGGCTCGACCGCAGGGCAGGAGACCCCAGTCCCGTCCGCAGCGCTTCGCGCATCTGAACTGAGCATCGTCGGTAGTGGGCAAGGCGCCGCCGGGCGTGCTGCGTTCGTTGCGGAGCTGCCCGGCATCGTCTCGCAACCGCAGACGGCACGGCGACCATCGACGCGCCAGCTGCACCGATCCGGGAGGTCGAGTCCCGCTGGGCCGGCGACGCTGCGACGACGGACGCGTGGTGCTCACGACAGCCGCCCGGTAGAGGATGGGCTAGCGAACGCTCGCTACGTCCATGCCGGGTCCGCTCTCGGCCCGGCGCTCGAAGCCGTGGCGTTCGTAGAACTCAGCCCGACCTCGGGCCGCGAAGAGCTGTACGTCGTCCACTCCGCGGCGACGTGCCTCGTCGACAAGGCGCGCGAGGACTTGGCCGCCGATACCTCCACCTCGAGCCTCTTCGGTGACGATCATCTCGGTCACGAAGGCGTGCAGCGCCCCGTCGCTGATGAGCCTGCCCATGCCGACCAGGCGGCCGGCGTCATCCCTGACGGTGCAGACGATCCAGCTCCCGGACAGGGCGCGCTCGAATCGGTCCAGAGTCCAGTCCCCCCAACCAGTCTCGTCGTAGAGCGTCTTGAACTCCATCGCGGTCGGCGCGGAGAAGGAGTAGTCCATCCCGGAACGGTACTGCGAGACCGTCCTGCAAGCCGCTCGTCCACCGGTACGCGACTGGCGGCGACAACCACGACGACTTCCCTGTCCTGCTTGACCGGGGCATCGCCGTCTCACACTCCACTACTGCGGCATGTCCACGAACCGCGAGAACATCCCGTGGAACGCCACCGTGATGGTGTCCGTCGGCCCGTTGCGGTGCTTCGCCACGATCAGGTCGGCTTCACCCTGCCGCGGGTTGTCCTTCTCGTACGCCGACTCACGGTGCAACAGGATGACCATGTCGGCGTCCTGCTCGATCGATCCGGATTCACGCAGGTCGGAGATCATCGGCTTCTTGTCGGCACGCTGCTCGGGTCCACGGTTCAGCTGCGACAGTGCGATGACGGGGACCTGGAGCTCCTTCGCCATGAGCTTGAGCGCACGGGAGAACTCGGACACCTCCTGCTGGCGGCTCTCGACCTTCTTGCCCGAGGTCATGAGCTGCAGGTAGTCGATGACGACGAGCTTCAGGTTGTGCTGCTGCTTCAGGCGCCGGCACTTGGCACGGATCTCGACGAGGGTCATGTTGGGGGAGTCGTCGATGAAGAACGGAGCGTCGTTGATGCGCCCGCGGGTCTGCGCGATGGTGGTCCAGTCGCGGGTGTCGACGGTGCCCTTGCGCATGTTCTGCAGCGGGACGCTCGACTCGGCGGAGAGCAGACGCATGGCGATCTCGGCGCGACCCATCTCGAGCGAGAAGAACGCGGCGGTCTGGTTGTGCTTCAGCGCGGCGGCGCGGCACAGGTCGAGCGCCAGGGTCGACTTCCCGAGTGCGGGTCGGGCGGCCACGATGATGAGTTGTCCGGGGTGGAAGCCGTTCGTCAGGGCGTCCATCTGGGCGAACCCCGTCGGGACGCCGGTCATCTGCCCGTCACGGCCCTTCGCGGCCTCGATCTCGTCGATGGCGGTGCCGATGGCCTCGGTCAGGGGGACGTAGTCCTCGGTCTGCACGCCACCGGCGACGTTGTAGACCTCGGCCTGCGCGCTGTTGACGAGGTCGGTGACCTCACCCTCGCTCGCGTAGCCCATCTGCACGATGCGGGTGCCGGCCTCGACCAGGCGGCGGAGGACGGCCTTCTCGGCGACGATCGCGGCGTAGTAGCCGGCGTTGGCCGCGGTCGGCACCATGCTCGTCAGGCTGTGCAGGTACTCGGCGCCACCGCCGCGGGACAGCAGGCCCGTCTTCGTCAGCTCGTCGGTGACGGCGATGACGTCGGTCGGCTCACCGTGCGAGTACAGCGACAGGATCGCGTCGAAGATGACCTCGTGCTTGGGGATGTAGAAGTCGACACCGCGGGCGGTCTCGATGACGTCGGCGACGGCGTCCTTCGACAGCATCATGCCGCCGATCGTCGACTGCTCCGCGAGCATGTCGTGCGGGGGAGTCCGGTCGGCGTTCCGCTCGGCGTACTCCCGGGGGGCCGGCTCCAGATGCGCGATCGACACAGGTGCTCCTCAGTGTTCATGGCGGGGCGGTGTTCATGGCGGGGCGGTGCTCACGGCGGGGCGGTGCTCACGGCGGTGTGGTGTCCATGGCGGTGCTGGCGGACGACCCGCCGAACCGTCCCCCACCGAGCAGTTCTACCCCGGGCGACCGACATCCCCGAGTCGCTGGCTCACGCTACGGGTACAGAGTTATCCCCAGCAACAGGCCCTGTGGACAACTCTGTGGAACGATTGCGGAACACGCCGGAGACCTGTGTGGATGGTTGTGCACTCCGCTGTGGAGAACTCCGCGGGAGAACACACTTTCGACTGCTGATCGGGGCTTTCTCGTTCCACACCGTGTGTGGAGAACTCGACTTCAACTGCGAGTCGAAGGTTCACCTACGAGCCTCCCACTGTGCAGAACCGACTTGACAAACGGCCTCGTGATCCGGTTCCACTCGGGTGGCTCCCAGGCGCCGGGCGGGGGCCGGCGGTAACCGGCCATCGGTGTTCCTTGCGCCGGGACCGCTCAGCCGACCAGGGCCTCCGGAGCGGTCCCGACCCCTTCCGACACGCCGGGAGGGCAACCGTGCAGGGCGCAGTCGTGCACCCGGTGCGGGAACGACGGAGGGCGGGCCTCCCGTGGTGGGAGACCCGCCCTCCGGCGGTGCTGTGTGCTGCTACTTCGCGGCGACGACCTTCAGCGAGATGGTCGCGACGATGTCCTCGCGCAGACGCACGGTGGCCTCGTGGTCACCGACGGTCTTGATGGTCGCGGGGACCTCGACCTTGCGCTTGTCGAGCGAGCCGACGCCCTGCGCCTGGACGGCGTCAGCGACGTCAGCCGGGCGGACGGAGCCGAACAGACGACCGTCCTTGCCGGCCTTGACCGACAGCTGGATGGTGGCGTTCTCGAGCTTCATCTTGAGGTCCTGTGCCTCTTCGATGGTGGCGAGCTCGCGCGCGGTGCGAGCTGCACGGATCGACTCGATCTGCTTCTCGCCGCCCTTCGACCACGACACGGCGAAGCCCTGCGGGATCAGGTAGTTGCGGGCGTAGCCGTTCTTGACGTCGACGACGTCACCGGCGGAACCGAGGCCGGAGACCTCGTGGGTGAGGATGAGCTTCGACATGTGTCGACCTCCGATCAGCGGCCGGAGCCGGCGTAGGGGAGGAGCGCCATCTCACGGGCGTTCTTCACGGCACGGGCGATGAGGCGCTGCTCCTGGACGGAGACGCCGGTTATGCGACGGGCGCGGATCTTTCCACGCTCCGAGATGAACTTGCGCAGGGTCGCGACGTCCTTGTAGTCGATGACGCCGACCTTGATCGCCTTCGCGGGAGCGGCGTTCTTGCCGCCCTTGCCGCGAGGCTTCCGGCGGTCGCCGGTGCTCTTTCCAGCCATTGTTCTTCCTTACAGAGAGAGAAGTTGTGTGTCCGTCAGACCGTGTGGTCGCGGATCAGAACGGGGTCTCGTCGTCGTAGGTGCCGCCGGGGGTGCTCCACACGTCGTTCGACTGTGCGTTGCCGCCGCCCTGCTGACCACCCTGCGGGGACCACGGTGCGTCGGACTGACCGCCGCCGCCGGAGTTGCCGCCGAAGCCACCGCCGGAGTTGCCCCCGCCGCCGACCTGGCCGCGCCCGCCGCCACCGCCGCTGCCACCCGGTGCACGGGTGATCTGGGCGGTCGCGTACCGGAGCGAGGGGCCGATCTCGTCGACCTCGAGCTCGATGCTCGTCCGTTGCTGACCCTCACGGTCCTGGTAGGAACGCTGACGGAGACGGCCCTGCGCGATGACGCGCGAGCCCTTCGTCAGCGACCCCGCCACGTGCTCGGCGAACTCGCGCCACACACTCGCACGGAGGAACAGCGCGTCGCCGTCCTTCCACTCGTTCGCCTGACGGTCGAACGTGCGAGGGGTCGACGCGATGGTGAAGTTCGCCACGGCGAGCCCGTTCTGCGTGTAGCGCAGCTCCGGGTCCGCGGTGAGGTTGCCCACCACCGTGATGACGGTTTCGCCGGCCACGGGCTACTCGGCGCTCGCGGTCGTGGCGGCCGAAGCCGACGCGTTGGCGGCCTTGCGGGCGGCACGGGCCTCGTCGCGCTCCTTCTGAGCGGCGACCTGGGCCATGCCCTCTTCGGCGCGGAGGACCTTGGTGCGCAGGACGGCCTCGGAGAGACCGAGCTGGCGGTCCAGCTCCTTGGCGGAGTCGGCGGACGACGTGAAGTTCACGACGGCGTAGATGCCCTCGTTCTTCTTCGCGATCTCGTACGCGAGCCGGCGACGGCCCCAGACGTCCACGTTGTCGACGGTGCCACCGTCGTTGCGGATGACCGCGAGGAACTTGTCCAGGCTGGGAGCGACGGTGCGCTCATCGATCTCGGGGTCGAGGATCGCCATCAGTTCGTACTGGTGCATGCGGAACCCACCTCCTCTGGTCTCAGCGGCCCCGGGCAGTTCCCGGGGCAGGAGGGTTGATGCATGTGTCTCGGCACGCTGCATGCGCGCGAGACAACCTGCCCATCGTAGCGGACGGCCTGGAGGCGCGCCACCGGCTGTGCAGAGCGACCGGTGCCGGTCAGGCGGACGCGTCGCGGGACGCCCACCAGGCGCGGAGGCGCGCCTCGGCGTCCTCGGGACCGAGCGGCCCCTCGTCCATCCGCGCCTCGAGCAGGAAGCGGTACGCCTCGCCGACGGCCCGCCCCGGCGGGATGTCGAGGATGCGCATGATGTCGTCGCCCGTCAGGTCCGGACGCATGGAGTCGAGTTCCTCCTGCTCCGCGAGGACGGCGATCCGGGCCTCCAGGTCGTCGTAGGCGAAGCCGAGCCGGTCCGCCTTCCGACGGTTCCGGGTGGTGACGTCGGAGCGGGTGAGCTCGTGCAACCGCTCGAGCTGGTCGCCGGCGTCGCGGACGTAGCGGCGGACGGCGGCGTCGGTCCAGGCGCCCTCGGTGTACCCGAAGAACCGGAGGTGCAGCTCGATCAGGCGCGCGACCGAGGCGATCGTGTCGTTGTCGAACCGCAGCGCCCGCAGGCGCTTCTTCGCGAGCTTGGACCCGACCAGGTCGTGGTGGTGGAAGCTCACCGCGCCGCCGGGCTCGAGCTTGCGGGTCGCGGGCTTGCCGATGTCGTGCAGGAGCGCGGCGAGCCGGAGCACGGTGTCGGGGGCGTCGCCGGGGTGACGCTCCGCCTCGTACCCGATCGCCTGGGTCAGGACCGTGAGCGAGTGCTCGTACACGTCCTTGTGGTGGTGGTGCTCGTCGATCTCGAGCTTCATCGCCGGCAGCTCGGGCAGGATCCGCTCGGCGATCCCGGTGTCGACGAGGAGCCGGAGCCCCTCGACCGGGTCGGACGTGTTGAGCATCTTCACGAGCTCGTCCCGCACGCGCTCGGCGGAGACGATGTCGATCGAGTCGGCGAGGTCGGACATCGCGCCCCGGACGTCGTCGGACGCCGTGAACCCGAGCTGCGCCGTGAACCGTGCCGCCCGCATCATCCGGAGCGGGTCGTCGCGGAAGGAGATCGGGGCAGCCTGCGGGGTCGCCAGACGCCCGGCGAGCAGGTCCTCGACACCGCCGTGCACGTCGACGAGTTCCCGCTGGGGGAGTCGGAGCGCCATCGCGTTGACGGTGAAGTCGCGACGGAGCAGGTCGTCCTCGATGGTGTCGCCGAAGGTGACCTCGGGCTTGCGGGTCTCGCCGTCGTAGACGTCGCTGCGGTAGGTCGTGATCTCGACCTGCTCGCCCCGGACCAGTGCGGCGATGGTGCCGAACTGGCGCCCGACGTCCCACGTCGTCTTCGCGAGGGGTCCGACGATCGCCAGGATCTCGTCCGGACGTGCGTCGGTGGTGAAGTCGAGGTCGGTCACCGGGCGGCCGAGGAAGGCGTCGCGGACGGGCCCGCCGACGAGGGCGAGCTCGTGACCGGCGGCGGCGAACGCCCGTGCGAGGACGTCGACGGTGTCGGTGGCGGCGAGTGCGTCGAGACGTTCGACGGCCTGGGCTACGGACTGCATGACGCCGTCGATCATCCCAGATGATGACGGCGAGCACCTGCGCGCCCGCCTGTCGTCATGGTCGTGCCTCATACACTCGTCGTGGCCCGCTCACGACCAGGGCCCTCTCACATGCAGATACTCCGTACCGTGCTCGCCGCCGCCGCGTCCGCCCTGGTCGCCACCGGTCTGGTCATCGCGCCCGCCGCGGTGGACGTCGCCGACGCCGCCACCACCACGAAGCCCGCCGATCCGAGCGCCGCACAGTCCGGCACCACCTCCGTCGCGCTGACCCCGTCCGGGCGAGGGGTCCTCGAGCTCGGTGACGACCTCTCGCTGTCCCTCACCGTGACGAACGACACGGACGTCGCGCTGCCCGCGGGGAGCGCCGACCTCGACATCATCCGACCCGTGGTCGGGACCCGGGACATCCTGACCGACTGGTTGGGCGACACCACACCTGACGGTTACCCCGGTGAGCCCATGGGCGAGGTGGACGTCCCGGTCGTCCCAGCACACCGTTCGGTGACGGTCAGTGACATCAGCGTCCCGTTCGCCGACGTCCGACTCGGCACGCTCAACCCGTTCGGTGCACGACGCATCGCGGCCTCGTACGCAGCCGGCTCGACGTTCGCGGTCGGGCGGTCCGCCTTCACCTGGAACCCCGCGCTCGACCGCGCGCCCGTCGACGTCGCCGTCGCGATGCCCGTGACGGTGCCCGCGACCGAGGACGGCGTCCTCACCGCCGGTGCCCTCGCCTCGGCCACCGCGGTCGACGGCACGCTGACCCAGCAACTCGACGCAGCGGAGGACCACAGCGTCGCCCTCGCCGTCGACCCGCGGATCATCGCGTCGATCCGGCTCCTCGGGGACGACGCCCCGAGCACCGCGACGGCCTGGCTGGAGCGCCTGGAGGGCCTGCGGAACGAGAAGTTCCCGCTCACCTACGCGGACGCCGACGTCACCGGACTCAACCAGGCCGGATCGCCGGGCATCGCCGCGCCGATCTCCTTCGACCAGGCGATCGCCGCCGCCGTCGAGGACGACCGCTTCCCGGGCGCGACCCCGAGCCCGACGGCCACGCCCGCGGACGGGGCCACCCCCGGGACCTCGAGCACCGACGCACCGGACCAGGACGGTGTCGGTGCCACCGACGCGGCGACCGGTCCCGCGAGCCCCGGCGACCCGACGGACGACGGCAGCACCACGGAGCCGGACGCCCCGACGACCATCCCCACGTCGGAGTCGCTCGTCGACTTCCCGTGGACGCTCGACACCGTCGCCTGGCCCGCCGACGGCACCGTCGCCACCGACGACCTGCCGGCCCTCAGCGAGGCCGGGTACCGCTCCACCATCGTCTCGAGCGGCAACACCTCCGCTGGTGCCGGTGCCACCGTCGCCGCGTCGGAGTCCATCGGTCCGACGCAGGGGCTCGTGGCCGACCAGGCGATGTCGGCGCTCCTCCGGGACGCCGCCGGTGCCACGAACGGTCGCGCCTACACGGACGCGATGTCGGAACTCACCGCCACCCTGGCGACCGTGGCCGTCCAGGGCACCGCGACCGGGCCGCTCCTCCTCACGCTCGACCGGTCCTGGCCGACCGACTCCAGCCGCCTCGACCAGGCCCTCGACACCCTCGAGAGCACCGTCTGGGTCTCGCCGACGGACTTCTCCACCGTGGTCGACGCCACCCCCGGCTCGCTCACGCTGCAGAGCGCCGGCGTCGACGACGACCGGCTCGAGACGCTCCGCCGCCTGGTCGGGTCGGAGCAGGACCTCACCGACTTCGCCAGCGCCGTGCAGGACCCCGCGTCCGTCACCGCCCCCGCCCGGCTCGCGACCCTCGCGGCGGCCTCGAACGCGTGGCGTGCCGACCCCGAGGGCCTCTCGACGGCGATCGACACGCTCGTCGCCGACAACGACGAGACCGTCAACAGCGTCAACATCGTCAACTCGAGCGACATCACCCTGCTCGGTGACCGGTCCTCGTTGCCGATCTCGGTGCGGAACCGGTCCGACCACGCCGTCACCGTCTTCCTGACCGTCTCGCCGTCGAACTCGTTCCTGCGCATCGAGCAGAACGCGGTCGAGGTCACCATCCAGCCCCGCTCCTCGACCCGCACCACCTTCCCCGTGCAGTCGGTCGCGAACGGCAAGGTCGCCCTGTCGATGTCCCTGACGAGCGCGACCGGGGCCCGGATCTCGACGCCCGCGACGGTCGAGATCAACGTGCAGGCGCAGTGGGAGACGGTCATCACGGCCGTCGCCGCCATCGCGGTCATCGCAGTCTTCGGCTTCGGCATCGTCCGCAACGTGCGGCGCCGACTCCGTCGTCGCAACGGGGAGCCCGAGCCCGAGGAGGAGGACCCGAACCGTCCGCTCGAGGTCCAGCCGCCGGCGCCGGGGGAGCCCGCCGTCGACACCCCGCCTGGAGGCCCGACCCCCGTCCCCGGAGCCGCCACCGTTCCCGGGGCCGCCACCGCGATCGCCGCGGCCAGCTCCGGCACCGACACGGTGGCGGCCGACGGCGACCGGCTCGAGGACGCGATCATGCGAGCCGGGGTGCAGTCGAGCCTCCCGGCAGACCACCACGACGACGACAGCACCCGCGACGACCGTCGCCAGCCCACCGACCGCCGTGCGTCCGAGGAGCCGACCATCAGCACCACCCCGCCCACCACGACCGGGAACGTCGACACCGGAGCGGAGGGCGGACGCGACCTCGGACGGGCGAGTGCCCTGCTCGCGGTCGGGACGATGGTGTCGCGGCTGCTCGGCTTCGCGAAGACGTTCGTGCTCGCGTACGCGATCGGGCAGGCGAACTCCCGTGCGGCGGACGCGTTCGCGGTGTCGAACCAGCTCCCGAACAACATCTACGCGCTCATCGCCGGCGGCCTGCTCTCCGCGGTGCTCATCCCGCAGATCGTCCGCTCGATGAGCCAGAACGGCGACGGCGGGCGCGCCTACGTGAACAAGATCGTGACGCTCGGCGGCTCGGTCTTCGTCGTGATCACGATCATCGCGACCCTGCTCGCCCCGGTCCTGGTCCGCGTGTACGCCGCGCAGGCGGACGACGGCAAGGGCTTCTCCCCGGCGGCGACGGACCTGGCGGTCGCCTTCGCGTTCTGGTGCCTGCCGCAGATCCTCTTCTACGCGATGTACTCGCTGCTCGGCGAGGTCCTCAACGCCAAGCAGGTGTTCGGTCCGTTCACCTGGGCGCCGCTCATCAACAACGTCATCGCGATCGCCGGCCTCGTCGTGTTCATCGCGCTGTTCGGCAACCGCACGATGAACGCGGGGACGGACGACTGGACGCCGCTGAAGATCGCGGTGCTCGCGGGCAGCGCCTCACTCGGTGTCCTCGCGCAGGCGGCCTTCCTGCCGTTCTTCTGGAAGCGCGCGGGCCTGACCTTCCGACCCGACTTCCGCTGGCGGGGCGTCGGCCTCAAGGCCACCGGGACGGCGGCCGGATGGCTGTTCGCGATGATCCTCGTCACGCAGCTGGCCGGGATCGTGCAGTCCCGCGTGGCATCGCTCGGCTCCGGCAACGCCGGCAACGCCGTGCTGCAGAACGCCTGGCTGCTCTTCATGCTGCCGCACTCGATCATCGCCGTGTCGATCGCCACCGCGTACTTCACGCGGATGAGCCACGACGCCGAACGCGGCGACCTGGCCGCCGTCCGCCGCAACCTGTCGCTGTCCCTGCGGATCGTCGGCCTGTTCACGGTGTTCTCGGCCGTCGCGCTCATGGTGGTGGCGGTGCCGTTCGGCCGGATGTTCTCGAACACCTTCGAGGGCGCGGTGTCCATCGGCGGCGTGCTGCTGGCCTACATGCCCGGCCTGGTGCTGTTCAGCATGCTCTTCATCATCCAGCGGGTGTTCTGGGCCATGCACGACCACCGGACCCCGTTCCTCATGCAGCTCGTGCAGTCGGGCCTGTTCGTCATCGGGGCCCTGGCCGTGACCGCGCTGCCCGGGCAGGTCATCGGTCTCGCCGTCGCCGCGTGCACGACCGTCGCCGGGTCGGCCCAGACGATCGTGGCGCTCGTGCTCGTCCGTCGGCGGCTCGACGGCATCGAGGGCCCGGTGGTCGCCCGGTCGCACCTGCAGTTCGTCGTCGCCGCACTCGTGGCCGGCGCCGTCGGCCTCGTCGTCGTCCACTTCTTCGGGGCCTTCCGCCAGGACGGCTTCGCCATGGCGGACTTCACGAGCGCGGCCATCACCGTCGTCCTGGGCGGGGTCGTCATGGTGGCCGTGTACTTCGGCGTCCTGGCGGCCATCCGCAATGCCGAGGTGCGCAGCGCCGTCGACCTCGTCCGCGCACGACTCGGCCGCTGAGTCGGGCCCCGACGGGGGACGTCCGCGGGCCTGACGCTCACGGCTGCCCGGGAATGGCCCGCGGCTACCATGGGTTGTCTCGGTGGCACGCAACGGAAGGGCAGTCATGCGCGAGCTCATCATCATCGGTTCCGGTCCCGCCGGGTTCACGGCCGGCATCTACGCCGCGCGCGCTGAGCTGAAGCCGCTCATCGTCGCCTCGAGCGTCGAGACCGGCGGCGAGCTGACCAAGACGACCGAGGTCGAGAACTTCCCGGGCTTCCCCGAGGGTGTCCAGGGCCCCGACCTCATGATCAAGATGCAGGAGCAGGCCGAGAAGTTCGGTGCCGAAGTCCTGTACGACGACGCCGTCTCCGTCGACCTCACCGGTCAGGTCAAGAAGGTCACCGTCGGCTCCGGCGAGACGTACGAGGCCCTCGCGGTCGTCTACGCGACCGGGTCCGCGTACCGGCACCTGGGCCTCCCGGACGAGGAGCGCCTCTCCGGTCACGGCGTCTCGTGGTGCGCCACCTGCGACGGCTTCTTCTTCCGTCAGAAGAACATCGCCGTCGTCGGCGGCGGTGACTCCGCGATGGAGGAGGCGACCTTCCTCACCCGCTTCGCCGACAAGGTGACGATCATCCACCGCGGGGACACCCTGCGCGCGTCGAAGATCATGCAGGACCGGGCCATGAACGACCCCAAGATCGAGTTCGCCTGGAACAAGACGGTCACCGGCATCACGGGCGACACGGCGGTCGAGGGCGTCACGCTCAGGGACACCGTCACCGGCGAGGAGTCCTCGATGGCGCTGGACGGCCTGTTCATCGCGATCGGCAACGACCCCCGCACCCACCTCGTGCACGGCCAGCTCGAGATCGCCCCGGAGGGCACGCTCGCGGTCGAGGGCCGCTCGTCCCGCGCGGTCGGCGTCCCGGGCGTCTTCATCGCCGGTGACGTGCTCGACCCGACGTACCGCCAGGCGATCACGGCCGCCGGTTCCGGTGCCGTGGCCGCACTCGACGCCGAGAAGTACCTCGCCGACCTCGACCACAGCATCACCGACCAGGCCGAGGGCGTCACCCCGACCGAGGCGATCATCGACGTCACCGCGCGGGTCTGACCCGGGCGCGGCCGACCGGGGGAATGCCCGGTCCGTCGACCACGTTCCCCTCACCGAACCGACTTCCGTCGAAGGAGCAAACATGAGCAACGCCAAGGCCGTCACCGACGCCACGTTCGAGGCCGAAGTCCTCAAGTCCGACAAGACGATCCTCGTCGACTTCTGGGCCGAGTGGTGTGGCCCGTGTCGTGCGGTGTCGCCGATCCTCGACCAGATCGCCGCGGAGCACGCCGACAAGATCGAGATCGTCAAGCTCAACGTCGACGACAACCCGCAGTCGGCCATGAACTACCAGATCACGTCGATCCCGGCGATGAAGGTCTTCAAGGGCGGCGAGGTCGTCAAGACCGTCATCGGCGCCAAGCCGAAGCCGGCCCTCGAGGCCGACCTCGCGGACTTCCTCGCGTAGGGAGCCCGCGCACAGACCCGGACGCCCCGTCCTCCATTCCATCGGAGGGCGGGGCGTTCGCCTGTCCCGGGCCGATGTCCGCGCGCCGGGCGGGGCGGACGCGGGGCGGGCCTCCGGGCCGGAGCGGGCCACCGATCGACGATCGGCCTCGTCGCGGACCGACGGATGCCCGGTTGCATGTCGTACTGTGGCGAGAACGACCGAGTGGAGGAAACTCGATGACGAACGGCAACAGTCTCGACCCCTGGTACGACTCCTACGCCCAGCGCACCGCCGGGCTGAGCGCCTCCGAGGTCCGAGCTCTGTTCGCCGTCGCGTCGAGGCCCGAGGTGGTCTCGCTCGCCGGCGGCATGCCGTACGTCTCCGCACTGCCGCGGGAGCTCGTCACGGGCTCCATCGACCGCGTCATGCAGGAGGACGCCGCCATGGCGCTGCAGTACGGCGGCGGACAGGGACACCGACCCCTCCGTGAGCACATCGTCGACGTGATGAGCCTGGAGGGCATCCGTGCCAGCCCGGAGGACGTCGTGGTCACCACGGGGTCCCAGCACGCCCTGGACCTCGTGACGCGGCTGTTCATCGACCCGGGTGACGTCGTCCTGGCGGAGTCGCCGTCCTACGTCGGCGCCATCGGTGTGTTCCGGTCGTACCAGGCGGAGACGGTGCACGTGGCGACGGACGAGCACGGCCTGGTCCCGGAGGCCCTCCGCGAGACGATCGGCCGTCTCCGGGCCGCTGGCAAGCGGATGAAGTTCCTGTACACGATCCCGAACTTCCACAACCCGGCCGGGGTCACGATGAGCCGCGAGCGCCGCATCGAGGTCCTCGACATCTGCCGCTCGAACAACATCCTCGTGCTCGAGGACAACCCGTACGGGTTGCTCTGGTTCGACGAGCCCGCCCCGCAGGCCATCCGGTCGATCGACGACGAGGGCGTGGTCTACCTCGGCTCGTTCTCGAAGACGCTCGCGCCCGGGTTCCGCGTCGGGTGGGCCCTGGCGCCACACGCCATCCGCGAGAAGCTCGTGCTCGCGAACGAATCGGCCGTCCTCGCCCCGAACTCCTTCGGTCAGTACGTCGTCAACGCGTACCTCGATGCAGCGGACTGGAAGGGGCAGATCGACACCTTCCGCGGCCTGTACGCCGAGCGCCGCGACGCGATGCTGTCCGCGCTGGGGGAGTTCCTGCCCGACCTGCACTGGACGGTGCCGAACGGCGGCTTCTTCGTGTGGCTGACCCTGCCGGACTCGCTCGACTCGAAGGGCATGCTCCCGCGCGCCGTCAAGGAGCTCGTCGCCTACACACCGGGCACGGCCTTCTTCGCCGACGGTCGCGGAGCCGGCAACATCCGCCTGTCGTTCTGCTACCCGACGTCCGACCAGATCCGCGTCGGCGTCAAGCGCCTGGCCTCCGTGGTGAACGACGAGCTCGAGCTCATCGAGACGTTCGGTCCGACGGCGCGGACCGCCTCGTCCGTCAGCCGCTCCACGGTCAGCTCGCCGCCGCCGAACCTGTCCTGATCAGGTATTTCGCTCCACCGTACCCCTTCGCAGAGGAACACACATGGCTGAGTTCGCCCGCCGTCACGTCGTCGTCGTCGCCGGGGGGATCTCGCACGAACGCGACATCTCACTGCGGTCCGGACGACGCGTCGCGGACTCGCTCGCCGGGTACGGCTGGCAGGTCGACCTCCGCGACGCTGACGCGTCGCTGCTGCCGGCGCTGAGCGCGGACCGCCCGGACGTCGTGTGGCCCGCACTCCATGGAGCGTCTGGTGAGGACGGCGCGCTGCGCGGCATCCTGGAGGCCCTCGACATCCCGTACGTCGGCTCACGCTCCACGTCGGCTCGGCTGGCATGGGACAAGCCGACCGCATCGGCGCTCGTTTCTCGGGCCGGCGTCCGGACCCCCCGCTCCGTCACGCTGTCGCACGACGTGTTCCGGGAACTCGGTGCCGTGGGTGTGCTGCAGGCAATCGCCGCGGAGCACCCCGTGCCGCTCGCCGTGAAGCCCGCCCGTGGCGGGAGTGCCCAGGGCGTCACCCTCGTCGAGGACGTCGACGATCTGCCTCGTGCCATGGTCGCTGCGTACACGTACTGCGAGGACGCCGTGGTCGAGCAGCTCATCCGCGGGACCGAGATCGCCGTGGGCATCATCGACACGGGCGACGGGCCGCTCGCGCTGGCGCCGGTGGAGATCGTGCCCCGCAACGGGATCTACGGGTACGAGGCTCGTTACAACGCGGGGGAGACCACCTTCTACACGCCCGCCCGCCTGTCGGAGGAACACTCGAGCGCCGCATCGGCAGCGGCCGTCCTCGCGCACCGCGCTCTGGGTCTGCGGCACGTGTCCCGCGTCGACATCATCGTCGACGGCGCCGGGACGCCGTGGTTCCTCGAAGCGAACGTGCTCCCGGGGCTCACCGAGACGTCCCTCGTGCCGCAGGCGCTGTCGGCGTCGGGGTTCGACCTCGGGTGGACGTACGCCGAACTCGCGGAGCAAGCCATCCGGGACCACTCGGCCTGAGCGGGGAAGGCCCCCGAAGTTCGGACGTCTGGACGTTCCACGTGGAACATCGACCGATCGTGTTCGCGGTGGTCGAGACGCGACAGCCGTCCTGACTCGGAGAACCGGTGCCTCGGGGCGGTCGGGTGCGTCGCCAGGCCCAGCTACCGCCTGTGATCCGCCTGGCTGCCGAGACCAGTCGGCCCGGCAGTGGATGGCTGAGTGCGAACGGCCCACCTGCCCGTTCACGTCACCGGTACCGCAGTGGTGGAGCACGCCTTGTTCCTCCTCGGCACCGGCGGGGCTACTGCGTGCTGATCACAGACGTACCCGCGGCTCGATTCCCTTCGCGCATGCGCATCAGGCGACCGAACTCGGGCCATGTCAGCCCGCCCGGACCTGCGGCTGCCGCGGAAGACCACGGAATTCGGGCTACGCAGCGGCGGGCGCTACGTGGAAGCTCCGGGAGGGCGGAAGCTGACCTTCCAACCCGTGACATGGCGGGGAGCATCGTCTGAGCCCGTCCCCGTGGGTCCGACACTGTGTTTTGAGCGGCAGCCACGGCGCCCGCTCGCGACCATCACCCTCTGTCGGTCGATCAGCACCCTGCCGTCGGCAGGCGGCACCGCGGTGACAGTCCGCCTGCCGTTGTCCACCCGCCGGCGTGCGACCATCCCGCTGAGGAGCCGAAGTACGGCTCGTTCGCTGAGGCGGTGTGAGCAGGACTTCGAAAGAGGCGCCCTTCATCGCCGCTCGCATCGAGGCCCCACCGATGCGGGCTGAGCTCGGCATACTGCACTCCGAGGTCGCAGCCGAGGGAGAAGAACGGTATACGGTCTCACGGCGCGGACCAAGCCCATCAGGCTGCGTCACGGTGGCGACATGGGCGACTCGCTACAGCGCGAGTCGCATGCTTCGCACCGCTTGTTGACCGATCGACTCCGCGCCCCTCGGCCCACACTCATCGCTCAGGCCGCGAGCATTGCGCCGGCCTGCAGGCTGCCCAGGATCCAGCGCGCATCGAGCTTCGGTTGTGCAGCACCGTCCAGATGGAAGGTGCCGAACTGCCAGCTCCAATCACTCTTCCTGGCCATAGGCGTAGTGGATCACTGCTTCGATGGAGCCGGTAGTCCTTGATCGAGCAGCGTTGTGGAGACCGACGTTTCACGTGGAACCTCGCAATTGGCGGCTGCTCCTGGTGATGGTGCCCGCGGTGCCCGGCCTGCCGTCGTCGCGCACAGACACACCGTGGTGCCCCGGCGGGCGTCTCGCGGGTTCGGGCGCTCCGCCGCTCCGGATACGAACGTCCTTCTCGCACGGCGCGCAGGAATCGTCCTGCGTTCCGGACGGAGAGTGTCGCCTGGCGTTCCGCAGGTCCCGACGACAGCGTGTGGTGCCGAGCATCGACCCGCTCGACGGCGGGCCGCCTGGCACCGTGTCCTGACGCGCTCCGGGCGACCGCCGCGCCACACGAAGCAGCCTTGGCTCACATGTTCCACGTGAAACCATCACGACCACCGTCTCCCGGGGCGTGCGGTGAGCACCGCCAGCCCGCATTTAACCCCCGCGGCCTCGGTTCGATGCACGTCGTCGCAACATCAAAGAGCAACGTCTCCGCCGTGTCGATCGGGCTCGGTTCATGGGCACCCTCGACGTCGCTCCGCGGAGTAGCCGCGGGGCAAAGGCGTCGCCTGGTCATTGGCGGAGCGCCTCACGCTCCGGGCACGACAGCAGAACGCCGGAAGAAGAGGCGCGCGGTCTGACCACGTGTGACGAGCGCAGTCGCTCCTCCGTGGCCGCCGAGTACCGAAGAGGATCACCGACCAGCGACGACCGGAATCCCGGGCGCGTGAACCCTCAGCCGCACGACCAGGTCTCGACCTCCGACGGTCGGGGGCAGGGTTGTCGTCCTGGAGCAAGAACTGGCCGAGCAGATTGGCGGCGGGGTAACACTACGCACCGGTATCGACCGCCGATCGTCGGCCGCGCACCTGCCCGGCGAGCCAACCGCCAGTTGGACGTTGCGACGGCCTGGCGCGATCCTCGCGGCGCCATTCCCCCGTGTGCACAGGCCGGATGAGCGCAGGACGCTCCTGACAGCGTCTGACGCCCCTTCTGCGGGCCGAGAAGGACAACCACGTCCTCCGGATCAGCGGCAGCGCCCCTCGCCTCTCAGGGCGCCACACAGCGCTCAGGGGAGGCGTGCTCCTCCTGGATTCTGACGGGGAAGCGACCGGCGGCCGCCGTCAGCCCGCGAGGTCCTGGATCCCGAGCTCGCCGAGGATGCGGTTGAGATCGTCGGCAGTCGCGAAGTCGATCGTCACGGATCCCTTCCGGGCACCGACCGCGATCTTCACGCGGGTGTTCAACCGGTCGCCCAGTCGCTCAGCCATGTCGTTGAAGTGCACCTGCCGCTTCGACGGCTGCGACGGCGTCTTCGCCGGCGCCTTCGTCGACATCTGCTGAGCAATGGCTTCCGCTGCCCGCACGGACAGGTCCTCGTTCACGATCTTCTCGGCGAGGTACTCCATCGCCTCCGCGTCCGGCGCTGCGAGGATCGCGCGAGCGTGCCCGGCCGAGAGTACACCAGCGGCCACGCGCCGCTGTACGGGGGAGGGCAAGCGCAGCAGACGGATCGTGTTCGTGATCTGGGGCCGTGAGCGCCCGATCCGCTGCCCGAGCTGCTCCTGCGTGATGCCGAAGTCGGCGAGCAGCTGCTGGTAGGCCGAAGCCTCCTCGAGCGGATTGAGCTGAGCGCGGTGGAGGTTCTCGAGCAACGCGTCGCGGAGCATCGCGTCGTCGGGGGTGTCCTTGACGATCGCCGGGATCGTGGCGAGCCCGAGCTCCTTCGTCGCACGAAGACGGCGCTCACCCATGATCAGCTCGTACTGCGGCTCGGTGCCAGCTGCACCGGTGATCGGGCGGACGACGATCGGCTGCAGGAGTCCGATCTCCCGGATGGAGTGGATCAGCTCCTGGAGTTCCTCTTCACGGAACTCCTTGCGGGGCTGCTGCGCGTTCGGGACGATGTCGAGCGGGTTGAGGTTGGCGAGACGAGCTCCGGGAACCGCGAGGAGCTCCTCCGCCGTTGCCGACTGTCCCGAGGCGCCATTCGCATCGGCGGCGGAGGTGCCTCCGGTCGGGAAGAACACGTCGACGGGACGCTCTTGCTCGTTGGCGGTGGGGATCAGGGCGCCGATACCGCGCCCGAGTCCGGTTCGCTTGGGTGCCATCAGTGCTTCGCTCCTCGTTCTGCGATCTCGGCAGCAGCCTCCAGGTAGGAGAGTGACCCGCTGGAGTTGACGTCGTAGGACACGACACTCTGTCCGTAGCTCGGTGCCTCGCTGACGCGGACAGACCGGGGGATCATCGCCTTCAGGACCTGATCGCCGAAGTGCGTCCGGACGTCGTTGGCCACCTGGTTGGCCAGGTTCGTCCGACCGTCGTACATGGTGAGCAGGATCGTCGACACCGCGAGGTTCGGGTTGAGATGACGCTCGATGAGCTCGATGTTGCGAAGGAGCTGGCTGAGCCCCTCGAGCGCGTAGTACTCGCACTGGATCGGGATCAACACCTCCTTCGCTGCCACGAAGGCGTTGATCGTCAGCAGCCCGAGCGACGGCGGGCAGTCGATGAACACGTAGTGGTACGGCTCGTCGACGGAAGCGAGGTACTGGTCGAGAGCGGTCCGCAGACGCTGTTCTCGAGCTACCAAGGAAACGAGTTCGATCTCGGCGCCGGCAAGGTGGATTGTGGCCGGCACGCACCAGAGGGTTTCGGACTCGGGGGACCGCTGGACCGTGTCCGCCATCGGTGCCTCGTCGACGATCACGTCGTAGATGCTCGCGACCTCGGCCTGGTGGTCGATCCCGAGTGCGGTCGACGCGTTGCCCTGTGGGTCGAGGTCGATCACGAGCACCCGAGCTCCGCCGTGCGCGAGGGCCGCAGCGAGGTTGACCGTCGTCGTGGTCTTCCCGACCCCACCCTTCTGGTTCGACACTGTGAACACGCGGGTCTTGTCCGGAAGCGGGAACTGCTGCGTCGCGATCGCCCGGCGCCGTCGGTTCAGGTCAGCGATCTCACGCGCCAGGGGCGTCGAAGCGTCGTAGTCGGTCGATGAACTCAACGAGTGCCTCTTCCCCGGTCGGTGTTTCACGTGGAACATGGGCCGCGACCCGAACGCCTCGTCCGGCGCAGGGCGCGGATCCCCGGTCAGACCGGACCGGGAGCGTCAGTCAACTGTAGCCCGGAAGACGCGGGTGGTCTCTTCGACCACTCCGACTCCGAGCTCGAGCACCTCGACGTCTTCGAGGCGCTTGCGGAGGATGACCTTCCGGGCTGCGGCGACCTCGTCGTCGACGCGCGCACCCTTCATGAGGATGAGCTGCCCACCGGACCGGACCAGGGGCACGGTCAGGGGGATCAGCTTCGACAGCGCACTGACGGCTCGGGCCGTGACCTGGTCGAGCACCAACTCGTCTGCGACGTCCTCGGCCCGGGCTCGGACGACCGCCACGTTCTCGAGACCGAGCCGTTCCGCCTCGCCTCGCAACCACTCCACGCGGCGCTCCATCGGCTCGATCAGCGTCATGGAGACATCCGGTCGTGCGATCGCCAGCACGAGGCCGGGCAGGCCCGCACCCGATCCCACATCGCCGACCGTTCCGCCGGTCTGCAGGAGCGGAGCCAAGAGCGCAGAATTGAGGATGTGTCGCGTCCACAGTCGCGGGAGCTCGAGGGGACCGATGAGCCCGAGTTCCTCGCCACGACGCGCCAACTCGTTCGTGAAGGACCGGGCGACCTCGAGGCGGTCTCCGAACAGCGTCGCTGCGACCGCCGGCTCGGTCTCGAGGACCGGAGCGTCAGCGGAGCCCGCTTCCGTCATCGGGTGATGACCGTGTGACGGTCCCGACCCTCGCCCTCGGACTCCGAGTGGAAGCCCTTCTCGGAGACCAGGTCGTGGACGAGCTTCCGCTCGTACGACGACATCGGCGGCAGCGCCGCGGTCGTCGATCCCGCTTCGATGCGCTCGATCGCAGTGTCGACCAGCCGCTGGAGCTCGGTCGCCCGAGCGTCGCGGGAGCCCCCGATGTCGAGGATCAGACGACTGAACTCGCCGGTCTCGGCCTGGACAGCGATCCGCGTGAGTTCCTGCAGGGCGGACACGGTGTCGGGCTTCGCGAGGACGCGCAGCGCCTCACCGTCGTCCGAGACCGTCAGGTAGACACGTCCAGCGCGCTCCTCGATCTCGATGTCCCCGTCGAGGTCGCAGATGTCGAGCAGCTCTTCGATGTAGTCGGCGGCGATGTCCGCCTCGTCGCGGCTCTCGTCGTCGCCGCCCTGCTCGCTCGACTGGCCGAGCACCTGCTCGTCCTCGGTCGCGTCGACGACGGCCGTGGTGTCCTGCTCGGTCACTTGCTCTTCCCGTTCTTCTTCGCGCGCGACTTGCCGACCGGCTGCTGGCGCTGGGTGGTGACACGTGCCTCGACCTCGGCCACCGAGGCGCCCGTACCGGCCTCGGTCAGGACGCCGGCAGTGGCCGGGGTGCCGCGGCGCTGGGCCTTCTTGGCGAGACGCGCCTCGCGCGCCAGGGCCGCCTCCGAGCCCGGCGTCGGCATGCTGCGGATCACGAAGTACTGCTGGGCCATCGTCCAGAGGTTCGAGGCGAGCCAGTAGAACATGACGCCCAGCGGGAACGACAGGCCGGAGATGACGAAGACCAGCGGGAGGATGTACAGCATCATCTTCTGCTGGCGGTACATCGGAGACTCCTTGGTCTCCGGCGACATGTTCTTGGCGACGAGCTGCAGCTGCGTGATGAACTGCGATGCCGTCATCACGACGATCATGGCGCCCGCGATGATCCGGACTTCCCAGCCCGACGCGTTCGTGAAGGTCTCGTGCAGCGGCGCACCGAAGAGTGCAGCGTTGCCGAAGTCCGCCGCCAGCTCGTTCGTGAGCAGACCGATGCCGGCCTTGTTGATCTGCGCCTCGTGCAGCACGGAGTACAGCGAGAAGAAGATCGGCATCTGGATGAGCAGCGGCAGGCAGGAGCTCAGCGGGTTCGTCCCCGTCTCCTTGTACAGCGCCATCGTCTCGCGGGACATCGCCTCGCGCGAGAACTGGTCCTTCTTGCCCTTGTACTTGTCCTGGATCTTCTTCAGCTGCGGCGCGACCTCGAGCATCCGTCGCTGCGACTTGATCTGCCGCACGAAGATCGGGATCAGCGCGGCCCGGACCACGAAGGTCAGGAAGATGATCGACAGGACCCATGTGATGCCCGCGGACGGGTCCATCCCCATGGTCTCGAAGAGCCAGTGGAACCCGACGAGGATCGCGGACACCACCCACTTGAGCGGCCAGAGGAGAGTGTTCAGGATCTCCATGAGGAGGTCACGCCTTTCGAGTGCGCTGGGGGAGCAGCACCGGGCGGATCATGCCGACCGGGTCCTGCTGTTGCTGCGGGCTCGGTGCGAGCACGAACCCGAACCGACTGACGTTGAAGGGGCGGCGACGTTCCCGGACGTCGTCGATCCCACCGGCGGCCCAGGGGTTGCACCGTGCGATCCGCCACGCTCCCATGGCCGAACCGCGGACGACCCCGTACTGCTGGATCGCCTCGAGTGCGTACCGGGAGCACGAGGGGTGGTACCGGCACACGTTGCCGTAGAGCGGCGAGATCACCGCTCGGTAGGCCCGGAGCACGACGACGCACGCGTTGCGCGGGAGCAACGCGACGACCCAGAGGAACCGGTTCATGCTGCCTTCTCCACACCCCGCGCGAAGGCACGCGTGATGTCTCCGAGCAGGGTAGGCCATCCGGCCTGCGCGGCGGCTGGCAGTGCGCGCACCACGACGTCGTACCCGAGCGGAGCGCTCGGCAGCAGACCGTGTGCGATCGCCTTCAGCCGGCGACGCACGAGGTTGCGCGTGACCGCGTTCCCGACGGTCTTCGCCACGATGAACCCGAACCTGGTGGGACCGCCGTCGTCATCGAGGCGACGGACCACCGACACGACGACGTGCGCCGTGGCGCTCCTGCGGCCACGACGCACGGTCGATCGGTAGTCGTCGCCTCGGACGATGCGGTTGGCTCGGGCCAACACGGCGAGGACCCCGCGGATCAGGCGGAGAGCTCGGTGCGCCCCTTGCCGCGGCGTGCGGCGAGGATGGCGCGGCCGGCACGGGTGCGCATGCGGGCGCGGAAGCCGTGCTTCTTGGCGCGGCGGCGGTTGTTCGGCTGGAAGGTGCGCTTGCTCATGATGATCTCCACACGGCTGCTCGCGGCGAGCCGTCACGTATGCATTGGTTGACGCGGATGGCGCGACCGAACGGCCGCAGTCAACTGGACAACGGTACGTGACGACGGCTGGGAGGTCAAACGATCCCGTCCCCGTCCGCGCTCCCACGGTGACGCCTCCGGGTTCTCCACACTGGGGACAACTCCCGTTCGGTGGGACACGGTGCGGTCCCGTACAGTTGTGGCACTGCACGGCCGGATGCCCGGTACTGCGGGGGAGTACCTCACTCGTCTCCGGTGGACCAGCCGGGGAGGACACTGTGGACAACCCTGTGGGAAGCTCGTCGTCGGACCAGCGCCCGCACCACCGCACCAGCCGTCCGCGGAACGCGGGAGCGGTTCCGCCCGCACCCGCGTGTCGTCGGTCGGTGGCCGCCACCGCCCGTCCCGACGGGCGAGAGACCACACCCGAAGCCGCAACCGAGCAACGAGACCAGGAGACGAGCGCGACATGACGCCGGCCGACCCCGTCGAGGACCTCTGGTCGTCAGTGCTCGGCATCCTGTCCGACGACGACCGGATCACCCCGCAGCTCCACGGCTTCCTCAACCTCGTCGAGCCCAAGGGCGTGCTGGCGGGCACCCTCTACCTGGAAGTGCCGAACGACCTCACCCGCGGCATGCTCGAGCAGCGCATCCGGGTCCCCATCACCGAAGCGGTCTCCCGGATCGGAGACG
Source organism: Curtobacterium sp. MCBD17_023 (assembly GCF_003224415.1). Lineage (NCBI taxonomy): Bacteria > Bacillati > Actinomycetota > Actinomycetes > Micrococcales > Microbacteriaceae > Curtobacterium > Curtobacterium sp. MCBD17_023. The sequence goes on from NZ_QKLJ01000001.1 coordinate 337,565, forward strand.
ACTCGGTGGCGAACTTCGCGATCACGGTGAACCCCGACATGGCCTCCGAGCCCCGGGTCGACGCCGTCGCGGTGCCGTCCTACGCCGAACCGGTCCAGGAGCAGGTGCAGCAGAGCGCCGCTCCTCGGCAGTACATCGAGGCGCCGTTCGTCCCGAGCCAGGTCGACTCCCCGGGCACCAGCGGGCGCCCCGAGTCCCGGCTCAACCCGAAGTACAACTTCGACAACTTCGTCATCGGCGCCTCGAACCGCTTCGCCCACGCAGCCGCGGTCGCGGTCGCGGAAGCGCCGGCGAAGGCGTACAACCCGCTCTTCATCTACGGCGACTCGGGTCTCGGCAAGACCCACCTGCTCCACGCGATCGGCCACTACGCGGAGAGCCTGTACCCGGGCATCCGCGTCCGGTACGTGTCGAGCGAGGAGTTCACCAACGACTTCATCAACTCGATCGCGAACAACCGCTCGAACCAGTTCCAGCAGCGGTACCGCGACATCGACATCCTGCTCATCGACGACATCCAGTTCCTGCAGGGGAAGGACTCCACGCAGGAGGCCTTCTTCCACACGTTCAACACGCTGCACGACCACAACAAGCAGGTCGTGATCACGTCGGACGTCGCCCCGAAGCACCTCACCGGCTTCGAGGACCGGATGCGCAGCCGCTTCGAGTGGGGTCTCATCACCGACGTGCAGGCGCCGGACCTCGAGACCCGCATCGCGATCCTCCGCAAGAAGGCGCAGTCCGACCACCTGCAGGTGCCGGACGACATCATGGAGTTCATCGCGTCGAAGGTCTCGAGCAACATCCGGGAGCTCGAGGGCACCCTGATCCGGGTGACCGCGTTCGCGAGCCTCAACCGGACGGCCGTCGACATGGCGCTGGTGCAGACGGTCCTCAAGGACCTCATCACGCTCGACGAGGACAACGTCATCGCGCCGACGGACATCATCAACCACACCGCGGAGTACTTCAAGCTCTCGGTCGACGACCTCTACGGCTCGTCCCGGTCGCAGGCGATCGCCACCGCACGACAGATCGCCATGTACCTGTGCCGTGAGCTGACGAGCCTGTCGCTGCCGAAGATCGGCCAGCTGTTCGGCAACCGCGACCACACGACCGTCATGTACGCGAACAAGAAGATCGCCGAGCTCATGAAGGAGCGGCGCTCGATCTACAACCAGGTCACGGAACTGACGAGTCGGATCAAGCAGGACCGCCGCTACCGGTAGCGAGCATCTCGCTGCCACCCCCCCGTCCAGGAGGCCCGTCCCAGACCCGGGATCGGCCTCCTTCTGGGTGCGTCCACCATCTGAGACGGTTCCATGCGGCGGATTCCCCACAGTGTGGAAAGCCTGTGGATAACTGTGGAGGACACGCCGCTCCGTTGTTCACAGCTGGTGGGGTGTCTGTGGAAACTGGGGATGGAAGTGGATAGATGATTTTCCTTCATCCATAGGCCGCCCACACGCCGCCAACAAGTGACACGGTTGTAGTTCCCTGTCGCCGAGCGGCATCCCCAGAGTTGTCCACAGTGTGCACAGGCGTTAAGACCATTACTCCTCTCTTCTCTCTCCCTCTCCCTGGGCCAACCCCTGGGGACGGCGGATGACACGGATCGGCGGTCTGCCGCCGCTGTGCCACAATGGGGCGGCCGGACAGTCAACCGATCGACAGGGGTCCACGCTGTGAAGTTCGAGGTCAACCGGGACGTCTTCTCCGAAGCCGTCTCCTTCGCGGTGAAGCTCCTCCCACAGCGCACGACCCTCCCGATCCTGTCCGGTGTGCTCATCCACGCCGACGGTGATCGTCTGACGCTCTCGTCGTTCGACTACGAGGTCTCGGCACAGACGTCGATCGCCGCCCAGATCGACGACCCCGGCACGGTGCTCGTCTCCGGCCGGCTGCTGAACGACATCGCGAGCCGGCTGCCGAACGCCCCGGTCACGTTCTCCACGGAGGACTCCCGCATCACCGTCACCTGCGGATCCGCGCACTTCACGCTGCTGTCCATGCCGGTGGAGGAGTACCCGACGCTGCCGGAGATCGGTCCGCAGACCGGTGTCATCCCCGGCGACTCGTTCTCCGAAGCCGTGTCGCAGGTGGCCGTCGCCGCCAGCCGCGACGACGTGACCCCGGTCATCACCGGCGTCCAGCTCGAGGTCGGCGAGAGCGACGTCTCGCTCATCGCGACCGACCGCTACCGGGTCGCCGTCCGCACCATCCAGTGGGACTCCGGCCGTCCGGGCGGAGACGCCGAGCCGGCGCCGACGCTGCATGCACTCGTCCCGGCCCGCACCCTGCAGGAGGTCGGCCGCACCTTCGGATCGGCCACCACCGTCTCCGTGTCGATCAGCGGTGGTTCGGACCGTGAGCTCATCGCGTTCCAGGCCGACGACAAGACCGTGACGTCGCTGCTCATCAAGGGCAACTACCCGCCGGTCCGCCGGCTCTTCCCCGACACGGTCCAGGACCACGCGGTGATCAACACCGCGGAACTGGTCGAGGCCGTCCGACGGGTCTCCCTCGTGCTGGAGCGCGAAGCCGCACTCCGTTTCTCCTTCTCGGTCGACGGGCTCACGCTCGAGGCGATCGGTTCCGAACAAGCGCAGGCGTCAGAGTCGATCGATGCGTTGCTGACCGGTGAGGAAACGGTGGTCTCCCTGAAGCCGGCCTTCCTCCTGGACGGGTTGAATGCAGTGCACTCCGAGTTCGTCCGGATCTCCTTCACGAAGACGGAGAACCCGAACAAGCCCGGACCGGTGCTGATCACCGGGCAGTCCTCGCGAGAGGAAGCTGCCACGGACGGGTACCGGTACCTGCTGCAGCCCAACCTGCTGCTGCGCTAGCCGCAACAGACATCCAGCGCTGGCGCGTGGACACCAGCACCAGCGCGACATCGACGAAGAAGAGGAAATCATGCAGATCGGTCTTGTCGGCCTCGGGAAGATGGGCAACAACATGCGTGCGCGTCTGCGCAACGCAGGGATCGACGTCGTCGGGTACGACGCCAACCCCGCCGTCTCGGACGTCGCCGACCTCGGCGCCCTGGCAGAAGCCCTCACCGACAGCAAGCGTCTCGTGTGGGTCATGGTCCCGCACGGCAAGATCACCGACGACGTGATCACCGACCTGGCCGGCGTGCTCAGCGAAGGCGACCTCGTCATCGACGGTGGCAACTCGAAGTGGCTCGACGACACCGTCCACGCCGAGCAGCTGGCTGCCAAGGGCATCCGCTACATGGACGCCGGCGTCTCCGGCGGTGTCTGGGGCAAGGACAACGGCTACGGCCTCATGGTCGGCGGTGCTGCCGAGGACGTCGAGTTCGCGATGCCCGTCTTCGACGCACTGCGACCCGAGGGCCCGCGCGAAGAGGGCTTCTCGCACGCCGGCGGCATCGGCGCGGGCCACTACGCGAAGATGGTCCACAACGGCATCGAGTACGCGATCATGCAGGCGTACGGCGAGGGCTACGAGCTCCTCGAGGCGAAGGACATCATCAAGGACGTCCCCGCCGTGTTCGCCGGATGGCAGCGCGGCACCGTCGTCCGCTCCTGGCTGCTCGACCTGATGGTCCTCGCGCTGAACGAGGACCCGAAGCTCGACGCCATCGAGGGCTACGTGGAGGACTCCGGCGAGGGCCGGTGGACCCTGGAAGAGGCCATCGAGCACGCGGTGCCGATGCCGGCGATCTCGGCGTCCATCTTCGCGCGCTTCGTCTCGCGTCAGGGCAGCGCGTCCCCGACGATGAAGGCCGTCGCGGCACTCCGCAACCAGTTCGGCGGCCACGCCGTCAAGAAGGCGTAGCCGGTCGGGGTAACCCCCTCGACCCGTTTCGGCCCGCGTGCACGTCGACCATCTGCAACTCTCCGACTTCCGGAACTACCGGGAGGCGGACGTCGACTTCGCACGCGGGCCGAACCTGTTCGTCGGTCGGAACGGCCAGGGCAAGACGAACCTGGTCGAGTCGATCGGGTACCTCTCGACCCTCGGGTCGCACCGCGTCCCCACCGACGCGGCGCTCGTGCGACAGGGATGTGACTCGGCGATCGTCCGGGCACGGCTCGCGCACGAGGACCGCAGCATCCTCGCCGAGGTGCAGATCAACCGGACGGGGTCGAACCGGGCGCAGGTGAACCGGTCCGCGATCAAGCCCCGCGAGCTCCCGCGCTACTGCACCAGCGTGCTCTTCGCCCCCGAGGACCTGGCACTCGTCCGCGGCGAGCCGTCGGGGCGCCGGCGGATGATCGACGAGCTCCTCGTCCAGATCGCCCCGCGCATGCAGGGCGTGCTCGCCGACTACGACCGCACGCTCCGCCAGCGGAACACCCTGCTGAAGTCGGCCCGCGCGACCGGGGCGAAGGCCGGGGCGCTCTCGACGCTCGACGTCTGGGACGACCGGCTCGTGGCGTTCGGCGCCGAGATCATCGCCGCCCGCGACCACCTCACCCGGCGGCTCGCCCCGTTCGTCACCGAGTCCTACGCGACGGTCGCGGGCGAGCGGCACCAGGCGTCGATCGCCGGTGTCCTCAGCGTGCGGGGTGCTGATCCGGAGGACGCGGCGGCCACCGACCCGGTCCTCGGGACGCCCGAGGAACCGGTCACGACCGCGTCCGCGGCAGAGGCGTTCCGCGTGGCGCTCGAGCGCCGTCGGCGGGACGAACTGGACCGCGGCCTGACGCTCACCGGACCCCATCGGGACGACGTGCTCTTCGAGCTGAACGGGTTACCGGCCCGCGGGTACGCCAGTCACGGGGAGTCCTGGTCGTTCGCGCTCGCGGTGCAGCTGGCGTCGGCGACGATCCTGCGTGCCGAGTCATCCCTCGGCGACCCGATCATCATCCTCGACGACGTGTTCGCGGAGCTCGACGAGTCACGGCGGGAGCGCCTGGCCGGGGCGGTCGCCGACTACGAGCAGGTGCTCATCACGGCCGCCGTGCACGGCGACGTGCCCGGTCAGCTCGCGGCACACACCGTGCGGATCGAAGCGGGCGCGATCGTGCGGGACGCGGACGACGCGGGTCGGGCCTCCCGTCCGGAGGCGCCGGAGGCGGCCGACGCCGCTCCGGCCGACGCCGCTCCGGCCGAACCCGCCCCGGCCGATCCCGCTCCGGCCGACCCCGCCCGGTCGGCCGACGCCGTGGACCGGACGGCACCCTGATGCCGAAGCCCTGGAGACCGGCCGAGCCCTCGCGGGTGTACCAGCACTTCAAGGCCGTGTTCGGCGACCCGTCGAAGCGGGGGGTCGACGCGCGTCGGCGCCGGGCCGCCGGACAGGACCCGGACTCGGTGCCGTACGGGAAGGGACGGGAGCCCACCGGCCTCGGCGACGTGATGGGTGCGCTGACCGCCGAGCTCGGATGGACGGAGCCACTGGCCCGCTCGGAACTGTTCGTCGACTGGCCGAGCGTCGTCGGTGACGAGCTCGCGAAGCACTCCACGCCGGTGACGATCGAGGACGGTGCACTCGTCATCCGGTGCGACTCGACGGCGTGGGCGACGCAACTCCGACTCATGCGCGGGACCGTCACGACGACCATCGCCCAGCGGTACCCCGCGGCGGGCGTCGAGTCGATCCGGGTTTCCGGCCCGGACGCCCCCACATGGAAACGCGGCCTCAGGTCGGTCCAGGGGCGCGGCCCCCGCGATACCTACGGCTGACCAGACGAAATCATCCATCCGTCTGAGATTCGTCGCTCTGCGAGGCGTACGGCCCCCGGACGGAGCCCTGCCTGCGGTAGACTGGGACGTGCAGTGTGCGGGTGTTCCGCGCGCAGGCAGGAGCACTCCCGACATGACATCTGAATCTGACGACGACCAGCGAGACCCGCAGAACGACGAGGCCCAGCCGCAGGCCCCGCAGAGCGAACCATCGTACGGCGCAGACCAGATCCAGGTGCTCGAGGGGCTCGAGGCCGTCCGGAAGCGCCCGGGCATGTACATCGGGTCGACCGGTCCGCGTGGTCTCCACCACCTGGTGCAGGAGATCGTCGACAACTCCGTCGACGAAGCCCTGGCCGGGTACTGCGACACGATCGACGTCACCATCCGCGAAGACGGTGGCGTCCGCGTGGTCGACAACGGCCGTGGCATCCCGGTCGACATCCACCCCAACGAGGGCATCTCGACCGTCCAGCTCGTCCTGACCGTCCTGCACGCCGGCGGCAAGTTCGGCGGTGGCGGGTACGCCGTCTCCGGTGGTCTGCACGGTGTCGGGTCCTCCGTCGTCAACGCCCTGTCCAGCGAACTCGACGTCGAGGTCCGTCGGCAGGGCCACGTCTGGCGGCAGAGCTACACGGACGGGGTGCCGGTCGCGCCGCTCTCGCAGGACGAGGCCTCCGACGTGACGGGCACGACCATCACGTTCTGGCCGAACGCCGAGATCTTCGAGTCGGTGGAGTTCGACTACGAGACCCTCCGTACCCGGTTCCAGCAGATGGCCTTCCTCAACAAGGGCCTGCGCATCACCCTCGTGGACGAGCGGACGCCGGCCGAGGGCGAAGAGGCGCGCAAGGACTCGTTCCGCTACGAGCGCGGTCTCGCCGACTACGTCGAGTACCTCAACGCGCAGAAGAAGGCCGACCTCGTGCACCCCGACGTCATCGGGTTCGAGGCCGAGGACCCGGAGCGCAAGATCGCGCTCGAGGTCGCGATGCAGTGGAACACCTCGTACCAGGAGAGCGTCCACACCTTCGCGAACACGATCAACACGCACGAGGGCGGCACGCACGAGGAGGGCTTCCGCGCTGCGCTGACGACCCTCGTGAACCGCTACGCGCGCGAGACGAAGATCATCAAGGAGAAGGACGACAACCTCACGGGTGACGACATCCGCGAGGGCCTGACCGCCGTCATCTCCGTGAAGCTCGGCGAACCGCAGTTCGAGGGCCAGACGAAGACGAAGCTCGGCAACACCGAGGCGAAGTCCTTCGTCCAGCGCGTGGTCGGCACGGAACTCGTGCACTGGTTCGAGAGCAACCCGTCACAGGCGCGCGACGTGGTCCGCAAGGCGATCCAGGCCTCGCAGGCGCGTCTCGCCGCCCGCAAGGCCCGCGAGACGACCCGCCGCAAGGGCCTCCTGGAGTCCGGCGGCATGCCGGGCAAGCTCAAGGACTGCCAGTCGAAGGACCCGACGCTGTCGGAGATCTTCATGGTCGAGGGTGACTCCGCCGGCGGTTCCGCCGTGCAGGGTCGGAACCCGATGACGCAGGCGATCCTGCCGTTGCGCGGCAAGATCCTCAACGTCGAGAAGGCCCGCCTGGACCGAGCCCTGGCCAACCAGGAGATCCAGTCGATGATCACGGCGTTCGGTGCCGGCATCGGCGAGGACTTCGACCCGGACAAGGCCCGGTACCACAAGATCGTGCTGATGGCCGATGCCGACGTCGACGGCCAGCACATCACCACGCTGCTGCTCACGCTCCTCTTCCGCTACATGCGTCCGCTCATCGAGCGCGGCTACGTGTACCTCGCGCAGCCGCCGCTGTACCGCCTGAAGTGGTCGAACGCCGCGGACCAGTACGTGTTCAGCGACCGGGAGCGCGACGCGATGCTGCAGTCCGGCATCGCCGCCGGCAAGCGCATCCCGAAGGACAACGGGATCCAGCGCTACAAGGGCCTCGGCGAGATGGACTACAAGGAGCTCTGGGACACCACGATGAACCCGGACACCCGCACGCTCCTGCAGGTCACGCTCGAGGACGCCGCCGCGGTGGACAGCGTCTTCGCGACGCTGATGGGCGAGGACGTCGAGTCCCGTCGCCAGTTCATCCAGCAGAACGCGAAGGACGTCCGCTTCTTGGACATCTAGGCCGGGAGGCGCGGCGGACGCCGCGTCGACCCGTCCCGACACCTCGTGGTCGCGCCCGGCGTGACCAACGGACGACGAGCCTCCAGGCTGTCAAGGAAGGCAACGCAAGCACATGGCTGACGACAACGAGAACGGCGCCGACGAGCCCGAGATCGTGCACGGCTCGAGCGGGGACATCGTCGTCTCCGGTGACCGCATCTCGCAGGTGGACCTGCAGCTCGAGATGCAGCGCTCGTACCTCGACTACGCGATGTCCGTCATCGTCGGACGCGCCCTGCCGGAGGTCCGCGACGGCCTGAAGCCCGTGCACCGCCGCGTGATCTACGCGATGTACGACGGCGGCTACCGACCGGACCGGGCCTTCTCGAAGTGCTCGCGCGTGGTCGGCGACGTGATGGGCCAGTTCCACCCGCACGGTGACAGCGCCATCTACGACGCACTCGTCCGACTGGTGCAGCCGTGGTCGCTCCGGTACCCGCTCGCGCTCGGTCAGGGCAACTTCGGGTCCCCGGGCAACGACGGCGCCGCGGCCCCGCGGTACACCGAGACCAAGATGGCCCCGCTCGCGCTCGAGATGGTGCGGGACATAGAGGAAGAGACCGTCGACTTCCAGGACAACTACGACGGTCGCACGCAGGAGCCGTCCATCCTGCCGTCGCGCTTCCCGAACCTGCTCGTCAACGGCTCGGTCGGCATCGCGGTCGGTATGGCCACGAACATCCCGCCGCACAACCTGCGCGAGGTCGCCGCCGGCGCGGTGTGGGCGCTCGAGCACCCGGACGCCTCGCGCGAGGAACTCCTCGAGGCGCTCATGCAGCGCATCAAGGGTCCCGACTTCCCGACCGGCGCGCAGATCCTCGGCACCCGGGGCATCGTCGACGCCTACCGGACCGGTCGCGGATCGATCACGATGCGGGCGGTCGTCAACGTCGAGGAGATCCAGGGCCGCACCTGCCTCGTCGTCACCGAACTGCCGTACCAGGTCAACCCCGACAACCTCGCGATCAAGATCGCCGAACTCGTCAAGGACGGCCGTCTCGCCGGCGTCGCCGACATCCGTGACGAGACCTCCGGCCGCACCGGGCAGCGCCTGGTCATCGTGCTGAAGCGTGACGCAGTCGCCAAGGTCGTGCTCAACAACCTGTACAAGCACACACAGCTGCAGGAGAACTTCGGCGCGAACATGCTCGCGATCGTCGACGGCGTGCCCCGCACCCTGGCGCTCGACGGGTTCATCTCTGCCTGGGTCGACCACCAGATCGAGGTCATCGTCCGGCGGACCCGGTTCCGCCTGCGCGAGGCCGAGAAGCGTGCGCACATCCTGCGCGGGTACCTCGCGGCGCTCGACGCCCTCGACGAGGTCATCGCCCTCATCCGTCGGTCGCCCGACGTCGAGGAGGCCCGCAACGGCCTGATGGAGCTGCTGTCCGTCGACGAGATCCAGGCCCGCGCGATCCTCGAACTCCAGCTGCGTCGTCTGGCCGCACTCGAGCGTCAGAAGATCCACGAGGAGGCCGAGGCGCTCGAGCTCAAGATCGCCGACTTCGAGGACATCCTCGCCCGCCCGGAGCGCCAGCGCTCGATCATCATCGACGAACTCACCGAGATCGTCGACCGCTTCGGTGACGACCGTCGGACCGAGATCATGCTCGGCTTCGACGGCGACATGAGCATGGAAGACCTGATCCCCGAGGAGGAGGTCGTCGTCACCATCACCCGCGGCGGCTACGTCAAGCGCACGCGGAGCGACCAGTACCGCTCGCAGCACCGCGGTGGCCGTGGTGTCCGCGGCGCCCAGCTCCGCGCGGACGACGTCGTCGAGCACTTCTTCGTCACGACGACCCACCACTGGTTGCTGTTCCTCACCGACCAGGGTCGCGTCTACCGTGCGAAGGCGTACGAGCTGCAGGAGGCCGGGCGTGACGCCAAGGGCCAGCACTCGGCGAACCTCCTCGCCATGCAGCCGGACGAGCAGATCCAGCAGGTGCTCGACATCCGCGACTACGAGGCGGCGCAGTACCTCGTCCTCGCCACCGAGCAGGGTCTCGTGAAGAAGACCGCGCTCACCGAGTACGACACGAACCGCACCGGCGGCATCATCGCGATCAACCTGCGCGAGGGCGACAAGCTCCGCTCGGCGCTGCTCGTCGACGAGCACGACGACCTGCTGCTCGTGTCCCGGCACGGCATGTCGCTCCGCTTCACCGCCACGAACGACGCACTCCGGCCGATGGGTCGGTCGACGTCCGGCGTGAAGGGCATGTCCTTCCGCGGCGACGACACCCTGCTCTCGGCCTCGGTCGTCTCGGACGACGGTTTCGTCTGGGTGATGACCGAGGGCGGCTACGCCAAGCGCACGTCCGTCGACCAGTACCGCATCCAGGGACGCGGCGGACTCGGCATCAAGGTCGCCCGTCTGGCGGCCGATCGCGGCGACCTGGTCGGTGCGCTCATCGTCGGTGCGGACGACGAGGTGCTCGTCGTGCTGCAATCGGGCAAGGTGGTAAGGTCTGCCGTGGCCGAGGTCCCCGCCAAGGGACGCGACACGATGGGGGTCGTCTTCGCGAGGTTCGCGGAGAACGACCGGATCATCGCCGTGGCCCGGAACAGTGAGCGGAACCTGGACGACCAGGAGGACGCCGAGATCGAGCCCGCCGGCCCGGTCGAGACCGTCAGCCCGGACGACGCGGTCGCCGACGCCGCCGACGCAGAGCTCGTGGAGGAAGTCTCCGCGGACGCACTGCCCACCGACGCCGAGCCTGCCGAGGCCGGAGAGGACGAGTCAAGCAATGAGTAGTGTCGCCGAGAAGCTCCAGCGGAAGGCGAAGCGGCCCGTCGGCACTCGTCAGGTGCGACTCCGTCTGGTCTACGTCGACTTCTGGTCGATGGTGAAGCTCTCCTTCCTCATCGCCCTGGCCGGCTCGATCGTGATCGTCGTGGCCACGGCGCTGGTGTGGATCATCCTGAACCAGACCGGGGTGTTCGAGCAGATCGACAGCCTGCTGAAGGACGTCACGGGGCAGAACAGCTACTCGATCATGGACCAGTTCTCGCTGGGCCAGGTCCTTGGCTTCTCGGTCGTCGTCGGCATCCTCAACGTCGTGGTCGGGACCGTGCTCGGCGCGATCGTCAGTGTCCTGTACAACCTCAGCGTGCGGATCACGGGCGGCGTGCTCGTCGGCTTCACCAACAACTGACCCGGTCCGGGTGGCGCCCATCGCCTCGATTTCGCTCCAGCGTGATCGTGGGGTAGGCTTTCATCCGGTCTGAGGGGCTATAGCTCAGGCGGTTAGAGCGCTTCGCTGATAACGAAGAGGTCCAAGGTTCAAGTCCTTGTAGCCCCACCACAACTCAACTCCCGCGTCGGAAGTCTCGACGTCGCGACCGGTCCGGTCGCTCCGGGGCCTTAGCTCAGTTGGTAGAGCGCTGCCTTTGCAAGGCAGATGTCAGGAGTTCGAATCTCCTAGGCTCCACTCCCTCTGCGTGAGCTCTGCTCCGCTCGTTCCTCGCTCCGCCGCGGTCGGCCGTCGTGCCGTTCGGCGCCGCTGCTCCTGCGTCGTGCCGTGCCGCGCCGCGCCGCGCGCTGTCCGTCGAGGTTCCGCAATGTGCTGCTCTCGGCGCTCGAGATGCGCGAATTGTGGAACCTCAGCGATCGGGTCACGGCGTGTTGTGCGACCTCGAGCTCCGACATGACGCGGGTCAGGGTGCTCTGATGGGGCCGTGCTCGCTCGGGCATCGGTCCTCGCGGGGTCACCTCGGCGGTTGCAGCGAGGTTGCACGACGTGCCGCGCGCTGTCCGTCGAGGTTCCGCAATTCGCTGCTCTCGACAGTCGAGGTGCGCAAATTGTGGAACCTCGACGTTCGGGCGGCGGCGAGTCGTGCGACCTCGGGGCCGGGGCGGGGCCGGGACGGGGCGGGGCGGGGCGCCCGGGCCTCCGGGAACGACGAAGGGCCCCGGCGCGGTGCCGGGGCCCTTCGAACGAACCAGGAGGTCAGGCGGCGGGCTTGCCCGCGTTGTCCGCATCGTCGGCGACCCAGAGGTCGTCGTCCGCACGGAGCGTCTGGTACGCGGCGTAGGCAGCGCCCGCGACCGCGACGACACCGACGACGATGAGGGCGACCCCACCGAACCCGATGCCCTTCTTCTCCGGGACGGGAGCCTGCTTGAGGAACTTCCCGCCGCGCTTCTGTGCTTCCTGCACGATCTTCTGCACCCGCGGGTCCTTCGCCAGGTCGCCGACGCTGAGCACGGAGCCCGCGGTCGAGATGAGGCCGGGCACGACCTCCGACTGGAACCGGTGCGAGGCACTCTGCGCTGCAGAGGTCGCGGCGTGCACACCGGTGGCCACCGCGGGACGGATCCCGTTGTCGATGGCATTCTGGACGCGGGGAGCGAGGTCCTTCCGGGCAGCATCTGCGGCGTGGCCACGAGCTTCGGCCAGGATCGCGTTCGCGTGCTCCAGGACCTTCCGCTGCTCACCGAGGAGCGTGGCGGTCTTGCCCTTGAGCTTCTTGATCTGCTTCCGACGCTTGCGCGGGATCTCGATCGACATTCGGTACCTCCATGGGTCGACGTGCCACCCATCCTGCCACCAGGACGCCTGACAGGTCACAGATCACCGGCTGTGCGTCCCGTGCACATCCAGCGGCACATGCGAGAATCGGGTCATGTCTCTGCACACCGCTGTCGCAACGATCCACACCAACAAGGGCGACATCCGCGTCAACCTCTTCGGCAACCACGCACCGAAGACCGTCCAGAACTTCGTCGGTCTCGCGACCGGTACGCAGGAGTGGACGCACCCCGGCACCGGCAAGGTGTCGACCGACAAGCTCTACGACGGTGTCGTCTTCCACCGCATCATCAAGGACTTCATGATCCAGGGCGGCGACCCGCTCGGCCAGGGCATCGGTGGCCCCGGGTACCGCTTCGACGACGAGATCTCCCCCGAGCTCACGTTCCAGAACCCCTACATCTTCGCCATGGCGAACGCCGGCATCCAGGGCGGCCGTGGCACCAACGGTTCGCAGTTCTTCATCACCACGGTGGCGACCCCGTGGCTCCAGGGCAAGCACACCATCTTCGGCGAGGTCGCGGACGACGAGTCCCGCGCGGTCGTCGACACGATCGAGGGCGTCCAGACGGACGGCCGTGACAAGCCGGTCGAGGACGTCGTCATCCAGAGCATCGACGTCGAGGACGTCTGACCCGAGTGACCGATCCCACCTCGGCGTCGTCGAACACCTGCTACCGGCATCCCGATCGGCAGAGCTTCGTGCTCTGCCAGCGCTGCGGGCGGACCATCTGCCCGGAGTGCCAGACGCCGGCGGCGGTAGGGGTGCACTGCCCCGAGTGCGTCCGCGAGCAGCGGGCGAAGTTCACGGAGAACCGTCGGGCTTCCGGCCCGAGCAGCCTGACCGTCGCGCGGCGCCGCTTCGCGATGCTCGACCAGAAGGCGACGGTCGTCCTGATCGCCGTCTCGGTGGTCGTCTGGTTGCTCGACCGGCTGTCCGGGGGCTTCCTGGCGCAGTGGCTCGCGTACAACTCGGCGCTCCTGCCGACGCAGCCGTGGCGCATCGTCACCGTGCTGTTCGTGCACTCGGGTGTCTTCCACATCCTGTTCAACATGTGGGCGCTGTTCATCTTCGGACGGATGCTCGAGAACATGCTCGGCACGTGGCGGTTCCTGGCGCTGTACGTCATCTCCGGGATCGCCGGGTCGATGCTCGTGACGTTCCTGGCCCCCGGCACGTGGGTGGTCGGGGCGTCGGGCGCCATCTTCGGACTGTTCGCGGCGTTCTTCGTCCTGCAGCGCAGCCTGGGGAACAACGCGGTCCAGTTGCTCGTGATCATCGGCCTGAACCTGGTGATCGGGTTCCTGCCCGGCACCAACATCTCCTGGCAGGCCCACGTCGGCGGCGTCCTGGCGGGCTTCGTCACCGGGTTCGTCTTCGCGCGGACGCGGAACGTGCGCCAGCGCGGACTGCAGGCCACCCTGCTCGGCCTGGAGGCCGTGGTCGCCATCGCGCTCTGCTTCGTCGGGTACGCACTCACCTCCGCCTGAGACAGCTCGGCACCATTTCGAGAACGCCCCGTCGCCTCAGCGACGGGGCGTTCTCACGTTCGCTGCCGGCTGTCCTGCCCGGCGCACTTCTGCGGAGGGACGGGATACCGCGGTTGTCCACACCATCCGCAGGACTTCTCCACAGGTGTGGACAAACCAGTGAGTTACAGCGGTGTGATTATCCCCACTGTGGAAGAGGCTGTGGACAACTCCCTGACGGGGGTGTGGACCGATGTGTGGAGAACCGGCTGATCTGTGGAGAAGCACTGCCGAGCCTCCCGTCCGGCGCGTGAAGAGCGACGAGCTTGTGGAGAAACGACGACGCCCGCCGCACCAGCGGGTGCGACGGGCGTCGATCGGGCAGTGGCGCTCAGCGCCACCGCGTGGTCATCAGGAAGCCGACGAACATGATGCCGAAGCCGATGAGGATGTTCCAGGAGTTCAGCGTCGGGACCGGGAGCGTGCCGCCGGAGACGTAGAAGACGATCACCCACGCGAGGCCGATGAGCATGAAGCCGAACATGACCGGCTTGAACCACACGGGGTTGGGCTGGTCCCCCGCGGTGTCCACCGAGTCGGCTCGGGTCGTCCGGGCGGGCTTGGTGCGGTCCTTGTCCATGGCCATGGCCGGTATCCTACCGTCACCAGGCGTGAGCGCGGGCCGACGGAGGCTGCTCACATCTCCCACGAGTACGGTGAACGGCCCATGACCAAGATCCTCGTCGTCGACAACTACGACAGCTTCGTGTACACCCTCAACGGCTACGTCCAGCAGCTCGGTGCCGACACCGACGTGGTGCGCAACGACGCCTTCCCGGAGGACGAGATCGCGGACCGGATCGCCGAGTACGACGGCGTCCTGCTGTCGCCCGGCCCTGGCACCCCGGCGGACGCGGGCGTCTCGATCCCGACCGTCCGTGCGGCCATCGCCGCCGACAAGCCCCTGCTCGGCGTGTGCCTCGGGCACCAGGCCATCGCGGAGGCGCTCGGAGCGACCGTCACCCACGCCGAGGAGCTCATGCACGGCAAGACCTCGCAGGTGGACCACGACGACAGCGTGCTGTTCTCGGGTGTCCCGCACCCCTTCACCGCGACCCGGTACCACTCGCTGGCCATCGTCGACGGCACCGTCCCGGACGAGTTGACCGTGACGGCACGGACCGCCGGCGGCGTCATCATGGGCGTGCAACACCGCGGCGCCCCGGTGTACGGCGTGCAGTTCCACCCGGAGTCGGTGCTCACCGAGGGCGGCTACCGCATGGTGGGCAACTGGCTCGAGACGACCGGCCTCGGCGGCGCAGCGGAGCGTGCAGCCGGGCTCGGACCGCTCATCACGGGCCGCTAGTCAGACCGGGCGGTCAGTCGTCCCCGTCGTCGTCGCCCTGGAACCCGGCGCCGTTCCCACCGTCGTCCCCGCCCGACGGTGCCGCGGGTACGTCCGGCCGACGGGTGGGCTGGACGGACGCCGCGCAGTACGTCAGGACGACCGTGCTGCCCTGTGGGACGTCGCCGCGCGGGACGCTCTGCTGCGTGACGGTGTTGCCCGCGCAGACGTTCGTGGGCGACCCCTGCACCGTGAGGCCGAGGCCGCGCAGGGTCGAGTCGGCCGTGGTGAACGGCTGCTGGGTCACGTCGGGGAGCTGGACCTTGCCGTTCGACACGACCAGGTCGATGACCGAGCCCTTCGGGAGCGTGCCGCCGGAAGCCGGGTCGGTGCTCATGACGGTGCCTTCGGGGATGGTGGCCGAGTAGTCGGAGGTGACGGCACCGACCACGAACCCAGCGTCCTCGAGCTGCTCGGTCGCGGCGTCCTGCGCGGCCGAGCCGACGTCCGGGACGGCGACCTCCTCGGGGCCGGTCGAGTACACGACGCGGACCTCCTGCTTGCGGGCGACCGACGTCCCCGATCCGGGCTCCGACCGGATGACATCGTTCTTGGCCACGTCGTCGGAGGACTCCCCGACACCCACCGGTGTCAACCCGCGCGTGAGGAGTCGTTGGCGCGCGTCCTTGTAGGTCTGCCCGGCGACGGACGGCACCTTGATCGAGGAGCTGACCGGGGGCTTGCCCGGCTCGAGGTTCACGACGAAGTACGCGACCGCTGCGATGACGGCGATCGTCAGGAGGATGCCGAGCCAAATCCACGCCACCGGCGGGCGGTTCTGGGTGCGCTGGGGCGGCCGTTCCTGCGTGTCGTCGAGCTCACGGAACGCCACGTCGGCGGTGGCCGCCGCTCGCGGGTTGACCCCGAACAGCAGGGAGGCGTCGTCGGCAGCGGCCGCGGCGAGCTTCTTCGACGAGGTGGGCACGTGACCAGCGGCCGCCTGCTGCAGGTCGCGACGGAACTCCGCCGCGTTCTGGAAGCGTCGGGTGCGGTCCTTCACGAGGGCGTGCAGTGTGACGGCATCGAGCGCCGGTGACACGGTGGTCGTGATGGTCGACGGCGCGACCGGCTGCTCGCTGACGTGCTGGTACGCGACCGCGACCGGTGACGCGCCGAGGAACGGCGGCCGGCCGGTCAGGAGCTCGAACAGCACGATGCCGGTCGAGTAGAGGTCCGTCCGGGCGTCAACGAGCTCGCCGCGCGCCTGTTCCGGTGAGAAGTACGACGCGGTGCCGAGGATCGACGTGGTCTGCGCCACCGTGGCCGACGTGTCGGTGATGGCGCGGGCAATGCCGAAGTCCATCACCTTCACCTGGCCGGAGTGCGTGATCATCACGTTCGCGGGCTTGATGTCCCGGTGGACGACGCCGGCCCGGTGCGAGAACTCGAGGGCGGTCAGGATGCCCTCGACGATGCGGGCCGCTTCCTCCTGCACGACCGGACCCTCGGCCACGATCTCGCTGAGCGGACGCCCCTCGACGAACTCCATGACGATGAAGGGGACCTGCACCTCCGAGCCCGTGGACTCGCGGACGGTCTCCTCGCCGGCGTCGTAGACGCGGACGATGGTCGGGTGCGCCATGCGGGCAGCCGCCTGGGCCTCCTGCCGGAACCGCGTGCGGAAGGCGGGGTCGTTGGCGAGGCTCGGCTTGAGCAACTTCACGGCGACCCGCCGACCCAGTCGAGTGTCGGTCCCGACGTGGACGGTGGCCATGCCCCCTCGACCGATGACCTCACCGATCTCGTAGCGGTTGGCGAGGAGCGTGATCCCCGCGGTCACACCTTCTGGCACGTACTCCTCCGAATGTCCGTCCGGGCAAGTGTACGGCAGGGGTTTCTGGTGAGACCCTGGCCGGCGGCCCGCCGGAGTCAACCGTTACCGGAACGTGGCGAGGCCCCGACACGGATCGTGTCGGGGCCTCGGAACGGCTCTTCCGTCGCGTCAGTCCTGCGGCGTCTCCGTCGGCGTCGGCGCGTCGGTCGGCTCCTGCGGCTGCACCCACGTGGCGGTCGCCGGGTCCGAGCTGCTGGACGCGGCGAGGTTGCCGCAGGTGACCGTGTACGACAGTGTCACGTCGTTGCCGGGCTGGTCGGCCTGGATGTCGACGGACGTCTCCGACGTGTCGCCGCTCGTCGCGCCGGACCCGTCCTTGCCGCCCGAGACCGTCCAGGAGTACTTCGAGACGGTGTACCCGGTCGGGCAGGTCGCGGTGGACCAGCTGAACGTCACGGCGCCGGTGGCCGAGACAGCGCCCGCGCTCGGGGTGTTCGGCTTGTTGACCGACGGCGGCGCGGTGTACTCCCGCAGGGTCACGAGCGCGCCCTCGGCGAGGCTCCCGGTGGGGCTGATCGACTGCACGGTGTTCGCCTGCTCGGCGGAGGCGGCCGGGTCGCCGTCCTGCACCTGCACGTCGAAGCCGAGCCCCTGGAGCTCCGAGCGGACCTCGGCGGTCGGACGTCCGACGTAGTCGCCGGGGTCGATCGTCGTCCGCACCGCGGTCGGCTGGGGTGCCGTGGTCGGTTCCTGGCTGGGTGTCCTCGTCCGGCTGGGCGCCGATGACGGGGTCGGGTCGGGATCGGGACCGGCGTCCTGGTCCCGGTTCGCGAACACGACACCGCCGATGACGAGTGCCGCGACGACCACGGCCGCGATGACCCACCAGATCCAGGCGCGGCTCTTCCGCTCGTCGTCCTCGTCCTCCGGCCCGACGGGCGTCCGAGGGGCGCCGCCGACCACGGGGGCGTTCGGCTGGGTGCCGATCAGGGCCGTGGCGTCGTCGTTCCCGGCGGGCGGGTTGAAGGCGACGGTCCCGGCGCCGGCGAGGGCGGGTACGGCCACGGTCGCCGCGGCGACGTCACCGCGACGGAGGGCCTGGGCGGCGCGCGCGAGGTTCGCGGCCGTGGCCGGACGGTCGGCGGGCTTCTTCGCGATGCAGGACATCACGAGTGCCGCGACCGGCTCCGGGACCGTGCCCGGGAGCGCGGGCGGCTGCTCGTTGATGTGCGCCATCGCGATCGCGACCTGCGACTCGCCCGTGAAGGGTCGGCGTCCGGCCAGGCACTCGTACGCGACGATGCCGAGGGAGTAGATGTCCGTCGAGGGGGAGGCGGGGTGACCGCTCGCCTGCTCGGGCGAGAGGTACTGGACCGTGCCCATGACCTGGCCCGTGGCCGTCAGCGGGACCTGGTCCGCGATGCGGGCGATCCCGAAGTCGGTGATCTTCACGCGGCCGTCGGGGGTGATGAGCAGGTTGCCCGGCTTGATGTCGCGGTGCACCAGTCCGACCGCGTGCGCGGCCTGCAGCGCGTTCGCCGTCTGCGCGACGATGTCGAGGACCTTGTCCACCGGGAGGGTGTGCTCCCGCTCGATCATCGTGGAGAGCGCCTCGCCCGGGACGAGCTCCATCACGAGGTAGGCGCTGCCGTCCTCCTCGCCGTAGTCGAAGACGTTGGCGATGCCCTCGTGGTTGACGAGTGCGGCGTGCCGGGCCTCCGCGCGGAACCGCTCGAGGAACCCGGGGTCGCCGAGGTACTCGTCCTTGAGGATCTTCAGGGCGACGGTGCGACCGATGACCAGGTCGGTCGCTTGCCACACCTCTCCCATGCCGCCGATGGCGACGCGGGACGAGAGCTGGTACCGCCCACCGAAGGTGAGTCCGCTGGTGGGTCTCATTTGTTCAGCACCGCCTCCATGACTTTCTTCGCGACGGGAGCCGCGACCGTGTTGCCGACCCCGGACTGCCCGAGCCCGCCGCCGTTCCCGACGACCACGGCGACCGCGACCTCCGGGTCCTTCGCCGGGGCGAAGCCCGTGAACCAGAGTGTGTACGGGTCACCCGTGCCGCCCTCGGCGGTGCCGGTCTTGCCCGCGACGTCGACCCCGTCGATCTTCGCATTCGTTCCCGTCCCGGCGGCGACGACGCTCTGCATCGCCTCGGTGAGGTCGGCCGCCTGGCCGGACGACAGGGGAGCGCTGAACTGCTGGGGGGTGAAGGACTCGACGGTCTTCAGGTCGCTCGTCTCGATCGACTCGATGAGCGACGGCTTCATCACCCGACCACCGTTCGCGATGCCGGAGGCCACCATCGCCATCTGCAGCGGGGTCACCCGGTCGTTGGCCTGGCCGAACGCGCTGAGCATCAGCTGCGCGGTGGACTCCGGCTCCGGGTACTGGCTCGGTGTGGCCGAGGTCGGGATGTCGATGACGTCGCCGAACCCGTAGGCGTCGGCGGTCTTCTTGATCGTGTCGTACCCGAGCTTCTGACCGAGTTCCGCGAAGGGGATGTTGCACGAGTACTGGATCGCGACGCGCAGCTTCACCTCGTCGCCACCACCACAGCTGCCACCCTCGGCGTTGTTGATCCGCGAGCTCGTGCCCGGGAGCGTCAGGGTCGACGGGTTCGGCAGCGTCGAGTCGAGGGTGAAGTCCCCGCTCGCCAGCGCGGCCGAGGCCACGACGAGCTTGAAGACCGACCCGGGGGTGTACAGGTCACCGGCGATCGCACGGTTCTGCAGCGGCTTGGACGCGTCGGCCTCGAGTGCCTGGTACCGCGCGATCACCTCGTCGGTGTCGTGCGAGGTCAGCGTGTTCGGGTCGTACCCGGGCTTCGACACCATCGCGAGGATCTTGCCGGTCTTCGGCTGGATCGCGACGACCGCGCCGGTGTTCGCGCCGAGGGCGTCGTACGCGGCCCGCTGCACGTCCGGGTCGATCGTCAGGTTGACGTTGTCGCCCCGGACGTCCTGGCCGGTCAGGATCGCGTTGAGGTTCTGGAAGAAGGACTCGTCGGAGTTGCCCGACAGGACGGCGTTCTCGGCGCTCTCGATGCCGGTGTTGCCCTGGCCGATCGTGAAGTGCCCGGTGACCGCGGAGTAGAGCTCGCCGTCGGTGTACTCGCGCTGGTACTGGTACTGGTCGTCGACTGCAGTGGACTGCGCGATGGGCTTGCCGTCGACCAGGATCGCACCACGCCTGGTCGAGTAACTGTCCAGGATGGTCCGAGAGTTCCTGGAGTCCGCGCGGAGCGAGTCCGCCGAGAAGAACTGGATCGACGTCGTCGACACGAACAGGGCCACGAACATGAGCACGATCACGGTCGAGACGCCGCGGAGTTGGCGGTTCATCGGCGCTCCTTCCTGGGTCGGCGGCGGCCGGTGTCGCCCCGCTCGGCGACCGCACCCTGCTGGATGCGCTGCTCGGCGGGGATGGAGTCGGTCAGCCGCAGCAGCATCGCCGCGATGATCCAGTTCGCCACGAGGGACGAACCACCGGCCGCCATGAACGGCGTCGTGAGGCCGGTGACCGGGATGATCCGGGTGATGCCGCCGACGACCACGAAGACCTGCAGGGCGATCGTGAACCCGAAGCCGATCCCGAGCAGCTTGCCGAAGTCGTCCTGCGCCATGAAGCCGACGCGGATGCCGCGGGAGACGAGGACCACGAAGAGCCCGAGGATCGCGAAGACCCCGATGAGCCCGAGCTCCTCGCCGAGGGAGGCGATGATGTAGTCGGCGTTGGCGACCGGCGTGATGTACGGGCGGCCCTGGCCGAGGCCGGTGCCCGTGATGCCGCCGTTCGCGAAGCCGAAGAGCCCCTGCACGAGCTGGTAGCTGCCCTGGGTCTGCCGCAGGAAGATCTGCTGGTCGAACGGGTCGAGCCACTGCTCGAACCGGCCCTGCACGTACACGAGGGCGCTCGCCGCTGCGAGGGCACCGCCGATGAACAGCCCGAGCCCGATGACGACCCAGCCGAGGCGCGCCGTCGCGACGTAGATCATCACGAGGAACAGGCCGAAGTAGAGCAGCGCCGTGCCGAGGTCGCGCTGGAACACCAGCACGCTCATGGCGGCGCCCCAGACGATGAGGATCGGGCCGAGGTCACGGGCCCGCGGGAAGGTCATCCCGAGGAACTTCTTGCCGACGATCGACAGGCTGTCCCGCGCGGTCACCAGGTAACCGGCGAAGAACAGGGCCATCGTGATCTTCGCGAGCTCGCCGGGCTGGAACGAGAACGGTCCGATCTGGATCCAGACGCGGGCCCCGCCGATGTTCGTGCCGATCCCGGGCAGCATCGGCAGCAGGAGCAGCGCGATGGTGAGCAGCATGAAGATGTAGCGGTAGCGCTGCAGGAACCGGTGGTTCCGGACGAGCAGCAGCGTCGCGATGGCGAGCACCATGGCGAGCAGGGTCCAGACGATCTGCTTGACACCGATCGCGTCCCACCCGGTGTCGCCGTTGTGGATGTCGATCCGGTAGATCTCGGCGATCCCGATGCCGTTGAGCACGAGTGCGACCGGCAGGACGAAGGGGTCGGCGTTCTTCGCGACGACCCGGAGCACGACGTGCATCACGAGGGCGAGCCCGAGGATCGCCGCACCGGTCCACAACACCGACGTGTCGAAGACCCTGCCCTTCGTGCCGAGCTGCACCAGGACCATCGCGCCGGCGCAGATGCCGCACGCGATGACGAGCAGCACGAGTTCGAGGTTCCGGGCGCGCGCGGGCTCGCGGAGCTTGATCGTGATCGCCTGGGTCAGCGACGGTGCGGTCGTGGCGCTCATCGTGCGCTCCTGGACGGGGAGGGGGACGGCGACGGGCTGCGCGTCGACGACGGGCCGGGCGAAGGTGAGGACGACGGACGGTCACCGGAGCCGCCGGTGCCGCTCTGGTCCTGGCCGGTCTCGGCCGCGGTGCGCAGTCGCTCGACGATCTCGCGGGCGTCGTCGAGGGACGTCGCGTTGATCGTGGAGCGGACGTTGTCACGCGTGAAGTCGGGGAGTTCGGCGATCGCGATGTCGGTGTCCTCGTAGACCTCGGACAGGGACACCGGCCCGATGGTCTGCTGGACGCCCTTGTAGATCGCGACCGAGCCGCCGTCGGTGCCCACGTAGTAGTGATCCTGCACGATGCGGTAGCCGATGAACACCGCTCCGACGAGGACCAGGACCGCCACGACGAGCGCGACCGACCACGAGATGCGACGGCGGATGCGGCGACGACGGTCCTCGGCGATGAGCTCGGCGAAGTACTGGTCCGACTCGGGCTCGAAGTGCGAGTCCTCCGGGGCGGTGGACACCTTGAGCGGGTGCAGCAGGATCGTGGGGAGGCGGATCGGCTTCCGGCCGGTGGGCGCCTCGAACGTCAGCGGGGCCGCGGCGGACCCCACGGTGGTGGCGGCGTCGTCGTCCTCGCCGGGCTCGGAGTCGGTGACGTCGAGCACGACGACGGTGACGTTGTCGGGCGCGCCGTGGTCGAGCGTCTCCTTGACGAGGCGCTGCGTCACCTGGTTCGCGTCCATCGAGGACGCGAGGGCGTGCCGGATGCGCTCCTCGGCCAGGTACGAGGACAGGCCGTCGGAACAGAGCAGCCAGCGGTCGCCGGGGCGGATGTCCATGACCGCCGTGTCGACCTCGGGCGCCGCGTCGACGTCGCCGAGGACGCGCATCAGCACGGAGCGCCGGGGGTGCACGGCGGCTTCCTCGGGCGTGATCCGACCGCTGTCGACGAGCCGCTGCACGAAGGTGTGGTCGGACGTGATCTGCTGCAGTTCGCCGTCGCGCCAGCGGTAGATCCGTGAGTCGCCGATGTGCGCGATCGCGAGCTGGTCGCCGACGCGGATCATGGCGCTCACCGTGGTGCCCATGCCGGTGAGCTCCTGGTGCTCGAACACGGTCTCGGTGATGAGCTGGTTCGCGGCGATCAGGGCGGACTGCAGGGCGAACTCGGCGTCGTGCGCGGAGGTGAACTCGCGGTCGACCTCGCGGATGCGACGGATCGCGATCGCCGATGCCACGTCACCGCCGGCGTGCCCGCCCATGCCGTCGGCCACCGCGAACAGGTGCTGCCCGGCGTAACCGGAGTCCTGGTTGTTCGCGCGGATGCGCCCCACGTGGGACACAGCGGCGCTCAGCGTGCGAGCCGGCATCCGGGCCTACCGCCGCAGCTCGAACGTCGTCGTCCCGATGGTGATCGGGGTGCGTTCCGCGACGGTGGTGGGGGCAGTGACCTTCTGTCCGTCGACGAAGGTGCCGTTGGTCGACCCGAGGTCGGTGAGGACCCATGCCCCGCCCTGCAGGTCGAGCCGGGCGTGGTTGGTCGACGTGTAGTCGTCGCGGATCACGACGTTGCTCTCGCTCGAGCGACCGATCGTGATCGGACCGCCGCCGAGCGGCATCTCCATGCCCTCGCGTGCGCCCTCGGTGATGACGAGGCGGGTGGCGACCGACGCGGCGGGGGCGGCCGGGCCTCCTGTCTGACCGATCAGCTCGGTGAACGCGCTGGCGGAGGAGCTGTTCCGGGCGGCGGCAGCACCGGTCCCGGCGGGCACCGGCGGCGTGGTCGGCCCGGAGGGGCCGGCCTTCGGGTCGGTGGGGATCGCGCGCACACGCTGGCCGAAGAGGTCGCTCCGGAGCGCGAAGACGATCACGAAGACGAACAGCCACAGCACAGCGAGGAACGCGAAGCGCAGCACGAGCAGGGTCAGGCCTGTGGTCATCGCGCACCTCCGTCGTTCTCCGGGATCACCCGGAACACCATACGGGTACGACCGATCTCGATGGTGGAGTCCGGCTCGAGGATCGCCTGCTGGAAGCGTTCGCCGTTCAGCTTCGACCCGTTCGTCGAGCCGAGGTCGTTGACCTGCGCGTGCTTGCCGTCCCACAGCACCTCGACGTGCTTCCGGCTGGTCCCGGTGTCGGCGACCGTGATGTCGGCGTCCGTGCCGCGCCCGATGACCGTGCGTCCGCGGTGCAGTCGGTGCCGCTGGGAGCCGATGTCCAGGACGGCCACCCACGCGACGTCGCGCTGCACGGTGGTGGAGTCGATCTCGAGGATCCCCGTCGACAGCGTGCCGTCCTGCTGGAGGCGGATCGTCACCGGACCGGAGAACGAGTAGTTCTGCGCCACGGCGTGCTGCTGCACCCGCTGCGTGAGCTCGTCGATCAGGGGGCGTCCGACGTCGTTCATGCGCGTGTGGTCCGGCGGAGCCAGGCGCACCGTGAACTCGTTCGGCACGAGGATGCGCTCGCGCGAGACGACGGCCGCCTTGGTGTCGAGCTCGCGTCGGAGGGCCGCAGCGATCTCGACCGGCTGCACACCGGAGCGGAAGGTCTTGGCGAATGCACCGTTGACGGCGCGCTCCAACCCTCGCTCGAAGTTGTCCAGTAGGCCCATGGTCTCCACGTTCTCGGTCGCTGACCACTGCATGGTAGTGGTTGGCTCCGGGGGCCGTCTGTGCGTGGTAATGTTCTCGTCGCTGGCGCGAGTGGCGGAATTGGTAGACGCGCACGGTTCAGGTCCGTGTGCTGGAAACGGCGTGGGGGTTCAAGTCCCCCCTCGCGCACCAGGGCTCTCCGGTGGAGAGCAGCACGACGAAGGCCCCGGTCGGGAGACCGGGGCCTTCGTCGTTCCCGCCAGCCTCGTCGGGCCGGTCGCTCAGCCTCGTCAGGCCGGCTTCAGCTCGTCAGGCCGGCTTCAGCGCCGCCGCTCGGCGAGAGCCGCGCTCGTCATCGCGCAGCCCGAGAGGACCAGCGCCAGGAACACGATGAGGACGAGGCCGGTGGCGATGTCGACGCCGGTGTCCTGGGCGAGTGTGGTCCAGACCCGGATCACCATGACCACCAGGGCGACGGCCGCGCCGAGGAACGACGCCAGGGCGACGACGAGCAAGCCCAGGGCGCGGCCACGCCACGGCGCCGCTCGGTCGGTGTCGGGCGCCGCCGGACGACGGTCTCCGTACGGGGCGGGTGTCCGGTCGCGGGCGTTCGAGGACATGGGCGGCTCCTCTGCGTCTCGGGTGGCAGCACATCGCTGCACGACGAGTCTCCCGCATCGTGGCCCGAGGACGGGCGAGCCCGCGGCAGGGTCCGAGGGCGCGCGAGCCCTGGTCAGACCGTCGCGCTCCCGAGGACACGGTGCGCCACGGAGATCGACTCCCCGGAGACGACCGACAGCGGGGACGACAGGAAGGCGACGAGGTCCGCGATCTGCTGCGGGCTGGACGCACCACCGGCACCCGGCCGGACCTCCGCGCTCGGGGTGTCGGTGACCGCGCCGGGGTTGACGACGTTCACCGTGACGCCGGTGCCGGCGAGCTCGTCGGCCAGGTTCTTCGCGATGACGTTCGTCGCGGCGTTCCGGAGCGAGGTCGTGATGTTGCCGGTCAGGTAGGCGTTCTGTCCGCTGACGACGACGACCCGGCCGAAGCCCGCGGCCCGCTGCAGGGGCAGGACGGCGTTCGCGACGCGGAGGAAGCCGAGGGCCTTGCCGTCGATCGCGGACGCCACCTGGTCGGGGTCCGAGCGTCGCTCCGGGTCGAGGGTGCCGGCGGCCGGTGCCGCCGTCACGACGAGGACGTCGATGCGACCGTGCTGCTCGAGCACCGTGGCGACGGCGGTGTCGACGGAGGTCTGGTCCGTGGTGTCCACCGTCACGCCGTCCGTCGTGGTGCGCGAGGCGACGACCACCGTCGCACCCTCACGACGGAGACGGTCGGCGACGGCTGAGCCGATGTACCCGGCGCCGCCGACGACGAGGGCGACCCGGTCCTGCAGTTGGAGGTCCACGAGCGTGACGGTACGCCGCGGTGCCCGCGGACGGACGGGAGGCCGGTACGGACGGGAGGCCCGGCCGCGTCCGACCGCCGCCGCTGCCCCGGCCGCGTGATCTGAACACTCTTGACGAGCACACAGCGAGCCCGGCCGACCATCGCCCTCGTACGACGAACCACATCCGTCACGAGGGAGCGACATGAGCGATCAGCAACAGCAACCTCCGGGTTCCGAGCAGGCGATGACGCCGAAGCCGGACCACGGCGAGACGAGCTACACCGGCTCGGGCAAACTCACGGGCAAGCGCGCCGTCATCACCGGCGGGGACAGCGGCATCGGCAAGGCGGTCGCGATCGCCTACGCGCGTGAAGGAGCGGACGTCCTCATCTCCTACCTGCCGGAGGAGGAAGAGGACGCGCAGGAGACCAAGCACTGGATCGAGGAAGCGGGCCG
This sequence comes from Curtobacterium sp. MCBD17_023, assembly GCF_003224415.1. Taxonomy (NCBI): domain Bacteria; kingdom Bacillati; phylum Actinomycetota; class Actinomycetes; order Micrococcales; family Microbacteriaceae; genus Curtobacterium; species Curtobacterium sp. MCBD17_023. The sequence continues at coordinate 363,821 of NZ_QKLJ01000001.1, forward strand.
GAAGGCCGTGCTGTTCCCCGGCGACGTGAGTGACCCGGCGTACTGCCGGAGCATCATCGAGACCGCGGTGTCCGAACTCGGCGGCATCGACGTGCTCGTCAACAACGCGGCGTACCAGATGACCCACGAGACGCTCGAGGAGATCTCCGACGAGGAGTGGGACCGCACCCTCGCGACGAACCTCAGCGCGTACTTCCACCTCGCGAAGGCGGCACTCCCGCACATGACCGCGGGTGCCTCGATCATCGGGTCCAGTTCGGTCAACTCCGACAACCCGGTGCCGACCCTCCTGCCGTACGACGTGACGAAGGCCGGCATCGCGAACTTCTCGGCCGCGCTCGCGCAGCTCGTCGGGGAGCGCGGCATCCGCGTGAACAGCGTCGCCCCGGGGCCGATCTGGACGCCGCTCATCCCGGCGACCATGCCGCCCGAGCAGGTCGAGCAGTTCGGCAAGCAGACGCCCCTCGGTCGCGCCGGACAGCCGGCGGAGCTGGCTCCGGTGTACGTCCTGCTCGCGAGCGACGACGGCAGCTACGTCTCCGGTGCGCGGATCGCCGTCACCGGCGGCACGCCGATCCTCTGACCGCCCACCAGAACCGACACAGAAACAGGAGAACGATTTGTACTTCCACAAGCAAGAGCTCCAGTTCAAGTCCACCCCCGACAAGCCCGACGCGGTCTACGCCCGCAAGCTCCAGGAGGTGCTCGGCGGCCAGTACGGCGAGATCTCCGTCGCGATGCAGTACCAGTTCCAGGCGTGGAACATGCACATCCCGGGCAAGTACCGCGACATGGTGTTCGGCATCGGCGCGGAGGAGATGGGCCACGTCGAGATGCTCGCGACGATGATCGCGCAGCTGCTCGAGAAGGCCCCGCTCGGCATCACCGGCGACGCGGTGCAGGACGACCCGACGGTCGCCGCGGTCCTCGGCGGCACCGACATCCAGCACGCGATCGTCGCCGGTGCCGGTGCGCGCCCGGTCGACAGCATGGGCAACCCCTGGCAGGGCTCGTACATCACCGCCAGCGGCAACCTGCTCGCCGACTTCACGGCGAACGAGAACGCCGAGATGCAGGGCCGCGTCCAGGCTGCCCGGCTCTACCACATGACCGACGACCACGGCGTGCGGGACCTGCTGAAGTTCCTCATCGCCCGCGACACCATGCACCAGAACATGTGGGCGACCGCGGCTGCGGAACTCCGGGAGTCCGGTCTCGAGACCATGCCGGTGCCGAGCAACTTCCCGCAGCACAAGGAGAACCAGGAGGTCAACTACCAGTACCTCAACTTCTCCGACGGTGCCGAGGCGAAGAACGGCCCCTGGGCGAGCGGCCCGTCGTTCGACGGCAAGGGCGAGTACTCGTACCACGACGGCCCCACCACGTCGTCGCCGATGCCGCCGCCCACGCACCCGGACTCGCGCTTCTACGGCACGACCGAGCTGCCGAACACGATCGAGAAGATCGCCGGCACGGTGCAGGACAAACTCAACAAGGAGTAGTCCGACCCCGGTCCATGCACGAGCCCCTCCTCACCACGAGGAGGGGCTCGTGTCGTTCCACCAGGCCGCCTGGTGGTTCGGCGCGCGAAATGTACAACGAGCCGAAAAGTTCGTTGACCACATAGTTCACGGTGTGAAAGAGTTTCCTCGTCCAGACGGACAGCAGTCTCTCGACGAGGAAGGCGCCATCATGCAGAGCACGTACCACACCACGTCACTCGACACTCGCTTCGGCGGCTCCCACCCGCGCGTGGGCCTGACCGACCCGGCCGTCATCGAGGCCTACGTCGCCCGACGGATCCAGGACCCGTCGCTGCTGTCCCGCCGCTCGGAGGTCTCGTACGCCGACTTCTTCGTCGCCCCGGCCGCCTGAGCCGAGCACGGAGCACCAGCACGACCGCCCGAGTGGGTGAGGGAGACCACGACCCATGCCGTTGACCGTCGTCCGACGCGAACACGTCCACCTCTACGCCCGTGAGCCGCGCACCCGGTCCGCGAAGACCGCCGTCGACGCGCTCCTCCGCCTGCAGCACGCGGAGGAGGACCAGCTCGAACGCGCCCGGGTCGAGAGCGGCCTGACGAAGAACGAGTTCCTCACCGTCCGCTACATGCTCCAGGCGCACCGCGACGGCCGGAGCATGGGACCGAAGGACCTCGCCGTCATGCTCGGGGTGTCGAACGCGTCGGTGACGAAGATCGTCGACGGGCTCGTCGAGAAGGGCGACCTCGTCCGGTCGCCACACCCGACCGACCGTCGTGCACAGGTGCTCGAGCCGACCGTGCAGGCGGCGCGCAAGATCGACGTGTCGTACGAGACCTTCCACCAGGCGGTCGTCGAGGTCATCGACCACCTCTCCGCCGAGGACAACGAGGTCCTGACCCGGTGCCTCGGTCAGATCACGGCAGCGCTCGACGCGGGTGCGCCGACACCGGTGGACGAGTACACCGTCGACGGGGTCGCCGTCCGCTCCCTGCCGGACCCGACGGCGGACGACGGCTCCTGACACGAACCGGACGGGAGGCCCGGCACCCGTGGTGATCCGGGCCTCCCGACCGGTACTGGCCGCGAAAACCTTCCAGCGGTAAGTTGGCAGGATGACCCACCCCGCCGACGAGGACGACGCGGCTCCGCCGCGCCGCGGCGGGTACCGCAAGGGCACCGAGCGACGTGCGCAGATCCTGGACGAGATGATCCGGATGGTCGCGGAACAGGGCGTCGACGCGTCCTCGCTCCGCTCCGTGGCCGACGCCCTCGGCATCACGCACGCGGCGCTCCGGCACTACTTCCCGAGCCGCGACGACCTGCTCCTCGCCGTCTACCGCGAGCACGAGGTCCGCGAGCAGGGTGCTCCGGAACGGATGAAGTCCGCGATCGGCGACATGCGGGAGAGTGCCGCCCGCAACCGAGCCGTCCCCGGACTCGTGCAGCTCTACACGACCCTCTCCGCCGACGCCGTGCAGGAAGGGCACCCGACCACGCGCGAGTTCATGCGTGACCGGTTCACCCGGTTACGCGCGGACCTGAGTGAGCTCATCCGCCGGGACCAGGCCGCCGGCCGGATCCGCGACGACCTCGACCCCGAGGACCTGGCGAGCCTGAGCATCGCGGCCTCGGACGGGCTGCAGGTGCAGTGGCTGCTCGACCCGGACGCCGTCGACGGGGAGCGGGTGCTGCGCCTGCTCGAGCGGATCGTGCCCGCGGGTGGCGCGGAGGAGCAGGCACCGCGCTGACCGGTTTCGACGGCCGTCGTCCTGCTCCGGGTCGACGGGCCGTGGAACGCGGAACGGCCGGCCCCCGGAGGGAGCCGGCCGTTGGCGTCGAGGAGCGGTGGTGCTACGCGGTGAGGACCGCGGCGGCCGGGTCGAAGTCCTCCGGCAGCGGCGGGACCGCGTCGACGGACGACGTGATCTCGACGGCCGACCCCGACTCAGCGGCGTCACGGATGCCGAGCAGCACGTCGAGGACGTGCAGCGCGACGGCACCGGAGGCGCGCTCCGGGCGGTCCTCGGCGATGGCGCGGGCGAGCTCGACGACACCGGTGCCACGGCCCCAGGTGGAGCCGACGGCCTCGAGCGTCTCGGGCTCCTCCTGGCCGTAGCGCCAGAGCTGCGAGGACCCCTCGAACGTGTTCGGGTCCGGGAGCGAGATCGTGCCGAGCGTGCCGTTGATCTCGACGAAGCCCATCCGCGGCAGCGCGTGCTGGAACGAGAACGTCGACTGGGCGGACTGCCCGCCGGCGAACTCGATGAGCGCGGCGTGGTGGGTGGGCACCTCGACGGGGAACGTCTCACCGGCGCGGTCACCCGACGCGATCGTGCGGCGGTCGAGCGACTTCGACGACACGGCCTGCACGCGGCTGGCGGTGCCGAAGGCGTGCACGAGGGTCGTGACGTAGTACGGCCCCATGTCGAACAGCGGGCCGGCACCGGTGGCGAACAGGAAGTCCGGGTTCGGGTGCCAGGCCTCGGGTCCGGGCACGTGGAACAGCGTCGTCGCGGTGAGCGGCTCACCGATGTCGCCGCGGGCGATGGCCCGGAGTGCCGTCTGGATCCCGGCGCCGAGCACGGTGTCCGGGGCGGTCGCGACGCGGAGGCCCTTCGCCTGCGCCGATGCGAGCACGGCAGCGGCCGAGTCGTGGTCGGTGGCGATCGGCTTCTCGCTCCACACGTGCTTGCCGGCGTCGATGATCTGCTGGTCGACCTCGGCGTGCGCGGCCGGGATCGTCAGGTTGATCACGATGGCGATGTCCTCACGTGCGAGGAGTTCCTCGACCGTGCCGGAAGCGGCGACGCCGTAGGCCTCCGCCTGGGCGGCGGCACGGTCGGTCAGGACGTCGGCGACGAAGCGGACCTCGACGTCGGCGAACTGCGTGAGGTTCTCGAGGTACTGCGTCGAGATGTTGCCGGCACCGATGATGCCGACCCCGACACGGCTCACGCGGCGTCCCCGGCGGTGTCGTTCGCCTGCAGCCAGGTGAGGGACTCGGCGATGCCCTCGAAGACGTCGCCCTTGTACGCGTCGAACTCGACGACGCGGATGGCCTGCGGCGCCGCGGCGAGGATGCCCGCCACGTCGACGTCGCCCTGGCCGGCCGGGGTCTGGTTCTCGAAGGCCCGCTGGAGGGCCTCGGGCACGATGAGTGCGCTCTCGGACGAGGGCAGCGCGGTGCGGATGTCACCGTCGACCTTGCCGTCCTTGACGTGGATGGCGACGACGCGCTCGCCGAGACCGCGGAGCACGGCGGGGGCGTCCGCACCGCCGACGGTCGCCCAGAAGGTGTCGACCTCGAGCACTGTCTCCGGGGACAGCTGCGACACGAAGAGGTCGTAGACGGTGCGGCCGTCGACCTTGTTCGTGAACTCCCACTGGTGGTTGTGGTACCCGAACTGCAGGCCGCGGGCGGCGGCCTCGGCGGTGAGGACGTTGACGCGCTCCGCGATGGCCTTGACGTCGTCGGCGGTCTGCCAGCGGTCGGTCGGGATGAACGGGTCGATGACCGTGCGGATGCCGAGGCGCTCGGCGGCGTCCCAGATCGGCGCGGTGTCCTCGGCGTCGATCACGGCGACGTGACCCGACGGTGCGTGCAGGCCGGTGGCGGCGAAGGCACGTTCGAGGTCGGCGGCACGCTCGACGAACGCGTAGGGCTCGACGTTCTCGTAGCCGATCTCGCGGACCCGCGCGATGGCCGCGTCGAGGTCTTCGGCGATGGCGTCGCGCAGTGAGTAGAGCTGCACAGAGGTGGTGGGCATTGCAGAGGCTCCTTCGATCCTGACTGGTGTGCGGCCGACGGAGACACTGCTCCACGGCGAGACGATGACGACGCTACCGCAGAAACCACCCGGTGTGTAGTTTTCGCTGTCGCGGAGTTCCCGGTGGCATGTATGCTCGCCCTCGAAAAACCGTGCGAGGTATGGTTTTCATCGACTCAAGGAGGCGTCATGAGCACACCCGAACCCGCGGAGACCCCGGTGCTGGTCCACCCGGAGCAGGGGATCACCCAGCCGGTCAGCACCCTGCGTGTCAGCGTCGGCTACCAGATCGCACTGTTCCTCGGGCAGTTCGGCCTGTTCGTGGCCCTCATGGCGCCGGTCTACGTGAGCATGCAGCTCAAGGCGGAGGCACTCGTCGGCAGCGACGCCGCGAACGTCATCGGCTCGGTGCTGCCGATCGGCGCGTTCGGCGCGCTCATCATGAACCCGCTCGCCGGCGCGCTGTCCGACCGCACCCGGACGCGCTGGGGTCGGCGGCGTCCGTGGATGCTCACCGGCGTGGTCGTCTTCGCGGTCGCCCTCGCCTGGATCGCGTACGCCCCGGACACCCTGCAGCTGACGCTCGGGTGGCTCCTCGCGCAGCTCGCGGCCAACACCGTGCTCTCCACGCTCACCGCGAGCTTCGCGGACAACGTGCCCGAGTTCCAGCGCGGGAAGTCGTCGAGCATCATCGCGCTCGCCCAGAACACCGCGGTCCTGGCAGGCACGTACCTGTCCGTGTTCTTCGTCGCGAACCTGCCCGTGCTGTTCATCGCGCCGGGCATCCTGGCGATCGTGCTCGTGGTCGTCTACGCCGTCGTCGCCCGGGACGAACTGCCGACGTACCCGCTGAAGAAGTTCACGTTCCTGAACCTGATCTCGTCGTTCTGGACGAACCCGGTCAAGAACCCGGACTTCGCGTTCGCGTGGTGGTCGCGCTTCCTCATCATCTTCGCGACGTTCATGTTCACCACGTACCGACTGCTCTACATGAAGGAGCACATCGGCCTGTCGAGCGACGCCGAGGCCACCGCCGCCGTCGCGTTCGGCGTCCTGCTGTACACGATCGCGCTCCTGGTCAGCGCTGCGCTGTCCGGCTGGGCCTCGGACCGGCTCGGGCGCCGGAAGGTGTTCGTCGCCGGGTCCACCGCGCTGTTCGCCGTCGGGCTCATCGTCCTCGCCCACGCCGAGACGGTGAACGGGTTCTACGTCGCCGAGGTCATCATGGGCTTCGCCTACGGCATCTACTCCGCGATCGACACCGCGCTCGTCGTCGACGTGCTGCCGAACGCCGACCGGCCGGGCAAGGACCTCGGCGTCATCAACATCGCGAACGCACTGCCGCAGTCCCTCGCTCCCGCCGCGGCGCTGTTCTTCCTGAAGTTCGGCACCGGGGGCACGCCCGACAACTACGAGCTCATGTGCTGGGCGGCAGGAGGCGTCGCCATCATCGGCGCACTGGTGGTGCTGCCGATCAAGCGGGTCCGCTGACGCGACCCGGACCGGACGGGAGGCTCCCCACCGGTCACGGCCGTCCCGCCGCTGGCGCGTCGGTCCGGGACCGGCCGGCGAGGGCCCGGCGGCCACGCGGCCACGGGCCTCCCGTCCGTCGTACGGTTGCGGGATGACCACCGCGCCGACCCGCACCTTCACCGCCCCCGTCGGCCGGATCGTCGGCCACCACGACGGCGCGGTCGTCCGCGCGCTCGGCATCCCGTACGCCCGGTCGGAGCGGTTCGCGCGTCCGGAGCCGGTGCCGCCGTCCACGGAGGACTTCGTCGCCGACACCCCCGCCCCTGTGCCGCCGCAACCGTCGACGCCCGTGCTCGAGGCGCTCATCCACCCCATCGAGGCCGAGGTCTCCGAGCAGTGCCAGGCGCTGTCGGTGACCGTGCCGGCGGACGTCCGCGACGACGAGCGGCTGCCCGTCATGGTGTGGATCCACGGCGGCTCGTACGTCGTCGGCGGCGGGGACATCCCGATCCACGACCCGCGCGCCCTCGTCGAGGAGCAGCGCGTGGTCGTCGTGGCCGTGACGTACCGGCTCGGGGTGCTCGGGTTCCTCGGCGACGGGGAGCGGGTACCGGCGAACCTCGGGCTGCTCGACATCGTCCAGGCGCTCCGGTGGGTGCGTGGGAACATCGCGGCGTTCGGCGGCGACCCGGAGTCCGTCACCCTGTTCGGGCAGTCCGCGGGCGGCGACGCGATCGCCCACCTCATGGCGGCGGACGGCACGGCCGGGCTCTTCCGCCGGGCGATCGTCCAGAGCGCGCCGCTCGGTCTGTCCCGCCGCCGTGCCCGGATGAACCGCGCCATGGTCCGGGCCGTCCGCACGGTCGGGCCGGAGACCGGACTCGACGAGGTCCTGTCGCTGCAGGCCGCGGCGGAGCGGGTCGCGCTGCCGTACGGCCTCCGCGGCGGGATGCCGTTCGGCACGCAGTACGGGCACGCGCCACTGCCGGCCGAGCGCCACCTCGACGCGGCCTGGCGCCGGGCAGCACCGCACGTCGAGGTCCTGATCGGGTCCGCCTCCGACGAAGCCGCGCTCTACATCCCGATGATCCCCGGCCTGGCGGCGCTCTGCCGGACGCGCGCCGGCCGTGCGCTCGTCCGCTGGCTGCTCGTCCGACCCCTCACCGCGGTCATCTACGGCCGGGACGCCCGTGCGTTCGCCGCACGACATCGCGCCGCGGGTGGCCGTGCCGTCGTCTACCGGCTGCACCGCGGGGTCACGGTCCGACCGACCGGGGCCGTGCACATGAGCGACGTGCCGCTGCTGCTCGGCGACCGTCAGGCCTGGGCCGGCAGCCGCTTCGTGCCGGAGCGGGACTGGGCGGCCGTGGAGCGGCGCGGTCCGGGGATCCGCGCGGTCTGGGCGGAGTTCGCCCGCACCGGACGCGTCACGGTCGCCGACGACGAGACGCTGACGTTCGACCGGGGCTGACCCGCCGCCCCCCTCGAACTGGCGGTCGCGCCGTCGCCGCCCGCGACGGATGATCGTCCTCATGCCCGACGCCGATCTCCGCCACCGCATCGTCACGGCAGCGGTCGAGGCCTTCCGGCGGTCGGACTTCCACAGCGTCGGACCGGCCGAGGTCGCGGCGCTCGCCGACGTCACCGTCGCCCAGGTCACCGACGCGTACCCGGTCTGGGAGCTGCTCGTCGTCGCCGTCATGGACCGCTGGGACAACGGGGACCGCCGGCGACTGTGGCACCTGGCCGAGGAACAGGGGGCAGCCGCCTACCTCCGCGCACGCCTGCAGTCCGGTCTCGCCGACCCCGCGCTCGTCCGGATGCGCATCGCCACGCTGAGCGCCGCCTCCGCGCCGTCACACCCCGCTGCCGGGTGGTTCCACACCCAGTACGAGCACGCGTTCGACGACGTCACCCTGGCCCTCGTCCGCGACGTCGTGGCCGGACGCGAACCGCGCGGGACCTCCCCGAGACACGCTGCCGAGCAACTGGTCGCCCTGTACGAGGGGTTGCAGCTGCAGGCCATGCTCCGGGACGACGCGGACCTCCTCTCCGGCTGGGACCGGGCCGTCGCCCGGATGCGCGCCGGATGGGGTGCGGTCGCGCTCGTCTGAGCAGCCGCCGGCGACCTGCCGGGACCGGCGGTGAGGGACGGGAGGCGCGGTGCGGGTGAGCCGGTCGGCCCTCCTGCACCGCGCCTCCAGTCCGGACCGCTGCGGACGCAGCGACGCGGTGTCAGCCGCGGATGAACGCGAGGATGTCGGGGTTGATGACGTCCGCGTGGGTCGTCAGCATCCCGTGCGGGTAGCCCTCGTAGATCTTCAGCGTGGCGTCGCTGAGCAGTTCGGCCTGCTTCACGGCGGCGTCCTGGTACGGCACGACCTGGTCGTCGTCGCCCTGCAGGACGAGGACGGGCACGGTGATGGCGCGGAGGTCCTCGGTCTGGTCCGTCTCGGAGAACGCCTTGATGCCCTCGTAGTGCGCGACGGCGCTGCCCGTCATGCCCTGACGCCACCAGTTGTCGATGACCGGTTCCGACGGCGTCACACCGGGACGGTTGTAGCCGTAGAAGGGGCCTGAGGCCACCGCGCGGAAGAAGTCGGCGCGGTTCGCCGCGAGGGCCTGACGGAACCCGTCGCGAGGAGCGGTGACGGCTGCACGCCTGGTTCGACCCCGAACGCGACGTCCAACGCCCGCCGCTGCGGTGCCGGCAGGTTCGGGATGCCCGCACGCAGCGGGTACAGGAGCATGTGGAGGGCGGCGTACGGTTCCGCCGACTCGTCGAGCGTGCCGGTCGTCGTGAGGACCCGCACGCCGCGGCTGTCCGCGTACTCGACCACGTCGGCGACGAGCGACGACTTGCCGATCCCCGCCTCGCCGTCGACCACGAACGCCGAACCACCGCTGTCCACGTCCCGGATCGCGGTGCGGAGGGCCGCGATCTCCCGCTCGCGCCCGATGACGGGCTGCGCCATCGTCATGCCGTCAGTATGCCAGCGGCGCTGCCCCGGTCACGTCCGGGGCAGCGCCGCACTCCCGCTGACCCGTCACCGCCCCCGCGCGATCCGCCCCGCCACCGGCAGCACCCCTACGACCGCCACGACGACCGCCGCGAGCGAGAACCCGGCCCAGGACGCGAGGTCGAACCCGGCTGCCGGAGCACCGGCGAGCCCGAACCCGACGCCGACCAGCGCCGGCAGGACGGCGAGGGTCCCGATCACCACGGCTGCGACCGCGGTGTAGGCCGTCTCGACCCCGGCCATCCGCAGCAGCTGGACGCGGGTGGCGCCCGTCCGCTGCAGCAGCCCGAACTCGTCGCGGCGACCCCGGGTGGTGGTGAGCAACGTGTTGCCCGCGGCGGCAGCCACGAAGGCGAGGAGGGCGACGACGAGGACCAGGGACAGCCGCCGGTCGCCGTCCCCTGACCGGAGGGCGGTCGTGACGTACCCGTCGATCGAGGTGACGTCCGCACCGGTGGCGAGCAGGGCCTCCCGGACGGCGGCACGGTCACCGGCGGCCGTGTCGACGAGCAGCGTGCCGGCCGGGCCGCTCGTCCGGTCGCGCACGAGGACGTCACCGAACGCCAGGCCGCGGTCGTAGACCGCGACGACCCGCGCCGGGGTCGTCGGTCCGTCACCCGTCCGCATCCGGATGGTGTCCCCGAGGCCGGTCGGGGTGAGGGCGATGACGTCGGTGCTCACCGCGACGGTGCCCGGCTCGTCGAGCGCGTCGAGGGAACCGGCGCGGACGGCGGGGTCGACGCGACCGTCGTCGCCCGACAGTGCACGGATCACGGTCGGTTCCCACTCGAGGTCGCCGAGGGCGGGGAGGTCCTCGTCGGCCTGCTCGATCTGGACCGAGCCGGCGGTGTCCCGCATCGTCGTCGTCGCGCGGACGCCCGGCATCGCCGCGATCCGGTCCGCCTCGGCAGCGGTCACGCCGTCCGCTCCGATCACGACGAGGTCGGCCTGGAGGCCCGCCCCCAGTTGGTCCCCCGTCGCACGCTGGACGGCGGCGTCCGTCCCGGTCTGCACCGTCCCGAGCGCGACGAGGAGCGCGAGCGGCACCACCGCGGCGCTGAGCCGGCGGGAGGCCCCGCGGGCGTTGAGGAGCGCGAGCGTGGCCGCCGGTCCGGAGGCCCCGCGGAGGGCGCGCCGCGCACCCCACTGCACGAGGAGCGGCCCGGCGAGGGCCGCCGCGACCACGAGCACGATCGCGGAGGTGGCGCCGGTCGCACTGCCGACCAGGCCGGGGGTGAAGAAGGGCGTGGTCGCGGTCGCGAGGCCGATGAGCGCGGTGACCCCGGCTGCGATCCGTCGACCGCGCGAGAGCGTGGGGACGTCGGTCGTGCTCGCACGGACGGCGTCGGTGGGGCTCGGGCGGGTCGCTGCCCGCGCGGCCATCGCTGCGGCCAGCAGTCCGGTGGGCACGAGGACGACCAGCGTGCCGACCAGCGGCACGATCGTCGGGGTGAGCGTGAAGCCGGCGGGGACGACCGCGCTCGAGCGCAGGAGGGGTGTCACGAGGGGCGCGACGAAGGTGCCCACGAGTGCGCCCGCGGGTGCGACGAGTGCGAGCAGGACCAGGACCTCGGTGCGGACCGTGCCGCGGATCTGCCCGGCGGTCGCACCGATCGCCCGGAGCAGGGCGAACTCGCGGCGCCGTTCGCGGAGGACCCCCGCGAAGACGCTCGCCACCATGAACACCGTGATGAGCAGCAGTGTCCCGGCGAAGGAGCCCGCGACGGTGGAGAGGAACGGGGCGTCCGGATGCCGGATGCCGGCCTCGAGCCAGGCGCCCGTGACCGCGAGGAGCACGGCGGCCAGGGCGACGACCACACCGGCGCCGACGACGGCCGCGCGGTTGACGACGAGCAGGGAGCGGAGAGCGGCGCGCACGGCTCAGCGCCCCAGGCCGAGGACGCGGGCGGTGACCGACTCGAGCGTGGGGGAGTGGAGCTCGTCGCGCACCCGACCGTCGGCGAGGAACACGACCCGGTCGGCGAAGGCCGCGGCCCGGGGGTCGTGGGTGACGAGCACGAGGGTCTGCCCGAGTGACCGCACCGCGTGCTGCAGGAGCTGCAGGATCCGTTCCGCGGTCGCGGTGTCGAGCGCACCGGTGGGCTCGTCGGCGAACACGACGTCCGGCCCGGCGACGAGGGCCCGCGCGATGGCGACGCGCTGCGCCTGGCCGCCGGACAGCTCCCCGGGCAGGCGGCCGGTCATGCCCCCCAGGCCGACGGCGTCGAGCAGCTCCGCGATCCGCTGCTCGTCGGCGCGGGTGCCGGCGAGTGTCAGGGGCAGCCGCACGTTCTCGCCGACGGTCAGGTGCGGCACGAGGTTGTAGCCCTGGAACACGAAGCCGACGTGGTCGCGGCGGAACCGCGTCACGGCGTCCGGGCGCAACGCGCCGAGGTCGATGCCTCCGATGACCACCCGGCCACTCGAGGGGGTGTCGAGACCGGCTGCACAGTTGAGGAACGTGGACTTGCCGGACCCGGACGCACCCATCAGGGCCGTGAAGCTGCCGGAGGCGATGTCGAGCGAGACGCCGTCGAGCGCGGTCACGGTCGACGGGCCGTTCGGGTACGTCTTGGTGACCCGGTCGAGGTGCACGGCGGTGCCGGTGCGGGCGGGTGAGAGGACTGTGGACACGAGGACTCCTGACGAGGACGGTGCGGGACGGCGTGCGTCGTCCACGCTAGGAACGCGAGCGCTCGCGGCCGAGGGCCGAAGGGTGGGACCCGGGAGGTTGCATCCTCCGATGCAGGCGGCGGCGGTCGTGCCGCCGGACCGGTCCACGACCCGCTGGACGGGAGGCACGGCGCGGCTCGCCGGCATCGGCCCGCCTGCTGCGATGGTCTGGTCATGGAGTACACGGACTACGACACCCGGCTGGCGTCCTACGCCGTGGTCACCGACGGCGACCGGGTGCTGCTCGCACGGCTGAGCTGGCCGGACGCCGGGCTCTGGACGCTGCCCGGCGGCGGGGTCGAGCTGGACGAGACGGTCGAGGAGGGTGCGGTCCGTGAGGTCCGCGAGGAGACCGGGTACGACGTCGTGGTCGAGGGGCTGCTCGGGATCCGGTCGCACGTCGTGCCGCCGGAGCGTCGGAAGCACCAGAACGGTCGACCGATGAAGGCCGTGCAGGTGGTGCACCGGGCTCGGGTGGTCGGGGGAGCGCTGCGCCACGAAGCGGTGGGGACGACGGACATGGCGCGGTGGGTGCCACTCGACGAGCTCGGGGCGCACCGGCACGGGCTGCTCGTGGTGCAGGCGCTCCGGTGGGCCGGGGTCGGCGGGGGCACCACGGTTTGACCGCGCAGGGCCGCCGGCACCGAGCGGTCCGGTGCGCTGGCCGGTCCGGGGCGCAGCCGTCCGGTGCGCTGGCCGGTCCGGGGGGGGCAGGCCGGACCGGGCGGTGCCTAGGACCGGGAGACCTCGAGCTCCGGGTCGTACCGGATCGCGAGCACGGTGACGTCGTCCTCGTTGTGGCCGGCGCGACCGCGCTCCTCGAGCCGCTCGACGAGGTGGTCGGGGTCCGGGTCGGCGACGGCGAACTCCGCGAACCGGTCGACGGCGTCGAGGCCGTCGCCGAACAGGTCGAGGACACCGTCGCTGACGCTGAGGATCACGTCGCCCGGACGGAGCACCGTCTCCTGCGTCGTCCAGGACGTCCCGACACCGATCGGCAGGTCGACGCTCCGGAGCCACTCGTGGCTGCCGTCCGCACGGAGCAGCAGGGTCAGGCCGTGCCCGGCGTCGACCCAGCGCGCGATCCCGTCGACGCTGACGTGCACGTGGAAGCAGGTCGTGAACTGTTCCGTGGCGGGCGCGTCCAGGCCCACGTCGAGGCCCGTCGCGGTGCGGCTCACCGCCTCGTCGGGCGCTCCCTCGCGGACGGACGAGCGCAGGACCGAACGCACGACGGCGGCGATCATGCCCGCTCCGACGCCCTTGCCCATCACGTCCCCGAGCGTGAAGGCGGCGCCGTCCGTGATCGGGAACCAGTCGTAGAAGTCGCCGCCGACCGAGCGTGTCGGGAGGCACACGGCCCGGACCGTCAGCACGGCCGGGATGTCCACGGCGGTGACGGGCAGCAGGGAGCGCTGCACGAGGGCGGCCTGGCTGATCTCCGCCTCCGCCTGTTGTCGCAGGTCCTGCATCGCCTGCAGCCGGACCACGGCCTGCCGGGCGAGCTCGTTCGTGACGCCGGCGACCCCGACGAAGACCACCAGGACGACCACCAGGCGCACGACCTCGCTGGCGCCGAGTTCGGCCTGACCGACGACCGTCGGCAGGAGGAACGTCACCGCGGTGCCGATCAGCGGGTAGACGACGTGCTGCCGACCCGGTCGGGCGGCGATCCAGATCAGCGGGAGGAGCACGGCCGCGAGGAAGGGCGACCGGGCGTCGCCGGTCCCGAAGCGCAGCAGGCCGATCGCGATGAAGTCGAGCGCGGGGACGAGGAGCTCGAACCGTGCGAGCCCGGGTCGCGCCACGAGCAGTCCGGTGAACGCCAGCCCGAGGAGCGCGAGTCCCGTCCCGGCCCACATGCTCGGCGCGTTCGTCACCGTGAGCCAGGGGAGCAGCACGCTGCAGACCGCGGCGACCACGGACACCGCGGCGATGACCGCCTGGTTCGTCAGCGGGGTCGTCCTGGCCGAGGACCGCACGGCCAGCGGCGCCGCACGGTCGGGAGCGGTGACCTGTGCGACGGCCGGGCCGGATGTCGTCTGCGCCATAGGTGACGAACGCTACCGGCCGTCCGCCGCGGGGGGAACGCGCCCGTTCGTGGGGCACGGCGCCCGGCGACGGCGAGCGGACGCGTCGGCGGGATCGCCCTCCGTCCGGGCACTCGATGCACGAGGATGGACCCGTGCGCACCCAGGAGACCCTGTCCGTCGACCAGGCCGTGGCGCGTGCGGTGGCGCTCGCCGAGGCGGGCGGCCGCAGCGTCGTCGGCATCGCCGGCGCTCCCGGGGCGGGCAAGTCCACGCTCGCCCGACGGGTCGTCACCGAGGTCGTGACGCGGCTCGGTCCGGGCGTCGCCGTGCAGGTGCCGATGGACGGGTTCCACCTCGCGAACGCGGCCCTCGACACCCTCGGCCGGCGCGGACGCAAGGGCGCGGTCGACACGTTCGACGCCGCCGGGTACGTCGCACTCGTCCGGAGGTTGGCCGCGACCGGGGGGACCGACGGCACGGTCTGGGCTCCCGACTTCGACCGTCGCGTCGACGAGCCCGTGGCCGGCAGCATCGCCGTCCCGCGGGAGACCGTGCTCGTGGTCTCCGAGGGCAACTACCTGCTCGACCAGACCGCCCCGTGGCGGGAGCTGCCCGACCTGTTCACCGAGACGTGGGCGTGCGTCGTCGACGACTCCGTGCGGATCGACCGACTGGTCGGTCGCCACATGCGGCACGGCCGCGACCACGAGGCCGCCCGACGGTGGGCCGTGGAGGTCGACGGCGTCAACGCCGATCGGGTGACGGCGGACCTGCACCGGGCCTCCGTCCTGGTCCGGACCTGACCGGACCCACCGACGACAGCAGCACCGACCGACAGGAGCACGACGTGACCATCGCCATCACCGGGGCCACCGGCAACATCGGCGGCGCCGTCGCCCGCGCGCTCGCCGCGGACGAGGTGCCCTTCCGCATGGTCGTCCGCGACGCCTCCCGGGCCCCACGGCTGCCCGGGGCCGAGGTCGCCGTCGCGACGTACGCCGACGGCGACGCGGCCCGCGCCGCCCTCGAGGGCGTCGACGTCCTGTTCCTGGTGTCCGGCGCGGAGGCCCGTGACCGGCTCGACCAGCACCGCACCGTCGTGCGCGCAGCGGCCAGTGCCGGCGTGCAGCACGTCGTCTACACGTCCTTCCAGGGCGCGGCCCCCGACGCGACCTTCACGCTCGGCCGCGACCACTGGTGGACCGAGCAGGCGGTGCGCGACACCTCGATGGCGCACACGTTCCTGCGCGACTCGTTCTACCTGGACTTCGTCGAGGACCTCGTCGGCGAGGACGGTGTCATCCGGGGCCCGGCGGGCGACGGGGCGATGGCCGCCGTGGCCCGGGCCGACGTGGCACGTGTGGCGACCGCGGTCCTCCGTGCGCCGGAACGGCACATGGACCGCACGTACGACCTCACCGGACCCGCGGCGATCACGCTCGAGCAGGCGGCCGCGACCGTCAGCGCGGTCCGGGGACGGCCGGTGAGCTACCACCGCGAGACGGTGGAGGAGGCCTACGCCTCCCGGCAGCGCTGGGACCCGGAGCCGTGGCAGGCCGACGCGTGGGTGAGCACCTACACGGCGATCGGCGAGGGCGCGCTGGCGAAGGTGTCCGGGGACGTCGAGCGCGTCACCGGGCAGGCGCCGATGTCGCTCCGCCAGGTCCTGGAGGCCCAGAGCGCCTGACCGCGCCGGTCGCGGCCCGCTCCCGGTGCGCGGTGCGGGAGGCTCAGCGCACCTTCCGTGCGGACAGGGACCCGACGACGCCGAGGAGCAGCACCGCCACCAGGACGGTCAGCAGCGGTGCCGTCCAGCCGCCGGTCGCCCCGTGCAGGGCCCCGGCCACGAGCGGCCCCGCCGACCCGATCAGGTACCCGCCGCCCTGCACGAACGCGGACAGCCGGCGGGCGTCGTCGTCGTTCGACACGAGCCGCACGATGACGATGAAGATGATCGTGATGCCGCCGCCCTGGGCAGCGCCGCCGAGCACCGACCACAGCAACCAGAGCTGTGGGGCGACGAGCAGGCCGAGGGGCATCGCGAGCCAGAAGAACGCGACGAGGGCGATGATGGCGCGCGGCCGGGACCGGCTGGCGAGCACCGGCACCCCGAGCGCCCCGACGACCGCCAGGATCTGGAACACCGAGGAGCTCGCCCCGGACGACGCCGTGTCGAAGCCGATCTCGTCGTGCAGCAGCGTCGGGATCCAGGCGGTCAGCGCGTAGTACGAGAACGCCTGCCCACCGAACGCGAGCATGAGCCCCCACGTCACCCAGCGCTTGGCGGGGTGCGGCAGGGTCGCCACGACGGGGGCCGCCGGGACCGTGCGGACCGCACCGGTGTCCAGGACCTGGTCGATCGGTCCGGTCGCCGGCACCGGTCCGGAGTCGCGGTCGGCACCACGCCATGCGGCACCCGCCCCGACCGCGTAGGTCCACGCGGCACCGGCGACGACCGCGAGCACGGCCCAGATCGCGATCGCGACCGGCCAGCCCCAGACGGCTGCGATCGGTGCCGTGCCGAGCGAGGTCGTCATCGACCCGACGTTGAGCGCGGAGGTGTACACGCCCGTGACCAGGCCGACCCGTTCCGGTGAGGTGTCCCGCCGGATGACGACCGGGATCACCACGTTGCCGATCGTGATGCCGATGCCGATCACCGCGGTGCCGACGAGCAGCGCGGCCTCGTGCGGGACCGACCGGAGGACGGTGCCGACGAGCACGATGAGCAGCGACAGCGACACGGCGCGCTCCGCGGTGAACCGGGCGATGACCCAGCTGGCGAACGGCGTCGCGAGGGCGAAGCAGAGCACCGGGATCGTGGTGAGGAGCCCGGCGACCGTCGCCGTCATGCCGAGGTCGACCCGGATGTCCCCGATGACCGGCGCCGGCGCGACGATCGGGCCGCGGAAGTTCAGCGCGACGAGGACGATCGCGGCGGGCAGCAGCCACGCGGCCCCGCGGAGTCCGGCACGGCGAGCTGCCGCGCCGGTGGTCTCGCCGCCGCCGCTCACGTGCTCGGCAGCAGGATCGGCAGCAGGTCGAGCGGGGTCGCCGCCTGCGCGACGGTGCCTGCGGCCTCGGCGGGGGAGCCGTACCCCCACTCGGCGAAGACGGTCGGGACGCCGTGCGCAGCCGCCCCCTCGACGTCGTGCAGGCGGTCCCCGACGAGCACCGGACGGCTGATGTCGAACCCACGGGCGTCGAGCCGGCGCAGGGCCTCCTCGACCACGTCGGCCTTGGCGGAGCGCACCTCGTCGTCGCTCGCCCCGGTGATGACGTCGATGTCCCCGGTCAGGCCGTAGTGCTCGAGGATGTAGGTCGCCGGGGTCTCGGGCTTGCTCGTCGCGGTCGAGATCGGCACGCCGGCCTCGTGCAGGGTGTGCAGGACGACGTCGATGCCCGGGTACATGCGGGAGTCGAGTGCTCCGTGCGAGAAGTAGTGCTCGCGGTACACGGCGAGGGTGCGCTCGGTGAGCTCGTCGTCCATGCCCATCGCGATGCGGAAGGTGTCGAGGATCGGCGGCCCCACGAACGACATGAGGGTGTCCTGGTCGGGCACGGGGACGCCGACCTGTCGGAACGTGTGCGTCAGGCTCTCGATGATGCCCGGCGCCGAGTCGCTGATGGTGCCGTCGAGGTCGAACAGGACGGCGGTGAAGGGGCGCTCCGGGCTGCTTGTCATGTCCCACCCAGCCTAGCCGCGCCGCCGGAGCCGCCCGGCGGCGGGGTGAGCCGCCCGCCGGGGGCGGGTCGGGCCTCCCGGCCCGCGGTCGGAACCGAGTCGCGGCGCCGGCGCGCTCAGAAGAGCCGCGCGTGCCCGCCCTCGATGCCGCGCATCTCGTCGTAGTCGAGGACGAGGCAGCGGATGCCGCGGTCCTCGGCCAGGGTGCGGGCCTGGGGGGCGAACGACTGTGCCGCCAGGACGCCCTGCACCGGCCGCAGGTGCGGGTCGCGGTTCATGAGCTCGAGGTAGCGGGTGAGCTGCTCGACGGCGTCGATGTTGGCGTTCCGCTTCATCTCGACCGCGACGCTCGCGCCCGCGTCGTCCCGCGCCAGGATGTCGACCGGACCGATGGCGGTCATGTACTCGCGGCGGACCAGCGTGTGGCCGTCACCGAGGAGCTCGATCTGCTCGGCGAGGAGCTGCTGCAGGTGCGCCTCCACCCCGTCCTTGACCAGACCGGGGTCGACGCCGAGGTCGTGCGACTCGTCGGCGACCACCTCGTGGATGCTGACGATGAGGCGGTCCTGCGTCTTCTTCTGTGTGACCGTCCACACCTGCGTGATGCCCGCGGACGCCTGGTCGTCGTCGGGTTCCGCGATCGCGATCGAGCACGGCGGGCTCATCCAGTTGAGTGGCTTGTAGCTGCCGCCGTCCGAGTGGACGAGGAGCGAGCCGTCGGCCTTCAGCATGAGGAGCCGGGTCGCGAGGGGCAGGTGGGCCGACAGGCGACCGGCGTAGTCGACGGAGCAGCGGGCGATGACGAGACGCACCCGGGAAGCCTAACCGGGATCGCAGGCGGCCCGGCGGGTCGCCCACCGGCCCCTGTGCTCGCTGCTCGCTGCTCCGGGCGGAGGCAGGCGGTGCCGGCGGCTCAGCGTCGCCGGTCGGCCGTGTCGGTCCGGTCGGCCACGCCAGCCCTGCCAGCCGCGCCGCCCGGGAGGCCGGGGTCGCCGCCGGTCCGTCCGTCGCCCGGGCGGGTGGTCGCGGTCCGCTCCCGCGCGGCACCGGACGCGAGGCCGGCCGCGATGATGAACACGAACACGATGAGGAGCCCGTTGAGGAGGCCGACGTGCTCGCCGGCGAACCCGATGATCGGCGGTCCGGCGAGGAACGCCACGTAGCCGATCGTCGCGACGGCGCTGACCTTGGCGGCCGCGGTGCGGGGGTCGTCCGCGGCGGCCGACATCCCCATCGGGAACCCGAGCGAGGCACCGAGCCCCCAGAGCACGACACCGACGATCGCGATCGGGACGTTCGGCACGAAGATGAGCATGCCGAGGCCGACGACCGCGACCACCGCGCTCGCCCGGAGCACCGGGACCCGTCCGAACCGGTCGATGAGCGGGCTGCCGGCGACGCGGCCGACGGTCATCGCGGCGAGGAAGACGGCGAGCACGGCCGAGCCGCCGTCGTTCGCCAGGCCGTGGCCGTCGATCATCGCGAGGGGCAGCCAGTCGTTCGCGGAGCCCTCGGCCAGGGCCATGCCGAGCACGACGACCCCGATGAGGAGGGTCGACGGCTGCTTCCAGATCGCCCACCGCGAGACCGGCAGTGCCACCGGGCTGGTGTCGGTCGGCTCGGGCTCGACGTGCCGGTCCTCGCCGAACCAGCGGATGGCGACGAGCATCGCCAGGCTCGTGAGGACGCCGACGACCACGAAGTGCAGCGCGACCGGGACCTCGAAGCGCTCGGCGAGGGCGCCGATGCCCGCGCCGGCGAGCGTCCCGACGCTGAACGCCGCGTGGAACAGCGGCATGATCGTCCGGCCGCCGAGTCGCTCGGCGGTCGCTCCGGACACGTTCATCGACACGTCGCACAGGCCGTTGCCGAACCCGAACGCGATGAGGCAGATCCAGATCGCGGCGAAGCCCCAGTCCATCGTGACGGCGATGCCCGCGGCCACCATGCCGAGCGCCAGGCACGCGGCGGCCACGAGGACACCGCGACGGGCACCGAGCCTCGCGACGATGTGGCCGGCGAAGGTCAGGCCGGCGATCGACCCGACCGACATGCCGAGGACGAGCAGGCCCATCGTGAAGGTCGAGGCGTCCAGGGAGTCCCGCACGCTCGGCACGCGTCCGAGCCAGGTCGCGATGTCGAGCCCGGACAGGGTGAACACCACGAACACCGCGTTGCGCCAGGCGCGGGTCGTCGGAGCGGGGCGGGTGCCGGCCGTCGTCATGGAACTGTCCGATCGAATCGATTCGAGGAGGGGTAGCCGATACGCTAACGAGCGATGGACGACACGGCAAGTGACCCCGGCGCGTCGGGCCCCCGCCCGGGCGTCGACCGCACCGACGGTCCGGATGACGCCCCCACGGCCGACGCTGCCCGGAGACCCGACGCTGCGGGCGCACCCCGGGCCTCCCGGTCCGGTCGCCCCACGCGCCCGACGCTCGCCGCCGTCGCCCGTGCGGCCGGCGTCGCGCCGTCCACCGCCTCCCTCGCCTTCAGCGGTACCGGCCCGGTGTCCGAGGACACCCGCCAGCGCATCCTCGCCGTCGCCGCCGAGCTCGGCTACGACGGACCAGACCCACGCGCCCGCTCCCTCCGGCGTGGGCGGTCCGGCGTGATCGGCGTCGTGCTCGACGACCGTCTGAGCGACGCGTTCCGCGACCCCGTGAACGTCCTCACCCTGGACGGCATCGCCGAGGTCGCCGGAGCCGCGGGGGTGTCGCTGCTCCTCGTCCGGAGCCCGCTCGACGACGAGCGCGGCATGGCACCGCTCGTCGACGCCCCGATGGACGCCGTCATCCTCATCGGGTGCAACGTCCGGATCGACCCGGCGGTCGCCGTCCTCCGGCGACGCTCGATCCCCGTCGTCGCGATCGAGGCGGACGCCATCGAGGGCGCCGTCCCCGTGCACCTCGACAACCGCGACGCGTCCCGACGGGCTGCCGCGTTCCTCCACGACCTCGGCCACCGGCAGGTCACCGTCGTGACCCTGCCCCTCGACAGCGCCCGGGAGCGCGGTCCCGTCAGCGCCGAGCGGGAGCGCGCATCGTCCGCGTTCACCACGACCGAGCGACTCCGCGGCGTCCGGGACGTCTACCCGGACGCACCGGCGATCGCGTCGGCGGGCAGCTCGGTCGAGGAGGGCCGCATCGCCGGAGCGGCGCTATTCACCCCCGGCGTCGAGCCCCCCACCGCGGTCGTCGCACAGAGCGACCTGCTCGCGGTCGGAGTGATCTCGGCCGCGCTCGACGCCGGACTCCGCGTCCCCGAGGACGTCAGCGTCGTGGGCTTCGACGGCATCCACGTGGACGACAGCCTGCTCTACCGATCCCCGATCCGGCAGTTGACGACGCTCGTGCAGCCGTTCGTGCCGAAGGGCGAAGCGGCAGCCCGCGCCGCACTCGCCATGCTCGAGGGGGAGTCGCCCGAGCCGGCGTCGTTCCGGTCCGAGCTGCGGATCGGCGACACGACGGGACCGCCGAGCGGGCGACCGCGCGACTGACGGCGTGGACCGCGTCTCGTCCGTCGGTGGGCGGACGGGCGAGCGGCCCTCGGCCGTGCGCGTGCGTCCGCTCGCGCCCGCGCCGCGGGTCACCGCGACTACCCGTTGAACGCCTCGAAGTCCGGGACGTCGAACGGGTTGTCGAGGTCGCCGTCGTCGCGGTCCTCGTCGGGGACGTCCTCGACCTCGAACGTGATCGCCACGCCGGGGGTCACGACCACGTCGAGTGCCCGGTTCCCGTAGAGGGTCACCGTCACGACGTCGGCGCCGGCACGATCCGCCGCCACCACGGCTGCTTCCAGCGCGTGCAGGTCCTGGCCCTGCGCGAGCGCGTGCGACGTGCCGTCGACGGTCATCGTGATCCGGCGCAAGGGGTTCCCGTCTGTCGACCGTGCCCGAGTAGGCTGCGGCTACCGGCCATCCAAGCAACACGGCCCAGGAGCCATTCCCAGCTACCGGGTGGTTCGAGCAGCGGCGGCTCCCGTCATCACCCGGTGGCCTGGCGAGGTCGGCATGGGATCCATCAGCTACGACAGTCTGGTCGTCGTCGTGGACGACCGCACGCTCACCCATCTCCAGATCGTCATCGTCAACAAGCTGCGTCGGGGCGAGGCGTTCCTGATGTCGTGGAAGGACGCCGCGGACGTGGGGTCCGGGCGGAGTTCGATCTGGCTGCACCCGAACGTCCTCGTGCACTTCAAGTTCGACGGCAGTCGTGTCCCGGCGATCAACGAGCGGTGGTTGCGGGAACTCGCCGCTTCCGCTTCGAGTTCCCGGGGGCTGGTCGTCACGCGCGAGGACGGCGACGTGACGGACCTCCGTCCCAAGCCCGGTCCGCCACGCCGCACGACGGCACTCGCCGCCACCGCACCGGGCGACGAGACGGCGCCGTAGCGGGACCACCGCCCGCACAGCGCGGCGGTCCCGGAGGGAGCGGAGTGGGATCCGTGGTCAGAACTGCTGGCCCGTGCCCGACGCGTTCCGGGTCCTGCCGCTCGCCTGGTCGTGCGTGGCTGCGTCCGGGGCGTCCATCGCCGGACCGACGCCGACGGGAACGCCTGCCTCGGGGTGGTTGAGGTCGAAGGCCGGGGACTCCGAGCGGATACGAGGGACCGCGGTGAAGTTGTGCCGAGGCGGCGGGCAGGAGGTGGCCCACTCGAGCGAGCGGCCGTAGCCCCATGGGTCGTTGACCCGCACGCGCTGTCCGTGGCGCATCGTCTGCACGATGTTGAGGAAGAACGGCAGCATCGAGGCGGCGGTGAGGAACGCACCGACCGTCGAGACCTGGTGCAGCCAGGTGAACCCGTCGCTCGGCAGGTAGCTCGCGTACCGGCGCGGCATGCCGATCACGCCCAACCAGTGCTGGATGAGGAAGGTCATGTGGAACCCGATGAACAGCATCCAGAAGTGGATCTTCCCGAGACGCTCGCCGAGCATCTTGCCGGTCAGCTTCGGCCACCAGAAGGTGAAGCCGGAGAACATTGCGAACACGACGGTGCCGAAGACGACGTAGTGGAAGTGGGCGACGACGAAGTAGGAGTCGTGGACGTGGAAGTCCAGTGGGGGTGATGCGAGGATCACGCCGGTTAACCCGCCGAAGGTGAACGTGATGAGGAACCCGATTGCCCAGAGAATCGGTGTCTCGAAGGTAACCGAACCTTGCCACATGGTGCCGACCCAGTTGAAGATCTTCACTCCGGTGGGAACGGCGATGAGCATGGTGAGGAGCGAGAACCACGGCAGCAGCACACTGCCGGTGGCGAACATGTGGTGCGCCCAGACGGTGATGGACAGTCCGGCGATCGAGATCGTGGCGTAGACGAGGGTCTTGTACCCGAAGATCGGCTTGCGGCTGAAGACCGGGAAGACCTCGGAGACGATGCCGAAGAACGGCAGTGCGATGACGTAGACCTCGGGGTGGCCGAAGAACCAGAAGAGGTGCTGCCAGAGCAAGGGGCCGCCGTTGGCCGGGTTGTAGATCTGCGCGTCGAAGGCGCGGTCGAGGAGGAGCCCGAACAACGCCGCTGCGAGCACGGGGAACGCCATCAGCACGAGGATCGACGTGATGAGCACGTTCCACGTGAAGATCGGCATCCGGAACATCGTCATGCCGGGAGCGCGCATCGTGATGGCCGTCGTGATGAAGTTCACCGCACCGAGGATGGTGCTGAACCCGGTCATGCTCAGGCCGGCGACCCAGAGGGTGCTGCCGAGTCCGGGCTCGAAGGTGGTGTCGGACAACGGCGCGTACGCCGTCCAGCCGAAGGACGCCGAGCCCGCCGGCGTGAGGAAGCCGCCCATCGCGATGGCGCTGCCGAACGCGTACATCCAGTAGGACAGGGCGTTGAGTCGGGGGAAGGCGACGTCCGGTGCGCCGATCTGCAGCGGCATGATCGCGTTCGCGAAGCCCGCGAACAGTGGTGTCGCGAACAGCAGCAGCATGACCGTGCCGTGCATGGTCATGAGCTGGTTGTACTGCTCACGGGTGTCGATGACGTCGAGTCCGGGTGTCGCGAGCTCGGTGCGCATGACCACGGCCATCAGCCCGGCGACGCAGAAGTAGCCGAACGCCGTCACCAGGTACAGGTTGCCGATCGTCTTGTGGTCCGTCGACGTGTGCCAGTTGACGGCACGGATGCCGGTGCGCAGCGGACGACGTCCGAGGAGTTCGTCGGGTTCCTCGCCGAGGGCCGGCGGTGTCGTCGTCTGCGTCATGGGGATCCTCCGTCGATCGGTGGCTGCGTCGACGATCCGGCGGCAGTGGGGCCACTCTCGCCGTCATGTCCGCGGTTGCACAGGGGCACTGGTGGACGTGCCGCGTGATGCGGACTCCGGAGCGGCCTCCAGGGCGGAACCCGCGGGATCCGGCTCGGACCTGCTCCGGGCATGACGGGACGGGACGCGAGCGGTCGCGGCTCCCGGACGACGCACGCTGCGGTCGTCACCGTAGGGTCCGCACGGCGGTCTCCGGGAGGGTCGACGGGGTCGGCTCCGCGCCTGCGGCTCGGACGGCGACCTGCCCGAGGTCCCCGGACGTGGCGTGGACGGCGCGCTGACGGGTCGCCCCGTTGCCCGAGACGAAGGCCTCGTGGACGGCGTGCTCGACGAGCTGGTCGTCGCCGTTCGCCGTCAGGGCGGGTCGGAGGTGCTCGAGCAGCATCAGGACCACCTCGTGCGCGGGGAGCGGCCGGTTGGTGAGCGGTTCGACGAGGTGGCCGTCGAGTCCCTCGATCGCGGCCCGCCAGTTCGCGAGCCGGATGATGCAGGCAGGCGTGGCGGCAGGCGGCTTCCCGGCGTGCCACTCGTCGACCGCGGTGTCGACGAGCGCCCGCACGAGCCCGGCCACGGCGACCGTCATCGTCGGGTCGAGCGGTACGTCCGTCACTCGCACCTCGACGGTCGGGTGGTTGCGGGACAGTCGGGCGTCGAAGTAGAGCATCGCGGGGTCGAGGAGGGCTCCGGTCCCGTTGATCGCGGCGGTGAGCCCCCGGTACCCGGCCACCGTCTCGTACCGTTCCGCTGGTCCGGCGGTCGGCCACTGGTTCCACGTCACCGACCGGAAGCTGGCGTGACCGGTGTCCTCACCCGCGTGGAACGGCGAGTTCGCGGTCAGGGCGATGAGGATCGGCAGCCAGGTCCGGATGCGGTCGAGGACCGCGACGCCCTCGTGGTCGGACTCGACGGCCACGTGGACGTGCAGTCCGCAGGTGAGACTGTGCCGGGGCACCGCGCCGAACCGCTGCACCATGCGTTCGTACCGGTCGGAGGAACGCAGGTGGGGGACGGTGGGCAGCGGTGAACTGGCGAGCGGCGCCGCGAGGGCACCGTGCTCGCCGGCGAGCCGCATCGCGAGGGCACGGTTGTCGAGGACCTGCCGGCCGAGCGTCGCCAGCGTCGAGTGGGGACGTGTGATGACCTCGAGCATCTCCAGCTGCATCTCACCGGCGAACTCCGCGCCGTCGAG
Organism: Curtobacterium sp. MCBD17_023; assembly: GCF_003224415.1. Taxonomy (NCBI): domain Bacteria; kingdom Bacillati; phylum Actinomycetota; class Actinomycetes; order Micrococcales; family Microbacteriaceae; genus Curtobacterium; species Curtobacterium sp. MCBD17_023. The sequence continues at coordinate 389,420 of NZ_QKLJ01000001.1, forward strand.
CGGCAGCCGCTCCGCCCGGGCACGTTCGAGCACGAGGTCCGCGATCGGGACCGGGGCTCCGGTGGTCCCGTCCACGAGGAGCAGTTCTTCTTCGACGCCGATGGTCCGCATGCCCTCAGCCAAGGCGTCCGACACCGTGTCCCCTCCCCGTTCCCGCGTTCGGTGGCCCATGTCCGCCGTGCGAGCCGTCTGTGACGCCTCGGCCCCTGACGGGGGGACCGTGTGCGAGGAACACCCTCGACGTCAGGACCGAACACCATGGACTCCACGCCCTCCCTGCCCCTGCCCGGACCGTCCGACCCCTCGGGTGTCGGTCGCTTCCTGGCCGACAACCGCGAGGAGGTGCTCGGCCAGCTCGAGCACTGGGTGCGGATCCCGTCGGTGGCGTCCCAGCCCGAGCGCTCCATCGACGTGGAGCGATCCGCCCGGTGGCTCGCAGCGGCCATGCGCGAGGTCGGGCTCACCACGGACATCCTCTGGGCGGGCCCGTCACCCACCGTGGTCGGCGAGTGGATCGTCGATCCGGCGAAGCCGACGGTCCTGGTCTACAGCCACCACGACGTCCGGCACGCCAAGCCGGAGGAGTGGGCCGAGACGGAGCCGTTCCAGCCGGTGCTGCGCGACGGGCGGTTGTACGGGCGGGGTGCCTCCGACGCGAAGGGACAGGTGATCGCGCACCTCTGGGGTCTCCGCGCGCACCTCGCCGGACGGGGCGACGCCGGTCCGGCGGTGAACCTGAAGTACGTCGTCGAGGGCGAGGAGGAACTCGGATCGACGCACTTCGCGTCGCTGCTCGACCAGGAACACGAGCGCCTGTCGTGCGACGTCGTCGTCTTCTCGGACACCCTGCAGTGGAAGGACGGGGACCCGGCGGTCGTGACCTCGATGCGTGGGATGACCGGTGCGACCCTGACCGTGACCGGGCCCCTGCGCGACGTGCACAGCGGAGCCGCGTCAGGACCCACACCGAACCCGGTCCACGCACTCGTCACCGTGCTGGCCGCGTTGCACGACGACGACGGACGCATCGCGCTGCCCGGTTTCTACGACGACGTGGAGGAACTCACCGACGAGCGCCGGGAGCAGCTCGGCGACCTGTCGTTCGACACCGACGTGTGGCTCGAGCGCACCGAGACCCGGAGCGTCACCGGTGAGTCCGGTCACACGGTCGAGGAACGTCTCTGGGCACGACCGGCCATCGAGGTGCTGACCCTGCTCGCGGGCGACCCGACCGGGTTCCCCCGGGCGGTGATCCCCCGCGAGGCAACGGCGGAGATCAGCATCCGCACCGTCCCCGGACAGCACGTCGCGGCCGTCGCCGACCAACTCCGCCGCTTCGTCGGATCGACGATGCCCGACGGGGTCGAGTACGAGCTGACCATCCCGGAGGAGTCCGGCCAGGACCCCTACGTGACCCCGGACGGGCCGGCACTGGAGGCACTCGTCCGCGCCATGGAACGAGGGCACGGTGGTGGGACCGCCGGACGCATGGGGAACGCGGGCGGCGGTCCGGCGGAGCTCCTCGGGCGCACCTTCGACGCACCGGTCCTCTTCATCGGCACCGGCCTGCCCGAGGACCACTGGCACTCGAGCGACGAGAGCATCGACGTCGGGATGCTGCTCGACGGCGCCGCGTCGATCGGACACCTCTTGGAGGGGCTCGCAGCCATCGAGCGGGACTGAGAGTCCCGACCTCGCGGGCACCGGCGTGTCGACCGGTCGGCCCGCAGCCGGCGGACCGCGTCGTCACCGTGCCAGAGCCGCCGCGATCCACCCCGGCCGGTGCGCCCGGACCCCGAGCGTCACCGCCCGCACGCCGATGTACCCGAACGAGAACACCGCCCACAGCGCCGCCAGCCCGTCCCCGAGCCACCACAGCAGCGGCAGGTACACGACCAGGTTCACGACGCCCGCGAGCGCCAGGTAGCGGGCGTCACCCGCACCGATGAGCACCCCGTCGAGCACGAACACGTAGCCGGCGACCGGCAGCCCGACCGCGATGAGGACGAGCACGAGGGGGAGGGCCGCCCGGACGTCGGCGGAGTCGGAGAAGACCGGCCCGAGCACGCCGCTGGCAGCGGCCGTCAGCACCCCGAGCAGGACGCCGCCGACGATCCCGAGCACCACGAGCCTCCCGGTCACCAGGCGGACGCGCCCGGCGTCCCGCGCCCCGAGGGCGTGCCCGACCAGCGCCTGTCCGGCGATCGCGAGCGCGTCGAGTGCGAACGCGAGCGTGCTGAACACCGTCAGCCCGATCTGGGTCGTCGCGAGACCGATCGTGCCGAGGCCGGCCGCGGTGGCGATCGTCGCGAGCATCGCGACCCGCAACGACGCGGTCCGGAGGAACAACCACGCGCCGGACCGCAGCACCCGTACGACCCCGGAGGCGCCGGGCCGGAGCGGTGCGCCCGATGCCCGGGCGGCGCGGACGGCGATGCCGACGTACACCGCGGCCATCGCCCACTGCACGACGACCGTGCCCGCGGCCGACCCCTCCACGCCCCAGCCGAACCCGTAGATGAGGAGCGCGTTGAGCAGACCGTTCGCGACGAAGCCGACGCTCGCGACGACGAGGGGGGTGCGGGTGTCCTGCAGTCCGCGGAACAGCCCGGTCGAGGCCGTGACGACCAGGATGCCGGGCAACCCGATCAGCGAGACGGTGAGGTACGCCGTGGCGGCCGCGGAGACCCCGGGCGTCGCCCCGAACAGGTCGACGAGCGGCCCGGCGAGCGGCCAGCCGACGAGCGCGAGCACCACCCCCAGCGCGAGCGCCAGCCACATACCGTCGATGCCAGCGTGCACGGCGCCGCGGCGGTCACCGGAGCCGAGCGCCCGGGCCACGGCCGGCGTGGTGGCGTAGGCGAGGAAGACCAGGAGGCCCGTCACCGTCTGCAGGACCGCGCTCGCCACCCCGACGGCGGCGAGTGGTGCCGCGCCCAGGTGCCCGACGAGTGCGGTGTCGGTCAGCAGGAAGAGCGGTTCGACGACGAGCGCGCCGAGTGCGGGCAGCGCGAGCCGGACGATGTCGCGGTCGACGGCTCGACGCACGTGGCGGGGGTCGGTGTCGGACGCGGAGGGCACCAGGACATCCTGCCGTCGCTCCGGCCGGGCTGGTGACCCCGCCGCTCCGGGCCGAGGGCCACCCCTCCAGTGGGACGACTCTCGTCGAGGACCTGTCAGCGCGCGGTCGCTGCTGACGCTGTGACACCGGCGCGGTGGGCGTCCGGCTCAGCCGGGCAGGAGATCCGGGTGAGGACGGCGTCGCCCTCGAAACTCTCGACGCCGCCCGCCCAGACGGTGAGGGGGACGTCCTCGTGGAGCTCGACGGGGATCACGAGGTCGTGCGGGTTCCCGGTGGCGCCGTAGCCGTCGTACACGGCGAACTGCACGTCGGCTCGCGCGCAGTCGCGGCCGGGGATGACGTCGAAGCCGACGCAACCGAGGTCCCAGCACCCTTCGGGCTGGGCCTCGTGGTCCAGGGTGGGGAACCAGGTCGCGACGTGGTCGTCGATCTCCGGTCGCGGTCGGCACCCGGCGGCGTCGATGCTGCTCCACGACTCCGCACCGACCGAGGCGATGAACGCCGGTGTCCCCGGTCGGACACGCACCGATCGCTCTTCGGTGCGAGCGATCGGCCCGGTCTCGGTGTCGGCGAAGCTGATCGTCACTTCGAGGTCGCACTCGACGGCAGCGACGACGCCCCACGCCAGACAGTCGGAGTCGCCCATGGCCGCTCCGCAGAGTGCCCACCAGGCGTCCTCGTCCTCGACCTGCCCGATGCGCACGGCACCGCCCTCGACGGCGAACGGCGGGACGGGGAAGCCGCGGGCGCCGCGGGTCGCGGCGACGGTCGGTGTCGGTGTCGGTGACGGTGTGGGCTCGTCCACGACGGCGGGGCGTGCTGCCGTGGACTGTGCGGGGACGGGCGCCGGGAGGCCCTGAGCACCGATCCCCACCACGAGCGCCAGGACCGAGAGGGTCGCGCTGAGCACCAGCGCGATCCGCCGCGCGCTGCTCACGGCGGCGACGGAGACCGTCGGGTGGCCGACCAGCGGCCGGGTCCGGAGGTCGTCCTGGGCGCGGATCGCCCGTGCGGTGTCGACGGCGAGGTTCCACCACCGGACCGACGACACGGTGAACAGCGCGCCACCGCCCAGGACCGGGACCACGGCGAGCACGCCGACGATCCCCGTCCCGGGCACGGACAGGACGACACCGACCACGACGAGCCCGAGTCCGACCCACCGCAACGTCTCGTACTGCCACCGGTAGGCCGGCATCATCGCACGCACGACGTGGACGGAGGTTCTCAGCGCCGGGCGACTCACGCGGCGAGGCTAGTGAATGCGCCGTCGCCGCTGCAGGCCCCTGTTCGGGTCGGACCGACGGCCGCGAGCATCTGGCGTGCTCGCTTCTTCGTCAGTCCCTCCGGTCCGGACCCGCACGCGACCGGCGGAGCCTCGTCGGCGAGAACGACCCGTCCACCGGCTCCCTGCACGAGTCGTCGAGGGGTCGCTCGGTGACGGGTCCTCCTACCGATGGTGGCGGCTGGTGGCGATCACGAGGTCGCCTTGTCGATCATGGCGAGCACGTGCGGCGTACTCCATCGCAGGAGGTCATTGGAGGGCGAGTCCTCGAGGTCCTCTCCCCAGATCGCGACCGCCGCGCCCGCCATCGGAGCAGCGAGGAGCGCACCCGATTCGCCGTCCCACGTCCGCAGTGACCAGTTCTCGCGGAGATCGGTGGCCATGTACTCGCTGTCGGCCTCGTCGAGGTCGCTCGGCACCTCGTAGAGGTAGTACGAGTTGTAGTTGAGCAACTCGACCCCTGCCGCGTACAGGTCGTTCGCACCCGCTCGTCGCTGTCGGCGTTCGCGGCGCTCCGCAGCGTCCTCCGTGTCGCCGTCGAAGCTCCAGTACGTCACGTGGATGCGCGGATCCAGTCGGTTCACCGCAGCCCGGTCGATGCCGTCGTTCCAGGCCCAGACCTCACGGTCGCCGAGAGCGGCCGCCATCGCGTTCAGCCACCCGACCCGTTCGTCTGCGGTGACGCCACCTCCCCATTCATCACCGCCGATGTGGACGGTGCGGCTGGAGGGGAAGGTCCGCGTCACCTCCGCTACGAGCTCGGTTGCCAGCGCGAGGCTCCCGGGTGCCGACGTGTCGAGCTCACTCTCACCCGAACGGATGCGATCGACCCACTCCTTGCCGTGTCGCGCCTCGAGGAGGGCGAACGCGGCTGCCATGTGGCCGGGAGTGTCGACCTCGGGCACGATCGCGATGCCTCGCTGGGCGGAGTACGCGGCGATCTTCCGCGCCTGTGCGGCGCTCAGGAACGGACGGCCGGTCACGCGGCTCGTGTAGACGCCGTCGTGGAGATCGGCGTTCGCGGGGGTCTGGCCGAGGACGTCGCTCTCGATCCCGACGTTCTGGTCGTCGGTGAGGTGCAGGTGCAGGAAACGGCCGCCATTGTCGGCCAGCAGGTCGACGTACCGCTTGATCAGCGCCACCGGGTAGTAGGCGCGAGCGACGTCGAGCATCACACCCGGTTCGGGACGTGCGCGGGACGCGGGTCTGCTCGTGACGGTCGTGGCAGACGTGCGGCATCGCTGTACGGAGTAGACCCCGGTGCAGCCGAGGACCCTGTACTTGCCGGCTTCCGCGCGGAGGGGTGACCTGTGGATCGCGCGGACCGTGGTGCTCGCGCCCGCGGCGAGCGGCTTCACGGTCACGTGGCCGAGCGTGTACTTCTTGCTGCCGACGGACAGGTAGAGCCAGGCGTGGGCAGCCGGCTTCCGCACCGAGCTGGTGTTCTTGACCGTCAGGGTGGTCCGCACGGCCGTGCCGGTGGAGGTGACGGTGTTGGTCGCGGTGACCTTGGTGACCGTCGCTGCCGAGGCGTTCGACTCGATGGCGACTGCCTGCACAGCAGGGGCGTCGGGCGTCGCGCCCTCCGCCGGTCCCGCGGTCGCACCGATCCCGACCAGGGCTCCTGCCGACATCGCGATGGTCAGACCGACGGCGGTGATCCAGCCGACGCGTTCACGCGGACGCACTTCCGGCATCGGGGACGGGTTCGGTTCCTGACGCATCGCGACGTTCTTCCCCTCGACCATGCGGAACGTCCACCGCGCTACCGGGCCGGCTCGGATGGACCGGATGGCGCAGATCGTACCGGAACCGCTGGGGCCGCACTCCGAGCACCCGGTACTCGACGCGTGGCCTTTTGTGGCAGTCGCGGCGAGTGGCGACGGAGAGCTCGCGGAACTCCGGATGAGGCAGGTCCGAGCGAGTGGCGCGACGCCGTGGCGCGCCTCGTCCTGAGCCTCGACGCCGGGTAGCGGACGCGGAATCTCACCGCACCTCGCGGGAACGGTGCGCTGCCTGGTGCACTGCGGCGCTCGGACAGCCAGCTGCCTACTGCGACGGTTCCCGCCACCATGTGGCACGAGGCAAGCGTTCGAACGTGGCGGGATCAGCACCCACGAAGACGGTCTCGGCGCACGCCTCGGCGACGGGCAGATCATGCACCGAGTCCGTGAAGAACCGTGCTCCAGCGAGCGGGATGCCCGCCGCCCGGAGCGTCGCGTGCTTCTGTGCGCCGACGTTGTGGAGCCCGAATCGCAGACCCTCCGGGGTCGACTCGAGTTCCGACCCGAGCACACGGACGTCGTCGATCCCCATCGCCTCGACGAGTGCGCGCACGAGCCCTGCCTCGCTCGCCGTCGTGACGACTGCCCTGCCCGAAGCCGCTTCCGTCCGGAGCTCGGTGACGAACGCAGCCCGGAGCCAGTGAGAGGCGATGAACCGCGACACCACCCGTCGGACCAGTTCGTCGTACGTCCGGCGGTCGAGGCCGACGAGAGCAGCCTCGACGAGCGCTGCGTCCGCTCGCTGACGGGCGCGCGAATCTCGGGCGACCACGCGACGCACGAGTGACGGCACGGCCGCGACGAGCCGGCGCGGGTCACTCAGCAGGCGGAGCCGACACACGTAGGCCATCGTGTCGCGGCTGGTGATCACTCCGTCGAAGTCGAAGACGACCACACCGACGGTACGCACGGTCGTCTGTCGGGCCGACGACCGGGACGGCCGGTCAGCCCTTCCGGTGTCCGTCGATCCGCGGCTCGACGGAGGTGCCACCCGTCGCGGCCCGCTCGGCCTCGGTCGCGTCCGGGGTCACCGGATCGGTGCCCCGGGCCCGGCCCACCAGGTCCATGAGGTGGTAGACGACGATCGCGGCGATGGTGCCGATGATGATCCCGCCGAAGGTCGCGCCGCCGAACGAGAACGTGAAGTCCGCGATGCCCATGATGAGCGCGATGCCAGCGGTGAGCTGGTTCTTCGGCTTGGCGAAGTCGACCCGGTTCTCGACCCAGATGCGGATGCCGATCACGCCGATGAGTCCGTACAGCGCGGTGGTGGCGCCACCGAGCACGCCGGCCGGCACCGTCGAGATGACTGCACCGATCTTCGGCGACAGCCCGAGCAGCACCGCCGCGATCGCCGCGACCCAGTACGCCGCGGTGGAGAACACCCGCGTCGCCGCCATGACCCCGATGTTCTCGCCGTAGGTCGTCGTGGCCGAACCGCCGCCGACGCCGGCGAGCACGGTCGAGACCCCGTCGGCGAGCAACGCGCGCCCGGTCAGCGGGGTCAGGTCACGTCCGGTCAGTTGCCCGACGCCCTTCACGTGGCCGACGTTCTCGGCGACCAGGGCGAGCACGACGGGCAGGAAGCCGAGGTAGACGGCGGTCTGGGACAGGTCGAAGGCCGGAGCCGTGAAGGTCGGCAGTCCGACCCAGGCGGCGTCCTGCACGGCGCCGAGGTCCACCTCGCCGGCGACGAGTGCGACGAGGTAGCCCACGACGACACCGACGACGATCGACAGGCGACCGACGAGCCCCTTGAACAGCACGGTGCAGAGGACGATCGCGGCGAGCGTGACCGCGGCGATCACGGGCGCCTCCACGAAGTTGTCGCGGGCGGCCGGCGCGAGGTTGAACCCGATCAGCGCGACGATGGCGCCGGAGACCACCGGCGGCATGAGACGGTCGATCCAGCCGGCGCCGGCCAGGTGCACGATCAGTCCGACCACCGCGAGCAGCGCCCCGACGACGATGATCCCGGACAGTGCGAGCGGGATGCCGCCGATCTTCGTCGCGGCCCCGATCGGCGCGAGGAACGCGAACGACGAGCCGAGGTAGCTCGGGAGCCGGTTGCCGGTGATGAGGAGGAACAGGATCGTGCCGATGCCGCTGAACAGCAGGGTCGTCGACGGGGGGAAGCCGGTGATGAGCGGCACGAGGAAGGTGGCGCCGAACATGGCGACCACGTGTTGCACGCCGAGGCCGACCGTCCGGCCCCAGGTGAGTCGTTCGTCCGGCGCCACGATCGCCGAGGCGGACACGGTGCGGCCGTCGCCGTGCAGCTTCCAAGGGAGTCCCATGCGATGACCGTAGCGGGCGCACGGGCGTCCGTGGGTCCGCAACCCGCCCTGTGGAGAACCGTGACGGACGGCCGGAATGCTGGATATGGTGTGTGGGACACCACGAGGAGCACCATGCGAACCACCAGCCACGTCCTTGTCCCCGTCCTCGCCGCACTCGCGGTCGGCGCAATGACGGCCGCGCCCGTGCTCGTCGCCGACCCCGCCCTGGCCGCGGGTGTCGACCGGCACGCGACGGAGACCTCGCGGTCGCCGGCGTCCGACCCGCCTGCCCCCGTCGACTTCACCGCCGGGGTGCGGTCGATCGCACACGGCACCGGCGTCGTCACCGTCACCGGCACCGTTCCCACAGGCGAGAGCGTCCAGGTCGCCGGGGACGTCGTCGAGCCCGTCTGGACCGAAGGGGACGCGGACGGTCGCTGGACGGCGCGGGTCCGGGTGCATCCGGGCGACCACGTCATCCGAGCCACGTCCCAGGTGTCCGGGCAGTCGATCGACATCCCGGTCCGGATGCTCGTGCTGCTGCCCCCGGACATGACCGCGACCGTCGACGGCATCGGACGGACCATCACGCTCGACGGCTCGGGCCATCCCGGAGCGCACCTCGTCGTCCGGGACCGCGGGACGGAGCGCGCCGAGACCGACGTCGCCGACGACGGCACCTGGCACGTCGTGCTGCGTGGTCTCGCCTTCGGTCGCCACCACGTGGAGGTCGGCCAGTACTTCGACGGCACCCTGAACGGCGGGGTCGACGACGTCTACGAGCTCTCGGGCACCCCGACCGTCGAGCACGCGACGGCTTCCCGGCAGACGGAGCACCTCGTCCTGGACGGACGTGCTCCCGCCGGCAGCACGCTGACCTTCGCGGACCGCCGGGGTCCGGTCACGGGAGCGGACGGCGAGCCCGTGGTCGTCGACGTCGGGGACGACACGTCGTGGCGGGCGGAGCTCCCGATCCCCGACGACGTCCGTCTGCACGTGGTCTCGGTCATCGCCTCCGACGGAGGGGACGAGATCGGTCGGACGGACGCGCACGTCACGATCCCGTCCGTGCTCACCGGCGCGGTCGAGCGACTCGACGACGGCCGCCTCCGGTTCAGCGGCACGGGAGAGGTCGGCGGCACGGTGACGCTCGAGGACGAGGCCGGGAAGACCCTCACCGCCGCGGACGGCGAACCGCTCCGCACCACGATCGGTCGGTCCTGGGAACTCGTCGTCCCGCGCGACGCCCTGCCCGCCGCTGCCGTCGTCGCACAGCAGCGCGTGCAGGACGTCGAGCAGGGCGCCCTCCGGCTCGTGCTCCCCGGCGCACCGGGACGCCCCGGTCCGGGCACCGGGAGCGCCGGGAGCGACGGTGGCACTCCGACGGGAGGCGGCGTCACCAGCGGGGAGGAGGCCCGTCATCCGGCCGCGGCCCGCCTCCGGACCGCGGGCGCGCGTGCTGCCGCTGCCGGACGACTCGCCTACACCGGTGCGGACGTCGTGCGCCCGGCCGTCGCGTCCCTCGTCCTGCTCGTGCTCGGAGCCGGCACCCTCCCGCTCGCCCGGGTCGTGCGCCGGCGTGCGACTCCCCGTCGGTGAGGGGCTGACGACGTGGACAGGTCGGTGAGCGAGCACCGGGTGGCGGAGGAGGGACCGGTGGCTATCGTGGAGCCCATGACCGACGTCGCAGGCACCACCGGAATCCGCACCGACGAACTCGACGAGTCGGTGCGACCGCAGGACGACCTCTACCGGCACGTCAACGGCAGGTGGATCGCCGACACCCCGATCCCGGACGACAAGGCCCGCTACGGGTCCTTCACCGTCCTGGCGGAAGAGGCCGAGGCCGCCGTCCGGACGATCATCGAGCGCGCGCAGACGGCTGAGCCGGGCACCGAGCAGCGGAAGGTGGGCGACCTGTTCACGTCCTTCACGGACGAGGTCGCCCTCGAGTCCGCGGGCTCCGGGCCGATCGAGCCGCTCCTGGCCGACATCGCCGCGATCGAGGACAAGAACGACGTGCTCCGCATGGTCGGTCGCTTCGAGCGGCTCGGGCTGCCGAGCTTCATCCAGCTCTTCGTCGACAACGACCCGGGCGACCCGGACGCCTACATCGTCTTCCTCGAGCAGTCCGGCCTCGGTCTGCCCGACGAGTCGTACTACCGCGAGGACCGGTTCGCCGACATCCGTGAGAAGTACCGCGAGTTCGTCGGGTCGATGTTCCCCCTGGCCGGCTACGACGAGAGCGGCGACCGCACCGAGCACGTGATCGCCCTCGAGACGGCCATCGCGTCGGCACACTGGGACAACGTCGCCACCCGCGACAGCCAGAAGACCTACAACAAGATGCCGTGGGACGAGGTCTCGGCGCTCGCCGAGGGCGTCGACCTCCGCATCTGGTGGGACGCCATCGCCGCACCGGCGGGTGCGTTCGACACGGTCGTGGTCCGGCAGCCCTCGTTCATCACCGGCCTCGCACAGCTCTTCCGCGAGCAGCCGCTGCCCGTCTGGAAGGACTGGCTCTGCTGGCAGGTGATCCGGGCCTCCGCCCCGTACCTGACCAGCGCGTTCTCCGCGACCAGCTTCTCGTTCTACGGCACAGCCCTGACGGGTGCGCCGAAGCAGCGTGACCGCTGGAAGCGCGGAGTCTCCCTGGTCGAGGGCGCGATGGGTGAAGCCGTCGGACGGATCTACGTCGAGGAGCACTTCGACGAGACCTCCAAGGCGACGATGGACGACCTCGTCGCGAACCTGGTCGAGGCCTACCGGCAGAGCATCACCGGGCTCGAGTGGATGACCGACGAGACCCGTGCCCGCGCGCTGGACAAGCTCGAGAAGTTCACGCCGAAGATCGGCTACCCCGTGAAGTGGCGCGACTACAGCGCCCTGCCCATCCGGGCGGACGACCTGCTCGCCAACGTCCGCGCGATCGCGTCGTTCCAGGTCGACCGCGAGCTCGGCAAGATCGGGAAGCCGATCGACCGCGACGAGTGGTTCATGACCCCGCAGACGATCAACGCCTACTACAACCCGGGCTTCAACGAGATCGTGTTCCCCGCGGCGATCCTGCAGTTCCCGTTCTTCGAGGCGACTCGCGACGCCGCCGCGAACTACGGAGCGATCGGCGCCGTCATCGGGCACGAGATCGGCCACGGCTTCGACGACCAGGGTTCGCAGTACGACGGCGACGGCCGCCTGCAGAACTGGTGGACCGAGGCCGACCGCCAGGCGTTCGAGGAGCGCACGAAGGCCCTCATCGCGCAGTACGACGCCCTCGTCCCGACCGAGGTGCCGGACGGCCACGTCAACGGCGCCCTCACCATCGGTGAGAACATCGGCGACCTCGGCGGCCTCTCGATCGCGTGGAAGGCGTACCTGATCTCGCTGGACGGTGCCGAGCCCCCCGTGATCGACGGCCTGACGGGTGCCGAGCGGTTCTTCCTGAGCTGGGCGCAGGCCTGGCGCATGGCGATCCGCACCGAGGAGGCCGCACGCCTGCTCAGCATCGACCCGCATTCGCCGAACGAGTTCCGCTGCAACCAGATCGTGCGCAACATCGACGTGTTCTACGACACCTTCGCCGTCTCCGACAGTGACGCGATGTACCTGGCTCCGGCCGAGCGCGTCGCCATCTGGTGATGGTGGAGCCGGACGCGCCGAACTCGTCGCGCCGGCGCCGCCCGGGACGCCCCTCCGACGACGGCACCACCGCAGGGAGCGGGGGTGCCGCTCGGTCCGGCGGTGGCCGCGCCGGTGGTGGCGGTCGCAGCCGCGGCAAGCACCGGGGAGGTGCGGACGAGCGCTTCACGGCGACGACCGAAGCGCTCGGCGCGATCGCCGTCGACGGCGCCGGGGTGAGCGCGTCGATCATCGACACGTCCACCGGTCGGGCGCTGCTCGCGATCGACGACCGCCTCGTGCAACCGGTGGCGAGCCTCGGACGGGTGCTGCTCCTCATCGAGGTCGCCGCGCAACTCGAGGACGGTCGCCTGCACGGTGACCGCCTCCAGCGGATGGCCCGCGACACCGCGACCGGCGCGGGCCTGTGGCAGTTCCTGCAGGAACCGACCATGCAGGTGTCGGACCTGGCGACCCTGGTCGGCGCCACCGCCGACGCCTGGGCGACGAACGCGCTGCTCACCACGGTCGGGATGGACGCCGTGCGGTCCCGCGCGGAGTCGCTCGGCATCGAACGGACGGCCCTGATCGACCGGGTGCGCGACCGGCGCGGCCCCGACGACGCCCCCGACGTGTCCGTCGCCGCCGCGGGTGAACTGAGCTGGCTGTTCCGGGGCCTCGCGCTCGGTGAGGTCGTCGACGAGGCGGTGTCGAACCGGGTGCTCGGCTGGTTGTCGCTCGCCGCCGACCTGTCGCTCGTCGCGGGGTCCTTCGGGCTCGACCCGCTCGCGCACCGGGCCCTCGACCACGGCCTGCAGTCCGTCGCCGTCACCGGTTCCGGACCCGGCGTCCGCGCGGAGGCCGGGGTCCTCCGTGGGCCGGCGTCGTCGGTCTGCTACGCGGTCACGATCCGGTTCGAGGACGACTCGCTGCAGCGCCGCCTCGCGGTCGTCGACGCCCTGCGCACCATGGGGACCGAGGTGCTCGAGGTCGTGCACGCCCCCGCCGAGCGCTGACCCCGAACCGGCCGCGCCGAGCGCTGACCCGGAACCGGCCGCGCCGAGCGCTGACCGGACCGGCCGCTCCCAGCGCTGACCCGGACCGGCCGCACTCAGGCCGTGCTCCCGCCCCGCTGCCGGTCGTGGGCCTCACGCATCTTCGCCCCGGCCATCACCCGCGTGACGCGGCCGTCGGCCTCGCGCGTCAGGCCGTGCCACTCCCCGACGATGCCGCACACGACGGGGATGCTCACCACGGCGAAGCGCACCCGTTCGGGCATGGAGTCGGGTTCGAGCGGCGTGGGCACGAGGTGCACGAGCCCGAAGACGGCAGGGCTCCCGTGGCGCACGTCCTCCCAGGAGCACACCGCCGCACAGCGACATCGGGCAGGATCGGCAGCGTGCACGTCGACGACGACGTGCCGGACGGAAGGACAGACCCATGGCAGCAGGCAAGCACGAGGCAGCACGCGGCGACGAGGACCGCGCGGACGGCGTGGACGAGCGCGCCGGCGAGTTCGTGGACAGCGAGATCCCCGGCGAGCACCGCGTCGCCGATGACGAACCGGTCGGTGAGTTCGTGTCGAGCGACATCCCCGGCGAACGGCGTCCGGAGTCCGAGGGTGAGCGCGGCGAGTACGTCGAGTCGGACATCCCCGGCGACGTCGAGCCCGGCGGCCCGGAGACGGCCGGCGAGTACACCGACCGCGACCAGTAGCGGCGAGGCGGGCCGACCTCAGTCGACGAGGTCGGCCTGCGTGAGCAGGCGCAGCGTCTCGACCCCGGCGGGCGGGCACCGCCCGGCGTCCTCGGAGGTGACCCACTCCACCTCGTCGACCTCTGCGGAGGCGAGGGGCGTGGCGGTGTCGAGCGCGCCTCCCGGCCGGGCCAGGAACAGCGTCATCGCGACGATCGTCCCCGGTGCCTGCCCGTGCGCCGGCTCGGTCACGGTCGCGAACTCGTCGACGTCGGCGGGCGTGAGCCGCAGCCCGGTCTCCTCGAACGCCTCGCGGACCGCGGCGTCCACGCTGCTCTCGCCGGGCTCGACCTTGCCGCCGGGCAGGTAGAGGACGTCGCGCCCGCGGGCGCGCACCATGAGCACGCGACGGTCGCGGACGAGCAGGAGGGCGCTGACCCGCAGCAGCGGGGCGGCGGCCGGGAGGCCCGGATCGTCCGACCCGGTCAGCTCGCGTCCGCCTCGTCGTCGCGCACACGCGCGGCCCGGTCGGCGAGGGGCACGACGGCGGACGGCACGTCCGCGACGGGCTCGGGGCGCACCCCGAAGAGTGCGTCGAGCGCGCCGGTGAAGTCGTCGCCCCGACCGGCACGGCCGAGTTCGCGGGCCCGGACCGAGGGGCGGTGCAGGAGCACGCCGACCAGGTGCCGGAGTGCTCGCTCGGTCTGCTCGGCGGACTCGGGGGTGGTGTCGCCGCGCCGCTTCACGCGGTCGATCTCGTCGTCCAGGATGTCGAACACGTGCTTGCGGAGGGCGACGAGGGCGGGGGTGGTCGACTGCTCGAGGGCCTGGGCGCGGAAACGGGACACGGCGTCGTCGACGATCGCGCGTGCTTCGGTCTCGGCGTTCAGCTCGGCGATCGGGGCGTGGATGCTGATCGTCTCGAGGTCGAGCAGTTCGACGCCCTCGACGTCGGCGGCGTCCGGGTGCACGTTGCGGGGGAGGCCGAGGTCGATCACGATGCGGCGGGCCCCGTCGTCGAGGTCGCACGCCTCCACGACCGGGACCTCGCTCGACGTGCAGGTGATGACGACGTCGCTCGTGCCGATCGCGCTGCGCAGGTCGGTGGCGGCGACGAGGTCGTGCTTGGCGGCGAACCACGGCGCGCGGCCGGACGGCGAGAAGACCTGGATGTGCTGGGCCCCGCGGTCACGGAGGGCGGCGATGGTGGTGGCGGCGTAGCTGCCGGTCCCGACCAGGAGCACGCGCGTCGCGGCCCAGTCGGTGATCCGCGAGGACGCGAGCTCGAGCCCGAGGCGGACGAGCGACCGGCCGGCGGCGCCGATCCGGGTGCGGGTCTTGACGCCGCGGGAGGTGTGCGCGGCCTCCTGGAAGAGCCGTTCGAGGTCCGAGGTGGTGGTGCCGTTCCGGCGCGCGTCCTCGAGGGCCCGGCGGACCTGTCCGGAGATCTCGGTCTCGCCGACGACGACGGACTCGAGCCCGCTCGACACGGCGAAGAGGTGCTGCACGACGTCTCCGCCGCCGAGCACCTGCACGGCGTCGAGGACCTCGTCGGCCTGCAGCTCGCTCGCTGCCGAGACGGCCTCGACGGTGGCGCGGACGGCTGCGCCGTCGTCGCCCGCGATGTCGAGGTAGGCCTCGAACCGGTTGCACGTGGCGAGGACCACGGCGCCGTCGAGGACGTCCGAGTCCGTGACGAGGTGGCTGGCGGCCGCGGGTGCTCCGATGCTCAGACGCTCCAGGAGGTCGAAGCTGGCGTTGCGATGCGACGCCGTGAGACAGATGAGCACGTGTTCAATGGTAACCCCGGTGCCCCGAGCACCGGGTCGGGGAGCCGTCCTGTTCGCGGTGCGAGAATCATCCGGTGACCGACGCGCTCCCGACCACCCATCCGCTCGCCGACGGCCGCACCACGGGCTCGCGGCTCGTCCGTGCCCTCCGTGGGGACCGGCCGGAGACGCTGCCGGTGTGGTTCATGCGGCAGGCCGGCCGGTCGTTGCCGGAGTACCGGGAGCTCCGCGTCGGGACGGCGATGCTCGACGCGTGCCTCGACCCGGCCCTCGCGTCCGAGATCACCCTGCAGCCGGTCCGTCGGCACGGAGTCGACGCCGGCATCTTCTTCAGCGACATCGTCGTGCCGATCAAGCTCGCGGGCGTGGACGTCGAGATCGTCCCCGGTCGTGGTCCGGTCCTCGGGTCACCCGTCCGGACGGCGGCGGACGTGGACGCCCTGCGTCCGCTCGAGGCGGAGGCCCTGGCCCCGATCACCGAGGCGGTCGCCCGGACGGTCGCCGAGCTCGGCAGCACGCCGCTCATCGGCTTCGCGGGCGCGCCCTTCACACTGGCCGCGTACCTGGTCGAGGGCGGCCCGTCGAAGGACCACATCCGGGCCCGCACGATGATGCACGCCGAGCCGGAGACCTGGGCACGGCTGCTCGACTGGGCCGCCGACGTGTCGGGGGCGTTCCTCCGTGCCCAGGTGCTCGCCGGTGCCTCGGCCGCGCAGCTCTTCGACTCGTGGGTCGGGTCGCTGTCCCGCGCGGACTACGTCTCCCGGGTCGCTCCGCACTCGGCGCGGGCGCTGTCCCACGTGACCGACCTCGGCGTCCCGCGCATCCACTTCGGCGTCGGCAGCGGCGAGGTCCTGGCCGACATGGCGACCGTCGGCGGCTCCGTCGGTGCCGTGGACGCGGTCGGCGTGGACTGGCGGCTGCCCCTCGACGAGGCCGTGCAGCGCGTCGGCGGCGACGTGACCGTGCAGGGCAACATCGACCCGGCGATGCTCTCGGCCCCGTGGCCGGTCCTCGAGGCGCACGTCCGCGACGTCGTCCGCCGCGGTGGCGTGGCCCGTGCGCACGTCGTGAACCTTGGCCACGGCGTCCCGCCCGAGACCGACCCGACCGTGCTGACCCGCGTCGTCGAGCTCGTGCACGCACTGGGCGACGGCACCGACGTCGGGACCGACGGGACCGACCGGGTCGAGTCGTGACCGACGTCGTCGTGGTCGGCGGCGGGGTCGCCGGGCTCGTCGCCGCGCGTGACCTGGCGAAGGGCGGCGCCCACGTGGTGCTGCTCGAGGCCTCGGGCGTGCTCGGCGGGATGATCCGACGGCACACGGTCGCGGGCCTCGACCTGGACATGGCGGCGGACTCGTTCGCGACCCGGACGGATGCCGTGTCCTCGCTCGCGGTCGAACTCGGTCTCGGCAACGACATCGTCTCCCCGGACCCGAGGGGTGCGTGGCTGATGACCCGCGACGGGCGGACCGCGCCGATCCCGTCGACCGGCCTGCTCGGGATCCCGGGCACCCCGATGGCCGCGGACGTCATCGCGGTCGTCGGTGGTGCCGGCGCCCTCCGCGCACAGATGGACGCGCTGCTGCCCTCGCCGGTGGGCGCACGGGCGACGTCGCTCGGCGCGATGGTCCGGAGCCGGATGGGCGCGAAGGTCCTCGACGACCTGGTCGTCCCGGTCGTGGCCGGCGTGCACTCGACGCACCCCGACGACCTCGACCCGGACCGCGTGGCGCCCGGGCTCCGTGCCGCCCTGCAGCGCGAGGGGTCGTTGGCCCGTGCGGTGCTCGCCCTCCGGAAACGTGCCGTCGCCGGGTCCGCCGTGCAGGGGCTCCGAGGCGGCATCGCGCGGCTCGTCGACGAGCTCGTCGCCGACCTCGACACGTACCGCGTCGACGTGCGGCTGCACACGCGGGCCACCTCCGTCGGACGAGCGGCCGTCGAGACCGTGTCGGCGGACGGCACGACCGAGCGGCTGGCGGCGGACCACGTCCTCGCGACGGTCGCCGACCCGGCCCGGACGGCGGCTCCGCGTCGGTCCGGCATCGAGCTCGTCACCCTGGTCGTGGACCGGCCCGAGTTGGACACGGCTCCGCGCGGCACCGGCATGCTCGTGCACCCGGCAGCGACCGGCGTCGCCGCGAAGGCGCTCACGCACGCGACGGTCAAGTGGCCCTGGCTGGCGGAGCGGGCGGCCGGGAGGCACGTGCTGCGGCTCAGCTACGCCCTGCCCCCGGCAGGCGCGGACCAGGCGACCGGCGCTGCCGGCGCGACGGACGCGGACGAGGTGGCCACGAGCCTCCCGGTCGACCCCGCCGGTGCGGTGAGCGCACGGGCGACGACGGACGCGACCGCGCTGCTCGGCCTGCCCGTCGGTCCGGAGCACGTGGTCGGCGCGGCCCGCGTCCGCTGGCACGGACCGGACGCCGAGGCCGCCGGGCTGGCGGAGGGCGTGGTCGGGATCGGTGAGGCGTCCTCCGGACGGGGCCTGTCCGGCATCGTCACCGCTGCCCAGGCGGCTGCTGAGCGCATCCTGGATTCCTGAGCGGACCGCGGACCCTCCGAGGGCTACTGTTGGGGGAACCGTCGGACACATGCCGATCGGTGCATGACCACGCACGGTGCCTTCACAGCACACTGACCCAACGGAGGAATCGCTCATGCGAGGAAAGCTCCTGTTCGTCGCCGGCGCAGCACTCGGGTACGTCCTGGGATCGCGAGCCGGACGGGCGCGGTACGAGCAGATCAAGACCGTCAGCGGCAAGATCTGGAACAGCAACGGCGTCCAGAAGAGCGTGAACCAGGTCGAGGACTTCGTGTCCGACCGCACCCCCGACGTCGCCGACTTCATCGGTGAGCAGACCAAGAAGGTCGTCCGCAAGGTGAGCTCGAAGGCGTCGTCCGGCAAGGGCTCGCAGATCTCATGACCGACACACGCGACCGGAAGTCGCGGTCGCTGTTCGGCCTCGTGAAGGACGTCCCCGACCTCGTCAAGGACCTGGTCAAGGGGGAGATCGCCCTCCTCAAGGCCGAGATGATCGGCAAGGCGAAGGTCTTCGCGGTTGCCGCGGGCATCCTCGTCGCCGCGCTGGTGATCGTGCTGTACGCGATCGGCGTGCTCCTCACCGCAGCGGTGATGGGCCTCGCCACGGTGATGCCCGCGTGGCTCGCCGCGCTGCTGCTCGCCGTCCTCATGCTGATCGTCGCGGCGATCCTCGGGCTCATCGGGTGGAAGCGGCTCAAGAAGGGCCTGCCGGTCACGCCGAAGCGCACCATCGCGAGCGTCAAGAACGACGTCAACGCGGTGAAGGGCCTCGGCCGGAAGCCCACCCCCGAGACGCTCCGTGCGTCACGGAAGCCGGACGTCGACGGCCGGTTCTGACGCCCGTCATCCCCACGACTCCCTCGGAGGACCAGTGACCGACCCCCAGCACGACGACCAGTCGAAGATCGCCGACCGCGTCGCTGCGACCCGTGCCCAGCTCTTCGACACCCTCGACGCGATCGAAGACAAGCTGAACGTGCCGAAGCAGCTCGGCATCGCCGCGTCGAAGGTCAAGCGTGGCGTCGACGCGAACCCGGTGCCGTACCTGGCCGGGCTCGCAGCGGGAGTGGCAGTGGTCGGGGGTATCGTCGTAGCGGTGCTCCGACGGCGGTGATCCACACGCGGCGAGCCTTCGCGAGCCGCAGTGGACGATCGTCCCGGACACCCGCTCGGCGAAGGGGGCCGGCGAACCACACCCCCGGCGAACGTGGAGGACGACCGATCCATGAGCACTGACGTGCCCACCCCAGCAACTCCCGCAGCACCAGCGGCCAGCACAGCGCACGAGACGGACCCGGCTTCCGGGATCGACCCGAACCTGCTCACGGCCTACGCCCTCTGGGCGGTCTTCCGCCGCCCGGTCGGCGCCGTCCGACCCGGCGGTGCGGATGCGGTCGCGGAACTCGACGCGGTCGTCTCCGCGGCTGCCGAGCGCGGCGTCACCATCCGCGGCTTCTACGACGTCTCCGGCTTCCGGGCCGACGCGGACGTCATGATCTGGCTGCACGGCGACGACGCACAGGCGATCCAGGCGGTCCTCCGCGAGATCCGCCGCACGGCCCTCTTCGCCGAGGCCGAGCCCGTCTGGCACGCCATGGCCATGCACCGGGAAGCCGAGTTCAACAAGCGGCACACCCCGGCCTTCCTGCGCGGCAAGGACCCGGAGCCGTGGATCACGGTGTACCCCTTCGTGCGCTCGTACGAGTGGTACCTGCTGCCCGAGGAAGAGCGTTCGAAGATGCTGCGCGACCACGGCATCGCCGGCGCGAAGTACCGCCGCGTCCTGACGAACACCATCGCGTCCTTCGCCCTCGGTGACTACGAGTGGATCCTGCCGCTCGAGAGCCCGGACCTGGTCGACCTCGTCGACCTCATGCGCGACCTCCGCTACACCGAGGCCCGCATGCACGTCCGCGAGGAAGTGCCCTTCTACACGGGTCGTCGCGTGACGACCGCCGAACTCCCGGAGGTGCTGTCATGACCGACACCAGCATGATCACGAACGGCCAGCCCGTCCTCGCCGCCACCGCTGCGGCCGCGTCCGGCCCGGAGCATGTCGAGGTGCCGACCGCGTACGACGCGATCCTGCTCGCCGGCTTCGGTGGGCCCGAGGGTCAGGACGACGTCATCCCGTTCCTCCGCAACGTCACGCGCGGTCGCGGCATCCCGGACGAGCGCCTGGAGGAGGTGGCGCACCACTACCGCCACTTCGGCGGCGTCAGCCCGATCAACGCCCAGAACCGTGCGCTCAAGGCCGCGCTCGAGGCCGAGCTCGCCTCGCGGGGCATCGACATGCCCGTCCTCTGGGGCAACCGCAACTGGGAGCCCTACCTCGAGGAGGCGTTCACCGAGGCGGCCGACAAGGGCTACAACAAGCTCATCGCGATCGCCACGAGCGCGTACTCGTCGTTCTCGAGCTGCCGCCAGTACCGCGAGGACTACGCCCGCGTGCTCGACGAGACCGGTCTGATCGACACGATCCAGATCGACAAGGTCCGGCAGTTCTTCGACCACCCCGGCTTCGTCCGGCCGTTCATCGACGGGGTCCGCGACGGACTGGCCCGCGCGATCGCCGAGAACGACGGCCTCGACGTCGCGACGGAGCTCCAGGTGCTGTTCTCCACGCACTCGATCCCGTCGACCGACGCCGCCCGCTCCGGCCCCGACTACCGGGGCTTCGACGAGCACGGTGCGTACGAGGCGCAGCACCTCGCCGTCGGCCAGGTCGTCCTCGACCAGGCATGGACCGAACTCCTCGAGCAGCCCGAGCACGCGCACCTGCAGGGCACGTCGAAGCCCGCCTGGAAGCTCGTCTACCAGTCGCGCTCGGGTCCCCCGACGCAGCCGTGGCTCGAGCCCGACATCAACGACTACATGAACGAGGAGCTCAAGGGCGGCCCCACCCGCGCCGTGCTCATCGTCCCGCTCGGCTTCGTGAGCGACCACATGGAGGTCATGTGGGACCTCGACGAAGAAGCCACCGAGACCGCCGGCGAGCTCGGCTTCTGGTCGCTCCGCACGCAGACCCCCGGCGTCGACCCGGCCTACGTGGCCGGTCTCGTCGACCTCGTGCTCGAGCGGGTCAACGGCACGCCGACCGCCGAGCGTCCGCACATGACCGACATCGGCCCCTGGTACGACGTGTGCCGTCCGGGGTGCTGCGAGAACGTGCGAGCGGGGTTCAAGCCCGCAGCCGCCGGCGTCGCTCCGTGACCGAGGCGACCGCGGACCACCCCAGCACCCCGGCGACCGACGGCCCGGCCCCGATCCGGCTCGGCACCCGTGCCAGCCGACTGGCGGTCGCCCAGTCGCAGGACGTCGCCGACCGCCTGGCGAAGGCCGCCGGCCGTCCGGTGGAACTCGTCACCGTGACGAGCGAGGGCGACACGAACCGGGCCTCCCTGGCGTCCCTCGGCGGTACCGGCGTCTTCGCGTCCGCGCTGCGCGAGGCGCTCGTGGCGGGCGAGGTGGACGTCCTCGTGCACTCGCTGAAGGACCTGCCGACCGCGCCGTACCCGGGCCTGACGATCGGTGCCGTGCCGAAGCGTGCCGACGCTCGTGACGTCCTCGTGGCGCGGAACGGCGCCACGGTCGAGACCCTGCCCGAGGGCGCGAAGGTCGGCACGGGGTCGCCCCGCCGTGTCGCGCAGCTCAAGGCGGACCGGCCGGACCTGGACGTCGTCGACATCCGCGGCAACATCGACACCCGGCTCGCCCGTGTGGAGGACGACCTCGACGCGGTCGTGCTCGCGGCCGCCGGGCTCGGACGCATCGGACGGCTCGATGCCGCGACCGAGCTGCTCGACCTCGGGTTCTGGCCGAGTGCGCCCGGCCAGGGTGCGCTCGCGGTCGAGATCCGCACGGACGAGGACGACCGCAACCTGCTCGCCGCGCTCCGGAAGATCGAGCACGCCCCGACCCGCCTGACGGTGACCGCCGAGCGCGAGGTGCTCGCCAAGCTCGAGGCCGGCTGCTCCGCCCCGATCGGCGCGACCGCGGTCGTCGACGCCGAGATGCTCCTCGTCTCGGCGACGGTCTACCGCCCCGACGGCTCCGAGTACCGCACCGCGTCGCACGCGGCCGTGCTCGACGGGTCGGCGCAGGACCGCCTCGACGAGGCCCTGTCCGTCGCCGACCGGGTCGCCGCCGAGCTGCTCGAGAACGGTGCCGCCGAGCTGGCCGACCTGTCGAACTCCGCCGGGTCGGACTCGGCCGAGCACGACGCCGGGCACACCGTCGGCCCCGGCCTCGACACCCCCGGTACCGAGGGGCCGTCCGACACGTCCGCCACCACGACCGAGTAGGGCGACGATCACCACGGACACCACGCGGGACGACAGGACCGGGCCCCGGCCCGTGGTCGTCGTCCCGCGCGGTGGCTCATGGGGTGAACGGGTCGCCGCGGCAGCTGCGGCGCGCGGGCTCGACCCGCGCATCGTCCCGCTCGTCACCGACGCGCCGCCGCTCGACGCCGGTCCCCTCGACCGGATGGTCGCCCGGCTCGCGGCCGGCCGCCCCGCCCCGGCTCCGGAGCGGGCCGGAGCGGCTCCCAGCGCCGGCCGCCCCGCGCCGGTTCCCGAATTCCGGAACCTCGAGGCGTCAGGTTCCGACATCGTGGAACCTCGACGACCCGCACGCGGCGAGTCGTCGCACCTCGACGGCGAGGGCGCCGGTCGAGCGGGCGACGACTGGCTCGTGGTGACCAGCGCGACCACCGTGCGGGTGCTCGCGGAACGCCTGCCGGGCCTCCCGGCCGGGGTCTGCGTCGCCGCCGTCGGCGAGTCGACCGCCCGCGCGGCCCGCGCCGTCGGGTGGACCGTCGACCTCGTGCCGGACGACCACTCGGCAGCCGGACTCGTGCGGGCGCTCCCGGCGGACGCCCGAGTCGTCCTCCACCCGCGCTCCGACCTGGCCGCACCCACCCTCGTCGACGGCCTGCGGGCCAGGGGCATCGACGTGTCAGAGGTGGTCGCGTACCGTACGGTCGGGACCGGTGACGCGCCGATCCCGGGCGACCCCGCGCCGGACGTCGTCCTCGTGACGAGCGGCAGCATCGCCCGCGAAGTCGCTCGTCGTCTCACCCCCCTCGACCCCCGCACCCGGATCGCCTGCATCGGCCCCGGCACCGCCGACGAGGCCCGCGCCGCCGGCCTGCCGGTGGACGTCGTCGCCGCCGAACGGTCCGCAGAAGCCCTCCTCGACGCCGTCGTCGAGGCCCTCGACCCATCCACCCCCGAACAGGAAGGCCACCCGTGACCGGCCGCTTCCCCCAGGTCCGCCCCCGACGTCTCCGCGCCACCCCCGCGATGCGTCGTCTCGTCGCCGAGACCCGGCTCCACCCCGCCGAGCTCGTGCTGCCGATGTTCATCCGCGAAGGCGCCACCGACGCGATCGACATCTCGAGCATGCCCGGGGTGCAGCAGCACTCCCTCGACTCGTTCCGCCGTGCACTGAACGAGGCCGCGTCGGTCGGCATCGGTGGCGTCAACCTGTTCGGCGTCCCGCAGCACAAGGACGCGGTCGGCTCCGGCGCGACCGACCCGGACGGCATCCTCAACGTCGCGATCCGCGTGGCGAAGGAAGAGGTCGGGGACGCCCTCGTGGTGCAGTCCGACCTGTGCCTCGACGAGTTCACCGACCACGGGCACTGCGGTGTCCTCGCGGCGGACGGCTCGGTCGACAACGACGCGACGCTGCTCCGCTACCGGGACATGGCGGTCGCCCAGGCCGAGGCCGGCGCCGAGCTCGTCTGCCTGAGCGGCATGATGGACGGCCAGATCGCCGCCGCCCGGGACGCGCTCGACGTCTCCGGGCACTCCGGCACCGCGCTGCTCGCCTACGCGGCCAAGTACGCCTCGGCGTTCTACGGACCGTTCCGGGAGGCCGTCGCGAGCACCCTGCAGGGTGACCGCCGCACGTACCAGCTCGACTCCGGCAACGGGCGCGAGGGCCTCCGCGAGGTCGAGCAGGACATCGAGGAGGGCGCCGACATCGTCATGGTGAAGCCCGCGATGAGCTACCTCGACGTCCTCGCCCGCACGGCCGACACCTCACCGGTGCCGGTCTGGGCGTACCAGATCTCCGGCGAGTACGCGATGATCACCGCCGCCGCCCAGAACGGGTGGATCGACCGGGACGCCGCCGCGATGGAGGCCCTCATCGGCATCAAGCGCGCCGGCGCCGACGCGGTCCTCACCTACTTCGCGGTCGACATGGCCCGCAAGCTCAACGAGGAGGCCGGCCTGCGCACCTCCGGCAGCTCGGCGGACGTCGCCGGCATCGCACCGACCGGGAAGGCACCCGAATGACCACCAATGACGACCTGTTCGGCCGCGCGAAGGACAGCATCCCCGGCGGCGTGAACTCGCCGGTGCGTGCCTACGGCTCGGTCGGCGGGACGCCCCGCTTCCTGGTGTCCGCGAAGGGCGCCACCGTCACCGACGCCGAGGGTCGCGAGTACGTCGACCTCGTCGCCTCGTGGGGCCCGGCGATCCTCGGCCACGCGCACCCCGGCACGGTCGAGGCCGTGCAGCAGGCGGCGGCCCGGGGTCTGTCGTTCGGTGCCTCCACGCCCGGGGAGACCGAACTCGCGGAGCTCGTGAAGCAGCGCGTGCACGTGGACGGCGACGGTCCGATCGAGAAGATCCGCATGGTGTCCACGGGCACCGAGGCGACCATGACGGCGATCCGCCTGGCCCGCGGCTACACCGGCCGGGACCTGCTCGTGAAGTTCGCCGGGCACTACCACGGCCACTCGGACTCGCTCCTGGCCGAGGCCGGTTCGGGCGTCGCCACGCTCGCACTGCCCGGCAGCGCGGGCATCACCGCCGAGACCGCCGCGCAGACGCTGGTGCTGCCGTACAACGACCTGGACGCCGTCCGTCGCGCCTTCGACGAGCACTCGGAGCGCATCGCGGCCGTGATCGTCGAGGGCGCCCCCGCGAACATGGGCGTCCTCGCCCCGGAGCGCGGGTTCAACCGGGCCCTGGCGCAGATCACGCAGTCGCACGGCGCGCTGCTCATCGTCGACGAGGTCCTGACCGGCTTCCGTGTCGGCCCGGCCGGCTGGTGGGGGCTCGAAGCGGACGGCACCGTGCCCGAGGGGACGGGGTGGAAGCCCGACCTCGTCACCTACGGCAAGGTCATCGGCGGCGGCATGCCCCTCGCCGCACTCGGCGGGCGCCGCGAGGTCATGGACTTCCTCGCCCCGCTCGGCCCCGTGTACCAGGCGGGCACGCTGTCCGGGAACCCGCTCGCGGTGGCCGCGGGCATCGCCACGCTCCGGGCCGCGACCGCCGACGTCTACGCGCACCTCGACCGGACGGCGGACGTCGTCTCCCGGGCCACGAGCGAGGCGCTCGCGGCCGAGGGCGTCGCACACACCGTCCAGCACGCCGGGAACCTGTTCTCGTTCGCGTTCCTGGACACCCCGCCGCGGGACTACGACGACGTCCGCGCGCAGGAGGCCTTCCGGTACGCGGCGTTCTTCCACAGCATGCTCGACTCCGGCGTGACCCTGCCGCCGAGCGTGTACGAGGCGTGGTTCCTCACCGCCGCGCACGACGAGCGCGCGGTGTCGCAGATCCTCGACGCGCTGCCGGCTGCCGCGAAGGCGGCCGCTGCCGCGACCGAGTAGCCAGCCGACGACGGACGGGAGGCGCGGTCCGGAGGGGCCGCGCCTCCCGTCGGCCCGTCCGCGAGGTGCGCGAGACGCCGCCGTCTGCCCGTGACGGAGGCGTCTGCCCGTGACGCCGCCGAGTGCGCGAGACGCCGCCCTGTTCGACGGCGTGCTGCGACGAAGGCGGCGTCCGTCACTGACGGGGGCGTCTCGTGGCCACGGGACGACCGCGGTCGCGCGACCGGTCCGCGCCAGCCGGGAGGCCCGCCCGCCTCAGTCCGCCCGTCGTGCGTGCCAGCGCCCACCGCTGCGCTCGACCGCCAGCGGGAAGTCGAACGCGGCCGACACCAGCGCCGAGGTGATGACCTCGTCCGCCGGCCCCTGCGCCACGACGCCCCCGTCGCGGAGGAGCATCGCGTGCGAGGTCGAGGCCGGCAGGTCCTCCAGGTGGTGGGTGACCATCACGCTGCCGAGCTCCGGCTGCCGGACGCGGAGGGCGTCGACGGTCTCGAGCAGGTGCTCCCGTGCGGCGACGTCGAGTCCGGTCGCGGGTTCGTCGAGCAGCAGCAGCCGCGGGTCGGACAGCAGCGCCCGTGCGATGAGCGCACGTCCCCGTTCGCCCTGCGACAGCACCGGCCAGCGGGCGTCGCGGCGCGCGGTGAGTCCGACGTCGGCGACGAGCTGCTCGGCACGGACGAGGTCGTCGGCCGTCGGCTCCCACCGCGTCATGAGGTCGGTCGTCCCGGTGCGCCCGGTCAGCACGGTCTCGAGGACGGTCAGCGGCGACAGCATCCGGTGCCGAGGGTCGACGTGCCCGATGTGCTCACGGAGTTCACGGACGTCCACGCGTCCGAGCTGTCGACCGAGCACCTCGACGTGGCCGGCGGTCGGGTGTCCGGTGGCGCCGAGCACCCCGAGCAGGGTCGACTTGCCGGCGCCGTTCGAGCCGAGCAGCGCCCAGTGCTCCCCGCTGCGGACGGTGAGGTCCACGTCGTGCAGCAGGTCGCGTCCGCTGCGGGTGACACGGAGGGCGGTGGCGCGGAGCAGGACGTCGGTCACGTCTCCATCCTTGCGCAGGACGTACGACGCAGGACGCAGGACGGCCCCGCCACATGTGGGTGGCGGGGCCGACCGGTCGCCGGATCAGGCCTCCGCGGCCTTCGCCGCCCGTGCCGTGGCGAGGTGCTCGGCCATGGCGCGACCGAGTCCGCGCACGAGTGCGCCGCCGGCCTCACCGTCGCGGCCCTTCGCGGCGGCACGGAAGCCGTCGAGCGCGTCCGCGACGTCCCAGAAGACGAACTCGGGCTCACCGATGCGGACGAACTTCGCGCGGTTCAGCAGCGACTCGCTCGTCTTCACGAGGAGCTCGTTGCCCGACTTGGCGACCATGAACGCGATCGCCTTGTCGATGTCGTCGTTCAGGGCGCGGTCCTCGGCCTCGGCGTGCGTGCGCATGTCGTCGAGGATCTTGCCGAACGCCTTGACGTCGGCGTCCTCGAAGCGGGGGAACGACCAGCGGGCGGCGAGCTCACCGATGCCGAACAGCACCTGGAAGGCGTCGTCGTACTGCTCGCGGGTGGGGGAGGCGACGCGCGTGTAGCGGTTCGCCTCCATCTCGACCAGGCCGTAGTCGACCAGCTTCGCGATCGCCTCGCGGATGGGGGTGCGACTCACACCGAGCCAGGCGACCAGCTCGTCGTCGTTGAGGCGTTCCCCGGCCTGCAGGGTGCCGTCCTGGATCGCGGCGAGCATCTTCTCGAGGACGACGTCGCGGAGGAGCTTCCGGGGCGAGTTCTCGACGGTCGACTTGGGTACCGGCATCCGGGTCTCCTCAGTGAAGGTGTTCGGTACTCAAATCCTAACGTGACATTGTGCAAACGCTTGCTAAGGAGCGGGCGCAGGAGCGGGGGCCGCCGCCGCCCGTGCCCGCCCGGGTGCTGACCGGTGCAGCCCCGTCGGCACCGCCGGCCGGGAGGCCCGGATCACCGCGTGACGTCGACCACCGTCCGCCCGTGCACCCGTCCGGCGACGACCTCCGCGCCGACCTCGATCGCCTCGGCGAGGCCGACCGTGCGGGTCACCGCCCGGAGCAGCGCCGGGTCGAGGTCCGTCGCGAGCCGTGCCCAGGCCCGCTGCCGCAGGTCGAGCGGCGCCGCGACCGAGTCGATGCCGAGCAGGGACACCCCGCGCAGGATGAACGGCAGCACCGTCGTCGGCAGGGAGGTGTCCTGCGCCAACCCGCACGCCGTGACCGAGCCGCCGTACTGCGTCGCCGCGAGGACGTTCGCGAGGGTCGCACCACCGACACTGTCGACCGCGCCGGCCCACACCGCGCGCTGCATCGGCTTCCCCGGCTCGGCGATCGTCGCGCGGTCGATGACGTCCGCCGCGCCGAGGGCCCGGAGCGCGTCGCCGTTCTCCGGCCGACCGGTCGACGCGGTCACCCGGTACCCGCGGGCCGCGAGCAGGGCGATCGCCACCGTGCCGACCCCGCCCGAGGCTCCGGTCACCAGGACCGGCCCGTCCTCGGGGGCGACTCCGCGCTCGAGCGCCAGGACGCTGAGCATCGCGGTGAACCCGGCCGTGCCGATCGCTGCCGCCAACTCGTCGTCGATGCCGTCCGGCAGGGAGACGAGCGCGTCCATCGGGACGACGCACTGCTCCGCCCAGCCGCCGTGCCGGGTCTCGCCCGCGCCCGCGCCGGTCAGGACCACGCGCTCGCCGACCGCCACGTCCTGCACGTTCGGTCCGACCGCGGCCACGGTGCCGACCACGTCGATGCCGGGCACGAGCGGGTCGGCCCGCACGACGCCGGGGTCGCCGGCGACGGCCAGGCCGTCCTTGTAGTTGACGCTCGACCGCGTGACGGTGACCAGGGCCTCCCGGTCGCCGGGGGCGGGCAGGTCGACGTCGGTGACGGTGGGGGCGGCGGAACGGGACACGAGGACGGCGCGGGTCATGCGCGCGACGCTACCCCGGGCCTCCCGGTCGGGCGCGGGCGCAGCCGATGCAGGTGGGCCACACGCTCCAGGTCGCACGACATGCCGCTCGTCTCCGGAGCGGACGGCATGTCGTGCGACCTCGGCGAACGGCCGGCGGCGTGTTGTGCGACCCCGGTGGCCGAGGACTGATCGAGGTCCCGGCGCCCGGCGTCAGCCGAACATGATGGCGGCTTCGTCGTACCGGTCCTGCGGCACGGTCTTCAGTTCGCCGAGCGCGTCCTCGAAGGAGACGTGCACGATCTCGGTGCCCTTCAAGGCGACCATCCGGCCCCAGCGCTCCTCGACGACGGCGTCGATCGCCGCCAGGCCGAGCCGGGTCGAGAGCACCCGGTCGTAGGCCGTCGGGGTGCCGCCGCGCTGGATGTGCCCCAGCGTCGTGGCGCGGGTCTCGATGCCCGTCATCTCCTCGATGAGCGGGGCGAGGCGCTCGCCGATGCCGCCCAGGCGCGGTCGGCCGAAGGCGTCGAGGCCGCGTTCGGTGTGGGCGGTGTCCTCGTGGTCGGGGACGAACCCCTCGGCGACCACGACGAGCGGTGCACGCCCGCGGTCGTAGGCGGCCTGGACCCACTCCGCGATCTGCGCGAGGGAGGTCTTCTGCTCGGGGATGAGGATCGCGTGCGCGCCCGCCGCCATGCCCGAGTGGAGGGCGATCCAGCCGACGTGCCGGCCCATGACCTCCGCGACCATGCAGCGCGAGTGGGACTCACCCGTGGTGCGGAGGCGGTCCATCGCCTCGGTCGCGATCGCCACCGCGGTGTCGAAGCCGAACGTGTAGTCCGTGGCGCCGAGGTCGTTGTCGACCGTCTTCGGGACGCCGACGATCTTGAGCCCGGCGTCGGTGAGGCGCTTCGCGGCGGCCAGCGTGCCCTCGCCGCCGATGGCGACGATGGCGTCGATGCCGTGCCGCTCGAGCGTCGCGGTGATGTTCTCGACGCCGCCCTTCGGGCCCTCGAACGGGTTCGTCCGGCTCGTGCCGAGGATCGTCCCGCCCTGCTTCGCGATGCCCTGGATGTCCTTGCGCCCGAGCGGCACGATGTCACCCTCGACCACGCCCCGCCAGCCGTCCCGGAAGCCGACGAACTCGTGGCCGTGGATCGCGATGCCCTTGAGCACGATGGCCCGGATGACCGCGTTGAGACCGGGGCAGTCGCCGCCGGAGGTGAGGATGCCGATGCGCATGGAGAGGACTTCCGATGTCGGGTTCGGTGGACCCCCTCATCATGGCCGACGCGACTCCGGTATCGCCATGCTGTGACCCGAGGTCGTGGACAACCGCCGTGGGAGCGTCGGCCGCGGTCGCCGGTGTCCGTGCCGACGCTTACGATCCCTGCATGGCTTCCGTCCGATCCGCTGCGGCGTCGACCGGCGACGACGAGCAGGATCGCGACCCGCTCGTCGACCTACGCCGTGTCGACACCGTCTACCGGCCGGGAGGCCCGGTGGACGTGATCGCGACGCTGCGGCCCCTGTCGCGCGGCTCCGGCGATCCGGCGCACCGGGTGGTCGGGTCCGACGTGTGGCTCGCGTTGCGCACCCCGGAGGGGCCGGCATCCGTCCTCGTCCGGGCCGTCGGCGACGCCGTCGCGATCAGCGCGTGGGGTGCCGGAGCCGCGTGGGCCGTGTCGCACGGACCGGACCTCGTCGGCCGCGGTGACGACTGGTCCGAACTCGACGTGTCCGCGCACGCGTTCCTGGAACAGGCGCGACACCGCCAGCCGGGGTTACGGCTCCTCCGGACGAACACGGTCGTCGCGATGCTCGTGCCCGCGATCATGGAGCAGAAGGTGACCTCGCGGCAGGCCTGGCGTGCGTGGCGGTACCTCGTCCGACGCTTCGGCACGCCCGCACCCGGCCCGGCTCCCGAGGGCATGGTCGTCCCGCCGGACGCCGACACCTGGGCGCGCATCCCGAGTTGGGAGTGGCACAAGGCCGGCATCGAGCCCGGGCGCTCGGCGACGGTGATGCGCGTCGTGAAGGTCGCGCCCGCACTCGAACGGACGCTGGCGCTCGGCCGCGGCGGGGAGCTCGTCGCGAGTCGGCTGCAGTCCATCCCCGGCGTCGGACCGTGGACCGCTGCCGAGACGGCGCAGCGGTCGCACGGGGACCCGGACTCGCCCAGCGTCGGGGACTACCACGTGCCCGCCCTCGTCGGATGGGCACTCACCGGAGGGCCGGTCGACGACGACGGGATGCTCGAACTGCTCGAACCGTGGCGGGGGCACCGCGAACGGGTCGTGCGGCTCATCTCGGGGTCGGGGTTCCGGAAGCCGGCGTTCGGGCCGCGGATGACGATCCAGGACCACCGGGGGCACTGAGACCGGACTGGCCGAACTCGACCCTCGGCCCTCGACCCTCGTCCGCGGTCAGCGGTGCCGTGCACCCTCGCCGGCGAGCACCGCGCGGTAGCCCTCGCGGAAGGTCGGGTAGCGGAACGTGAAGCCGGTCGACCGCAGGAGCGCGTTCGACAGCCGCTTGTCACCGCCGGCCTGCCGGTCGGACGCCGGGCCGGGCTGCGGTGCCGGAAGCTGCAGTTCGTCGGCGAGGAACCGGAGCACGTCGTCGAGCCGGACCGGCTCGTCGTCGGTGCCCAGGTAGGTCGGTGCTGGGTCGTCGAGTGCCGCGAGGTGCACGATCGCGGCCGCGGCGTCGTCGCGGTGGATGCGGTTCGTGTGGGGAGACGCCCCCGGGCTCGGCGCGAGTCGGGCCGCGCCGGATCGCACCTGGTCGATGAGCCGCTCGCGCCCGGGCCCGTAGATCCCCGAGAGTCGGAGGAGCACCGCACCCGGAGCTCGCTCGCGGAGGAGCGCTTCGGCCTGCACGAGGACCTGCGCCGTGGGCGTCCCGCCGGTCGCCGGGGTCTCCTCGGTGACTTCGCTGCCGTCGGACACGTCGTACACCGCGGTCGAGGACACGACGACGATCCGTGGGCGCGCTCCCGACCGGTCGATGCCGTCCAGCACGTTCCGGAGGCCGTCGACGTAGGTCGCCCGGTACTCGTCCGGGTCCCGGCTGCCCGCGGCCAGGGCGACGACGACGATCGCGGTGTCGGCGTCGATCTCGGGCACGTCCTGGCGCAGGTCGGTGCTCCGGCCCTCGATCGGTGCGGGCAGGAGTTCCGCGCGACGACGGAGCCCGACGACGCGGGACCCGAGGTCGGCGAAGCGGAGGGCGGCCTCGGTGCCGAGGTCGCCGCAGCCGGCGATGACGACGGTCTTGGGGTGCAGCATGTCTCGACCCTCGCACGGATGTGGTGCAGAAGACCACCGGCTTGACCTCCGGGTCGTCTCGGGCTCCGGCGGGTCCGGTCGTTGACACGACGACCCTCGACCGCCGGGTCGGACGTGCTTGTCTTCGGCCGCGCGTTCTGAGCGGCCTCATCCCCATCTCGCCGGATGAAGGAGCACTTGTGCATGTTGTGCGCAGAGATATTGCGCGCTTCGAGCAATCCTGGCAGACTGACCTCCTCGCAACCCGAGCCACGAGGACCCTTCCGGGGTCGAACGCCGCGGGTTGCAAGGGACGTTCACTGAAGAACTGCACCAGGTACTGGTGCCCACCGTCATCGTCGACTGGAGGACCCCCGCATGAGTGACTTCGATGGGCTCTTGCGAGCCCGGTCCGACGGGGGTGCCGAAGCGCTCCTGCCCACACCGACGGTGCAGTGCCACGCGGCGAACCTCGCCTTCCTGCCCGGGGGAGACCTCGCCTGTGTGTGGTTCGGTGGCACGCAGGAAGGCGTCTCCGACATCTCCGTCCACCTCTCGCGGCTCCCCGCCGGGACGGATCGCTGGCTCGACCCGGTGCAGCTGAGTTTCGACTCTGCGCGCTCCGAGCAGAACCCGATCCTCTTCACTGCGCCGGACGGCGCCGTCTGGTTGCTCTACACCGCACAGATCGCCGGCAACCAGGACACCTCCGAGGTGCGGCGGCGGACCTCCCTCGATGGCGGCGTGACCTGGAGTGAGCCGACGGCGCTCCTCGGCGACGACGCGCCCGTCGGCGTGTTCGTGCGGCAGACCCCCGTCGTGCTCGAGAGCGGTCGGATCCTGCTGCCGGTGTTCAACTGCCGGACCGTCCCCGGGGAGAAGTGGGTCGGCAACGACGACACCGCGTCGGTCTGGTACTCGGACGACACCGGGGAGACCTGGTCCGAGGTCGCCGTTCCCGAGTCGAGCGGGTGCGTGCACATGGACATCGTGCCGCGCGAGGACGGCGTGCTCTGGGCGTGCTTCCGCTCCCGCTGGGCGGACCACGTGTACGAGTCGTCGTCGACGGACGGCGGGATGACGTGGGAGCCGTGCCGGCCGATCGACCTCCCGAACAACAACTCGTCCATCCAGGCGCGCGCACTCGACGACGGCCGGATCGCGATGGTGATGAACCACGCGAGCAAGGACGACGCGACGAGCCGCCGGGTCTCCCTGTACGACGAGATCGACGACGACGGCCTGGCGGCCGATGCGGCCGACGGTGTTCCGCCGGTCGCGGAACCGTCACTCGACGCCGACGGACCGAGCGCGTTCTGGGGCGCCCCGCGTGCGCCGATGACGCTCGTGGTCTCGAGCCCCGACGGGCGGTCCTGGCCGACCGCCTACGACATCGAGAACGGCGACGGGTACTGCCTCTCGAACAACAGCCGCGAGAGCCTCAACCGCGAGCTGTCCTACCCCTCGGTGCTCCCCGACCCGGCCGGGGGACTGCACATCGCCTACACCTGGCACCGCAAGTCGATCAAGCACGTGTACCTGCCTGCCGACGTCCTCGCGGCGATCGTGTCGACGCGATCCACCTCCGCCGGTCCGGCCCTCTCTGCGAAGGAGCAGCGAGCATGACCCTCCCCATGGTCTTCGCACTCGCGATCACCGTCCTCATGATCGTGCTGATCATGATCGACCGCCTGCCGTTCGGCGTCCCGCCCCTGATCGCCTGCCTCCTCATGGTGGTGTTCAACGTCGTCCCGATCAACGTCGCCTTCAGCGGCTTCGCGAACGCGACGATCATCATGCTCGCCTCGTTCATGGCGGTGATCGCCGCGTTGCAGAAGACGGACCTCGTCTCGGGCTTCAAACGCATGATCACCCGACTCGGGACGAAGGGCGGCTTCCGGGCCTACGTGCTCATCGTCGTGTTCGTCATGCTCGGCTGCAGCATCTTCGGCACGGGGTCCACGGCCTACTACGTCCTCGTCATCGGCCTCCTGTCGACGCTCGCGTACAACAAGAAGCTGCCGCCGTCGAAGGTCCTCATGCCGGCCGGCTTCGCCGCGAACCACCCGATGCTCCCCTTCAACGTGGCGCTGCAGTACGGCATCGTCGTCGCGGTGCTCGAGGCGGCCGGCGTGCGGGAGAACATCGACCTGGTGCGGTTCTCGATCGTCAACCTCGTGCTCAGCCTCGGGTTCCTCGTCTGGTGCCTCATCGCGTACCGGATGCTGCCCGACCACCCCATCACCGACGACGAGACCGGCGCGACGACCCCGACCGGGGCGAAGGAGCCGGCCCTGGCCGGTGCTCGCACGACCGCCGCAGCCGGAACGGACGCCTCCGGGGTGCACGCCGACACGGCGACCGACCCCGCGGCACCGGGCCCGCACGCCGCCGAGGCGAACGCGACCGCGATCGCCGCGTCGAGCGCGACCGCGACCGTGGCCGCGCCGAGGCTCGACCGCCGGAAGCAGCTGGCGACGTACTTCTGCTTCGTCCTGGCCATCGCCGGGATGATCTCGTACAGCTCCATCGGTGACGCGGGCTACGCCATCACGGGACTCGCCGTCGCGGTCCTGCTCATCACGCGTGTCCTCGACTTCACCGAGATCCGCGACGCCATCAGCCAGCCGATCATCATCATGTCCGCCGGCGTCATCGGCATCGCGGAGGCGCTCGGTGCGACCGGGCTCACGAAGCTCGTCGGCAAGTCGGTCGCCGGGCTGCTCGGCGGCGACGTCAGTCCCTTCCTGCTGGTGTTCGCGTTCTGCGTCCTGACGAGCGTCCTCGCGACCCTCACGGGGTCGACGATCGGCACGGTGTACGTCTTCGCGCCACTGGCGATCGCGACCTGCGTCAGCCTGGGGCTCAACCCCGCGGCCGCTGCGGTCGCCATCGTCATCTCCGGCTGGAACGGCCACTTCTTGCCGATCGACGGGCTCCCCGCGATGGTGATGGGCGTCGGGAAGTACTCGCTCATCCAGTTCTGGAAGTTCACGATCCCGATGTACGTCATCCGCCTGCTGGCCCTGACCGCCGGCGCGCTCCTCCTCTTCCCGATGTGACGGAGAACCCGACATGGAGAACACCTTCGAGCTCGCGCACGTGGGCATCAACAACTCTGACGCAGCAGCCGCGCAGGAACTGTGTGACCTCTTCTGCCTCATGTTCAACCTCGATCCCCGCCAGGGGAAGAAGTCCGCGTTCGCCGGCACCTTCTTCGAGTGCGTACGTTCGCAGTACCTCGGGACGCACGGTCACATCGGGATGTCGACCGGTGACCTCGAGGCAGCGGTCGAGGAGCTCACCGCGAAGGGCTTCGGCTTCGACCAGGAAACGGCAGCCCACTTCGACGACGGGCGTCTGCAGAACATCTACCTCGCGGGTGAGTTCGGCGGCTTCGCCGTCCACGTGATGCAGCAGCCCCGCCCCTGACCTCCCACCGGCCGCCCAGGCCACCCCGCCCACAAGGAGCACCTGAAGTGACCACCACGATCCGCGGCAGCATCCACGCCCTCGTCACCCCGTTCCACGACGACGAGTCGCTCAACCTCGACCAGATGCGTGCGCACACCGACCGCGCCGTCCGAGCCGGTGCCGACGGCGTCTTCTGCCTCGGGACGAACGGCGAGTTCTTCCAGCAGACGGAGGACGAGCGCCTCGCCGTCCTCGAGGCGGTCGTCGACGCCACTGCGGGCCGCGTGCCGGTCTACGGCGGCGCCGGTGCCGTCGGGACGAGGGTGACCGTGCGGATCGCCAAGCGCATGCAGGCAGCGGGCGCCGACGTGCTGTCCGTCATCACGCCCTACTTCGCGGCTGCGTCGCAGGACGAGCTGTACCGGCACTTCGCCGTGGTCGCCGAGGCCGTCGACATCCCGGTGCTCATCTACAACATCCCCGCTCGCACCGGGAACACCATCAGCCCCGCGACCGTCGCCCGGCTGGCGGAGATCGACAACATCGCCGGCGTGAAGGACTCCTCGGGCAACTTCGACGCGATCCTGCAGCTCATCGAGCTCACCGATCCCGAGCACTTCGCGGTGCTCGCCGGGACCGACTCGCTGGTCCTGCCGACGCTGCAGGCCGGCGGCGCGGGCGGCATCACGGCCGTCGCGAACGTCTACC
Organism: Curtobacterium sp. MCBD17_023; assembly: GCF_003224415.1. Taxonomy (NCBI): domain Bacteria; kingdom Bacillati; phylum Actinomycetota; class Actinomycetes; order Micrococcales; family Microbacteriaceae; genus Curtobacterium; species Curtobacterium sp. MCBD17_023. The sequence goes on from NZ_QKLJ01000001.1 coordinate 425,449, forward strand.
CCCGCACGATGGTCGAGATCCACCAGCGGTGGGCATCGGGTGATCTCGACGGCGCCCGCGCGGCGCAGGCGTCGATCCGCCCGCTGCGGAACCTGTTCGCGCTCGGCAACCCGAACACGATCGTCAAGGCGGCCACCAACGCAGCCGGCGAGGCCGTCGGCCCCTGCCGGGCACCGTTCAACCTGCTGAGCGATGCAGCCCTCGCGAAGATCGCGGACACGGTCCGCGCGGACCAGGCGGCGGGCTTGGGCTGAGCGGTCCTGGACGCGACCACGGCCGTGGCGCCGGTGCCAGCTGATGGGTCTCACGCCCAGGCCGTCGTGTGGTTGCGTCGCGACGGTCTCGTCAGCGGTTGTACGCCGGCATCGGACCACGCAGTGCAGCGGCGACGTCGTCGACGGCCCGCTGGACGTCCTCGGGCAGCGCACCCGCGGCCAGCGCGGCGAGGTTCGCCTCGATGTTCGCGACGCGCGACCCACCGATCAGGACCGCGTCGACGACGGGACGGCCGATCGTCCACCGCAGCGCGAGCTCGGCCATCGGCATCCCCGCGTCCTCGGCGACCGCGCGGAGCTGCTCCACGGCGCCGAAGACCTCGTCGTTCCAGTACCGGGTGCGGTACATGCCTGCGAGGGGCGAGGAGCCGAAACGCCCCTCCGCTGGCTGCTCGTCCGGGCGGTGCTTCCCGGTGAGGAGCCCGCCGCCGAGCGGGTTGTAGACGACCGTCCCGAGTCCGGTGGTCCGGGCGAACTCGGCGTACTCGTCGTCGATCCGCGTCGCGATGACGCTGTAGACCTGCTGGCCGAGGACGGGTGCGGCCAGCCCGAGGCCCGAGGCCGTGTGTCGCAGTTCCGCGATCTGCCAGGCCGCGTGGTTCGAGACGCCCCACGTGCGGACCGCGCCGGAGTCGACGAGCGTCCGGACGGCGGTGAGCGTCTCCTCGTGCGGGGTCGAACGGTCGGGCTGGTGCAGGTAGAGCACGTCGACGTGGTCCGTCCGGAGCCGACGCAGGCTCGCGTGCACGCATCGGTCGATCGCGGCGGCGGACAGGGGAGCGGCACCGTGGGCGTCCGGGTTCGCGATGCCGACCTTCGTCGCGAGCACGACGTCGTCGCGCCGACCGGCGAGCACCGAGCCGAGGATCTCCTCGCTGCGGCCGCCGGCGTACCCGTTCGCGGTGTCGATGCCGGTCCCGCCGGCCTCGAGGAACCGGTCGACCATCTCGGCCGCGGTCGGCTCGTCGACGCTGTCGCCGAAGGTCATGGTGCCGAGGACGGCGGGGGCGAGCCGACGGCCTCGGATGTCGATGTCGCGCAATGGGTTCCTTCCGTTCGGTCGCCGTCGGGCGACTCGTCGTCGAGCTGTGGGCAGACCACGAGCAGATCACGCTTGCGTGTTTCACGCAACTGACATAGCGTGTTTCGTGCATGAGGCCGCATGGCCGATCCGCCTACCGAGCCCGAGGAGGGGTCCGATGTCGAACCGCCTCGCCGCGATCGCTGACGACCTGTCCGGAGCCGCAGAGGTCGCGGCCGTCCTGGGCAGCGGTTCGGCGACCGTCGCCCTCACGCTCCCCGCCGCGCTCGAGCACGTCGCGCGCGCCTCGTCCGACGTCGTCCTGGACTGTGACACGCGAGCGCTCGACCCGTCCTCGCGACGAGCGGTGATCGCGCAGGCCACGCTCCGCATGCGTGCGGCCGGCGCACCGGTCCGGCTGGTGAAGACCGACTCGCTGCTGCGCGGCGGTGTCGGCGACGTCGTCGACGGCCTCTCCGACGCCGGCGCGCGCGTCGTGCTCGCCTCCGCGCTCCCGGCGCTCGGACGTACGGTCGTCGACGGTCGGCTCCTCGTCCACGGCAGGCCCGTGGCGGACGCGGGACTCCACGGCCTGGAGGCCCGGGTGGTCCCCGGTCCGCTGGCTGCGGTCGGACGTCGCGCCCGGTCCGTCCCACTCGCGGTCGTCCGTGCCGGCTCCGATGCCGTCCTCGACGCGGTCGTCCGAGCACATGCTGCCGACGCGGTCCCCGTGCTCGACGCCGACTCCGACGAGGACCTCGACCGGATCGCAGTGGCGCTCGACGGTGCGGACTGCACGGTCGTCGGTTCGGGCGGGATCGCTGCGGCCATCGGTCGGCTCCGTGGAGCGCGGGCCCCGTCCGCGACCGCACCCGGATCCGGAGATCCGACGGGGGCGCCGGGAGAGCGTCAGTCCGTGCTGCTCGTCGTCGGCACGGCCAGCACGGAGGCCACCGAGCAGCTCGAGGTCCTCGCGGCGAACGGCGTCCCGGTCACGCCCGTGCCCCGTGACGTCCTGCTCCGTGCCGTCGACCGCAGGGAGGTCGACGACATCGACCACCCTGCACTCCACGCTGTGCGGGTCGCCTTACGCAGCGGGAGCGCCGCGATCTGCGTCGAGGACCGACACGAACCGGTCCCGCACCTCGCCCGACGGCTCGCTGACGGCCTCGGCATCGTGGCTGCGGCCATCAGCGGGCGCGCCGCCCTGGTGCTGACCGGCGGAGAGACGGCCCGGTCCGTGCTCACCCGCCTCGAGATCACGGCCATCGTGCCGGAAGGTGTCGTCGAACCCGGATGCATCGTGTCCCGCGCGGACGACGGCCGCCGTGTGGTCACGCGACCCGGCAGCTTCGGGACCGTCACCAACCTGCTCGACGCCGCCACGTTCCTCCAGGCCGCTCGAGAAGACCCCTTCACGGCCGGCGGCCGTGTGCAAGCGGCCGCACGCCGCACGAACGAAAGGCAGCACTGAAGATGAACGCAACTCCGATCATTGCCGTCACGATGGGCGACGGGGCCGGTGTCGGCCCCGAGGTCGTCGTCGAGGCCGTCGTGTCACCGGACGTCCTGGCCGTGTGCCGGCCCGTCGTCATCGGGGACCTCGGTCGCCTCCGCCAGGCCGCAGCGATCCGGGGCGTCGAGGTCACGTTCAACGCTGTCGAGGACGTCGCGGACGCCACGTACCAGGACGGCGTCATCGACGTGGTGGACCTCGGACTCCTCCCGGAGGACCTGCCGTGGGGGCAGCTCTCGCCGGTCGCCGGCGATGCGGCCTTCCAGTACATCCGGGTCGCGTGCGAGGCGGCGATGGCCGGGAAGGTCCAAGCCATCTGCACGGCTCCACTGAACAAGGAAGCCCTGCACGCCGGTGGCCATGTCTTCCCGGGGCACACTGAACTCCTCGCCGAGCTCATGGGCGTCGAGGAGGTGTCGATGATGCTCTCGACAGCCAAGCTGAAGGTCGTCCACGTGACGACCCACCTCGGTCTCATCGACGCTGTCGCGCGGATCGAGCCCGGACTCGTCGAGCGGACCATCCGGCGGGGCAACGAGGCCCTGGTGCGCGCGGGCAACCCGCACCCGAAGATCGGCGTCGCGGCGATCAACCCGCACGCCGGCGAGAACGGCCTGTTCGGGTACGGCGAGGAAGCGGAGAAGATCGCTCCGGGCGTCGAGGCCGTACGCGCCGACGGGATCGACGCCGTCGGACCGCTGCCCGCCGACACCCTCTTCTTCCTCGCCGGTCGCGGGGACTACGACCTCGTCGTCGCGATGTACCACGACCAGGGTCACGGCCCCGTGAAGGTGCTCGGGATCGAGGCCGGCGTCAACATCACGGTGGGTCTGCCGGTCATCCGCACGTCGGTCGACCACGGGACAGCGTTCGACATCGCGGGCACCGGCAGGGCCGATGTCGCTAGCATGATCGAAGCGCTCCGCCAGGCGGCCGAACTCGCCCCGACAGCGGGGGAGCCGAGCCCGGCCCAGGGCGTCTGACACGTCCCAAGTCCCTGCCGTCCGGAGGTGCCCGGTGTCGATCTCGGCCAGAGCGCGGCGCGATGCCATCGTCACGCTCGCAACGACGGTCGGACTCGCGAGCGTCGACGAACTCTCCGAGCGGTTCGGGGTGACGGCGTCCACCATCCGGCGCGACCTCGCTGCCCTGCAGGAGCAGCGGAAGTTGACCCGGACGTTCGGGGGGGCGATGGCGGTGGCCGCGCACCCCGAGGCATCGTTGCGCCAGCGGCTCGGCGAGCACTTCGACGCAAAGCGCGACATCGCCCGCCGGGCCGCTGCGACCGTGGCACCCGGGGCGTCACTGTTCCTCGACAACGGCTCGACCGTCGCGGCGTTCGCTCATGCACTGCCGATCGACGCCGACCTCACCGTCACCACCACCAGCGTCGGGGTCATCACCGACATGGCCGACCGCGACGACGTCCGACTCGTCATGCTCGGGGGCGAGTACCGGTCGTTGAGCAACGGGTTCGTCGGTCCCCTGACGGAGGCTGCGCTCGAGTACCTGACCTTCGATGCCGCGTACCTCGGTGCAGATGCGGTGTCGCCGGAGCGCGGGATCTGCGAAGCGGACCTCGGTCAGATCCGGCTGAAGGAACTCATCGCTCGTCGTGCGGCAGCCGTGTACGTCCTCGCTGACTCGTCGAAGCTCGCGCAGTCGGAATTCCACGCATGGACCCGACTCGGGAACGGATGGACGCTGATCACCGACGACGGCATCGCACCGGACCTCATCGAGCGCTTCGGAGCAGCGGGCGTCACCGTGGGCACGGCCTGACCTCCGCCACACGGAGTCAACGACTGCGGGAGCTTGCAGGGTCGCGACGCGCGCCGATGATGGAAGTCATCTCGGACACGACGCCCGCGTTCCCCGACGACCAGCGCGACGAGCGGCGTCAGCGTGCAGTCGTGGACGCACAGGTCTGCCGTGGTCCGTCGAGAAGTGCCCGATCCTCACCGCGGAGCCCGAGGTAGGTGTCGCCGACGACGTGGAGCCACCGGGTGAGAGCGCACGCGAGACAGTCGACGTCGGCCTCCGGTACGCCACGACGACTGCTTCCCCGCCGTCGTTCACCGCCCGGCGAGATCGGGCGTCGGCCGGAGCACGTTGGCTGTTGCATCCATGTGGACCTCTGACTCCCGTCCAGAGTCGAGGACCACATTGTGCACTGCGGTGGGGTCGATCATCACTGCGAGCACCGCGAGTTGACTGATTCCGGTGGCCAGGAGCGCGTCTACCTGACCGGAGAACGCGGACGCATTCGAGCGCGAGTGAGCATCCTTGGCCACGACGTGATTCGTCGCGACGGAGTTGCCGGAGCCACGTACGAGCCGGATGATGACGGGCGCTTCGCCGGGGGGCGTCACGCGCTGCGAGTCGACGACTTCCGAGAAGTGGTTGCTGACGATGGTGTTGTCGCTGCCATCGACGCGGAGCAGGCCGTACTGGTCGTCGAGGCCGTTGTCGATGTCGAGGAACGGCGTCCACGGCTCATGGTCGCGGAGGAGGTGGTTCGCGGCGATGAGGTTCTCAGAGCTGTTCTCGGCGAGGACGACCATCCCCGGGTAGAACGAATGCAGCCGGTTGTTGGTGATGCTCGACCGAGTGACGCTGCTGAGGTGGACGCTGCTCGCCCCGCGGGGGAACACGTTGTTGGCCGTGATCAGGAGCCCGCCGTGGTGTTCGGCGTAGATGGAGTGGCCCTTGAAGCCGGCACCGATGAGGTTGTCGGTGACCTTCGATGCTTGTCCCCATCCGCGGAGCTCGATGCAGTTGCCGCACTCGGCGATGAAGTTGTCGTGGATGGAGAGGGCGTCGGCGTTGTGGATCGTGAGGCCGTGTTCGAGGTAGACCAGTCCCATCCCGTTGAAGCGGAAGGAGTCGTTGGCGCTGGCGACGTGGACCCCGGTCTTGCCGTTGACGTAGGTGTTCTCCGGGAGCAGGTCGGAGCCGTCTGCGATGAAGTGCATGCCGTCGATGCAGAAGTCCTCGAACTCGACGGAGCTGATCCGAGGACTGCCCTCGCGCTCCACGAGGAACGCGGCGCCGGCCCGCTCGTCCGCATCCTCCGGGAGCGGCATGTCGACGAGGACGCGGCTTCCGCCGGGCCAGAGCTCGTGCAGGTCTGGCCACTCTTCCTCGGGGACGTTGAACCGGATGCTGGAGGAGGTGAATCCGTGCCCGGCGCCGCGGATCTTCAAGAAGCTGATGTCGATGAGGACCTGTGTGCGGAGGCGGTAGTCCCCCGGCGGGAGGTAGACGACAGCGCCAGGGTTGCCGCCGTCGCCGTCGGTGCCACTCTGTCGGCTCTTGACGTCGGCGATGATGCTGTTGAGCACCTCGCCGATGTCCTCGGCCGGATCGCCGACCGGCCAGGTGGTCACGTCGTAGTCGTTGCTGCTCGGCATGGTTGTTGGATCCTTTCGTCTCGTCGTTGCTGTGGCCACTGCGCGCAGCGGAACAGCAGGATCAGTTCGAGGGCCGCTACCGCGTGACAGCGACCGGGGCACGCAAGGGTGCGGCGAACAGTCCGGCTCTGGTGCTGAGCTCGAGGACCGGTCCGTCGAGGAGGATCTCCACGACCTCATCACCTGCCGGCACCGTTCCACCTGCACCGGTCGCTGCCGCGATGTGCAGGTTGTCCCCGGTGCGGTTGATGGTGAGGATCGGTTCCTCATCTCTGGTGACGACCAGCTGTCCGAGATCGGGGTCCCAGTTGATGATGTCAGCGCGGCCATCGCTCGTGAGGTCGATCCGATCGAACGCGGTGTGCGTGTTGACGCCATCGCCGCTGACGACGTCAGGGTGCGGCCGCGCGACGAGCTCATCGCCGTCCAGCGTGAGCACGTGGGGCACGCTCATGGCACCGGTCCAGGTGTCCCCGGCGTGATCGCGGATCTCGCGGAGCCAGAAGACCAGCCCGGGCCGACCGTCGGAGTCGCGGTAGAAAGAAGGTGCGTAGTAGCTGTTCCCCCACGTCAGCCGACCCCATCGCTCGACCTCGAAGACGCCGTCCCGCCACTCCCCGAGTCCGTAGGCGACGTAGTGGAGCTCGTCGTCGTTCCAGACGGAGGTGATCAGCACGTCGACACCATCGATGGTGAAGACCTGTGGGCACTCCCAGAGCTTGCCGGTCCAGACCGGTTCGGTCAGCGAGGTGTTCCGCTGCGCGGCGACGCCGTCGTACTGCCAACTCTGGAGATCCGGCGAAGAGTACGACAGTGCAGCGGCGGTGGTGCCGTCGATGTTCGCTCCGACGAGCATCCGCCATCGGTCACGATCACGGAAGACGAACGGGTCGCGGTAGACCTGCACATCGATGTCCTCGGGGGGAACGGCGACGACGTCCCCCTTGGTCCACGTTGTCCAGTCCGAAGCGGTGGGCGTAGCGGTACGGATATGGCCGATGCTGAAGTCCGGCGTCTGGATCGACGTGTAGAAGATCGTCGCACGATCGCCGTCGATGGCGAGGGAGCCTGACCAGATCCCGTCGTCGCCCTCGCCGGGCACCAACGCCACCGGCTGTTCCGTCCACGTCCGCAGGTCGGTGGACGTCGCGTGCCCCCAGTGGCAGGACGGGGCCCAGCTGGTCTGTTCCGGCACGTACTGGAAGAAGACGTGGTACCTGCCGTCGTGCCAGGTCAACGACAGGGGGTCGTTGATCCAGCCGGATCGAGCGGTCAGGTGGATGCTGGGGCGATCGTCGTCGATCATGCGCAAGGGGTCCCCTCGGAGCGATGGGCCGTTCGCTTGACGGCCTCTGCGTAGATGTATATCTTGGGCCAAGTCGTTTTGGCAAAACGCTTTGTCATTGACACCGTACCCGATCGCAGCGCTGCTGCTGCAGACGAAGGAGACGAAGTGATGATGCTTCGTAGGAAGTCCGGCACGCGTGCCGGCAACAGAGGTCGCATCCTCGCCGGTACTGCCGTGGCCGTGGCATCGGCGCTGGTCCTCAGCGCGTGCGGTGCTGGTGGCGGCGACGGTGGCGGGTCGGCGAAGAGCTTGACCGTCCTCGTCGAAGCCGGGGGGCACGGCGAGCTCCAGCCGATCGCTGATCGCTACAAGAAGGAGACCGGGACGAAGGTCCAGTTCGTCGAGCTGCCCTACGACGGCCTCTACAACCGCGTCAACAGCGAGCTCAACTCCGGGTCGGTGTCCTTCGACGTCGCCGCGCTCGATGCGATCTGGCTGCCCACCTTCAAGGAAGGGCTGACGCCGCTGAACTCGCTCTTCACCGAGGACGTGGAGAAGGACCTCTTCCCGGCGGAGTTGCAGGAGGGCAAGATCGGCGGCGACTACGTCGGTATGCCCGCGTGGACCAACACGGAGATCCTCTACTACCGCAAGGACCTCCTCGACGACCCGGCGAACAAGACTGCGTTCAAGGAGAAGTACGGCTACGACCTCACGCCCCCGACGACATGGGAGCAGTACCAGGACGAGGCCGAGTTCTTCACGAAGGACGGCATGTACGGCACTGCCACGAAGGGCGCTGTCGAGACCGAATACCTCGCTGCCCTCTCGCAGGCCGGCGAGAAGGACATGGTCGTCGACGACAAGGGGAACGTCACCCTCGGTGACGCTGCCAGCTTGAAGGCGTTGGACTTCTACACGAGCATGCTGAAGTCGTCGGCACCCGGTGCGGCGCAGACCGACTGGGCGGCAGCGCAGAACCTCTTCTACCAGGGCAAGACCGCGCTCATGCTGTTCTGGGGCCACGCCTACCGGCAGATCCCCGAGGACTCGAAGGTCTCCGGCAAGGTCGGCGTCGCCCCGATGATCGCTGGCCCCGCCGGTGTTGCTGGCGTCCCCGGCCCCTACTACCTCAGCGTCCCGAAGGCATCGCCGAACCAGGACGCAGCCGAGGAGTTCATCAAGTTCGCGTACGAGCACAACGACCTGAGCGCGACCACGGACCTCGGGCTCGCCGCGCGGGTGTCCGCGTTCGAGAAGTACCAGGACAAGCCCGGCTACGAAGCGTTCAAGCCGATGGTCGAGACCCTGCAGGCGGAGGGCACCATCCCGCGTCCGTCGAACCCCAAGTGGCAGCAGATCGTCGACAACGCGCTCGTGCCGATGCTGCAGCAAGCCGTCCGACCGGGTGCGGACAACCAGCAGCTCCTCGACCAGGCCAAGACCAAGGTCGAAGACATCCTCAAGTAGAGCGTGGTGGCCCTACGGGGCCACCACCTCCCCCGAACCGAAAGTCGCTCGTGCGCATAACTGACCGACGCTTCGCCGTGCTCATGATCCTGCCGGCGGCGCTGTTCCTGCTCATCTTCATCGGCTGGCCGCTCGTCCAGTTCGTGACCAACAGTTTCTTCGACATCAACCAGCTCGCAGGCACTCGCCGGTTCGTCGGTTTCAGCAACTACATCACCGCGTTCACCGACCCGGACTTCGGCAACTCCGCCTGGCGCACCGCGGTGTACACGGCGATCGTGGTGTTCTTCGAGTTCGCCATCGGCCTGCTCGTCGCACTGCTCTTCGCCACGATCGGTGACCGCTCACGCGTCTTCCGCACGATCTTCCTCTATCCCCTGATGATCGCGCCGATCGTCGCGGGCCTGCTCTGGAAGTTCCTGCTCAGCGACAACTTCGGCATCGTCGGGCAGCTGCTCTACAGCGCCCACCTGCTGCCGTCCCCCAACGCGATCCAGTGGCTGAGTGACCCGAAGATCGCTCTGGTGTCGGTCTCCATCCCGGACGTCTGGCTGACAACGTCGTTCATCACGCTCGTGCTGTTCGCCGGTCTGCAGAACATCCCCGGCGACGTCCTCGAGGCGGCCCGCCTCGACGGAGCCCGATACCCCACACTGCTGTTCCGCATCGTGATCCCGCTGCTGCGTCCCGTGATCGCCGTCGCGCTCATCGTCCGTGGTGTGGACGCCGCTCGCGCATTCGACGTGATCGTGCTGCAGACCAACGGTGGCCCACAGAACGCCACCGAGACGATGTCACTGCTGGTGTACCAGACCCAGATCCGCTACGGCGACCCCGGCCTGGCAAGCGCAATGGGCACCATCTACCTCATCGCGATGCTGGCCGTGGCCATCTTCGCGATCTTCAAGATCTGGCGACCCGGGAGTGACCAGTGAACGGCCTCGAAACACAGCGCATCGGCACGAAGACCATCCTCTGGATCGCCCTGATCCTGCTCGTCGTGCTCTACGCGTTCCCCTTCCTCTACATGGTGCTCACCTCACTGAAGGTGCCGGTCGAGACGATCGCGGTGCCGCCGACCATCTGGCCGCGGAACTGGACGCTGGAGAACTACAGCTCGGCACTCGGCACCAGCGGAGTTCCAGCGTCCTTCATCAACAGCATCGTCACCGCGGCGATCAGCACCGTCATGTCCCTCGTGCTGGCAGTGCCAGCCGCGTACGCAGTCACCCGGTACCGGACCCGCTTCGGGCAGGTGTTCATCCTCGTCGCCCTCGTGACCCGCATGGTTCCGGCGATCGTCGTCGGGGCCCCCTTGATCACGATGTTCCGTAGCGTGGGCATCCAGGACACGTCATTCGCCCTCGCGATCGCCCACACCACGATCTCACTGCCACTGTCGATCTGGCTGCTGTCGAGCTTCTTCCAGGCTGTTCCAGAAGAACTCGAGGAAGCTGCCCGTGTTGACGGCGCTTCCAGGATCGGCGCGTTGATCCGCGTGATCCTGCCGGTGACCGCCGGCGGCCTCGCGGTCACCGCGATCTTCGCGTTCCTGGCATCGTGGAACGACTACATCTTCGCCCTGCTGCTCACCTCGGTGCGTGCGCAGACGACTCCACTCATGATCGCCGACTTCCAGACGCAGTTCGGTCTCGACTGGGGAACGATGACCGCCCTCGGCATCGTGTACTCGGTACCCGTCATCCTGCTGACGTTCGTTCTGCAGCGGCACATCGTCGCTGGCCTCACACTGGGCGCAGTCAAGGGGTGATCATCGCCCACTCGGAGATCCCGCTTCCGGTGGACTTAGGGTGATGATGCTCGCGTTTCACACCGGGAGCGGGACCTTCCCACGGCCGCGAGCATCAGCGATGGTGTGCTCGGCCAAGACGGATGCCGCCGACCAACGCAGGGCCGGACGCGATCCGACCTCCCACGGAACGAAAGGATCGATGGTGGCTCCGAGACGCGTCGGCATCAAGGACGTCGCAGCCGAGGCCGGGGTGTCCGTCACCACCGTCTCCCACATCCTCAACGACGTCGACTTCCTCCGAGCCAGCGACGAGACCCGCGAGCGGGTCAAGGACGCTGCACGCCGCCTCGGCTACGGCCCGAACCGGATGGCGCGGGGCCTGCGCATGCAGCGCTCTGAGATGATCGGCCTGCTCAGCGAAGAGATCGCCACGACCCCGCACGCTGGTCGGATCATCCTCGGCGCGCAGAACGCGGCCCGTCGCCACGGGTTGACGCTGGTCATCATCAACACCGAGCGGGACGACGTCGCCGCGAACGCCACCGCCCTCATCCGGCAACAGGTCGATGGTGTCCTCTACGCCACGATGTACCACCGCGAGATCACTCCCCCGACCGAACTCGATGCCATACCGACCGTGGTCATCGACGCGACCGACAGCACCAGGAAGCACCCCGCGGTCGCCCCAGATGAACGCAGCGGTGCCCGCGCCGCGATGGAAGAGCTCCTCACTGCCGGGCACCGACGCATCGGCTTCATCAACAACGTGGACGACGTTCCCGCCACCCGTGAACGCTTGGCGGGGTACACGGAGAGCCTGCTGGAAGCCGGTCTCGACGTCGACGAGTCGCTCGTCCGCGCGGCCCCGTCCGAAACCCCGGGCGGCTACGACGCTGCGCGTGCGCTGTTGCAGCGTCCTGACCGGCCGACCGCCCTGTTCTGCTACAACGACCGCATGGCGATGGGCGCTTACCGCGCTGCAGCAGAGCTGCAACTCCGCATCCCCACCGACCTCTCAGTGGTGGGCTTCGACAACCAGGAGCTCATCGCAGAGGGGCTCTTCCCCGCGCTGACCACTGTGGCGCTGCCGCACTACGAGATGGGCGAGTGGGCCCTCGAACGCCTCGTCGAGCTGCAGAACGACCTTCCGACCCGCGAGCAGCAGCAAGCCGTCGGACCGGTGTTCTTGACCTGCCCGATCGTGCGTCGCGAATCCGTCGCCGCACCATCTCAGTGACGTCCGGACGGTGACATCACCGTTCGCGGAAGGATCGCCATGACCACCTCCTACCGCCCTGTGATCGTCTTCGGCGAAGCGCTCATCGACGCCGTCGCCGACGGGTCGGAGACCCGCCTCACACCAGGCGGGAGTCCCATGAACGTCGCAGTGGGGCTCGCCCGCCTCGGCGTGCCCGTGACCCTCGCCACGCAGTTCGGTGACGATGAACACGGGCGTCTGATCGCCGAGCACCTCGCTCACGACGGCCTGACGGTCGACCGCGCCGACGGGCCGACCTCAGTCGCGCGTGCGGAGCTCCAAGCCGACGGGTCTGCTCGGTACGACTTCGACATCGTCTGGGACCGGGAAGCGCCCGTGCTCCCGGCCGGGGCTGCGCCAGCTGTTGCGCACACCGGCTCGTTGGGGGCCTTCTTGCAACCCGGCGGCCGCGCCGCAGTGCAGCTGTTCCGTCAGCTTCCCGCGGCGACGGTGCGCAGCTTCGATCCGAACATCCGGCCGGCGCTCCTCGAGCAGGCCGATGCGCTGCAGCAGTTCGACCGCATCGTCAAGCGGACGCACGTGGTCAAGCTCAGCGATGAGGACGCCGACTGGCTCTACCCGAACGTGGACCCCGATGGCGTCCTCGACCGTCTCCTCGACGGCGGGGTGCGCCTCGCCGCCATCACCCGTGGTGCAGCCGGATCGATCGTCGCCGGCCGGGACACTCGTGTGCAGGTCATGGCGCCCGCGGTGACGGTTGCCGACACGATCGGAGCAGGGGACGCCTACATGTCCGGGCTGCTCTTCGCGTTGCTGCAGGGCAGCGGACTCCAACGGATACAGCAGTCCGCTGTCGACACGACGCTGCTGAACCGCGTGGGGGGCGTGGCGGCAGCATCGGCGGCGGTCGCGGTGAGCCGTGCTGGCGCGAATCCTCCATCACCGGTCGAGCTCTTCGCAGCGACGACCGGCGACCATGACTGATCACGTCCGCACGGAGAGACAACGGGCCCGTCACGATGCGTGACGGGCCCGTTGTCTGCGCACGGTCCTACGGAGTGGGTCGGAACCCATAGCTCGTGGAGGCGGCGGCGAACTGCGCCTCCGTTCCGCTGTCGAAGACGTGCGAGTTGGTCGTGCCCGCGTCGAGGACCACAGTGTGCAGCGTCAGGTTGCTGATCACGTGATTGGCGCCGATGAGGTTCTGATCGCCGCTCGCGACGCGGAACACCGCTGCGGTCGCGCCGGCGGGTGCGACCTGCTCTGGCGGGATGATCACGGTCACGTGATTGCCGGTGATGGTGTTGCCGTCACCGTTCACCTGCACGACACCGAAGTCATCCGGTCGGCCGTTGCCGACTCCGATGAACGGCCCGTACGTCTCCACCTGCCGCTCGAACATGTTCGAGCCGATCAGGTTCTCCTTGCAGTTCCCCTCGAGCGTGATCATGCCCGGGTAGAACGAGTGCAGTCGGTTTGCGGAGATGGTGCACCTCGTCGAGTTCTTGAGGTGCACCGAGTCGATCCCGCGAGGGAAGATGTTGTTGCCGGTGACGAGGAGACCGTTGTGCTGCTCGGCGAACAGCGAGAACCCGATGGGTCCCGCTCCGAGGTGGTTGTCGGTGACCTTCGACGCCTGGCCGGACCCGGTGAGCTCGATGCAGTTGCCGCACTCAGCGATGAAGTTCCCGGAGACGTCCAGCGCGTCCGCGTCCTGCACGATCAGGCCGTGCTCGAGGTACACCATCCCCATCCCGCGCACCCGGGTTGCGTCGGTCGCGGACGCGAACCGGATCCCGACCTTCCCGTTGCGGTACGAGTTCTGGTTGCCGGTGAACGACACCCCGTCGAGGCAGAAGTTCTCGAACTCGATCGAGCTCAACCGCGGGTCTCCCGATCGCTGCACGAGGAACGCCTCGGACTTGCCGTCGGCGTTCTCCACCGTGATGTGGCTGCCCCCCGGGTTGATCTCGTGCCACGTGGACGTGCCGCCGGAGTTGTAACGGATGCTCAACGAAGTGAAGCCGTGTCCGGATCCGCGGATGCAGAGGTAGCTGATGTCGACGACGACCCGCGTCTTCAGCGAGTAGGTTCCCGGCGGGATGTAGATCACGGCGCCGGGCTTGTCCGCCTGGTTGGTCTGGCGGCGCTTGATGTCCCCGATGATGCTGTTGATGACGGCGCCGATGTCCCGCACCGGATCGAGAGCGCCGGTCGGGTTCCAGTCGGTGACGTCGTAGACGTTCGGCTCTGGCGGGATGGCCACCGGCTTCTTCTTGTCGGCGGGCATCAGAGCAGCCCCACCGGGACGCGACGACGGCGAGGCTCGAGCTTCCCGCGGTGCCCGGCAGAGGGGCTCTGTCCCGCGGTCGCCTGCAGAGCGGGCACGTTGTGTGCGGCCACGGCGAGAACCGCCATCCCCGTCAGCACCGTGCGCCGAGACATCACGAGGTGTTTCGTCATTGCTGCTACCCCTTCGTAGTGTGCCAAACCGATTTGGCACCTCGCGAACATGGTACTGCGACCTCAGCCGCAGGGAAAGGAGCGGACTGCAACTCGTTCTCGGAGGCGCGCATCCGGCAGGGACGTTGCATCGTCAGCCCATGCGAGGCACCGGCAACGAGACGAGCCTCCCGTCCGTCGCGATGACGGCCAGGAGGCCCGGTGCACTCGGGTCGGCTGCTCAGGCCATCGACTCGCGCACCTCGTCGACGTCGACGACCTCGTGCCGGAGGGTCTCGTCGACGACCACGTCCTGCGTGACGGTGTGCGTGGTGAGTGTGACGCGCTCGACCGGCACGACGGTCTTGGTCACGACGAGCTGCTCCTCGTGCAGGACGACCACGATCGGTTCGCGGACGGTGTCGCCGGCGCCGGCCGGCAGGCGCGTCCCGCCGGTGATCGGCTCGCGGGTCAGACGGATCTCCTCACGGCTGACGTCGACCGTGACGGTGCGCTGCTCGGTGACGATGTACCGCTCGAGTCGGACGCGTTCCGTGGCGTGACGCTCGGTGGTGACGGCGAGGCGCTCCTCACTGCGGACCACCTCGACGTGGTCGTCGGCGTCGGACACGTGCTGCTGGTCTCGGTTCATGCTCTGCTCCGTTGGGCCGTGCGGTGCTCCGGCGAGGGAACGGGAGGGGCGGGTACGCCTGTCGGCCCCGCTCGTCATGATCGGGGCCGACAGGTGTGAGCGGGCTCAGTCCCGGCGACGGAGGGGTCGCCGCCGGTGGTGCTCAGGAGCGGAGGTCGCGGTCGGTGGTCCCGGTGGCGCTGCGGACCTCGCTGTCGTCGAGTTCGATCTCCTCGTGGGCGACCTCCTCGTCGACGGTCTGCTGCTCGGTGACGGTCTCCGTGCCGAGGCGGACGCGTTCGACGGGGACGGTCTCCTTGGCGGTCACGACGCGCTCCTCGGAGAGGACGACCTCGTGCTCCTCCTCGCTGAGCTCCGGGCCGGCGAGGGCGTCGGCGGCGTTCGCGTCGGTGATCGGCTCGCGGGAGAGGGTGACCTCCTCGTGGCTGACCGGGACGGTCTTGGTGACCTGCTCGGTGACGACGTGCTTGCGCAGACGAGCACGGCCGGTCCGGACCTGCTCGGTACCGACGCGCAGACGCTCCTCGGAGCGGGTCATGGCGTCGTCGGTCGTCGGGCCGGACGTGTCGTGGCCCTGGGTGCCGTGGGTGTTCACACCACGGTCGGCATCCTGGTCGTACAGGGGCTGCTCGTCCGCCGCGGAGGTGTCGGTCATGCCGTAGTACGAGTAGAGCGCCTGCTCCTCCTCGTCGCTGAGGGCACCATCCGCCTCGACGCGCGGTGCGTCCTTGACGAACGCCTTCTCGTACGCGACGCGGACGATGCCGGCGTCGAAATTGGCGTCCGTCAGCGGGGCGAAGGTCTCGGACGAGCCGAAGAGCCCCGTGCGGATCGTCACCCAGGTCGGGGCCTGCGTGTCGTTGTCGACGTAGACCTGTCCGACGGTGCCGATCTTCGCCTCGCCGCTGCCGTAGACGTCGGCGCCGATGAGGTCGTTGATGCTGTTGCTGTCGATCATGGTGGTGCTCCTGTTCCCCGGCGTGGTCACCGGATCCGATGAGGAGTGCGTCCGAGATGGAGGTGCGGGATCACCTCGGCGGACTTACGGCGTAAGCCCGCGTCGGAGCTTACGACGTAAGCGCGCGTACGGTCTCAGGTACGGCGGCGTCGCATCACGAGGACGCAGTCGGGGCCGGACGCCACCCACAGCGAGGGAGATCCGCCATGGCGGCACGCGACAGGACGACCGCACCCGGGCTGAGCCGGGACCTCATCGTCGCGACCGCGCTCGGGCAGATCGACCGGTCGGGCACGCAGGGGTTGTCGATGCGCTCCCTCGCGCAGGAGCTCGGCGTCGAGGCCATGTCCCTCTACCGGTACGTGCACGGGAAGGAGGACCTGCTCGAGGGCATCGTCGCCTCCCTGATGAGCGACCTCGTCTCCCACCTCGAGGAGGCCGAGGGCACGCACTGGCAGGCGTTCCTCCAGACGGTCGCGCATGCGGTCCGCCGGATCGCGACGGACCACCCCAAGGCGTTCCCCCTCGTCGCCACCCGCCACCCGGCCGCACCCTGGCTGCGTCCGCCGCTCCGGAGCATCGAGGTCGTCGACACGTTCCTCCGGGCCCTCACCGGGAACGGGTTCTCCGACGCGCAGGCCGTCAACGCCTACCGCGCGTTCAGCAGCTTCCTGCTCGGCCAGCTCCTCCTGCAGTCCGTGGTCAGGGGAGCCGAGGCAGGACCCGCCGAGGAGCCGCTCGACGAGGGCGGCGCCGCCGTCCCGGAGGGCGACGGGAACCTGTCCCTCGACATCGCCCCGGAGGTGCAGCGGCTGCGTGCCCTGCTCAGCGAGGACCGCAGCGACGAGGAGTTCGAGGTCTCGCTCGAAGCGCTCCTCGACCGCCTGGACCGCGAGCTCTCGCAGTAGGTCGGGAACCGCTCCCGCACCCGTCCGGGTGGACATGTGCCGGGTGGTTCACTCGAAGCATGTTCCTGCTCTTCGGCACCCGCGCGGTCGCGGCGCTCCTGTTCGTCGTGACCTTCGTGTGCGGGCACTGCGGGGTCGCGGCACCGCAGCAGATCGTCCGCGAGCGGCAGAAGGTGACGCTGTTCTTCATCCCGCTGTTCTCCCTGGGCACGTCCTACCTGATCGAGTGCAGCAACTGCGGCATGGTGACGGGGTTGTCCCGGCAGCAGGCGGAACACTCGATGCAGTGGGCCGACGCACACGGCATCGCCGTCAGCCCCTGACGCGCACGGGGTCAGCGGAAGGGGTCGCTGCCGAAGATCTCCTCCGGGCTCGGGAAGCGCGGGGCGCGGCGTGGCGGCGGTGCCACGGTCCGCGGTGGCGCGTACGACGGACGCGGCCGCGCCTCCGGCTGCCGCGGGGTCGCGTCCGCGGGCACGAAGCCGGGCGGCAGTTGCTCGCCACACGTGCTGCAGGTGCGGCCGCCGCGGTTGACGCCCTCGCACACCGGGCAGCGCCAGACGGCCGGCATCTCAGCCACGGTCGGGCCTCCGGTCGCGCGGTGTGCGACCGAGCAGTTTGCCCTTGAGCCCGCTCGACGGCGCAGGAGGCGGGGTCGCCTCGGACGGGTCGGCTGCGGGAGCGGTGGAACCGCTCGTCCCGACGGGAGGCGCGGCATGCGTCGGCGTCGCAGCCGGCCGGACGAGCTTCCCGCGGAGGCCCCCGGAGGCGGCCGGCGCTGCGGCTGGAGCCGGAGGGGCGGGCGCCGCGGCCGGCGCGCTCACCGACGGAGCCGGCGTCACGGTCGGCGCGACCGCCTCGCCGGATCCACGGAGGCCCATGAGTCCGGCGTGCACCTGTCCGATCGTGGGTCGTGCCGCCGGATCGGCCAGCAGCATCCGGTCGACGAGGTCGGCGAGTGCGGGGTCGAGCGAGGTGCGGTCGACCCGGAGGACGACGCCGCTCCGCGCAGCCACGGCCGGTTCGCCGTACGCACGGTCGTAGGCGGGCAACTGCCCCGTCAGGAACTCGCTGAAGATGAGTCCGAGCGCGAAGATGTCCGCAGCGGTCCCGAGGTCGGCGGCCGCGACCCCGTCCTCCTGGATGTAGCCGAGGAGCTCCGGCGAGTAGTAGTTGATCGTGCCGACGATCTCCGCCGGGGGCGGCGGGTCACCCGCGACGTAGGCGTTGTCGAAGTCGATGAGCTTGCTCGTGTACCCGAGGTCCGTGCGCTTGACCAGCACGTTGTCCGGCTTGAGGTCACCGTGCACGATGCGCAGGTCGTGCAGGATCTTCAGGCTGTGCGCGGCCGACTTCAGCAGGACGAGCCGTTGGCGGAACGGCAGGGCGGCGATCCCGGCGACGCCGAGGTCCTCGGACTCCACGCGCTCCGTCGTCTTGTAGTACTTGGCGCCCGCGCGGAAGAAGTCGAGCGTGACGATGAGGTTGCCGCCGTACGTCGAGAGCGGGGCGAGCGCGGTCTGCATCGCGGCGTGCCGTGCTTCGAAGGCCGCGCACCGTTCGCGCTTCCGCGCCTTGACCCGGTCGCTGCCCGGGGCGCTGTCCTCGGGGTAGGTGGGGCTGAGGAACTCCTTGACGAAGTACTCGCGCCCGCCCTTCGTGGCGAAGGTCCAGCGGCTGAGGCCGGCTCCCACCACGCTGAAGTCGGCGAGCAGCGTGTACCCGTTCAGTACGTCTCCGGCCTGCATCAGGCGACCTCTCCTTCGCGCGTCGGCGCACCCTCGGGTGCCGATGTCTCGTCGGTGTCCACCGTGCCGATGCCCGGCGTGCTGTCGGTCTCGGCGGGACCCGCCGCGGCGATGTGCCCGGTGGCGATCCGCTTGGCGGGCTTCCAGATCTGGCGCGCCGGCGTCTCGTCGACGGGGTCGACCGACGCGTCCGGGTCGTCCTGCAGCAGCTGCTCGTAGCCGTCGCGGTAGCGGTGCCACTGCTCGGCCTGTGCGGCGACGTACCGCGCCTGCAGGTCGACGAGGTCCTGCTGCGCGCGTCGGATCTCGTCGGCCATCGCGTCGAGGGGCGCCACCACCAGGTCGGCGATCTCGGCACGTCGTGGTGCCAGGACGGCCTGGAAGTCGGCGAGGTCGGCGCCGACGACGATCGTCGCCATCGACGCGTCGTCCCCGGTGACGGCGCTGATCGACCGCTGGACGGCGCGGGACCAGTCCTCGTCGGACTCGGCTCCGGCCAGCGCGTCGAGCACCAGTCCCTCGAAGTGCATCGGGGACGGCACGTAGCCGAAGCACCCGTCCGTGGCGCAGACGAGCGCGAACGGCGCCTCGAGCGTCACCCGGCGGTGGTTCACCTGGAACTCGGTGTCCGCTGAGATCGCGTTGCTGATGACCGAGTCGCGCTGGAGGTTCGTCATGGCGTCGCTCGGGTCGCGCAGGTCGTCGATGCTCAGCTGGTGCAACCCGGACGCGTCCAGTGCGTACACGCGGGAGTCACCGGCCCAGAGCACCTCGCAGACCCAGCGGGACCCGTCCGGCTCGCTGCGTTGCAGCGCACCGAGCGCCATCGTCGTCGGCAGCGCCCGCAGCAGGCGGGAGCGCAACCGGCTGACGGGGGCGTTGAGCCCCGTCAGCGCGTCCTGCAACACGGTCGCGATGGCGTCGTGCAGCTCGACGGCCGTGGCCGGCAGCGGCAGCGGACGGTCCGGGGTGAGCGTGCGGAGGAGGTGCTCCTCCACCACGTCGCGGACGAGCCGGGAGGCGAGGTAGGCGCCGGAGCGCGCGCCGTCAGGCGTGTCGTAGACGGTGCCGCCCGCGCCTCCCATGCCGTCGAAGACCGCTGCGAGCCCGAGGTCCGGCCCTTCCCGGAGGATCGGGTCGGAGTCCTCGCCGTGGTCCGGCACCTTGGCCAGGTTGAACCCGAAGGACGCGGTCGGGCCCGCAGCGGTCTCGCTCACACCGAGTTCCCGATGGAGTCGATGATCGTGCCGTAGTCGACGTCGGACAGGCCGCCACCGGCGGTCGAGGGGTTGTGCACGACGTTCTCCCACTCGGCCGAGATGTCGCTCCAGCCGGGGCCGTCGGGGGCGAAGAGGATGAGGCGCTTCGTGCTGGACCCCATGACGCCCTGCTCGTCCTCCCACGCGTCGGTGAGCGCGCTGAAGTCGGCGGGGATGCGGGAGCGGAGGTCCGCGGGGACGGCGGCGGGGTCGAGCGGGTGTGCGGGCTGGTCGCTCCACACCACGATCACCTGACGGCGACGGTCACCGTTCCGGGTCCACGGCGACGCGATGGCGAGGGCCACGGCCTCCAGGCCGGACTCGGGTGCGTCCCCGCCGCCCTCGGCGACGAGGCCGCCGACGAACTCGGAGAAGCGGGCGCGGTCGTCCGGGAGGCCGTAGAACGGCGACTCCTCGATCGCGGCGGCGCCGTCGGCGACGAGGTCGCGGAACGCGACGACGCGGACACGGAGCTCGGCGACGTTCTTGCCCTTCGCGGTGAGGTTGGTCTGCACGTCGTCGTAGAACCCGAGGGCGTTCGCCTTCACGGCGTCGAGGATCGGGTCCATGCTGCCGGTGACGTCGATGCAGAAGACGATGTCGACGGCGTAGCTGACGCCGCGCGAGGCGAGGCTGGTCTGCGGCGGCACGACCGGGGCGACCGGCACGGCAGCGGCAGGGGTCGCAGCCGGAGCGGCCGTCACCGGAGCGGGAGCCTCGGCGGGGACGGCTTCGGCGGCCGGTGCATCGGTCGCAGGGGACTCGGGCGTGGCCTCGACGGGCGGGACGGACGCGGCGTTCGGGTCGACGGGCTCACTCGGAGCGGCCGGGGTGGTGTCGGACATGACACTCCTTCGATCGGGGACGGCGGTGTGCCGACGGCGGGGTCGCCTGGCTCGGAACCTACGCGGTGGCGGATGCCGGGACGTCGAGGGAAGGCTGTGCTCCGTCGTCGAGTCCGAGTAGACGATGATGATTCTCATGTGCATGTAAGGTTCCCGGAGTAGCGCGCCGCGCTGCGTTCCCGTCTCCCACCTGACCAGGACCCCCATGCAGACCCGTCTCGTCATCGGTGCGCTCGCGCTCGCCGTGCTCGTCCCCGGCGCGCTCCTCGCGCGCCCCGCACCACCAGCCGCGGACACGCGGACCCTCTCCGACTCCGTCCCGACCTGGGTCGCCCGCGCCGAGCGTGGTGCCCCGGTGACCACCGACACCCTGGACTTCTCCGTCCTCCTCGATCCCGCGCGCACCGACGCCGCGCCGGACGTGGCCGCGTGGCTGCGCGGGGCGGGCCTCCAGGTCGACGACCTGCGCGAGTCGGTCGCGGTCCTGCCGGTCTCCGGTCCGGCCGACCGCGTCGGCGACGCGTTCGGGACGTCCTTCGCCTCCTGGACCACCGCCGGTGCGACCGCGGTCGCACCGGACCGTGCCCTCTCGGTGCCGCGTGCGCTCGACGCCGTCGTCGGCGTGGCCGGTGTCGTCGACGCCGACGGGATCCGACCGACCGTCGCCGGTCCGACCGACGATCCGACTCCCGGTCCGGGCGAGACGGACGCCCGGCCTCCGGTCCTGGCGGACGACGGCCAGTGCGCCGCCTACTGGGGTGAGCGGGTGACCGATGCGTGGCCCGCCTCGGTGGACGTCACCCACCGCTCGAACGCCCTGTGCGGGTACCAGCCGCAGCAGCTCCGCGAGATCCACCACGTCCCGGCGGAGTACACCGGCGAGGGTGCACGGATCGCGATCGTCGCCGCGTACGACGACCCGGACGTGGAAGCGAACACGAACACGTACTTCCGCGCGGCCGGCGCCCAGCCGTTCCGCAGCGGGCAGTACCAGCACCACGCACCGGCCTCGCCCGACGTGGACCGGTGCGGCGGCCCGCAGAGCTGGACCGAGGAGCAGCACCTGGACGTGCAGGCGGTCCACGCGATGGCGCCCGATGCCTCCGTCGCCTACTGGGGTGCCGACGACTGCAGCACCACAGCGCTCTTCACACGGATCCTCGACGTCGTCGAGGACGACCAGGCCGACGTCATCAGCCTGTCCTTCGGGTCGACCGAGGACCTCGACAGTGCTGACGACCGCGAGCTCCTGAACCGGGTGCTCGTCGAGGCGGCGTCGCGGGGCATCTCCGTCTTCGCGTCCTCGGGCAACGACGGCGACCACAGCGACTTCGGCGACCACGACGAAGGTGCCGACGTGACGTCCCCGGCCTCGAGCCCGTACATCACCGCCGTCGGCGCGACGAGCACCGGTCTGGCCGCCGACGGGTCCGTCGCGGTCGAGGCCGGGTGGGAGACCGAGACCCGGTTCGCCCGCAACGGTGCCCTGATCCCGCCCGGCTTCGCGTACGGCGCCGGCGGTGGGGAGTCCGACGTGTACGACCGTCCGACGTGGCAGCGTCAGCTGCTCGACGAGCCGGGGACGGGGCGCCTCGTCCCGGACGTCGCCTCGATCGGCGACCCGAACACCGGGTTCGTCGTCCACGGCCCGCACAACGGCCGCGTCGAGTACGCCACACACGGCGGGACGAGCCTCGCGACGCCGATGGTCGCCTCGATGGTCGCGCTCGCGAAGGCCGCGACCGGAGTCGAGGTCGGGCTCGCCACCCCGGCGCTGTACGACCTGCTCGGCACCGACGCGATCCGTGACGTCACGCCCGCGTCGGCGGCCACCTGGTCACCGAAGGGCCCCGACGCCGGAGCCCTCTGGCCGGAGACCGTCTTCGTCTGGGACACGAAGCCGCAGAGCCTGCAGTCCGCCCCCGGCTGGGACGACGTGACCGGCGTCGGTGTGCCTGACGGACGCGCCTTCATCGAGGGCTTCGGCAAGGAGAGTGACCGATGACCGCACGCACCAGCACCAGCAGCAGGACCAGCACGAAGGCCGCCGTCGCGCTCGCCGCGACGATGCTCCTCGGACTCGGGATCGCCACCCCGGCGCTCGCCGCCCCGGCGCTCGCCGCCGACGGGGCACCGCTCGCGAAGGCGTCCGGAGTCGAGGTCGTCGACATCGACGGCGGCACGCTCACCCGTCCGACGCCCGCCGTCGAGTGGCGTTCCGGCGAAGCCGTGGAGGCCCGTGCCGACGGGACGACGGACGTCCTGAAGCTCAACACGACCCAGACGACCGGGCTGCGGACGACGGCAGGACCGGACGGCGCCGTGTCGACGATCGAGTCGGGGACGTTCACGCTCCGTGACCGCCCGGCGGTGACCTTCCGGGACCTCCGGGTCGCCTGCACCCCGGGTGCCGATCCGGTCGTCACCCTCGGCAGCCTGTCGATCGGTGGCACCGACGTCACCGCGGAGGCGACCGCCCGACCCGGGTGGAGCACCGACCTGCCGGACTCCCGGTACGGCCCGACACGGGTCCTGGTGGGGACGACCACGACCAGCGCGGACGGGACGGCGACGACCGTCGGTCTGCGGATCGACGGCGACTCGGGTGCCTCCGAGATCTCGCGCGTCCGGGCCGGCTCCGTGTCCTGCGCACCGGCGACCAGCTGGCCGACGCCGACGCCGACACCTGCCCCGTCACCGGAGCCGGCGCCTGCTCCGACACCCGCCCCGTCACCGGAACCGAGCGCTCCGCCGGCCGCTGACCCGGACGACGCGGCACGTGCCCGGTCCGTCTCCGGGGTCAGCGTCACCGCCGCGGACGGCACCGTCCTCGTCGACGGCCAGCCGGCACTGACCGGGACCGGTACCCGCACCGCGGAGCGGGTCGCAGCGGCCGACGGATCCCCGTCCACAGGCCGCGGTGTCACCGTCACGACGACGGCCGAGGGCACCTCGGACATCGGCATCGACTCGTTCGAGCAGGTCCCCGACGCCGCGACCGACCCCGTCGCCGCGTACCGCTGGCCGGCGCTGCGCGTGTACGGCCTGCACGCACACGTCACGCCCGAGGGCACGATGACGGTCGGGTTCGACGACGAGTCGAGCGCGGTCTTCGTCAACGGCGTCTGGATCAACACCGCCACCGACCTGTACACCGGGGTCGACGCCGAGGGGGAGGAGCGGGTGCAGGTGCGCTTCGGGGAGCGCGTCGTCAACCCCGACGGCAGCACGACCCTCACCGCCCTGCGCTACACGGACCTCACCGGCACCCACCCGGAGGTCGCACTCGGGATCGTCACCCTCCCGGCACCCGCCGCGAGTCCCGCTCCCGACGCGCGGGTCACCGAGGCGTGGGGCGTCGGTGTCACGGCCGCGGACGGCAGCACCCTGGTCAGCCCGCAACCGCGGGTGACCGCAGCCGGCGACCGACGGTCGGCCGAGCGGATCGGAGCCGTGGACGGCTACCCCGCCCGGGCCACGGACGTGACGGCGGCGATCGGGGCGGGGGGCGACACCGCCACCCTCTCGGTCGGACACTACGAACAGGTCCCGGGCGAGGGCGACGACCCCGTCGCCGAGTACCGGTGGCCCGCCCTCAAGGTGAACGGGCTGCACGCCGAGGTCACGGCGGACGGCACG
Source organism: Curtobacterium sp. MCBD17_023 (assembly GCF_003224415.1). Taxonomy (NCBI): domain Bacteria; kingdom Bacillati; phylum Actinomycetota; class Actinomycetes; order Micrococcales; family Microbacteriaceae; genus Curtobacterium; species Curtobacterium sp. MCBD17_023. The sequence goes on from NZ_QKLJ01000001.1 coordinate 449,855, forward strand.
ATGGACGTCACGTTCGACGACGAGGCGAACGCCGTGTTCGTCAACGGCGTCTGGATCAACACCGCCACCGATCTGTACACCGGCCTCGACGGGGACGGGGACGAGCGGGTCCGCGTGCACGTCGGGGAGCGGGTCGAGAACGCCAACGGCACCGTCACGCTCACCGCCCTGCACTACGAGGACCTGACCGGCACGTACCCGGAGGTCCGACTCGGCCAGGTCACCATCGCCCCGACGGCGGGCGGTGACCCCGGCGACGGCGACGGCAACGGCGACGGGGCGCCCGCACCGGCTCCCGGCACCGACGACCCGGCACCCGGACGTTGGTACGCCTACGGGCTCCGGAGCACGGGAGCCAGTGACGTCGGCGCGCAACCCCTCGCGGCACCGGCTGCCTCCGGTGGTCCGGTCACGGCCCGCGCGGACGTGGTGGGCGACGGTGGTGCCGGGCAGCTCCGGGTGACCGGGGCCTCCGTGCGGTCCGCACAGGACCGCGGTGCGGTGCGACTCGACCGGGTCGTGCTCTTCCCCGGCACCCGCCTTGCGGGTGAGCTGCGCGACGTGCAGGTCACGGTCAGCGGGACGGCCACCACGGTGACCACCGGCGGCGGTCGGATCGCCGGCACGACGATCCCGGCCGGTCCGGTCGCAGCGGACACCCGGATCGCGGTGCCGGGAGGCGCGGGCACGCTCGTCCTCAACGAGCAGCGCACCACGGGTGCCGACCGGTCCGTCACGGCCGTCCACTTCACGGACCGTTCCGGACTCGGTGCCGACGTCTCGGCAGCCGTCGTCACCACCGAGCGGGTCGATCCGCCGGTCGGCGGCGGGGCTCCGGGAGGCGGGGACGCCGGTCAGGACGACGGCGCGCCCGGGCAGGGCGGCGGCAACGAGGCAGCGCCCGGCGCGCTCTCGCCCGACGGGTCCAGCCCGGCCGGTACCAGCGGAACCAGCGGGACCAGCGGGACCGGCGGGACCAGCGGGACCGGCGGGACCGGCGGGCAGGCCCTGGCCTTCACGGGTGCGTCCGTCCGGTCGGCGCTGATCGCAGCGGCGCTCCTGCTGACGGCGGGAGTGGCCACGATCGCGCTCCGCCGCCGTCGTCACTCCTCGTGACCAGCAGCGGGAGGCCACTCGTCGGCCTCCCGCTGTGCGGCGACGCGTGACACGGTGAGGTCCGGGCTGCTGCAGTGCGTCTCCGCGACGCCTGCAGCAGCCCGACCGCGTCCCCGCGACTCCTGGGGTGGCCCCGACCGCGTCGGTCAGCGCCGTCAGCGGGCGGCGCCCACGAGTCGACACCCGGCGGAGCGGTTCAGCCGTCGGATCTCGCGTCGTCGCGCTCGCCGGCCCGGCGGACCGCGTCCGCGAAGCGGGAGGCGAACCGGGTGACCACGGCGGCCTCGTCGTCGGAGAGCTCGTCGATGACGGTGATCAACGGCGTGTGGATGTGCCCGTACGCCCGGGTGAGGTCGGCGGTCGCGCTCTCGGTCGGCACCAGCACGACACTGCGACGGTCGCGCGGGTTCGGTCGTCGCTCGACCCGGTCAGCGCCGCTCAACCGGTCCACCAGCTTCGTGACGCCGGCCGTGGTCAGGCGGAGTTTCGCCGCCAGTTCCGTAGGGCTGAGGAACCGCTCCGTGCGCCCGGCCTCCACCAGGTGCAGCAGGGCCACCGCGTCGACGGGACGCATCTGCAACGCCCGCAGGGCCTGCTCGTCGGCGTCGTGCACGCTGTCACTCAGTGCCTGCAGGGCTTCGATGGCGGCCGCTCCCGCCGCGCTGCGGGGCTCCTCTGCTCCGGAACGGTGGGCGTTGCGTGCGTTGTCCTCGTTCGGCATCAGATCGGACCTCGTCCTTCGGCTCTCGATGATGCTGCTCCTCCTCAGCGGCGGAAGCAAGCAGAGTGCGTATTCTGCGAAGTACGAAACTGGGTGAGTAATCAGCGCGGTTGGAGGAGTGTCGAGATCACGCGGCCACCGGACGCCCGGTGGCACTGAACACGAAGGAGACACCATGTCGAACACGACAGGGAACACCGCGCGCCACGACAACGTCGTGCGCCGCACCTGGAACGAGACCAAGTCCGCCCTGAAGACCACGGAGTTCTACGCGTGGATCGTCGTCTCGCTCGCGATCCTCATCGCGTCCGCCGTCGTCGACAACGCGGACGAGGGCCACACCGGCTTCGGCGCCGACCAGGCCTGGCTCTACGTCGCGCTCGTGACGATGGCATACATCCTCAGCCGTGGCATCGCGAAGGCCGGCGTCCGCAAGCCGGAGCACGACGACGACGACCGCCGCGACGGCAACGGCCGCTCGAACTAGTCGAGCGACACCGCGCCCCGGCTCCGGCCGGGTGCGCGCACCAGCACGTCACACGTGCGACTCCGGAGATGGTGGACCGGATCGAAACAGGCCGTCCCGCATCCCAGCGGGACGGCCTGTTCCGTCCGTGCGACCGCACGGTCGCCGCTCCGCCCTGAGGCGCCGGGGCGGACAGTGCGGCCCCTACTCGACGGCCCCGTTCGAGTAGCGCGTCACGGTCTGTGGCTGCCCGGACACGGCTCCCGTCGCGGCGGAACCCCGGCCGTTGATGACGTGGTCGATCGTCCCCGCATCCGCGTTGAGCGCGACCGTCGTGAGGTCGTGCATGACCACGCCCGGTCGGTCCGGGACCTCGAAGGACTGCGTCGCGTGGAGCGTCGGGTCCACGTTCGTGAAGATGTAGCTCCCGAGGCCCCATGCTTCGTGCGTCCGGACGTGGTCGGACACCTTGTACGCCGCCCATCCATCGGTCTTCTGGTGTCGCCACGACGCCTGGTCCGGTGCGTCGTAGGGCAGCTCGTTCTGGAAGAAGACGGTGCGACCGCGCTCCCCGTTCCAGATCACGTTGTACTTCTGGTAGTGCTCGACGAAGAGGCCGGTCGCGGTCACGTCGTCGCCGTTCACGACGACCCCGGTGTCCGCGGTGTTGACGGTCCAGCCGACCGAGCCGGCGACCCCGTGGTCGGCCCGCCATGCCCAGATGTCGTCGAGGATCGTGTGGTCGCTGTTGACCTCGAGGCTCGTCGTCGCCTTGCCGACGTGCGGGCCGCCGATGCGGAAGAAGACGTCCTGCAGGGCGGTCGGGTCGGCTGCGCTGCCGGCGGTGGACCGGTGCCGGTCGCCCTTGTGGTGGCCGCTGCCGATCCTGAGCAGCGTCGGCGAGTTGACGGTGCCGGCGTCGAAGGTGAGCCCGGCGATGTCGACGCCCCGCACGTCGCCGACGACCATCGGGACCGCGCCGTGCTGCGCGGTGAGGGTGGCCAGGCCGAGTCCGAGCACGACGGTGTCGGCGCGCTTCACGGAGATGCTCTTCGCGACGTCGTAGACGCCCGGCGTGACGAGCAGGTTCTTCCCCTTCGCGAGGGCGGCGTTGATCTTCGCGACCGAGTCCGAGGGGTGCGCGACGAAGAAGTCGCTGAGGGGCAACGACCGGCCGGGCGTGTGCCCGTTCGCCCAGCTCGGGCCGACCGAGTCGGTCACGGCGCGCGGCACGAACACGCGGTAGGCGCCGCGGCCGTCGACGTACAGGTACGGCTTCTCGCGGGAGACCGGCGTCGCCGTCAGTGTCGTGTACGGCGGCACCGGGAAGGACTGTGCCGGGGCGTTGAGGTCGCCGGAGAACACCTGGTTCCAGACCCCGTTCGACCATCCGGCACCGAGGTCGGTGTTGCGCACGTAGAACTGCTGCTGCGACCCGTTCAGCGCGCCGCCCTCGAGCTTCGAGTCGGCGACGAACCCGCCGCTGGCGTAGTTCGGGTCCTCGCAGTACGGCATGAACGTCGTGTGGTCCTTCACGTCCACCCGGCGCATCGGCGCGGCCTGCGACACCGCCCACATCTCGCTCGCCGTGTGGCACGCGTCGGCGGTCGGCACCACGTGGACGGTCAGGTTCGACACCGACCGCCAGAACGTGTCGAGTGAGCCGCTGCCGTTGCGGCCCGTCGCGGTGACCCCGCCGTTGATGGTGACGCCGCTCGGGTCCTGCCCGAGGCCGTCGACCTCCGTGTAGTACCCGACGCGGATGTCGAGCGGGTCCGTGGCCGAGCCGTAGGTGCCGGGCTCGAACAGCAGCGCGTACCGGGACGTCCCCATCTCGTTGTCGACCTGCTGGTCGTAGACGGCGTCGACCTTCGCCTGGATGTCCGCCTGCGGCATGTCCGGGGAGAAGACGAGCACGTTCGGGCCGAGGTCGCCTGCCGGAGCGTGGCTGTGCGGTGCGGCGACGGCCGTCTGTGTCGTGGCGACGACGCCGAGCACCGCTGCGCTCACGGCCACCGTCGCGCCGATGACGCGTCTGCTGGTTCGGGCCCGTCCGAGGGGCGCTGGGGCGAAGGGGTTCACCGGGACCTGCTTCCTTGCAGATGTGCAGCACCCGTCGACATCCGGGTGACGTCGCTGTCACCCGGGCGGAGACGGGGCCACGCGGATTCGGGGTGGCGGAAGCGTAACCCCGTCCGGACGTCGCACCGACGACCGCCGCTGTGCGGGCTCGTTGCGTGGATGATCCGTCGGCATCCGGACGGACTCCTCGGCACACGGCACACGGCACACGGCCCGTCGGCGCGGTTCATGCGACGGCGAGCGCCCGGCGGAGCTCCTGGCAGAGTTCTCCGAGGGCCTGGGGCACCGCACGACTGATGCGCGGGAACGCCATGAACCCGTGGGGCATGCCGAAGTAGGTCGTGGTCCGGACGGTGACCCCAGCGTCCTGCAGGGCAGCGGCGAACCGGAGGCCGTCGTCCCGGAGCGGGTCGTGCTCGGCGACCTGCACCAGGGCTGGCGGGAGCCCCGTGAGGTCCGCGGACAACGGCGACGCGTACGGCTCGCGCGGGTCGGCGCCGCCCAGGTAGTGCTGCCGGAAGGCCAGCATGTCGGCCTTGGTGAGGATGGGGGCGGTGGCGTTCTCGTCGATCGACGGACTGGCCATCGTCAGGTCGGTCGCCGGGTACAGGAGCGCCTGGAAGGCGATCGCGGGGCCGGACCGGTCGCGTGCCATCAGCGCGACCACGGCGGCCAGGTTGCCGCCGGCGCTGTCGCCGACGACCGCGACCCGGGACGTGTCCGCACCGAGTTCGCCCGCGCGCCCGACGAGGTCCACGGTGGCGGCGTACGAGTCCTCGGCGGCGGCGGGCCAGCGGTGACCCGGGGCGAGTCGGTAGTTGAGGGACGCGACGACCACCCGGGCGTCCCGTGCGATGTTCGAGGCCAACCAGTCGTAGGTGTCGAGCGTGCCCGAGGTCCAGCCACCACCGTGCACGAGGACCACGAGCGGCGGTGTCCCGGTGAACGTGGTCGGACGGTACAGACGCACCCCGATCGGCCCGTCCTGCCCGGCGGCGGTCGTGTCGCGGACGCTGACCCCCGGCGCGAGGCCGCCGAGCAGCAGGTCGGTGACGGGGTTGTGGCCGACCACTCGTCGCTGGTCGGCGATGATCTGCGCCTCGGAACGCCGCGTCACCGAAGCCAGTCCGATCAGTCGTCCCAGGACCCTGGTCCGTCGGTCGAGTCCCGTCACCGTTGCTCCTTGCGTCTCCGCGCCGGTTGCGGCGCCGTCCTGGCCTCTGCCGGCAGTCTCCACCCGGCAGGGGGGCCAGCGGTCAGGGAACGGGAGGACCGAGCCTGCCCGTCAGTGCGTGCGCCCCCGCAGCCGGCCGATCCCGAGCACGATCCCGACGACGACCATGCCGAGCACGAGGCCCGCGACGGCCGAGATCGCGGTGTCGACGATCCACGTGACGACGGGTCCGGCGGCCTCGACCGCGTGCTCGACGTGGTGCAGCATCTCGTACGGGCCCGCCCAGAACGTCTCCGCCATGTTGGCGATGACCAGGTGCCCACCGACCCAGAGCATCGCCACGGTCCCGACGATGCTGATGAACCGGAAGACCGCGGGCATCGCGCTGACGATGCGAGCGCCCATGCGCCGGGTGCCGCGCGACGGGTTCTTCATCATCTGCAGGCCGATGTCGTCGACCTTGACCAGGAGCGCGACGGCGCCGTAGACGATCAGGGTCATGCCGAGACCGATGACCGCCAGGGCACCGAGCGTCGGCCAGAAGCCGAGGTCCGGGTCCAGGCTCGCCAGGCCGATGAGCATGATCTCGGTGCTCAGGATGAGGTCGGTGCGGATGGCCCCGAACACGAGCTTCGGTTCGGAGACCGTGGTGTCGCTGCTGGCCTCGTGGTGGACGCCGAACCACTCGGTGACCTTCTCGGCACCCTCGAAGCACAGGTACGTGCCGCCGATGACGAGCAGCCACGGCAGCACCCACGGCGCGAACGCCGACAGCAGGAGCGCCAGCGGGATGATGATGACGAACTTGTTGAACAGGCTGCCGAGGGCGATCCGTCCGACCACCGGCAGCTCCCGGGCCGGCTGGAGGCCCTGCACGTACTGCGGGGTGACGGCGGCGTCGTCGATCACGACACCCGCGGTCTTCGCGCTGGCCTTGAGGGCCGCGCTGAGGATGTCGTCCACGACGGCGAGCAGTCCGACTGACATGTGGTGGTCTCCTCGTCGCTTCCCGAACACTGTCCGATCGCACAGACTACTGGCGGCTGCCCGCGAACTCGTCTCCCGGCCGCCGAGGCGCGAGGATGGCCGGATGACACGCGCCGAGACCGTCCGCGACGCCGTCGTGGCCGAGGTCGCCCGGACCGGTTTCCGAGCGCACGGTCTGCACGTGCTCGTGGGCGACGACGACGCCGAGCACCGCTGGACGCCCGACGTGCGGGAGGACGTGCAGTCCATCGCCAAGGGCGTCTGCGTCCTCGCGACCGGCATCGCCGTCGCTGACGGGGCGGTCGACCCGGACGCGCCGGTGTCGGCGTCCCTCACCGACGTGGAGCTCGGAGCTGGTACCGACGCGGTCACCCTGCGCCACCTGCTGACCATGACGAGCGGCGTCGACCTGCCGTGGTCGCCGACGCTGCTGACCGACTGGCCGGACCTGGCGCGCGAGTTCCTCGGCCGACCCTCACGTGGGCGGGTGTTCCAGTACTCGAACGCCAGCACCTACACGGCCATGCGGGTCCTCGAGGCCCGGGTCGGCGACGTCGGCCGCTTCGTGCAGGAACGGCTGCTCACCCCGCTCGGCATCGACGACGCGGAGTGGGAGCGCTGCCCGAACGGCCACATCGCGGGCGGAGGCGGACTCCTGCTCCGGACGGCGGAGGTCGCACGTCTGGGTCGGCTCGTCCGGGACGGCGGCAGGGTCGCGGACCGGCAGCTCGTCGCGCCGGAGTGGGTCGCGGCGATGCACGGCGACTGGGTCGCCGCCGGACGGAGCCCGGCGTACGAGCGGTACGCGCTCGCCGGGTGGGACGGCCCGGGCCGGCTGTGGCGGATGCACGGGGCGAACGGGCAGCTGCTGCTGTTCGACGAGGCCGTGGGCGCGGTCGTGACGATCACGGCGGACGACCACGCCGGTGCCGACGCGGTGGCGGCGTCGGTCGCGGTGCTGCTCGCAGGCGGAGCCCGCTGACGCGTCGGCACACCACCGATGTCGGTGGTACCCGGCAGGCTCGTCCGCAGTTCGATGTTCCTGTTCGGGTCAGGCGCACGAGCCAACGGTGTCGGTACCTGTGGGCAGGTACCGACACCGCCTTCCGTCCGCGTCGCCCTGCTCGCGCTCAGCCGTCGGCGTCGCGCGCCAGCACCGCCACGGTCACGTCGTCCTCGGCGTGCTCCGCGGCGCGGAGGCGCACGGTCTGGAGGAACGCGGCGGTGTCCGGCGCGTGCCGCAGGGTCCGCCCGATGTCGGTCAGCGTGTCGATGGTCCCATCGCCCAGGTCGAGCGCACCGTCACTCGTGACGACGAGCGTGTCCCCGGGCTCGAGGACGAGCGCTCCGGCCCGGAAGGGGATGCCGCCCGGGTGCAGGCCGAGCGGGAGGTCCCGCGACCGGCGGATCTCCGACGTGCCGTCGGCTCGCAGGTGCAGCACGAGGCCGTGTCCGGCGTCGACGAAGTCCAGACGGCCGGTGCTCGGCGTCAGGCGCGCGTGGAACAGCGTCGCGAAGGCCGAGGCGCGGCTGAGGTCCTCGCTGATCCGCGGCTCGATCGCGGCGACGGCTGCGACGGGCAAGAGGTCCTCGTGCTGCCGGAGTGCTGCGCGGAGCCCGGCGGCGAGCAGTGCCGCGGGCTGCTCCTTGCCCATGATGTCGGCGAGGGTGAACGTCACGGCGTCGTCGCCCGCGGTCCAGTCGTGCACGTCCCCGCTGAGGTCGCCGTACGGCACGCTGATGCCGGCGAGACGGTAGCCCGGCACGTCCAGGGGCTGCGGAGCGAGGGCTTCGACGACCTCGAGCAGTCGATCGTGCTGGAGGCCCATGGCCAGGGCCCGCTCGGTCCAGTGGCCGAGGTCGATGAGGGCCGCTTCGTCCTGGGGGCTGAACTCCCGCGGCTCGACGTCCATCAAGCACAGGGTCCCGATGGCGACGTCGCCCGGCATGGTCAGAGGGACACCGGCGTAGAAGCGGATGCCCCGGCTCGTGACGCCCGGCAGGTCAGCGGTGCGCGGATCGGCGGCGGTGTCGGGCACGACGGTCGGCCCGGGCCGCTGCACGGTGAGCTGGCAGAACGACCACTCGAGCGGCACGGTCGTGGCCTCGCCCGGGACGTTCGGCGTCAGCGTGTGCAGGAGCGCGTCGTCGAGCAGGTTCACGTACGACATCGGCACGGCGAAGAGGTCGCGCGCGATGCGGACGATGCGTTCGAGGCGCTCGGTCGGGGCCGCGTCGACGATGTCCAACGCCGCCACGAGTGCCGCGCGCGCGGACGGCGAACCGTCGGTGTCCATCTGCTCCCCCACGAGGTTGATCGGAGGCATCCTCCCACGCCCGTCCCGGGCACGGTCAGGTGTCTCCCGGGTCGGCCCCGCCCTCGGTGTCGGTGTCGGTGTCGACCGGACCGAGCGCGTCGAGGACGCGGTGCGAGACCGACCGGAGGGTCTCCGCATCCGCCGCCACGGGCCTCCAGAACAGCTGCTCGAGGGCGGCGGTGTGTGCTCGGATGCCGGCGAGGACGGCCCGGCGGCCGTCCGGGGTCATGACCACCCAGCTGCCGCGGCCGTCCGACGGGCAGTCGGCGCGCTCGACGAGTCCCCTGGCGACCATGCGCGTGACCTGATGGCTGACGCGCGACTTCTCCCACCCGATGCCGGCGGCCACGTCGCGGACCCGCAGTCGGTGCTCGGGGTCGCGGTGCAGCCCGATGAGGATCTCGAACTCGGGCACGGAGATGCCCGCACCGCGCTGCACGGCCAGGTCCAGCGCCCGGTCGAGGCCGCGCCAGACGTCGTGGAACGCGTCCCACGTGGCCCAGTCGTGGCCGTCGACGCCGTGCTCCACCATCGGGCCAGCGTATCGACGGCGGCGGCGGTCGGGGCCGAGGATCATCCGTCCGGCTGACTCCTGGGCGGCACACGGCGGCCTCCGAGGAGACGTCGGGGGAGCGGCCTACGATCGAGAGCATGCCGCCCGCACGCCTCCAGGACTGCACCGACGACGCGCTCGCCCTCGTCGGGCGGTGGCTGGACGCCTCCCGGGGCGCGAAGCCCGACGCCGGGGCGGCCCGACTCGCCGAGGTCCTGCGCGACGACCGCGGTCTCGACTTCGCCCGCGGGTTCATCGACAAGGTGATCCGCCCCGACGACCCGAAGGTCGCGGCGCGGAACCTCGAGAAGGCCAGCCGGGACGTCCCCGACTTCCTCGCCTGGTACCTCCGCGGAGCGGTCACGGTCGGTGGCGGGTTCGCGACCATGGCACCGTGGGCCGTCATCCCGTCCGCGCGACGTGTGCTGCGACGACTCGCCGGGCACCTGGTGGTCGACGTGCCACCCGCGCGGCTCGGGTCGGCGCTCGCCAAGGTCGCCGGGACCGGCAGCCGCCTCGACGTCGTCCCGCTCGGCCCGGCCGTGCTCGGCCCGGGCGAGAGTGCTCGCCGCCTCCGCTGGATCACCGACCTGCTCGGTCGTCCCGACGTGCCGGCCGTGTCCTTCGCGGTGTCCGAGGTCCTGCCGCCGTCGTCGCCGTGGGTGCTCGACACCGCCACCGAGCAGGCCGTCGAACGGCTCGTCCCGGTGTTCCGCGCCGCCGTCGCGGGCGACAGCACGATCACGTTCCGGACCGGTGACCCGCGCGACCTCGACCTGACCGCGGCGGTCTTCCGCGAGCTGCTCGACATGGACGAGTTCGCCCACACCACCGCCGGGATCACCCTGCCGGCCGACCTCCCCGACAGCGCCGGGGTGCTCGCCTCGTTGACCGAGTGGGCGACGGCGCGGCGCCACCGTGGTGGGGCACCGGTCCGGGTCCGGCTCGTCGCCGGTGCACGCGGTGCGTCCGGACTGGCCGACGCGCTCGTGCACGACCGTCCCCTGGCCACGTACGCGACGCGCCAGGCGACGGACACCGCCCTCCTCCGCCTGCTCGACGCGGCGCTGACGCCCGAGCACACCGACGCGGTCCGGGTGACGCTCGCCGGACACGACCTGTTCGCGATCGCCGCCGCGCGGGTGCTCGCCGACCGCCGCGGGGTGGGCGACGCACTCGAGGTCGAGGTGCTCCTCGGGACGGCGGGCACCGCCCTCGACGCCGTCCGGGCCGACCTCGGGACCGTCACCGTCAGCACCCCGGTCGTGCAGCCCGACGAGTTCGACGCCGCGATCCCGTACCTCGCCCGACGGCTCCGCGAGGGTGCGACCTCGACGGCGTTCTCGATCGGCACGGACGACGCCGTGGCCGCACGGGAACGCGAGCGCTTCACCACCGCCGTCGCCGCGCTCGACGACCCGGCGCCGACGACCCTCCGCACGCAGGACCGCCGTGCGCCCCTCGGTCCTCCCGCGATCACCGTCGTGCACCCACCCGCAGCGGACACCGACCCCACCGTCGCCGCGAACCGGGAGTGGGCGGCCGACCTGCTCCGCCGGGTGACCCGTTCGCAGCTCGGCACCGCGACGATCCGCGGTGCCCGGGTCACCGACCGTCAGCGACTCGAACGGACCATCGCCCGGACCGCCCAGGCGGGCGTGAACTGGGGGCGGCAGGATCCCCAGGACCGTGCCGAGCTGCTCGACCTCGTCGCCCACCAGCTCGAGGTCCGTCGCGCAGCCCTGGTCGAGGTCGTGGTCGCCGAGACCGCGATGACCCTCACCGACGCCGACCGGCAGGTCAGCGCAGCGGTCGACGCCGCGCACCACGCCGCCGACCGTGCCCGGCACCTGACCGACGTCGCCGGCGCCGTCTTCGTCCCACCGCGTCTGACCGTGGTCGTCCCGCCGTGGAACTCCCCGGTCGCGACGCCCGCCGACGGGGTGCTCTCGGCGCTCGCGGCCGGCAGCGGTGTCGTGCTGAAGCCGTCCCCCCTCGCCAAGCGGTCCGGCGCCGTGCTCGCCGACGTGCTCTGGGACGCCGGGGTCCCGCACTCGCTCCTGCAGCTCGTCGACCTCGACGTCGACGAACTCGGCCGTGACCTCGTCGCCCACCCCGCGGTCGACCGCGTGCTGCTCACCGGCTCCTCCGACACCGCCCGGTCCTTCCGCTGGTGGCGGGCGGGCCTCCCGCTGATCGCGGACACCGGAGCGGTCAACGCGGCTGTGGTGACCCCGGCGGCGGACGTCGACCAGGCGGTGCGCGACGTGGTCGCCTCGGCGTTCGGTCAGTCCGGCCAGGCGGCCCGCGCGGTGTCACTCGTCGTCCTGGTCGGGTCCGTCGGCGAGGACGACCGCTTCCGACGTCAGCTCGCCGACGCCACCCGCGCGCTCCGGGTCGCCTGGCCCACGGACCCCGCCGCACAGGTGGGACCGCTCCTCGTCGAACCGACCGGCGCCGCCCGCGCCGCGCTGACCGAACTCGCGCCGGGGGAGTCCTGGCTCGTCGAGCCCACCGTCCTCGACGAGTCCGGTCGGCTCTGGTCGCCGGGCGTCCGCGTCGGCGTCCGTCCCGGCAGCGCCTTCGCGCAGACCGCCGCGGCCGTCCCCGTGCTCGGTGTGGTGCACGTCGAGACCCTCGACGAGGCGATCGCGATCCAGAACGGCACCGAACACGGCCTGGTGGAGGCCCTGCACACGCTCGACGTCGACGAGGTCGCGGCGTGGACGGACCGCGTGGCCGCTGGTTCCCTCGTGGTGAACCGACCGACCACGGACCCGGTCGTCGGACGACAGCCGGCCGGGGGATGGGGGCGTGCCGCGGTCGGTGCGGGTGCCGCACGCGGGGGACCGGAGTCCGTCGCCGTGCTCGGTCACTGGGCACCCGTCCCGCGCACGGTCCACAAGAGCATCCAGCTGCACGGCCTGCCGCCGCGGGTCACCGCGCTCATCGAGGCCGCCCGCAGCGGGCTGTCGTTCGAGGAGTTCGACCTGGTCCGAGCCGGTGCGACGAGCGACGCGGAGGCCCGGCAGACACGGTTCGGCCGGTCCCGCGACACCGCCGACCTCCGGGTCGAGCGGAACGTGCTCCGGTACCGCCCGCAGTCCGTGGTCGTCCGGCAGTCCGAGGGCGTCGGGACGGGTGAGCTCGTCCGGACCCTCGCCGCCGCGACCGCCGCCCGCGCGCACGTCCTGCTCAGCACCGCCCGCGCGCTGCCCGGCCCGCTGACCCAGCTGTTCGCCGGGCGTCGGTCACCGCTCGACGTGGTCGACCACCTGGTGGAGACGGACGAGGAGTTCCTCGCCCGGGCGGCGTCTGGTGCCCTCTTCCGCGAGGACTGGTCGGGTGGCACCGACGAACCGCAGGACGCGATCGACATCGTGCTGTCCCAGGGCTTCGAACCGCGGCCGCACACCGCGTTCGCCGGGCCGGGCTCCCGGATCCGGCTGCTCGGCGGGGACCCCCTCGCGGTCGAGGAAGCGCTCGGCGCCGGCATCGAGACCGCCATCCACGACGCGCCCGTCGTCGAGGCCGGTGTCGTCGAGATGGCGCACTACCTCCGCGAGCAGACGGTCATCGTCACGGCCCACCGTCACGGCGACGTCGACCCGGAGTTCGCCCGCCTCCGGCTCTGACCGCGTGGACCTGGGGCATCCCCGTGAGGGCACTGCCGGAGCGGCGTAACGTCGCGACCATGACTGCAGGAGAGCGTGACAACGGCGTCCAGACCGAGCCGATCATGGACGGTGCGAACGACGCGACGAACGACGACAAGCTGCACGGCCTCGTGGAGCAGGTCCAGCACGACCACGGCGACGAGGGCGCCGGCGTGATGGCCGACCACCTCCGTGACCGTCTCGACGAGACCGGTGTCGAGGCCGAGGACCCGGCGTCCGAGGTCGAGTAGCCCCGGCCCCCGCGCACGACGGAGCCCCGCCGACCACCTGGCCGGCGGGGCTCCGTCGCGTCGACGTGTCGGCGATCAGCGACGGCGCCCGGCCCCCACGAGGGCGACCTCCAGCACCGTCAGCAGCGTGGCGATCCACACCTGCCGGACCGCGAAGCGTCGGGACTGCCGGTCGAACAGCGCGAGCGGGACCATCGTGAGCCCGTGCACGGCGTCGACGACGGCACCGAGCGTGTGGGCCTCCGGAGTCCCGGCACGTCCCGTGATCGTCGCCTGTGAGAGCTGCCGGACGCCGAGGACCCGCCCGAGGACCGCGGGGCGCCCGAGCGCCCGCCGTGCCCCGAGCAGGTGCGCGACACCGATGCCGGCGCGGAGGACCTCGACGACGGCGGCACGGTCCACCCCGGTGGTGCTGGTCCGGCGGCTCATCGGCGGCGCCCTGCCGCGGTGGCGAGGGCGACCCCGGCGACGCCGAGCGCCGCTCCGAGGATCCCGTTGCCGAGTCGGCGGTGCTCGACCCACCAGGTCTGCGGTGACCAGTCGTGCGACTGCTCGTCGAAGGCCCCGTGCGCCCCGTGGTCACCGGGTACCGGCTCGTACAGGTTGACGCCGATCTCCTCGCCGTCCTTGTCCGGGATCTGCTGCCCGCTGACGAGCGTCTTCGCCGCGTACCAGTCCGCGAAGCGCCCGCTGATCCGGTTGGCCAGGATCGTGTAGACCGTGGACTCCCCGACCCAGGTGCGACGACGGGGGCGTTCGGCGGTGACCGCGATGGCGCGGGCACCGACCTCGGGCTGGTAGATCGGCGCGACCGGCTGCGCGTGGTGCGGGAGCGACGACTGCACCCACCCGAACTGGATCGTGTTGAGGGCCGGCATGTCCACCCGGCTGATCTGCACCTTGCTGCCCTGCTCGATGAGCTCGGAGACGACCGACTCGGTGAACCCGACGATCGCGTGCTTCGACCCGCAGTAGGCGCCCTGCAGGGGGATGCCCCGCGAGCCCAGGGCCGAACCGACCTGGATGACGTGCCCGGAGTCGCGCGGCACCATGCGCGTCAGTGCCGCACGCGTGCCGTTCACGAACCCGAGGTAGTCGACCTGCGTCGCGCGCTCGAAGTCCTCCGGCGCGGTGTCGAGGAACCTGCCGAACACCCCGACCATGACGCCGTTCACCCAGAGGTCGATCGGGCCGAGCTCCGCCTCGACGCGGTCGGCGGCGTCCTCGACGGCCTGGCGGTCGGCGACGTCGGCCACGAGCGCGAGTCCACGCTGCCCGGCCGCCTCGACCTCCGCGACGGCCGCGCGCACGCCGTCCTCACCACGGGCGAGCACGGCGACGTCCCACCCGCGAGCCGCGAGCTCCCGGACCGTGGCCCGTCCCAGTCCAGCCGATCCACCGGTCACCACAGCCACTCGTGTCATGCGTCCCTTCTACCGGACGCTGCGACCCGTGTGTCAGCCGGTGTCCCCCGATCCCCGGCCCGCCGACGCGCTCGCGATCGGTCAAGCGCGCGGCCCCGCGAACCGCGTCACGACACCGGGGGAGTACAGCACCGAGTCCGGCTCGAGCTCGGTGAGCGCGGCGGGCAGGCCGGCGGCGCGGACGAGGTCGTCGCGCAGCCCGCGGAGCGTCGCCCGGTGCAGCACCCATGCGTCGTGCTCGTTCGGCCACCACGCGGTCCGACCGGCCCGGCCGACGTGCATGCCCCACCGTGCGGTGAGGAACGACTCGAGCGGGGTCGGCTCGGCGATCGGCCCGCCGACCTCGACCTCCAGACGGGACCGTAGGTGCGTGCCGTGGCGGTGCACCGCGTACGCCGTCCGGTCGCCGTCCTGCCGTCGGCCGGTCCGCGCCCAGTGGTACGGCGTCCCCGTGACGACCCGGGCGGCGGCAGCGGGCAGCAGCTTCCCCGCGTCGAGCGACAGGAACACGACGCCGCGCCGACCGGTGTCGTCCCGCGTGTAGACGCGGACGTTGACCTCGAGGAAGTCGCCCAGGCCGCCGGTCCGGCCGAGCGGTCCGAGCGGCGGGAACCGGGTGTCCTCGAAGCTGAACGCGATGAGCCCCACCCACGTCGTCACCCCGTCGTCGGAGCCGTCGGGAGCCATGGTGTCCGGTCGGGTCCCGGCCGGCAGGAGCGGTGCGACCGCGGACACGTCCACCCGCCAGTGCACGAAGACGACGTCCCGCCAGGCCTGCTCGATCCACGGGCGCCCCGGCAGCGCGGGCGCGGTCGCCGAGACCGGGTCGACGGGCCCGCCCGGGAGGACCGGACCACCACCGGCAGGCATGGTCGCCGTCACCGCGTGCCCCCGTCCGTCGCCTCGGGGTCGAGGTGTCCGACGGCCGAGACGTCGTCCCAGCCCTCCTGCGGCGTCGCACACGTGCCGCGGAACACGTACTGCGAGGGCCGCTTCCGCTCGTTCGACACCCAGTCGATCGCCGGCCGGCGACGCTCCGGCGGGGTGTACCCGATCCGGTAGACGGCCATCAGTTCGAGCTCCGGTGGCACCTCGAGCAGCTGCTCCACCTCGTTCCACGACTCCTCGATCTCCATCGGGAACGAGACGAACTGGATGCCGAGACCGAGCTCGGTCGTGGCGAGCCAGATGTTCTCCATCGCGGCGCCCATGCTGAACACCGAGTAGAAGGCGTTGCGGGCCTCCTTCCGGTACTCGTCCCGGTCGAGCATCACCCCGAGGAGCAGCGGCGAGCCGGCCACGAGCTTCCGGTTCTCCTCGCCGAGGGTCTGCGGCACCCGGAGCGCGTTCATGAGGAACTGCCCGCGCTTGGTGAACACCTGGCTCGTGAACGGGCGCAGCGGCGCGGGGAGCTTGTCGAAGAGCATGCCGGAGCGGCGCTCGTCCATCTCCGCCTGCGAGAACCGGAAGTACGGCTTGTACCGCTCGAAGAACGTCCCCTCGGACATGGTCTTCGTCATCGTCCGGCCGCTGATGTCGGCGATCCGGTCGATCGTCTCGCGCTCCTCGACCAGGACGAACCGCCACGGCTGGCTGTTCAGCTGCGAGGGGGCGCGACCCGCGAGTTCGACCAGCAGTCGCTGGTGCTCCTCGGACACCGGGTCGGGCAGGAACGCCCCGTTGGTGGTGCGACGGCGCCGGATGGCCTCGATGAGTTCCACTGCTGTCCTTCGGACTGGGTCGGCTGGGGCGGTCAGCGCCGCAGGAGGACCGCCCCCAGGTAGGACGGCGCCGCGGCGACCGCGGTCTTCCAGTGTGCTCCGCTGCGGGGGTCGGTCCGTGGAGCGAGCGCCAGCGGCACGAGCGCGGGCAGCAGGAACAGGCCGGCCCGCGACCGCGTCCACACCGGCGTCGTCGCGGCGGCACCGGTCAGCGCCGCGGTGACGACGAACAGGCCGTGGTGGACGACCCGCAGCCTCCGGGTGCGGATGAGGCGCACCGCCACGGCGGTGCCCCACAGGCAGTTGACCACGTACGCGACGGCCGCGGCGGTGACCATCCGCCGGGCGGTGGTCGAGCCGCGAGGCGTGCCGTGCCTCCCGGCTGTCGTCGTCCGTCCCATGGTCGCGAAGCTCCGCACCGGGGTCAGTCGGAGCCGCGGCTGACGAGCTTCGACAGCACGATCGCCGAACGGGTGTGGTCGACCTGGGGCGCGAGGCGGACCCGGTCGAGGGCTTCCTCGAGCGCCGGGAGGTCCCGCGACCGCATGTGCACGACGGCGTCGGCGCTGCCGGTGACGGTGCCGGCGTCGACGACCTCGGGCACGGCGTCGAGGAGCGTGCGGAGTTCGTCGGGTGAGACCGTGCCGCGGCAGTACAGCTCGACCCACGCCTCGGTGCCGCGGTCGTCCACCGCGGGGTCGACCTTGATCGTGAAGCCCTGGATGACCCCGTCGGCCACGAGTCGGTCGACGCGACGCTTCACGGCGGAGGCGGAGAGCCCGACGACCGAACCGATCTCGCCGTAGCCCGCGCGGGCGTTCTCCCGGAGCTGGTCGAGGATGCGGTGGTCGAGCGAATCCATTGTCCCGATCCTACGCGGGCTCCTTGCGAGACCAGCACGTCCGACGCAGGAATCGTGCGCCCGGAGCGCGGCGTCGGTGCTGTGCCGGACCTCCGTCCTGTGCCAGACTCAGGACAGGCGTCGACCTGGTCCGCCTCCGGCGAGTGAGCCTGCGTCTCGTCGGAGCTCTCACCGTGGTGGTTCCTGGCAGGCTCGGGCCCCGGTCCTGGAGGACCTCGTGTCGAACACCGCACCCCAGCCCACCGCCGCTCCGCAGCGCACGGCCACCAAGCGCACCATCCTCATGTGCAAGCCGACCCACTACACGGTCAGCTACCGGATCAACCCATGGATGCACCCGGAGGAGCCGACCGACACCTCGAAGGCCGTCGAGCAGTGGCAGTCCCTCGTCGACGTCTACGAGCAGCTCGGCTTCGAGATCCACCAGATCGAGCCCGTCGATGGCCTGCCGGACATGGTCTACGCGGCCAACGGCGGCTTCGTGCTCGACGGTGTCGCCTACGGCGCGAAGTTCCAGTACCCGGAGCGCCAGCCCGAGGGCCCGGCGTACATGGACTGGTTCCGCCAGGCGGGCCTGACCGTCGCCGAGCCCGAGGAGACGAACGAGGGCGAGGGCGACTTCCTCCTCATCGGCGACACCATCTACGCCGGCACCGGGTTCCGTTCGGACAGCACTTCCCACGAGGAGCTCGCGCGGGTGTACGGCCGCGAGGTCGTCACCCTGAAGCTCATCAACCCGAGCTTCTACCACCTGGACACCGCCATCGCGGCGCTCGACCCGGTGCCCGACGCCGAGGGGAAGTCGAACATCGCGTACCTCGAGAGCGCCTTCGACGAGCCGTCCCTCGCCATCCTGCGCGAGCGCTTCCCGGACGCGATCATCGCCACCGAGGAAGACGCCGCGATCCTCGGCCTCAACTCGTACTCCGACGGGTACAACGTCGTGATCGCCTCCCGGGCCGCCACGTTCGCCTCGCAGCTCCGTGAGAAGGGCTACAACCCGATCGGCGTCGACCTGTCCGAGCTGCTCCTCGGTGGCGGCGGCGTGAAGTGCTGCACGCTCGACCTGCACCCCGTCGGCACCGGCACCTCGGTGGCGCGGTCCTGATGGCCGGCGCGCTCGGGGCGAACACGGCCGCCGCGCTCGCCGTGGAGGACCGCACCCTCGCCCACAACTACAGTCCGCTGCCGGTCGTCATCGCGTCCGGTTCCGGGGCGACCGTCACCGACGTCGACGGCCGGACGTACCTCGACGGGCTCGCGGCGTACTCGGCGGTGAACTTCGGGCACGGCAACCCGCGCCTCCTCACCGCGGCCCGCGACCAGCTCGACCGCGTGACCCTGACCAGCCGCGCGTTCGTCACCGACCGGCTCGGACCCTTCGCCGAGGGGCTCACCGCGCTCACCGGCACCGAGATGATGCTGCCGATGAACACCGGCGCCGAAGCGGTGGAGTCCGCGATAAAGGTCGCCCGAGCCTGGGGCTACCGCGTCAAGGGCGTCCCGCAGGGGCAGGCCACGGTCATCGTCGCGAGCGGGAACTTCCACGGCCGCACCACGACGATCATCTCGTTCTCCGACGACCCCTCGGCGCGGGACGACTTCGGTCCGTACACGCCGGGCTTCCGGACCGTCCCGTACGGCGACGCGTCGGCGCTCCGGGACGCGATGGACGACACCGTCGTGGCCGTGCTGCTCGAGCCGATCCAGGGCGAGGGCGGCGTGGTGATCCCGCCGGCGGACTACCTGCCCGCGGTCCGCGCGGTCTGTGACGAGTTCGGTGCGCTGTTCATCGCCGACGAGATCCAGTCCGGGCTCGGCCGCACCGGGCACACCCTCGCCGTCGAGCGCGTCGGCGTGACCCCGGACCTCGTCACGCTCGGCAAGGCGCTCGGAGGGGGGATCGTCCCGGTCTCGGCCGTGGTCGGGCGCGCGGACGTGCTCGGGGTCCTGCGCCCCGGGGAGCACGGGTCGACCTTCGGCGGCAACCCGCTCGCCGCGGCCGTCGGCACCGAGGTCGTGGCGATGCTCGCCGAGGGCACCTTCCAGCAGCGGGCGCTCGACGGCGAACCGGTGCTCCGCGGGTACCTCGACGAGCTCATGGACGAGGGCGTCGTCGCACACCGGGTCGCCGGACTGTGGGCCGGCATCGACATCGACCCCGCGCTCGGCACCGGCAAGGAGGTCGCGAAGGACCTCGCGGACCGCGGGGTGCTCGTGAAGGACACGCACGGCTCGACGATCCGCTTCGCCCCGCCGCTCGTCGTCACGGACGAGGAGATCGGCACCGCCATGCAGGCCCTCGGCGCGGTCCTCCGCGCCCGCGCCCCGCGCGGCGCCTGAGCGGCGGCCAGCCGGCGCGAGCCGCACCCGCACAACAGGAACCGGCTCGAACCACGGACGTCCGCGGTTCGAGCCGGTTCCTGTTGCGCCCCGCCAGTGCGCGCCGCGTTGCGCGCCTCGCGCTCCGCGGCGGCCGGAGCCCGCTGCGCACCGGACGGGAGGCGCGGGGCCAGACCGGCCGCGCCTCCCGTCCGACGGCGCTCGCTAGACGCGGCCCGGCGCGTACGCCTCGGCCAGGCGGTCCATGAGTGCGTCCTTCTCCTCGTCGACGACCTGCGCCTCCGGGTGGGCGTCGTACCAGGCGACCAGCTCGCGGGCGCCCTCGCGGAACGTCGTCCGCGCCGCCCAGCCCGGCACGAGCGTCCGCACCTTGCTGTTGTCGAAGACCATGCTGTTCGCCTTGTCGCCGACGACCCCGGCACCCCAGTCGGCGTCGGCGGCCATGATCGCGTCCGAGGGGACGTGCACGATCGTCGGCTCGGGCGCTCCCGCCGCGGCTGCGACCTCCTGGTGGATACGGTCCCACGTCGGCGACTCCTGGCCGGTGATGTGGAACGCCTCGCCGATCGCCTCGGCCCGGTCGAGCACCCCGACGAACGCGACCGCGAAGTCCCGCACGTGCGTGAGCGTCCACAGCGAGGTCCCGTCGCCCGGCACGATGACCGGCTTGCCGCGGCGCATCCGGTCCACGACCGTCCACCCGCCGTCGAACGGCAGCAGCGTCTCGTCGTAGGTGTGCGACGGCCGGATGATCGTCATCGGGAAGTCGTCCTGCCGGTAGGCCGCGACGAGCAGGTCCTCGCACGCGATCTTGTCCCGCGAGTACTGCCAGTACGGGTTCTTCAGCGGCGTCGACTCCGTCACCGGCAGGTGCGTCGGCGGGGTCTGGTACGCCGAGGCCGAGCTGATGAAGACGTACTGCCGGGTCTTCCCGGCGAACAGGTCGATGTCGGCCTGCACCTGGTCGGGCGTGAACGCCACGAAGTCCGCCACGACGTCGAACGTGCGGTCGCCGAGCGCCGCCGCGACGGCGTCGCGGTCCGACACGTCGGCCTGGAGGCGCGTCACCGTGTCCGGGAGCGCCCGCTTCTCCGTCGTGCCCCGGTTGAGCACGCTGACGTCGAAGCCCTGGTCCACCGCCTCGCGGACGCAGGCGGCGCTGATGACGCCGCTCCCGCCGATGAACAGCACACTGGGTCCGGTCATGGATGCTCCCTTGCTCCCGGCGGTGCATCCGCGCACCGCGTCCCTTGCGATCCTGCACCTCCTGCGCTGGGGCGGGCGTCGAGGACCGCGGGGAGCGTCACGGCGACCCTCCTGCACCTGAGCCGGCATCAAGTGGTGCAGGGCTCCGAGCGCTAGTACCGTGGTTCTCAACGACCCTTGCCGTTGACCGCCCGACCGATCGTGGGCAGGCCGATGACAAGGGTCTTTCTCTGTGGGGAGGGACGAGCATGGCGATCGGTCGAGGCCGTAAGGAGACACTCACGCCGGTGACGGGGAACGTCGACTCCGTACCGGTCCCGGTGCGGGCAGAGCAGGTCACCGCGATCTTGGTCGACGGCGGCTTCTACCGGCGTCGGGCAGCTCGGCTGTTCGGCCACAAAGACCCCGAGCAGCGTGCCGACGAACTGCTCGAGTACTGCCGCAGGCACACGCGCAAGGCGAAGTCGCGGCTGTACCGCATCTTCTACTACGACTGCCCGCCGTCCGAGAAGGTCGTGTTCCATCCGCTGACCCGTACGAGCGTCAACCTCGCGAAAACGCCGGATCACGATTGGATGGTCGACTTCCACAAGGCGCTCGTCAAGCGGCGCAAGGTCGCACTACGACGTGGCGAGCTGCTCGAGACGCAGTCCGGGTACCAGCTGCGGGCCGAGAAGCTCAAGAAACTCCTCTCTGGTGCCATCTCGGTTGCGGATCTCGACGAGAAAGACTTTTCGCTCGACATCACGCAGAAGGGCGTCGACATGCGCCTTGGTCTCGACATCGCGACGTTGGCGGCGAACGGACACGTGAACCAGATCATCATGATCGCCGGCGACAGCGACTTCGTCCCCGCGGCGAAGCACGCCCGTCGTGCTGGCATCGACTTCGTCCTCGATCCGCTGTGGGCGCGGATCTCAGAGTCGCTTCACGAGCACATCGACGGATTGTGGGAGTGCGTGAACCGAGAGCCTCGGAACCTCGAGGACCCGCTGCACGCCGACAACCTCCGCCAGCATCGTCCGATGTCCCCCTGTGATGGCGATGCTCTCGACTTGAACGACGAGTCGGACGGCCGCTAGCCTTCCCATCGAAGACCCCGGAACGATCACTGGCCACGGCCACATCGCCGGGGTTCCGTCGTTCCGGGCTGGGGTGGCCGGTACGGCCGAGGACTACCGTCACGGGCGGTGCCGCACCGACGCGGCCACGACAGGAGTGACAGCACATGGAGTACCGCTACCTCGGTAACTCGGGCCTCAAGGTCTCCGAGATCACGTACGGCAACTGGCTCACCCACGCCTCCCAGGTCGAGAACGACGCGGCGATCGCCTGCGTCAAGGCCGCTCTCGAGGTCGGCATCTCGACGTTCGACACCGCGGACGTCTACGCCAACACCGGGGCCGAGACCGTCCTCGGTGAAGCGCTGAAGGGCGAGCGCCGCCAGTCGCTCGAGATCGCCACGAAGGTCTTCGGGCCGACCGGTCCCAAGGGCCACAATGACACCGGGCTGTCGCGCAAGCACATCCTCGAGTCGATCGACGGCTCCCTCGGCCGCCTGCAGACCGACTACGTCGACCTGTACCAGGCGCACCGCTTCGACCACGAGACGCCGCTCGAGGAGACGATGCAGGCGTTCGCCGACATCGTGCGCCAGGGCAAGGTCCTGTACGTCGGCGTCTCCGAGTGGACGGCCGACCAGCTCCGCGCCGGTGCCGCACTGGCGAAGGACCTCGGGTTCCAGCTCATCTCGAACCAGCCGCAGTACTCCGCGCTGTGGCGGGTCATCGAGGAGGAGGTCGTCCCCACCTCGAAGGAGCTCGGCATCTCGCAGATCGTCTGGTCACCGATCGCGCAGGGCGTCCTGACGGGCAAGTACCAGCCCGGTCAGCCGCTGCCCGAGGGCTCGCGCGCCACCGACGACAAGGGCGGCGCGAAGATGATCGAGCGCTTCATGAACGACGAGGTCCTCTCGGCCGTGCAGGAGCTCAAGCCGATCGCGGACGAACTGGGTCTCTCGATGGCGCAGCTCGCCGTGGCGTGGGTCCTGCAGAACGAGAACGTGGCGTCGGCGATCATCGGCGCTTCGCGACCGGAGCAGGTGCACGACAACGCCGGCGCTGCCGGGGTGCAGATCCCGGCCGAGCTGATGAGCCGCATCGACGACGCCCTCGGTGGTGTCGTCGAGCGCGACCCGGCGAAGACGAACGACAGCAGCCCGAAGACCCGCGAGGCGTAGGCCGCGCTGCCCGGCCGGGAGGAGCCTCCTGGCCGACGCCGCACAACAGGAAGCGGCTCGAACCGTGGATCCCCGCGGTTCGAGCCGCGTCCTGTTGTGCGGGGACGATCCGAACCGCGACCGCGAACCGAACCGCGACCGCGACCGCGGACCGGGACGACGCCCACCAACGCAAAAGAGCCCCTCACTCTCGTGAGGGGCTCTTCACCGTGGCTGGACGCGGCGTCGATCCGCGGACCTTTCGATTTTCAGTCGAACGCTCTACCAACTGAGCTACCCAGCCGTGGCGACCCTGACGGGACTTGAACCCGCGACCTCCGCCGTGACAGGGCGGCACGCTAACCAACTGCGCTACAGGGCCATGTGGAATTACTGTTGTTGCTTCGGTTTCGTTCTGTTCTGCTTGCTGTCCCCCGATGAGGAGTGACCCCAACGGGATTCGAACCCGTGCTGCCGCCGTGAAAGGGCGGTGTCCTAGGCCACTAAACGATGGGGCCGCAAGCAGTGCATCGCGCTACCGATGGACAAGCATACGGACGGTCGGCCCTCTTGCCAAATCGAGCCCGTCCGACGCCGTCCTTCGGCGTGTCGCGGGTGTTCCCGCACGTCCGAGCGTGCTGACTCCCGCACCGCTCAGGACGTGCACCTCGATGGACCTTCAGCAAGCGAGCCGAGCGGTGTCCCACGGTGACGCCCGCCGCGGTGGAACCATCGACAGCGGCCACTCACCCCTCCACGGGGGTGTCCCCGGGCTCGGTCGTGTTGTTACTGTTGCGTTTGTTGACAGTGTGACGCACGCCGCACCGCACCGTTACGAGATCGAGACCATGACGACATCCTCATCGCCCGCTCGCCCCCGCCGCCGCTTCGTCGCCGCCGGGGTGTCCGTCGTCCTCGCGGCCGGAGCCCTCGTGGCACTCGTGCCGAGCGGCGCCGCTTCCGCCGCGAGCTACCCGAGCTGGGACGACGTGCAGGCCGCCAAGCAGTCGCAGGCCGCACAGTCCGAGAAGATCTCCGAGATCAAGGGCCTCATCGCCCAG
The DNA here is from genome assembly GCF_003224415.1 of Curtobacterium sp. MCBD17_023. Lineage (NCBI taxonomy): Bacteria > Bacillati > Actinomycetota > Actinomycetes > Micrococcales > Microbacteriaceae > Curtobacterium > Curtobacterium sp. MCBD17_023. Next base: position 474,014 of record NZ_QKLJ01000001.1, read on the forward strand.
CTCGAGTCCGCGTCCGCTGCCAAGGAGAAGGCCGCCGCTGCTGCCGGGACGGCCTACCAGGACGCCCAGACGGAGTACGACCGCAAGGCGCTCGAGCAGCGGAAGCTCCAGGCCCAGGCGGACGAGGCGGCCAAGACCGCTTCCGCGTCCGAGGCGCAGGCGGGACAGCTCGCCGCGCAGCTCGGCCGCTCGAACGCCGAGGACGTCACCACGGACCTCCTCACGAAGCCCTCGGCCTCCGGCGACCTGCTGTACGAACTCGGCGCCATGTCGAAGCTCACCGAACAGGCCGACGGCATCTACTCCGAGGCGAGCCAGGACCGCGGCACCGCGCAGGCGCTGGCCGACAAGTCGAAGGTCGCCGAGGACGCCCTCGGTGACCTCGCCGACGAGGCCCAGGCGAAGATGCGCGCTGCGCAGGACGCGGCCGACCAGGCGCAGGCCGCGGTCGCCGCCCAGCAGGCGAACCAGGACCGCCTGGAGGCCCAGCTCGCCGCCCTGACGTCGAAGACCGAGACGACGCAGGCCCAGTACGAGAAGGGCGTCCGTGCCGAGAAGGCGCGGCAGGCCCGCCTCGCGGCGGCCCGCGCCGCGGCGGCTGCCGAAGCGGCGAAGGCGCTGCCGCCGGCCGCGACCGCCGGAGTGCCCGCACCCGCGACCGGGAACGTCCCCGCGGCCTCGTCCGGGTGGGTCCGGCCCGCCGCCGGCTACCAGTCGAGCCCGTACGGCCTGCGCGTCGACCCGTACACGCACGTCTACACACTGCACGCGGGCGTCGACCTGGCCCCGGCCTGCTACTCGCCCATCTACGCAGCGGCATCCGGCACGGTGACCTTCGCGGGGAACGGCGGCGGGTACGGCAACGAGGTCATCCTCGACAACGGCGGCGGCATCTCGACGGCCTACGGGCACATCGTCGATGGCGGGATCATGGTCTCCTCCGGGCAGCACGTCACCGCCGGCCAGCAGATCGCCCAGGTCGGCTCGACCGGCTGGTCGACCGGCTGCCACCTGCACTTCGAAACCCGGGTGAACGGCGCAGCCGTCGACCCCGTCCCCTTCATGGCAGCGCGGGGGATCTCGGTATGAGCACGAGCACTGCCAGGAGGCACTGACCCGATGAAGAAGCCTGCACGTTCCCTGGTCTGCGGGATCGCCACCGTCTCGATGCTCAGCCTCGGGCTGTCCGTCGCGGTCGCCGTCCCCGCCCAGGCCGCACCGTCCGCTCCGTCGTGGAAGGACGTGCAGGCAGCGAAGGACGACCAGGCGGAGCAGCAGCGCACCGTCGACGCGCTCACCGCCCGGATGGCGACGCTGCAGGACCGGGTGGACCGCACCGGTGCGACCGTGCAGGAGGCCGGGCAGACGTACGCGCTGGCGGCCTCCCGGCAGCAGCAGGCGAAGGACACGCTCGACGGCCTCACCGCGGAGTCGGAGCGGGCGGAGGCCGCGGCGGACGAGTCGGCCGGTCAGGTCGCGGCGCTCGTCGTCGAGCTGTCCCGGTCGGGTGGCGGTGACCTGTCGACCTCGATGCTCGTCGACTCGCGTGACGTCGACGACCTGCTCTACCAGGTCGGCACGATGTCACACCTGTCGGAGCGATCGGCCACCGTGCTCGAGCGGGCGCAGGCCGACCGCCGCACGGTCGACTCCCTCGCGGCCCAGCAGCGTCAGGCGACGAAGGCCCTCGCGGACGCCACGGACGCCACGAAGGACGCCTTCGACGCCGCGAACGACGTCGCCGCCGATGCGCAGTCGGCGCTGCAGGCCGGCCAGGAGGCACAGGACGAGGTGCTCGAGCAGCTCGCCTTCCTCAAGGGCACGACGGTCGCGACCGAGCAGGCGTACTGGTCGGCGAAGCAGGCCGAGCAGGCGGAGATCGAGCTCGCGGCGCAGGCGAAGCGGGCGGCGGCGCGGCCGTCCCGGTCCGGTGCTGCCCGTCCCGCGGCGGACACCGGTGCCGACGGTGGGGGGAACGCCACGGGGTCGACGCCGTCGAGGAACCCGGCGAACCCGTCCGTCCCGGCACCGGCAGCACCGAAGCCCGCAGCCCCGAAGCCGGCAGCTCCGAAGCCCGCAGCCCCGAAGCCCGTCGCACCGGCCCCGCAGCCGGCGGCGCCGAAGCCGGTGGCACCGAAGCCCGCCCCCGCTCCTGCGCCCGCGCCGGCTCCGGCACCCAAGCCCGTGAGCAGTCCGTCGAAGGCAGCCGGCGCGATCGCGTACGCCCGTGCGCAGCTCGGCAAGCCGTACCTCATCGGCGGCGCCGGGCCGAACTCGTGGGACTGCTCGGGCCTCGTGATGATGGCCTACAACTCGCAGGGCATCGCGACCGGTGGCCACAACGTGGTCTGGCAATACAACTACTTTGGCTCGATCGGCCGACTCGTCCCGCTGTCGCAGCGTCAGCCCGGTGACATCCTGTTCTACTCGCACACCGGCACGGCTTCCGGCGGGTACCACGACTCGATCTACACGGGCGGCGGCATGATGGTCGAGGCCGCGAACCCCCGGGTCGGTGTGGTCGAGCGGCCGATCTGGCTGCCGGGCGACCTGCTGCCCTACGTGGCCCGGCCCTCCGGCGCGGTCTGACGCGACCCGACCCGGCGCACGGCGCACGCAACGCGCCCCACAACGGACGACGCGCCCTGTCGGAACGGGGCGCGTCGTGCGTTGCGAGGCGGGGCGGCCCGGCGTCAGGGGGGTGTCAGTGACCAGTCGGCACGTACGCGGCCTGGCCGGCCTGCACGATGGCCTCGGCCTCGGCGGCGTCGCCCCAGCCCTCGGCCTTGACCCACTTGTTCGGCTCGAGGTCCTTGTAGCGCTCGAAGAAGTGCGCGATCTCGGCCTTGGTCTGCTCCGGGACGTCCGCGATGTCCTGGATGTGCGCCCAGCGCGGGTCCTTCGCGGGGACGACGAGGACCTTCTCGTCCTTGCCGGCCTCGTCGCTCATCTTGAAGACGCCGACCGGGCGGACCTTGACGCCCACACCGGGGAAGGTCGGGAACTCGAGGAGCAGCAGCGCGTCCACGGGGTCGCCGTCGTCGGCCAGGGTCTTCTCGAAGAAGCCGTAGTCCGTCGGGTAGACGAACGAGGTGAAGAGCACGCGGTCCAGGTACACGCGACCGGTCTCGTGGTCGACCTCGTACTTGTTGCGGCTGCCCTTGGGGATCTCGACGACGACGTCGTACGCGGCCATGTGCACTCCTTGGTTCTTCCGGTGGTGGTCTGTCGGCCGTCGGGACGGCCCGGCTAACGTTACCGGGTGAACACTCCGCGCCCCCGGCTGGACCCCGCGGTCGCCGAGATCCGGCGGTCCGTCCGGTCCCTGCTCGAACGCGCCCGGGCCGACGGCACCGTGGCGTCGGGCGACCTCGTGCTCGTCGCCCTGAGCGGCGGCCCGGACTCGCTCGCGCTCGCGGCCGCCACCGCGTTCGAGGCGCCGAAGCAGGACCTCCGTGCCGGTGCCGTCGTCGTCGACCACGCGCTCCAGGCGGGGTCCGAGGCGGTGGCGGGACGGGCCTCCCGGCAGGCCGCCGAGCTGGGACTCGACCCGGTGAGGGTCCGCCGGGTCACCGTCGGCTCCGACGGCGGTCCGGAGGGCGCCGCCCGCGAGGCCCGCCACGCGGCCCTCACCGAGGTCGCGGCCGCCACCGGGTCACCCCTCGTGCTCCTCGGGCACACGCTCGACGACCAGGCCGAGACGGTGCTGCTCGGCCTGCTGCGCGGCAGCGGACCGGACAGCCTGTCCGGGATGGAGCCGTTGACCGCCCGCGCCGCGGGGCCCACGTACGGACGTCCGCTCCTCGGGGTCCGGCGGCACGTGACCCGGCAGGCCTGCGCTGCGTCCGGCCTGGTGCCGTGGGACGACCCGCAGAACACCGACCCGACGTACGCCCGCGTGCGGGTGCGGACCGCGCTGATGCCCGTGCTCGAACGCGAGCTCGGGGCCGGCGTCCCGGAGGCGTTGGCGCGCACGGCCGACCAGCTCCGCGAGGACGCCGCGGCGCTCGACCACTTCGCCGAGGAGATGGCCGAGGACCTCGCCGAGCACTCCGAGGCGGGCATCTCGCTGTCCGTCCCCGAGCTGGCCGCGAACCCCCCGGCGCTCCGGCAGCGGCTGGTCCGGCTCGCGGTGGAGGGCGAGTTCGGGGTGACGCTGTCCCGGACGCAGACGCTCGAGGTGTGCCGGCTCGTGACCGACTGGCGCGGGCAGGGGCCGATCGACCTCCCCGGCGTCCGGGCCACCCGGTCCGGTGAGCGGGTGGCCTTCGCCGCCAGGGAGCCCCATCCGGGCGGTTAGGGTGGTGTGGTGGAACTCTCCGACGTGCAGGCAGACCTCTCCGAAGTGCTCTTCACCCCCGAGCAGATCGACGACAAGATCGCCGAGCTCGCCGCAGCGGTGGACCGTGACTACGCCGGGCGCGACCCGCTGCTCGTCGGCGTGCTGAAGGGCGCGGTCATGGTCATGGCCGACTTCTCCCGCCACCTCAAGATGCAGGCGCGGATGGACTGGATGGCCGTGTCCTCCTACGGCTCCGGCACGAAGTCGTCCGGCGTGGTGCGGATCCTCAAGGACCTCGACACCGACCTGCACGACCGTGACGTCATCATCGTCGAGGACATCATCGACTCCGGCCTGACGCTGTCCTGGCTGAAGCAGAACCTCGAGTCCCGCGGGGCCGCGAGCGTCGAGATCGTCGCGCTGCTCCGCAAGCCCGAGGCCGCCAAGGTCGAGGTCGACGTCAAGTACGCCGGGTTCGAGATCCCGGACGCCTTCGTCGTCGGGTTCGGTCTCGACTACGACGAGCGCTACCGCAACCTGCGCGGCATCGGCGTCCTCGCGCCGCACGTCTACTCCTGACGGGCGAGCGGGAGTTCGCCCGCAGAGGACACCCATTCTCGCCACAGAGTCACCGCCGTATGCTGACTCGCACGCACTTCAGGCAGAGAAAGGTGTCGGGCCGTCGGGCCCGGATCACATGGACTTCAAGCGCATCCTCCGCGGGCCGTACATCTGGATACTGGTCGCGCTCGTGGGGATCTTCATCGGATGGACGTTCATCGCCCAGTCCGGCACCCAGGAGATCTCCACGCAGAAGGGCCTCGAGCAGCTCTCGGACGGCAAGGTCTCGGCGGCCGTCATCAACTCCACGGAGCAGCGCGTCGACCTGACCCTCCGCGGCGAGGGCGGCACCGAGCAGTTCTACTACTCGACGCCCCGCGGGCCCGAGGTCGTCGAGGCGGTCTCGCAGGCCGACCTGCCGAAGGGCTACAACGACCACGTCCAGCAGTCGAACGTCCTCGTGTCGCTCCTGCTGACGCTGCTGCCGTTCCTGCTCATCGGCGCGTTGTTCTGGTTCCTGCTCTCGAGCGCCCAGGGGGGTGGCTCGAAGGTCATGCAGTTCGGCAAGTCCAAGGCCAAGATGAACAACAAGGAGAACCCGCAGGTGTCGTTCGCCGACGTCGCGGGCTCCGACGAGGCCATCGAGGAACTCCACGAGATCAAGGAGTTCCTCAAGGAGCCAGCGAAGTTCCAGGCCGTCGGCGCGAAGATCCCGAAGGGCGTGCTGCTGTACGGCCCTCCCGGTACCGGCAAGACCCTCCTCGCCCGCGCCGTCGCGGGAGAGGCCGGCGTGCCGTTCTACTCGATCTCCGGTTCGGACTTCGTCGAGATGTTCGTCGGTGTCGGTGCGAGCCGTGTCCGTGACCTGTTCGACCAGGCCAAGCAGAACTCGCCCGCCATCGTCTTCATCGACGAGATCGACGCCGTCGGTCGTCACCGCGGCGCCGGCATCGGCGGCGGCAACGACGAGCGCGAGCAGACGCTGAACCAGCTCCTCGTCGAGATGGACGGCTTCGACGGCAAGACGAACGTCATCCTCATCGCGGCGACGAACCGCCCCGACGTGCTCGACCCCGCGCTCCTCCGCCCCGGTCGCTTCGACCGGCAGATCGGCGTGGATGCACCGGGCCTGCAGGGCCGCAAGCAGATCCTCGAGGTGCACGCGAAGGGCAAGCCGCTCGCCGCGAGCGTCGACCTCGAGTTGCTCGCCCGCAAGACGCCGGGCTTCACCGGCGCCGACCTGGCGAACGTCCTGAACGAGGCCGCGCTGCTCACCGCACGGTCGAACGCGCAGCTCATCGACAACCGCGCCCTCGACGAGGCCGTCGACCGCGTCATGGCCGGGCCGCAGCGCCGCACGCGCATCATGTCCGACCAGGAGCGCCTCATCACGGCGTACCACGAGGGTGGACACGCCCTCGCGGCCGCCGCGATGCGTCACACCGACCCGGTCACGAAGATCACGATCCTGCCGCGCGGCCGGGCACTCGGCTACACGATGGTCCTGCCGCTCGAGGACAAGTACTCGGTCACCCGCAACGAACTGCTCGACCAGCTCACCTACGCCATGGGTGGTCGCGTCGCCGAGGAGATCGTCTTCCACGACCCGACCACGGGCGCGTCGAACGACATCGAGAAGGCCACGGGCACCGCGCGCAAGATGGTCACCGAGTACGGCATGAGCCGTGCCGTCGGGTCCGTCAAGCTCGGCGCCGGGTCGACCGAGCCGTTCGTCGGCCGCGACATGAGCGGTGGCACCGGTCGCGACTACTCGGAGAACATCGCCGAGACCGTCGACGCGGAGACCCGCGCCCTGCTCGAGGCCGCGCACGACGAGGCCTACCAGGTGCTCAACGCCAACCGGGACATCCTCGACCGCCTCGCCGGCGAACTCCTCGAGAAGGAGACGCTCGACGCGCCGGAGCTCGTGGAGATCTTCAAGGACGTCCGCAAGCTGCCCGAGCGCCCGCAGTGGCTCTCGAGCGACAAGCGCCCGGTGAGCGACCTGCCCGCGATCGAGGTCCCGGGCAAGGCCGCCGCGACGGCCGAGGAGCCCGTCGGCATCGACGCCTCGAAGCCCCGTCGCCACCGCCCGTTCGGCAACCCCGGTATCGCCCCCGCGTAGGCCGGCATGACGGACCTGCCGACGAGACGGTCGCGTCGGCTCGCCGAGGTGAGTCGAGCGCGCGAAGCAGCAGCAGGACCGGCGACGGTCGCGATCGACCTCCGAGCACCCTCCCCGGTGCCGGAGGTCGTGACCGGCCGTCGCCGCGACCGCTCCACCGGGGACGCCACCCGTGTGATGGGCATCCTCAACGTGACGCCCGACTCGTTCAGCGACGGCGGCCTGCACCTGGCCGTCGACGCGGCGCTGGAGCACGCCCGGACCCTCGTCGCGACCGGTGCCGACATCGTCGACGTCGGCGGTGAGTCCACCCGGCCCGGGGCCGAGCGGGTCCCTGCCGAGGTCGAACAGCAGCGTGTGCTGCCGGTTGTGCAGCAGCTCGTCGCCGAGGGCGTCGCGGTGAGCGTCGACACCATGAACGCCAGCACCGCTGAACGGGCGGTCGACCTCGGTGCCGTCATCGTCAACGACGTCTCGGGCGGACTCGCCGACCCGGACATGGTCCACGTCGTCGCGGACTCCGGCGTCGGCTACGTCGTCATGCACTGGCGCGGCCACAGCGACCGGATGCACCGGAACGCCGAGTACACGCACGCGGTCGAGGAGGTGCGGCGCGAGGTGGAGATGCGCGTCGCGGAGCTCATCGTCCTCGGCGTCCGCCAGGAGCAGGTCGTCATCGACCCGGGTCTCGGCTTCGCCAAGCAGGGGCGGCACAACTGGGAGATCCTGGCGGGTTACGACCGCTTCGCCTCGATCGGGCTCCCGGTGCTCGTCGCCGCGTCGCGGAAGCGGTTCCTCGACGGCGTGGGCAGTCCGGCCGGGGCGCCACCGGCCGAGCGCGACCTGGCCACGGCGGCGATCAGCCTGCTCGCGGCCGAACGCGGCGCATGGGGCGTCCGCGTGCACGACCCGGCGCCGACCCGCGCCGTACTCGACGTCTGGGACGCCTGGAGGGCAGCTCGATCATGAGGGACACCATCCGCCTCGTCGGGGTCCGCGCACGCGGCAACCACGGGGTCTTCGAGCACGAACGCGCCGACGGGCAGGACTTCGTCGTCGACGTCGCGGTCGAGGTCGACGCCACCGCGGCCGCCGACTCGGACGACCTCGCCGAGACCGTGCACTACGGGGTGCTCGCCGAGCAGGTCGTCGCCGAGATCGAACGCGACCCGGTCGACCTCATCGAGACCCTGGCCGAGCGCATCGCCGCGGCCGTCCTGACGCACCGGGCGGCCCTGGCGACCGAGGTCACCGTGCACAAGCCGCAGGCTCCAATCACGGTGCCCTTCACGGACGTGTCCATCACGATCCGTCGGGAGCGCACGAGCGCTGCCGACGGGACCGAGGAAGAGGAATGACGCGCGTCGTCATCGCCCTCGGCGCCAACCTCGGCGACCGGGGGAGCACCCTCCGTGCCGCCGCGCGAGCGATCGCCGCGCTGCCCGGGGTCCGTCCGATCGCGTCGAGTTCCGAGGTCGAGTCCGTCGCCGTGACCCTCGACGGTCCGGACGCGGCGAAGCCCCGCTACCGGAACGCGGTCGTGGTCGTCGACACCGACCTCGAGCCGGACGAGCTCCTCGACGCCCTGCACGGCATCGAGGACGAGCACGGCCGGACGCGGGAGGTCCGGTGGGGCGACCGGACGCTCGACCTCGACATCATCGCCGTCGACGACCGGCACATCGACACCGCGACGCTCACCGTGCCGCACCCCCGGGCGCACGAGCGCGCCTTCGTCCTCGCGCCGTGGGCGGACGCCGACCCGGACGCCGTCCTGCCCGGGCGCGGAGCCGTCGTGGCGCTGCTCGCAGCCCTCGGCGACGACACCGAGCGGGTCGACGAGCCGCGGCTGTTCGACGCGATCGCGCCGGCGGCGGGAGCCGCCTCGTGAAGCCGACGCGGGCCTCCACGCTGGTCAGCGTCGCGATCGTCGCCGCGGTCGCCGGGTTCGCCCTCGACACCGCCCTGACCGCACGGCAGTCCCCGACGCTCCTCATGTCGGTGCCCCTCGGCCTGACGCTCGCGTTCATCGGCATCGCGCTGCTGTTCATGGCCGCGCCGATCCGTCGGCAGACCCGGGGCCGCGCCGAGCGACGGGTCGACCCGATGTACGCGACCCGCGTGGTGTTCCTCGCGAAGGCCTCGAGCATCTGCGGTGCGCTGTTCGGCGCGTTCGCCCTCGGACTGCTCGTGTACCTCCTGACCCGGTCGGTCCTGCCTTCGCTAGGCTCGACCCTGCCGAACGCGGTGGCGTTCGGCGGCGGGATCGTGCTCACCGTGTGCGCCCTCGTCGCCGAGCGGATGTGCATCGCGCCGCCCCCGGACGAGGACGACCACGACGGGCGGGGCGCCACCACGGCCTGACCGGTGCTGCCGGTCGACGAGGACCGATCCCCGCAGACCAGGAGACCCCGATGCCGCTCGAACGCCTCGACGAGACCGGACTGGGTCTGCACGACGTCACGTGGACCCGGGTCTCCGCGAAGCTGGTCTGGACCGACCTCGTCGGGACCGTCCTGGTCGGCGGTGTCGTCACGGCGGGGCTCGTGCTCCTCGGCGTCGCGAGCGGCGGCACGGGCGGCACGGCGGGCCTCGTCTGGTTCGTCCTCGGCGCCGTCGTCGCCGTCGTCACGCTCGTCACCGCCGTCCTCACCCCGCGCCGCATCCGGTCCATCGGGTACGCGCTGCGCGAGGACGACCTGGTGCTGCGTCGCGGGCTGATGTGGCAGCGCTTCACGGCCGTGCCCTACGGTCGGCTGCAGCTCGTCGACGTGAACCGGGGCCCGCTCGACCGGGCGCTCGGGATGAGCGAGCTGAAGTTCGTCACCGCGGCGGCCTCGTCGAACATCCGGATCCCGGGCATCCCCGCGAGTCAGGCCGACGAGCTGCGCGACCGCCTCGTCGAACTCGCCGAGTCCCGTCGCGCGGGGCTGTAGGCCGTCGTGACGTTCCGACCCGAGGCCCCGATGCCCGCGCCGCCCCGCAAGGGCGACGCGGCAGCGGCTGCGCCCCTCACCGACGGCGAGTGGCACCGCCTGCACCCGCTCACCCCGCTGCTCAAGGGCGGCATCTTCCTGGTCGTCATCCTCGGCTACGTCCTCAACAACCTGCGCGACCAGATCGTCGAGGTGTTCATCCCGGGCGAGGGCGGCCCGCAGGAGGACGGGGACCCCGTCCGCTACGTCTACGAACACGGCGTGGTCGGCTGGGTGCTGCTCGGGATCGCGGTCCTGATGCTCGTGCTCATCGGGCTGTTCCACCTGTCCTGGCGCATGCACGAGTTCCGCGTCACGGGCGAGATCGTCGAGGTGCGCTCGGGCGTCGTGTTCCGCACGCACCGCAAGGCCCGGCTCGACCGCATCCAGGGCATCAACATCTCGCGGCCGCTCATCCCGCGGCTGTTCGGCACCGCCAAGCTCGAGGTGGCGCAGGCCGGCAACGACGCCAACGTGCAGCTCGCGTACCTGGGGGCGAAGGCCGCGGACGACCTCCGGCAGCGCATCCTCGTCCTCGCCTCGGGCGCGAAGGACCCGGCACGCGACCCGCGGGCCGCTGCCGCTGCCGCCGCCGCCGGCGGCGCGTACGGGCGCGTGGGGGAGTTCCTGGCGCCCGAGCTCGACCCCGAGGCCGTGCACGCGACCCGGGTCGTGCGGGTGCACCCCGGACGGCTCATCGCGTCGATGCTGCTCTCCGGCACGACGGTCGTCATCCTGCTGCTCGTCGTGGCGATCATCGTGAGCATCAGCCTGACCGGGCAGTACTTCCTGCTCGTGTCGCTGTTCCCGGCGGTCATCGGCGCGGGCGGCTACTACGTCCGCAAGTTCTCGAAGTCGCTCCGGTACACGATCGCGGAGACCCGGGACGGCATCCGGATCGGCTTCGGGCTGTTCTCCACCTCGAACGAGACGCTGCCGCCCGGCCGCATCCACGCCGTGAGCGTCGCCCAGCCGCTGCTCTGGCGCCCCTTCGGCTGGTGGGACATCCGCATCAACCGGGCGACGAACGCCGGCAACGGCGCGACGACGAACCAGCAGGCCTCGTCGATCGTGCTGCCCGTCGGCACCGCGGCCGACGTCCGTCAGGTGCTCGAGATCATCCTGCCGGAGCTCGTCGGCGCGGCGGTCGTCGGACCGGCGGCGTCGATGGAGCGGTTGCGCGAGGGGTCGGCCGAAGCCGTGGGTGTCGTCGACGACAGCCTCACGACGACGGGCGACCAGGGCGGTTTCGTCCACTCGCCCCGTCGCGGCCGGTGGCTGCGCCCGTTCTCCGCGTCGCGCAACGGCTACCGCTTCGTGCCCGGAGCCGTGCTGCTCCGGCTCGGTGCCGTCTGGCGCTCGCTCGTCGTGGTCCCGCTGCCGCGCGTGCAGAGCGTCAAGGTGACGCAGGGACCGCTCGAGCGCGCGCTGCGCGTCGCATCGGTGCACGTGCACACGGTCTCCGGTCCGGTGTCCGCCCGCGTCGGCGCGCTCGATGCCGGTGACGCGCAGCGGCTCTGGTCCGGCACGACCGAGCGCGCGGTCGAGGCGGCGGCCGCCGACACCTCGCACCGCTGGCGCGACGGCCAGGAGGCCCACCCCGCCGCCGACACGTCGGCGCACGGTCCCCAGGTGGCCGGATCGCACGCGCCCGGGCCGCACGTGACCGAGCCGGACGGCGGGGGCCAGGCCGACGGCCGACCGGCACCCGCGTGGCTGACGCAGGACGGGCCTCCCGGCTGGCACACCGTCCCGTGGCCGGGAGCCCTGCGATGAGGGCCGGGCGTCTCGGTGTCGGCATCATCGGCGCCGGACGGGTCGGCCCCGTGCTCGGAGCCGCCCTGGCGAACGCCGAGCACGCCGTCGTCGGGATCACCGCCGTCTCCGAAGCCGGACGCGACCGCGCCGAGGCGATGCTCCCCGGGGCGCCGGTGCTCGGCACGCCGGAGCTCGTCGAGCGCAGCGAACTCGTGCTCCTCGCCGTGCCGGACGACCAGCTGCCGTCACTCGTGCAGGGTCTGGCGGACGCGGGCATCTGGCAGCCGGGTCAGCTCGTGGTGCACACCAGCCCGGACCACGGGGTCGACGTCCTCGCCCCGGCGATGCGCGCCGGGGCGATCCCGCTCGCGATCCACCCCGCGATGGCGTTCACCGGGACCAGCGTGGACCTCGCCCGGCTCCGGGACGCGTACTGCGCCGTGACCGCGCCGGCGCCGGTGCTCCCCATCGCGCAGGCCCTCGTCGTGGAGATGGGTGCCGAGCCGTTCGTCGTCGCCGAGCGGGACCGACCCGCGTACGCCGACGGGGTGCGCGCGGCGGTGAGCTTCTCGACGGCGATCATCGACCAGTCCGTCGGCGCGCTGGCGGGCATCGGCGTGGAGCACCCCGGGCGGGTGCTCGGCGCGCTCGTGCGCTCGGCGGTCGACAACGCGCTGACCGCGGCCGACGGGCAGTCGACGCTCTGAGGGACGGCGGGGGGAGCGCAGCCGGGCGGGTAGCATCGACGCGATCCCCCACGACCTCCGGAGCCGCACCAGCATGACCGACGAGACCGCCCCCGCACGCACCGACACCGCGGCCGAGACCGCGGTCGCCGACGCCGCCGCACTGGCCGAGCAGGAGACGAGCGAGCAGCGTCAGGTCCGACTCGACAAGCGCGCACGACTCCTGGCGTCCGGAGTCGACGCCTACCCGGCCGAGCTGCCGATCACGACGACGATCCCGGCCGTCCGCGAGCAGTACGCGCACCTGGAGACCGGCGAGGAGACCCAGGACGTGGTCGGCGTCGCCGGGCGCGTCGTGTTCTCCCGGAACACCGGCAAGCTCTGCTTCGCCACGCTGCAGTCGGGTGACGGTTCCCGCATCCAGGCGATGGTCTCCCTGGCCGAGGTCGGCGACGAGTCGCTGGCCCGCTGGAAGGAGTTCGTCGACCTCGGGGACCACGTGTTCGTGCACGGCCGGGTCATCTCCTCGCGTCGTGGCGAGCTGAGCATCATGGTCGACGAGTGGGCGATCGCGGCGAAGGCGATCCTGCCGCTGCCGAACCTGCACAACGAGCTGAACGAGGAGACCCGGGTCCGCCAGCGGTACCTCGACCTCATCGTGCGCGAGGACGCGCGGAAGACCGTGCGGGCCCGCGCCGCCGTGATGTCGTCGCTCCGCCAGACCTTCACGTCGCACGAGTACCTCGAGGTCGAGACCCCGATGCTGCAGACCCAGCACGGCGGCGCCTCGGCCCGACCCTTCGTCACGCACTCGAACGCCTTCGACACCGAGCTGTACCTGCGCATCGCGCCCGAGCTGTTCCTCAAGCGTGCGGTCGTCGGCGGCATCGACCGGGTGTTCGAGATCAACCGCAACTTCCGGAACGAGGGCGCCGACTCGTCGCACTCGCCCGAGTTCGCGATGGTCGAGGCGTACCAGGCGTACGGCGACTACGAGCAGATGGCCGACCTGACCCAGGAGCTCGTGCAGAACGCCGCTCGTGCCGTCACCGGCGGACCGCTCGTCGTGACGCTGCCCGACGGCACCGAGTACGACCTCGGTGGCGAGTGGGCGCGCATGGACATGTACGGCTCACTGTCCGAGGCCGCCGGTCGGGAGATCACCCCGGAGACCCCGCTGTCCGAGCTGCAGGCGCTCGCCGAGGCCGAGGGCGTCGAGGTCGCGCACGCCACCCACGGCAAGTACGTCGAGGAGCTCTGGGAGCACTTCAACTCGGACGCGCTGTACGCGCCGACGTTCGTGATGAACTTCCCGGTCGACACCTCGCCGCTGACCCGACAGCACCGGACCCGTCCGGGCGTCGTCGAGAAGTGGGACCTCTACGTCCGCGGGTTCGAACTCGCGACGGCCTACTCCGAGCTCGTCGACCCGGTCGTGCAGCGGGAGCGCTTCGTCGAGCAGGCCCGACTGGCCGCGGGCGGTGACCCGGAGGCGATGCGCGTCGACGAGGAGTTCCTCCGTGCGCTCGAGCACGCGATGCCGCCGTCGGGCGGCATGGGCATGGGTGTCGACCGGCTGCTCATGGCCGTCACCGGCCTCGGCATCCGCGAGACCATCCTCTTCCCGCTGGTGAAGTAGGCCCGACCCCGCGGAGGAGGCCCGGTCCGCGTCGGACGCAGGCCGGACCTCCCGACCGGGCGGGGTACCATGAACGCGTGCCGAATGGACTCGTGAGTGGGATCGTCTTCGCCCTGACCCCGACCGTCCTGCTCGGGCTCATCTTCTGGTTCATCATGCGCGCGATCATCCGCGCCGACCGCACCGAGCGCACCGCCTACGCGAAGATCGAGGCGGAGGAGCGCGCCCGCTTCGAGCGCGAGCGCGGCATCGCCACCACGGCCCCCACGAGCGCCGAGTAGCCGGGCGAGCGCCGGGCGACCCGGCCGGCGCCGACGGGTCCGGACCGCTCTCCCGCTGCACCGTCCGCGCGGCACCGTCCGGTGTCCTGCCGGTCACCCGTCGTTCACGCCGTCGTCGCCGTGCCGTGTGAGCATCGTCGGCATGTCCATCCTGCAGCCCTCCACAGCCCGCAGCCTCGTCGGCGACATCGAGAGCGAGTACGACGAGTTCGACCGCGACGCCGACCACGAGGTCTCGAAGGCCAGGGACGGGTGGCTCGAACCGTCCTGGTGACACCACCGCGACATCCTCTTCGGGGTACGTCGACCGGATCCCCCGATCCGGCACGACGTACCCCGTTCCCGTTGTCCGGATGGCGTTGCACCCCGGGGTACAGGTGTCCCCCTCGACGCTCAGCGGGAGTTGCACCCGTGTGATTCCGCGCCGATCCGCGTCCTGGCGGGGATCGACGGCGAGCACGCAGGGCAGGGGCGGAGTACCGCCCGGTTGTCCCCCGGTCGTGAACCACGGAGATCCCTGGGAATCGATCCAGCGGGTTTGTGGGGTACAGCCCCTGACCGCCAAACTCGGTCTCAGCCCACGAAGGACCATCCGTCACAGGCAGGGAGAGTCACCATGGCGATCGCAACGGCCGCACCCAGCACCACCTCGCGCCGCACCAAGAAGGCAGCGACCAAGACCACCTCCGCCGAGGTCACCACCCTCGACACCGTCGCCGAGGTCGAGGCCGACGAGCAGCTCGCCGGCGTCCGCGGCGCATCCGTCGACCAGGTCGGCGACTACCTCCGTCACATCGGCCGGCTCGCCCTCCTCACCGCCGAGGAAGAGGCGGACATCGCCCGCCGCATCGAGGTCGGCCTGTTCGCCGAGGAGAAGCTGCACAACGAGCCGGGCCTCGAGAAGTCCCTCGAGCGTGAGCTGCGCTGGCTCGTCCGCGACGGTGAGCGCGCCAAGGAGCGGATGATCACCTCGAACCTCCGCCTGGTCGTGAGCATCGCGAAGCGCTACTCGCAGCGCGGCCTGCCGTTCATGGACGTCATCCAGGAGGGCAACCTCGGGCTGGTCCGTGCGGTCGAGAAGTTCGACTTCACGCAGGGCTACAAGTTCTCGACCTACGCCACCTGGTGGATCCGCCAGGCGATCTCGCGTGGTCTCGCCGACAAGGCACGCACGATCCGCATCCCGGTGCACACGGTCGAGCTGATCAACAAGATCTCGCGCACCGAGCGCGACCTGACCGTCGACCTCGGCCGCGCGCCGATGCCCGACGAGGTCGCCGCCGAACTGAGCATGAGCGTCGAGGAACTCGTCGACCTCAAGGGCCGCTCGCACGAGCCGGTCTCGATCCACACCGTCGTCGGCGACTCCGACGACAGCGAACTCGGTGACTTCATCGAGGACGAGGACGCCGCGAGCCCGAACGAGCTCACCGAGACGACGCTCCTGCACCGCGACATCCGCTCCATCGTCGCCGAGCTGCCGAGCGACGAGGCCAACGTCATCCGCATGCGCTACGGCCTGGACGACGACAAGCCGATGACGCTCGACGAGATCTCGAAGATCGTGCACACGACCCGTCAGGCCGTGAGCCGTGTCGAGTCGCGCGCCAAGCTGCGCCTGTTCGCCAAGGCGGTCTCGCAGGACATGCAGCTGTACCTGACCGAGTAGGTCAGCAGACTCCGGTCGGCCCGTACGGGTCGGCCAGGGGATCCGGGTCGGTCCGTGGGAAGACGATCCGTGGGGTGATGGGATGAGGCCCGTCCGGTGCGAACCGGACGGGCCTTCCGTCGTCCCGGGGACGCGCCGGGGACGCGCCGGGGACGGGCCGGGAGGCGCGGACCGCGTCAGTCCTCGGTCTCGCGTCGCAGCTTCTGCCGCAGGTCGTGCGGGATGAGCTCGATGAGCTGGTCCGGCCGCAGCGGCAGGTCCAGGAGGCCGAGCTTGAGCCGTCCGGTCCGACCGTGCCGTTCCGCGTCGAGCCGAACCACGCTGCCGGCGTCCTTGCGCAGCCGCACCTCGAGCTGCGCGCCGGTCGCGACCTCGCCGACGACCAACCCGTCGACCTCGAGCGCCGCGCTGCGGGTGCCCTCGGCGATGTCGAACCGGTAGCGCTCACGGGCGGCGAGCACCACCGAGCGGTCGATCCCCGCCATCGGGGCCACCGGCGTGACGACGGACCCCGACAGTGCGGGGGACAGGACCGGGCCGCCCGCAGCGTAGTTGTAGGCGGTGGACCCGGCGGGCGTCGCCGCGACGACGGCGTCTGCGCGGTAGTACCCGTACATGAGCCCGCCGACGCTGAGGTCCGCCGACACCTGGCCCGCACCGGGGCGGCGGACGATCGTGATGTCGTTGAACGCCAGGTAGTCGGTCCGGGCACCACCCCAGGAGAGCCGGGCCTCGAGGGCGTGGTGCGGTTCGAGCTGGTACTGCCCGGCCGAGAGCCGTTCGAGCGCGGCCTCGAGCTCGGGCGGCTCGATCTCCACCAGGAACCCGACGTTGCCGTAGTTCACGCCGAGCACCGGCACGGGCCGACGGGCGACGAGCCGCATCGCGCCCAGCATCGTGCCGTCCCCACCGAGCGCGACGACGAGGTCGACCCGGTCGGTGAACTCGTCGTCGTCCACGACGTCGATGTCGCTCCGGAGCCGAGCGGCGTCGATGCTCCGCGCCATGAGCCGGCCCGCGCCGGACGCGTTCCAGCGGTCCAGGATGTCGACGGACTCCTGGACGTTCTTCGACGGGTGGACGACGAGGCCGACGACGGGCTGCTCCATGGTGCGGATCGTACCCGGCGGCGGTCCGGAACCGTCGGGCGGGACCCGTCCGCGGCAGCCGTGGCGGGCCTCCCGGCAGGCCCGGTGCGCCGCGCGCACCGAGGTCACGCCCACGGCGAACAGGGGCAGCCCTGACGGGGAGCGCTGGTTAGTCTCGATGTACGTGACCGGACTCACACGAGTCCGGCTGTCGGCCCCCGCCCCAGCGGGGCCAAGGGAGAGCACATGTTCGAGAGATTCACCGACCGGGCCCGTCGTGTTGTCGTCCTCGCTCAAGAAGAAGCGAAGATGCTCAACCACAACTACATCGGTACGGAGCACATCCTCCTCGGCCTCATCCACGAGGGCGAGGGCGTCGCCGCCAAGGCGCTGGAGTCGCTCGGTATCTCGCTCGACGCCGTGCGCGAGCAGGTGCAGGACATCATCGGGCAGGGCCAGCAGCAGCCGACCGGGCACATCCCGTTCACGCCGCGCGCCAAGAAGGTCCTCGAGCTGTCCCTGCGCGAGGCGCTGCAGCTCGGCCACAACTACATCGGGACCGAGCACATCCTGCTCGGCCTCATCCGCGAGGGCGAGGGTGTCGCCGCCCAGGTCCTCGTCAAGCTCGGCGCCGACCTGAACCGGGTCCGCCAGCAGGTCATCCAGCTCCTGTCCGGCTACCAGGGCAAGGAAGCGGTCGCCGTCGGCGGCGAGCAGCAGCAGAACGGCCAGCAGCAGGGTTCGCAGGTCCTCGACCAGTTCGGTCGGAACCTCACCCAGGCCGCGCGCGACGGCAAGCTCGACCCGGTCATCGGGCGCGAGAAGGAGATGGAGCGGGTCATGCAGATCCTCTCCCGCCGCTCCAAGAACAACCCCGTCCTGATCGGCGAGCCGGGTGTCGGCAAGACCGCCGTCGTCGAGGGCCTCGCCCAGGCGATCGTCAAGGGCGACGTGCCCGAGACGCTGAAGGACAAGCAGCTGTACTCGCTCGACCTCGGGTCGCTCATCGCCGGGTCCCGCTACCGCGGTGACTTCGAGGAGCGCCTGAAGAAGGTCACGAAGGAGATCCGCACCCGCGGCGACATCATCGTCTTCATCGACGAGATCCACACCCTCGTGGGTGCCGGTGCCGCCGAGGGCGCGATCGACGCCGCGTCGATCCTCAAGCCGCTCCTCGCCCGCGGTGAGCTCCAGACCATCGGTGCCACCACGCTCGACGAGTACCGCAAGCACTTCGAGAAGGACGCCGCACTCGAGCGCCGCTTCCAGTCGGTGCAGGTCAACGAGCCGTCGCTGCCGCACACGATCAACATCCTCAAGGGCCTCCGCGACAAGTACGAGGCGTTCCACAAGGTGTCCATCACCGATGGGGCGATCGTCTCCGCGGCGAACCTGGCGGACCGCTACGTGCAGGACCGCTTCCTGCCGGACAAGGCCATCGACCTGATCGACGAGGCCGGCGCCCGCCTGCGCCTGTCGATCCTGTCGGCACCGCCGGAGCTCCGCGAGTTCGACGAGAAGATCTCGACGGTCCGCGGCCAGAAGGAAGCCGCCATCGAGGAGCAGGACTTCGAGAAGGCCGCGAGCCTGCGCGACGAGGAGAAGAAGCTCCTCGGCGAGCGTCTCCGCCTCGAGAAGCAGTGGCGTGCGGGTGACGTCGCCGCATCCGGCACCGTCGACGAGGGCATCATCGCCGAGGTCCTGGCGCAGGCCACGGGCATCCCGGTGTTCAAGCTCACGGAAGAGGAGACCTCGCGTCTCGTCTTCATGGAGAAGGCACTGCACCAGCGCGTCATCGGTCAGGAGGAGGCCATCTCGGCACTCTCCAAGACCATCCGCCGCACCCGAGCCGGCCTGAAGGACCCGAACCGCCCCTCGGGCTCGTTCATCTTCGCCGGCCCCACGGGCGTCGGGAAGACCGAGCTCGCCAAGGCGCTCGCGGAGTTCCTGTTCGACGACGAGGGCGCGCTCATCTCCCTCGACATGTCGGAGTTCGGCGAGAAGCACACCGTCTCGCGCCTGTTCGGTGCCCCTCCCGGGTTCGTCGGGTTCGAGGAGGGCGGCCAGCTCACCGAGAAGGTGCGCCGCAAGCCGTTCTCCGTGGTCCTGTTCGACGAGATCGAGAAGGCCCACCCGGACATCTTCAACTCGCTGCTGCAGGTCCTCGAAGAGGGTCGTCTGACCGACGGTCAGGGCCGCGTGGTCGACTTCAAGAACACCGTCATCATCATGACCACGAACCTCGGTTCGCAGGGCATCGCCGGTGGTCCGGTGGGCTTCCAGGTCGAGGGTGACTCGGCCGTCGGCTACGACCGCATGCGCTCGAAGGTGAACGAGGAGCTCAAGAAGCACTTCAAGCCCGAGTTCCTGAACCGCGTCGACGACACGATCGTGTTCCCGCAGCTCTCGCAGTCCGAGCTGCTGCAGATCGTGGACCTGTTCGTGAAGCGCCTGTCGGACCGTCTGCTCGACCGCGACATGACCGTCGAGCTCACGCTCCCGGCCAAGGAGCAGCTCATCAAGGTCGGGTTCGACCCCGCCCTCGGTGCACGACCGCTGCGCCGCGCGATGCAGCACGAGGTCGAGGACCAGCTGTCCGAGCACATCCTGCAGGGTGAGCTCACCGCTGGTGACCACGTGAAGGTCGACTTCGCGGACGGTGCGTTCCAGTTCGAGACCGGGCGTCAGCCGGGTCGCGAAGAGGTCCTCGCCGGCGCCCCCTCGCTCGAGAAGGCGCCCGAGGCGCCGACCGGCGAGGTCGAGGGCTAGTCAGCCCAGGCACGCCACAGACGGGAGGCCCGGTACCAGCTGGTACCGGGCCTCCCGTCCGTGTGGGAGCAGAGCCCGGACACGACAGGAGGCGCGGTACCGAGCGGTACCGCGCCTCCTGTCAGCGCTGCGGGTGCGTCCTACGCCTGGACGTCACCGCGCCAGCCGTCGGCCGTGGGGGCCGCCTCGACGCGCTCCTTGTAGTTCTGCAGGTCCTTCTTGACGGCGTGGCCGCCGACGCCGACCGCGGAGCCGAGCTTCTCGAGGATGCCCGAGGGCTCCCAGTCGATCTGCACGGTGACGCGGGTCTCGGCGTCCGAGAGCTTGTGGAAGGTGACGACACCGGCGTGCTCGGTCTCGCCGTCCTTGACGGTCCAGGCGACACGCTCGTCCGGGTGCTGCTCGGTGATGAGGGCGCGGAACGAACGCTCCTGGCCGGCGACCTTGACGGTCCAGTCGGTGGTGGTGTCGTCGACCTGGACGATCTTCTCGACCTCGTCCAGGAACGTGGGGAACTCCTCGAAGCGGGTCCACTGGTCGTAGGCCGCACGCACGGGGACGTTGACGTCGACGGTCTCGATGATCTGGGGCATTGGTGCTCCTCCTGCTCGTCGTACTGGTGTACCCGGGACGGTAGGCCGGTGCGCCTGTGGGCCGTCCCGGTGTGTGTCCCCCGATGACGCGCCCCGATCGTCGCCCGCGCCGTAGGCTGTGGCGGATGACTGAGCACGGACGGCATGCGTTCTCCGAACGGGACGAGCACGGGATCCTGGTGCGCCCCGCGTTGGCGTCCGACGTCCCGCACATCCAGCGGCTCATCGCGCCGTACGTCGACCGGCGGATCCTGCTCGGCAAGGAGAACGTCGTCCTGTACGGCTCGATCCAGCAGTTCCGGATCGCCGAGGGGCCGGACGGCGTGCCGATCGGCTGCGGAGCCCTCGCGGTGTTCTGGGACGACATCGCCGAGGTCCGCACGCTCGCACTCGACCAGGACTGGATCCGCAAGCGGGTCGGCCACCGCATGCTCGAAGCGCTCGAACACGACGCCCGGGAGCTCGGCATCGCGCGGATCTTCTGTCTGACCTTCGAGGTCGACTTCTTCGCGAAGCACGGGTACCTCGAGATCGGCGAGACCGTCGTCCCGCCCGAGGTGTACGCCGAACTCGTCCGCTCGTCGGACGAAGGGGTCGCGGAGTTCCTCGACCTGGCCCGGGTCAAGCCGAACACCCTCGGCAACACCCGCATGCTGAAGATCCTCTGACGGCTCCGCCCCTGCCTCGGCGGGGGTCCCCGACACGTGCCGTGCAGGTGTCTACCCTGTGCGCATGTCGTCGATCCGCCACCCCGTCGGTCCCGAGCGCCCCGGGGTCTACTGGCGCCGCCGCGCCCTCGTGCTCGGGGTGGTCCTGCTCGTCGTGGTCGTCGTCGTCCTCATCGTCGTCGGACGGGGGAACGGCGCTCCCGGTGCGGGGCCGACCGCATCCCCGTCCGCGTCGTCCGCCGCCCCTGGCGCGGGCGTGACGCCGGCCGCTGGAGCGCCGTCCGCCCCGTCGTCGTCGTCGGCTGCGGCGTCGTCCGCTCCGGCGTCGTCCGCTCCGGCGCGGAAGGACGGAGCGGCGTGCGCCGAGGACCAGATCACGCTGACGCCCGTCGTCGACGAGCGCGTCTACGCGGCCACCGACGACCCGCAGATCGCCATGACCATCGAGAACACCGGGTCGAACTCCTGCCACATGGACCTCGGGTCGGCGCAGCAGGTGCTCACCATCACGTCCGGCACCGAGCAGTACTGGACGTCGAAGGACTGCCAGACCGGCGGGACGAACCAGGACGTCACGCTCAAGGCGGGTCAGGAGCTGACGACGCCGGCGATCACCTGGGACCGCACCCGGTCGTCGGCCACGACGTGCGACGCCGCACGGGCGGCCGTGCCGGCGGGCGGGGCCAGCTACCACCTGCAGGTCGCGGTGGGGGAGATCGAGTCGGCGGAGTCGGTGCAGTTCGTGCTGGAGTGACGCGGCCGGTCGTCGCACGCTGGTGGGCGCCGGGCGTCGGTGGGACGACGAAGCGCCGGGCCGGAGGATTGCTCCTCCGACCCGGCGCTCACGATGACCGAGGTCAGCCGATGACGGTGATGTTCTCCGCCTGCGGGCCCTTGCGGCCTTCGGTGATCTCGAATTCGACCTTCTGGTTCTCCTCGAGCGACTTGTAGCCGTTGCCACCGATCGCGGAGAAGTGGGCGAAGACGTCAGCGCTGCCGTCGTCCGGCGCAATGAAGCCGAAGCCCTTTTCGTTGTTGAACCACTTGACAGTTCCAGTTGCCATTTCGGCGTTCCTTACTTTCTTACGTGCGCGGCGAGAGAATTCCACCACCGCGGGTTTCGACGACGTTGCCATCGAGTTGTGTGCGGCACCCGGCATCGAGCGGGGCGACGGAGATCAGAGGTTCAGTGCAATCGGTAGGCACTGACCATCGGGCAGGTGAACGGGTCGCGCGCTGCGAGACCGACCCGGTTGAGGTACCGGACGACGATCCCGTAGGAGCGGAAGATCGTGGTCTCCGTGTACGGGACCCCGTGCTGTTCGCAGTGCTCACGCACGAGGGCCTTCGCACGACGCAGGTTGGGCCGCGCCATGCTCGGGAACAGGTGGTGCTCCGCCTGGTGGTTGAGGCCACCGAGCAGGTGGTCCACCCACACGCCACCAGTGATGTTACGGGAAGTCCGGACCTGGCGCGAGAAGAAATCGATCTTGGCACCTTCGGCGATGACCGGCATGCCCTTGTGGTTGGGTGCGAACGACCCGCCCATCATCACGCCGAAGACCGCCATCTGGACGCCGAGGAAGGCGAACCCGATGCCGAGCGGCATCACGGCGAACACGAACCAGGCCAGCAGGGCGAAGCGCGCGAGGAGCAGGACGGCCTCGAACCGGCGCTCCTGCGGGGTGCCCTTCGCGGCCTTGCCGGTGACGACCGCGCGGATCGAGAGCCAGTGCAGGTTGGCGCCCTCGAGGGTCAGGAGCGGGAAGAACGCCCAGCCCTGGACCATCGCGAGCCGGCGGAGGAGTCCGCGACGCTCGACGGCGTCCTCCTCGATGAACACGACGCCGTCCGGCGCGATGTCCGGGTCCTTGCCGATGGTGTTCGGGTTGCCGTGGTGGCGGTTGTGCTTGTTCATCCACCACGAGTAGGACAGGCCGACGACGAAGACGCCGAGCCAGCGGCCCGCGTGGTCGTTCCACTTGCGCGAGGCGAAGATCTGGCGGTGCGCGGCCTCGTGCGAGAGGAACGCGAACTGCGTGAAGAGGACACCGAGCACCGCGGCCGGGATGAGCTGGAACCAGGAGGCCCCGAGCATGGCGGACACGACGAAGGTCGCGGCGGTGAGGACGGTCAGGACACTGAAGACGGCCCAGTAGAAGCCGACACGGCGTTCCAGCAGGCCTTCAGTGCGGACCCGCTCGAGCAGGTCCTTGTACGTCGACGTCGGTGTCGGCGCTCCCGGGGTCCGGGCGGTGGTCGGTCGGTAGAGGGTGGGCGATGGTGCCGGCATGGAAGCTGCTTCCCCATCAGGAACAGCCCTTCGGCCGTACAACGAGAGTTCCCGCGATTGCGATTGGTCCGAAGGTAGTGGCGTTGGCTGAGTTCTCACTCCAAGGGTCGGCCTGAGTGCGCCTACAGGATCATCGCAGGCTGGCCCTCGGACTCCCCGCGTAGCGTCACGGCCATCGACGAAGGGCTGGGCCATGAAGTACCTCATCTACGGGGTCGCCTCGGTCATGACGAGCGACGAGGCGGCGTACGCCGTGCTCGACTACGCGACGGCGCTCGCCCAGTCCGGGCTCGCGGACCGGGTGGACGTGCCGTCGGTCGACGACTACGGCATGGCAGCCACGTCGAGCTTCGTGCTCGCGCCGGCGATCGGCGTCCTGGTGCAGTCCGCGCCGGACGACGAGCTCGCCCCCGAGACCGATGCCTTCACAGCCGACCTCCGGTGCCGCACGCATGCCGTCCAGGCGGGACGCGCCTCCTGAGCGGATGCCCCGCGTGCAGCGTCCGGCTGCTTGACTAGGGGCGATGGCACAGAAGGAACAGCGCTTCCGGAGCGAACAGCTCGAGGAGGC
This sequence comes from Curtobacterium sp. MCBD17_023, assembly GCF_003224415.1. NCBI lineage: Bacteria > Bacillati > Actinomycetota > Actinomycetes > Micrococcales > Microbacteriaceae > Curtobacterium > Curtobacterium sp. MCBD17_023. Next base: position 497,972 of record NZ_QKLJ01000001.1, read on the forward strand.
CCTCGCGAAGCAGGACGTCGCCGCGGTGGCGTACGCCCTGCGCAACGACATCGTGATCGTCCCGCGGCTCGTCACCGGGAAGAAGGACATGCAGGTCCGTGTGTTCGGCCGGGAAGGGTCGGACAAGCGCATCCTGCTGCTGTTCTCGTCGGCGGACGCCTACACCGCGATGGTGCCGGGGGAGAAGCTCCGGCAGGTCATGGTCTACGACGCCGAGCGGCTCGAGGAGTTCCTGGCCGCGCACCTCGACTCCCTCGAAGGCGTGTTCTTCGACATCGCCGGTCCGCACACCATGCAGGCCGAACCCGCCGACCTGCTCGCGGCACTGCGCGCGTAACGACCGGTCCCGTACCGGACCGGGTCCCTCCGGATAGCGTCGGTCCATGGGATCGATCGTGCCCGGCATCATCGCCTTCGCCCTCGGCGCCGTGCTCGCCGTCGCCGGGCTGGTCCCGTGGGCCGCGCGCGAGTACCGGCGACACGGGAAGCTCGGCGTCCGACGCGGCCTGCTCGCGTTCGGGACGCTCGTCTACGCGCTCGCGCTCGTGACCTACACGCTCCTCCCGCTGCCCGACGACGTCGCCGCCGTCTGCCGTACCGCTGCCCGGCCGCAGCTGCAGCCGTTCGCCTTCGTGGGCGACATCGTCCGCGAGGGTGGCATCACCGGACCGCGGTCGGTGCTCGGCAACCCCGCCGTGGCGCAGGTGCTCCTCAACGTGCTGCTGTTCGTCCCGCTCGGTGCGCTCGTCCGGCACGCGGTGCTCCGCCGCCGACTCGTCGCGGGCCTCCTCGTCGGCGGTGCCGCGGGCTTCGTACTGTCGCTGCTCATCGAGTTCACGCAGCTCACCGGCGACTGGTTCCTGTACCCGTGCGCCTACCGTTTGTTCGACGTCGACGACCTCATCGCGAACACCGCGGGCGCCCTGCTCGGCACGCTCTTCGCACCCGTCGTCGGCTTGCTCGCCGGATCGGCGCGGACGACGGAGGAGGCCCGGGTGCCGCGACCGGTCACGGCCGGCCGGCGGTTCTTCGGCATCCTCGCCGACGTCCTGGCCATCTGGTTCACGACGGGCCTGCTCACGTCGGTCACCTCGGTCGGCCTCGCGCTGCTCGGGGTGCCGGACGGCGGGCCGCTCGCCGTCGGTCTCGGCATCGTCGCCGCGTTCGCCGCGCCCGTCGTGCAGCTCGTCATCGTCCTGGTGTCGGGGCGGACCTTCGGTGAGCACGTCGTGCGGCTCCGGCCGGTGCCCGTCCCGGGAGGCGCGGCTCGGCTGGTGCGGTGGGCGCTCGGTTCCGGCGGGTGGTCGGCGCTCACCGCCAGCGGGCTGCCGTTCTCCGGGTTGGTCGCGTTCGCGCTCGCGGTGGCAGCGGTCATCGGCGTGTGGGCGACGCGGGACCGGCGTGGGTTCGCCTCCGCCGTCGCGGGCACCGGGATCGAGGACGACGTGGATACCGAGGTGCCCGCCGCCGAAGTGGTCGCCGGCGACCAGCGACCGTGACGGCGTCGGTCCTCTCGGGCGGTCAGAAGGCGGCGTCGAGCTCGCGTTCCCGCGGGGACTTCGTCATCGAGAACGCGACCCGCAGGGCTTCCCGGAGGTGTTCCGCGTCGGCTCCGAGGACCGTCGTGAAGCCGAGTCGTCCCGCCTCCGCCACGCGCTGTTTCGCGCCGGTCGCCGTCCGGATCTCGCCGGCGAGGCTGATCTCGCCGACGGCAGCGAGCGTGTGCGGGTACGGGCGGTCACGGGCCGCACTCGCGAGCGCCAACACGATGGCGAGGTCGGCGCCGGGTTCGGTGAGCTTCATGCCGCCGACGGTCGAGACGTAGACGTCGGCGTCCGAGAGCTTGATGCCGGCTCGTCGTTCCAGCACCGCGAGGAGCATGGCCACACGGGATGCGTCCACCCCGTTCACGACGCGACGCGGCTGCGGTGCCGAACTGGGGACGACGAGGGCCTGGATCTCGACCGGGAGCGCCCGCCGTCCCTCCATCGCCACCGCGATGCACGTGCCGGACACCGGGGCGCCGTTGCGGGACATGAAGAGGCCGCTCGGGTCGGGTACCTCGTGGATGCCGTCACCCGCCATGTCGAAGCAGCCGACCTCGTCCGTCGGTCCGAAGCGGTTCTTCAGAGCCCGGACGAACCGGAGTGCGGTCTGGCGGTCGCCCTCGAACTGGCAGACCACGTCGACGAGGTGTTCGAGCAGACGGGGTCCGGCGATCGTGCCGTCCTTCGTGACGTGTCCGACGATGAGGACCGGGAGCGCGGCCTGCTTCGCCACCCGGATGAGCGTGGAGGCCACCTCGCGCACCTGGGACGTCCCACCGGCGATGCCGTCGACTGACGCGGACGAGATCGTCTGCACCGAGTCGGCGATGAGCAGGTCCGGCTGCACCTGTTCGATCTGGCCGAGGATGACGCCGAGGTCGACCTCGCTCGCGAGGAACAGTTCGTCGTGCATGGCGCCGGTGCGTTCCGCGCGGAGGCGCACCTGGTCGACGGACTCCTCCGCACTGACGTAGAGGACGCGTTTGCCCATCGAGGCCGCGCGGGACGCAACCTCGAGCAGGAGCGTGGACTTGCCGACTCCGGGCTCGCCGCTCAACAGGACCGCGGCCCCGGGGACGATCCCGCCGCCGAGCACGCGGTCGAACTCGCCGATGCCGGTCTGCCAGCGCTGCACGGCACCGCCGCGGGCCTCCGTGATCGGCCGGGCGATGCGGTTGCCGGTGACGGCGATCGACGCCGTCCCGCGGCTGCTGGCGGTCGCCGCCGACGCGTCCTCCACCGTCCCCCACGACTGGCACTCGCCACAGCGACCGACCCACTTGATGCTGGTCCACCCGCACTCCGTGCAGCGGAACGAGGACTGGGGACGGGCCATGGGACGAGGTTAGGCGGCTCCGCCGACATCGGCCCGGTCGGCTCCGCCGACATCGGTCCGGTCGGCTCGGCCGACATCGGTCGGTTCGTCGGCTCGGTCGTCGGAGCCCTCGTCATCGCGGTCGCCGCTGGCGTGCGGACCCGGCAGCGGGACCGAGCCGGTGACACGCTGACGCAGGCGGTCGAGTGGATTCGGTCGGTTCGCCGTGTCGAGCACCGCGGCGTCGTCGGTGTCCTGCTCTGCACGGGCGTGCGCGACGTCGCCGGCCTGGCTCCCGAGCTCCTCGGCTTCCCGCGCGGAGAGGTACCGACGGATGGCGGCCACTGTGTCCACCCGTGCGTCGACCGCCGGTTCGAAGGCGCTCGCCCAGATCTCGTACCCGCGGTCGTTCGGGTGGAACAGGTCGCCGTACGTGTTGAAGAAGGTGCGCCGGATCCCGACCCGCTTCGTGATCGCGTGCAGCGGTGCCACGGTCAGACCGAGCTCACCCGCGACCCGGTGGATGATCTCGTTCGCGACCGCGACCTTGCGCTCCCGGTCCGGCACGAACATGCACGGGAGTTCCCCGACGATCGCGTGCGACGGCACGGCCCCGTAGATGGCCCGGATGTTGCGCTCGAACTTGTCCGGGTTGAAGTCCGCGATGTCGTTGGCGCCGATGGACACCGTGCAGACGTCCGGGGTGAAGTGGTGCAGTTTCGGGAGCTGGTGCTGCTTGGCCCCCCAGGTCGTCGCACCGGACACGCTGAGGTTCACGACCCGCACCGTCAAGCGGGAACGGTGCCGGATGCGACGAGCGAGCAGGCCGACGTACCCGCGACCCGGAGCCGTCGCGCCGACCCCCTGTGCCGCGGAGTCACCGATCGCCACGTAGGTGAGCTGGCCGTCGTGGTGCAGGCGTTCGCGCCACCAGTCGGCGTGCACGGGGAGCATGTCGACGATCCGCTGGGACGCTGCCCGTTGCCCGCGGATGCCCGCCCGTGCGCCGATGCCGGCGGCTCCGCTGACGACGGCCGCGCCGACGACGGAGGACAGCAGGGCGACGAGGGTGCGCGTTCTCATGGCGGAGACGGTACGCGCGGCGCCTCGGTCTGCGGTCACCGTCGTGGCGGTCTGAGGAGGAGGAGGCGGACCCAGCCGCGTGTGGAGGGGAGGAGCGCGGGGTGTCGTCACGGGCCTCCCGGATCGTGTAAAGTCTCTCCCGGTACCGTGTCCGAGCGGCCTAAGGAGCATGTCTCGAAAACATGTGTGGGGGCGACTCCACCGTGGGTTCAAATCCCACCGGTACCGCCACAGGGCGATTCACGGAACTCAGTGAAGAGATTCACGGAACTCGTGAAGCCCGCCGAAGGCCCCCAGGGACTCCCTGGGGGCCTTCGGCATGGGTGGGATCAACATCACGTTGACTTGATGCGACGAGCGTGGCGGCTGAACGGGCAGACGCCCCTCTGCGTGCGTGCAGCTCGCGGGTGTTGTTGTTTCGTTGCGTTCACCTTTGTGTCCGATATGTGGACGAGCGGGGGCCCGCGTGGGCTCAGAAGGGAACCTCGTCGTCGTAGGGTGACGGCGGCCCCCACGCGCTCTCTGTTGTCTTTCGAGCGTTGGACTCTTCGTGGGCGCGAGCACGCGCCTCTTCTTCGAGAGCCCATTGCCGCCGCTCCGCGGCGCGTTTCTCGTGTAATCGTTCGATGTCGCGTGGGTCCTCGTCTGACAGCCGAACGATTAGCGCCGCTGCGACATGAATAGCGAGCCAGGCGTCAGCTTTTGTAACGTCATCGTCGCGGAACTGATGCGCATTGCCTCTCGCGGAGCGCTCGCCGTTTTCCCAGTCGATGAAGGGCTTGAGCAACTTTCGGTCGAGCTGGCTTATGACGCCTTCGTTAGCGGCGTTGTTGAGCTGTTCGGAGATGCTGCCGCCCTCGATACCGAGAGCGCGGAAGAACTCTTGCACCGCGGTTGCAGCATCAGTGATGGCCACTGCCGGTTTGTTCTCCGACAGTCGAGTAAGGGCTGCTTCGAACCCGGCGGACGTCCGTGCGAACTTCGGGTTCAAGTCGAGGAGCGAGGAAGCCGGCTTCACCACGGATGCGTGTAAGACGTAGTTGCCCCGCTGCTGGAAGTTCCTCCCGTCCCAAATCCAGTCGACCCGCGCGCCGAGGAGGATGTCGTTCACAGTCGTCGTGAACGTCCCGACCTCATATTCCGCGGCAACCCATTCGGAGTTCCAGCCCTCTTCCACTTCGACGGGCTCGTTATCGTCCTCGGCTAACGCAGTGAAGGCGTAGAAGGCGGCTGCGACGAGATCCAGCCGCTGGTCATCGTCGCCTGCCCCGGAGAGGATATCCGCGGCGCTGGTCTCCCAGCTTCCGTCTGCAGCACCGATTCGTCGGTGCCGGTCTGCACGTGCGAGTACGCGGTCAGGGGCGTTGGTGGTTTCTTGCAACACAGCGAGGATCTTGCGGCCCACACTGGGCGGGCAGACATCAAGCCATATCGTGCCCGTCGTACCTTCCCGCTCCGTCAGCTCATGCCGCCGTCGAATCTCAGAGGGGAGTGGTGAGAAGCGCCCAATTCGACCCATGTGCTCAGGATACGGAGAGCGACCGTCCCGACACGGTCCGTAAGGCGACGGCGGAGCGTCCTGCATGGGGTAGGTGAGCCGCCTGCCAGGGGCGAGCAGGCCTTGAGTGCTAGCTAGGACGCATCACGAAAAGAGCGTTTGATCGGGGCTTTCGTCTAGGAGTTCCAGAACTCACACCAGCCGTCCGGCTCGCTGCATAGGGGTGGGCATGACCGAGCAACACTCCTCACCCCCATCCGCCCCTTCCGTTCCCCTCCTCGCCGTAGCACACTATGGACAGAAAACTGTCCACCACGCCGCGGAAGTCGAGGAGCTCATCATGGCCTACCGGCCAACCCAGACGCCGAGCACCGAATGGGCAGCCATCCGCCCCTTCGTCCTCGACGTGGCGCGGACGGTGCCCTTCATCAACCGGACCCAGACGATGCTTCTCCTCCGTGCGCTGACGAGGCTCGCGAAATGGGCAAAGAGCACAGCCCTGCTCCCGCTTGAGGCAGACATCCTTCTGGACGCCGACACCATCGCCGAGGCCTGCCACTCCTACGACAGCCGAAACATCGCTCGGGACCACCAGTGGGTGCTCTTGCGTGCAGCGGAGGAGCGGGGTCAGGACTTCAGCCCCCGCTCCCTGAAGGACCGCAACCGCTCCGCCCTGCCGCTGACCGAGATGGAACTCGCCGCTACCGCTACGCGTATCGCAACATTCACCCAAGACCGAGACATCCGAATGGCGAACATGGCGATGGGGCTCAGCGGCGGTGCCGGTCTGACTTTCACCGAACTGCTCGCCGCGAAGACCTCCGACATCGTCCCCGACGGGGACGGTTACATCGTGACTGTCCACGGCGAAGCGCCGCGAACTGTTGCAGTCCTCAGAAGCTGGACCATCTACGTCGACCGTGCGCTTCAGGTAACTACCGCGGATGACTGGGCCATCTGCACCGGCGTGAACCACAAGACGTCACGGCTGAAGCACTACCTGAACCGACGTCGCAACCGGCTCTACCCCGACTGCCTCCGGCTGCGGAGCACTTGGATGCAGCAGGTGTGCGGTGTCCTCACCGTTGGTGAGCTCGTGTACGCCGGCGGGTACCGAAGCGCCGGGTCCCTCGGCGCGTTCGACTCGTACCTGCTGCGCCGCACGGACGACGTCCTCCTGCCCATCCTCCGCAACGCGCCGGAGGTGACCCGATGAGCGACGCGAACACGTTCGACAAGGTCGCCGACGCTATCGTCCGTATGGTCGCTGGCAGCACCCTCCTCGACATCAGCGAAGTTGAGAACGCTGGCAACAAGACCACCCCCATCGATGAAGCGAAAGCAGACCTCGCCCTCCGCCGCGTGGACGCCACCGGCACACCGGACATGCTGACCGCCTGGCGCCGTGTCGACAAGACGTACCGCGGCGGCCGCACTCCCTCTGTCACCGACCGAGCGAACCTCGCCATCGGGCTCATCCTCGCCGAGGAACGCTCCCCGCTGCTGGTGTCCGAATTCGCAACCGCATTTCGCACCCGCCTCACGCCCGGCGCCAGACGTGTGCTCGGCGTCGAGAAGGTGAAGACTATGTCGACACCGGCGCGGGACCAGCGGGCGTGGTACGCCCGCTGCTGGCGCGGCATCCACAGCATCGTCGACACATTCGACGCTTGGCCGGCGCCTGGTCAGGTGATGAGCCTCGAGGAACGGAAGGCAGCTCTCGCCGCTCGTGACCCGGAGATGCAGGCCATCAAGTCGGTACGGGCCCGTGAGTTCACGTACGCGTGGTTGGAGATGACTCTGCGGGCGCTGCCGGAGGAGTACCGGACCGCGTGGAAGGGGGCGTTGTCCGCAGACCAGACCGCGGTGCGCGCTCCGAGTCAGCTGATGCCCTGGCGTCGTGACCACGAACTCGACGGGAGCCCCGAGGTGCCCAATCAGTGGGAAGTCATCGACGAGAACGGCGACAAGAGCCTCATCGAAGCACCCCGGCCGGTCCTTGAAATCGACGCGACCCCGTACCCGCGGGACAAGTCGAAGAAGGACAAGACCTTCAAGGGCGGGGACCTCGCCTACGAGATGTCCTACGCGGCGAACATCACGATGATGGTCACGGAACCGGGGCAGCCGCTGGCGCACCCGCAGCTCATCATGGCCGCGAGCCTGCACCGGTTCGGACGCAGCATCGCTGAGCACACTCTCGCCGGCATCGAATCGCTGCAGCAGCGCGGGTGGAACCCGAAGCGGCTGACCGTCGACCTCGGCTACTCGGCGGGTATCGCCCCCGTGAACTTCCACATCCCCCTGTCGAAGATGGGGGTGCAGCTGGTGTCCGACTACCACCGCAGCCGCCTCGGCACGCATCAGGCGCTCTCCGGCGGTGCGCTCCTCGTGGAAGGTACGCCGGTGTGCCCGGCTACACCGCTGGAGCTCCGAACCGCGACGAAGGACGCCAACGCCGGCACCATCACACCGCAGCAGTGGCGTGACCGGAAGGACCGGCTGAACAAGTTCGCCCTCCGCCCGAAGGAGAAGGTCAACCCCGACGACGGGTCGCAGCCGTGGATGTGCCCCGCCCGCGGCCTGTCTCCGACTGTGAAGTGCGTCATCGTCGAGATGGCTGCGAAGGCGAAGGAGGACCCCAAGCGGCCGAAGGTGCACAAGTCGATGCTCCCCGGTCACCTCGACCGAGTGTGTAAGCAGCACTCCGTCCGAATCGAAGCAGATGAGTTGGCGATGTTCCAGCCGTTGAAGTACGGCAGCGAGGAATGGGCGAAGACCTACTCCCACGACCGACAGTCCATGGAGTCGATGAACGCGCACCTGAAGGCCGGTCACGGTTTGCACGAGTCCCGCAACCGTCGCATGCACGGCCTCGCTGCGCAGAGCTTCGTGTTCACTCTCGTCATCGCCGCCGCGAACCTCGGACGCATCAACAAGTTCCTGTCCGACCGCGCCGCTGGCGTCACCGGCCCATCGGAGACGCCTCGGAAGCGCGACGTGGAGGACCGTACCCGGTACCGCCGCTGGTCCAAGCCGCCGACGGTGGTTCGCGGGCAGACCACCAAGGAGAAGCGCCAGGCGGCCGCGAAGGGACGCAAGACCACGGCGGCGCCGCCGGCGCCCGCGGACGGCGTGACCATGTTCAGCGAGGTCGATGCGTTCGACAACGCTGACGACACGGCCACCGCCTGACCGGTCGGACCTCTGAGAAGCCCGCGCAGCACGTCGATGCGCGGGCTTCTCGACGTCTCAGCGGCCGCGCAGCAGCCGCCACCGGTCGTCGTCACTTCTCGCGGGTACGAACGGCAGTAGCCGGTCGAGTGCTTCTGCGGACTGCAGTCCCGCAGCTTGCAGCAGTATCGGAAGGGGTGTGCCGAGAGTGAGATGGTGCACAAGCCAGGTTGCTCGGAGTCGTCGTGCTTGCACGTTAAGCCGCTGGTGTGAGCGGCTGACGAAGTCAGTGATGAGGTTGGGATTCCCACCTTCCTGCCCGTCGCGGAACAGCCAGCCGCTGCTGCTGCTGACACGTCTCTCGAGGAGGTGTTCCCATTCAGCCGTGACGGGCACCGATCGCGCCGCCGTTCCACGCACATGAATGAGGTAAGCCTGTTCGTCGCGGCTGATGTCGCCGTGCCGCGCGGCGATGATCTCCCGCCCAGTCAGTCCGGCGCCAGCACCGAGGGCGAGAAGTGTTCCGGCGGAGGTTCGGCGGTCCTCGCTGTGCTGCCCGTTTGCCCACGATTCCAGCGCGGCAAGATCCGCTGCGGAGTAAGGCTCAACCGGCGCCGAACGACGGATGCCCACTTGCTCGTCCGCTCCGTCGCTGTCGGACAACGCTCGTGCGACGGCTCGGAGTTTCGACCGCATCGTCGCCCGACCTGCTGACGTGTACGTGACGAGCGCGCCGTGCGCGAACTCATCGATGGTGGACGGGTCGAGCAGGATGCTTCGGTCGAGGGGAAGAGCTGCGACGTCGACCGCCCATTTGGCAAGCTTTGCGGTCACTGGGTATAGCTGTTTCTCCGTGTAGGCGGTCGCTGGTGCAGCTTCTCGAACCGCCTCCTCGACGAAGCGTCGGATGCGAACCCAGGTCTCCACCGGCATGACGGGCGTGTAGACGTAGTGTTCTTCGCGATCGCCGGTCATAGCGGCTGCCGTGGGCCCTGCTGTGACCGCGGTGCCTCAATCGCATCTACCCTTGCAACATGGGTAGGTCGGTTCCGGCGGCACTTGCCGGTCAGCCGTGGCCGGAGGTGCCCGCGGACGACCCACTTGCGGAGGTAGCGCGCCGTTTCGTCGTAAATCTCCGGAACGCTATCGGCGTGCGAAGTGCGCGTTCCGTTGCCGTTGCCGCGGGTATCAGTCATGGCACGCTGAACAACATTCTTCATGGGCAGGTTTGGCCCGACCTGTCCACGATTGCACGCTTAGAGCAGGCGCTCCAGACGAACCTGTGGCCTCAGCAGCAGTTCTGACCAACGCAACACCTGCCGGCGTCTCTTCAGAGGCAGTTGCCACCTCTACGCTGAACGTATGGGTCGTCCGATGCGTGCGCTGCCGGTGGAGCTCGCTGACGCGCCTTGGCCAGAGGTACCTTCGTCGGATCAGTTCGGGGAGATCGCTCGTCAGTTCGTGTTGAACGTCCGCGACGCGATGGCGGGGCGAAGTCTCCGGGCGGTCGCTGCGGATGCAGGTATTGGCCATGTCACCCTGCAGCGGGTTCTTGCCGGTCAGGCGTGGCCGGACCTTGTGACGATCGCGCGTCTTGAGGTCGGTTTGGATGCGGCGCTGTGGCCGAGGCATCCTTCGTTGTGAACCTGTCGTTGAACCGGTGCGCCATCTCGTAGAACGCAGCCCATCCAGCTGGGCTTCGTTCCTGCGGTTCTGGCGGGTACCAGTCGCCGTCAACGACGCTCGCGAGCTCCTGCATTGACGTCCAAGTGTCAGGGTCATGCTCGTCGAACGTCGGGGGATTGAGACGGGTGGGGAGGCCGCGGCGGTGGTCATAGTCGTTACGGTCCGCGACGAACTCGAGCGCGATGCGACGTAGGCGCTGACGGAGCTGCGCGTCGCGGCCAACGGACGAAACGCTGACTTCTCGTGTGTCGAGGTCGAGTCGGGCGGCGGCATGTGTTTTGCCGCGAGTGACGACGATCGTCACGGCGGAGCCATGAGCGATCGCTTCCACGAGTACGCCTTCCGGTGGCAGCACCGACGTTGGCCAGCCCAGTCGAGGGATCTCCCGCCCTCGAAGGAGGGACGCGATCTCCCTTAGCACCCCAACACCTTTGGTCATAGTTACGAACATACGCGTTCTCGGAGGAAGCGTCCACCCCTACGGCCGTGGCAGCGGCGGCTCCAGGAGCGACGACATCGAATGGTGCAGCGGTCCTACTCCTCTCGCCATGAGGTGTGATTCCGCGACGGCGAAGTCCAGCTACGCTTTCCCTGCCTCGCATGAGGCCTTGCCCGAGCATGGGGTGGAGGAGAACGATGATCGGCCGGTCGGAAGAACTCGCCACGCTGCGCAGCATCATCACTCAGGTCGTCACGACCGGTCAGGCCGTCATCGTTGAGGGCGAAGCAGGTATCGGAAAGTCGGCGCTGATCTCCGAAGCCGTTCAGTTGACCGTCGACGCGGGGTTCCGTCAGCTGCGGTGCGCGGGGATGCAGAGTGAGACGACGGCCGGGTTCGCGAGTCTGCATGAACTGCTACACCCGGTGCTCGGTCAAATTCACACGCTCCCGTCGCGACAGCGGGGAGCGCTGTTAACCGCGTTTGGGTTCGAGGACGGGCCCGAGCCTGACCGGCTGCTCATCAGCCTCGCGGTGCTCGGCTTGCTCGAAGAAATCGCTTCACAGCAGCCAGTGGTCCTGATTGTGGAGGACTTACAGTGGCTGGACGCGTCCACGGTCGAGGCCATCACGTTCGTTGCGCGGCGGCTCACGACTGCGCCGATCCTGATGCTGATTGCTGCTCGAACGAGCGGCGAAGTCTTAGCTGGTGACCCGCTCGCCGGGCTTCCGCTCACGCGAATCAACTTGGGACCGTTCACCGTCGGTGAGTCGCGCGAATTTTTGGACACCGTACCTGTCGAACTCACTCGCGAGCAGCGCTCGAGGGTGCTGGACGAAGCCGCGGGCAATCCGCTGGCTCTGCGGGAATTCGCGACCTCTGTGAGCACGACAGCAGGCGATGATGCGCTCTCGCCGTTCGGCCGGCTCCCGACGACACGACGACTCGAACAGAACTTCCTCGGCACGGTTTCGGCGCTTCCGTTCGGCTGCCGCCGCATGCTTCTCCTCGCGGCCACGGCACACGACCCCGTCGTTAACGAACTCTTCGCGGCGGGGCAACTTCTCGGCCTTGCACCGTCGGAGCTGGATGCCGCGGAGCGTGCGGGTTTGGTTTCCGTCTCCGGTGGACGTCTCAGTTTCCGGCACCCGTTGGTGCGGTCGGCTGTGTATGGGGCTGCCACGACGACCGAACGAGGACAGGCGCACCACGCGCTCGCGGAGGTGAGTACCGACTTCTCTCGGGCCGCCTGGCACCGAGCCGCGGCATCGGACAAGCGCGACGAACGCGTAGCAGCGGAACTGGAGGAGGCAGCCGAACAAGCCCGGCGACGGGGGGCGCAACCTGAGGCAGTCGCAGCCCTTCATCGGGCGGCGACGCTGACCCCAGATGTCGGCGACCGTGTGCGGCGACTCGCCACTGCGGCGGAGATTGCGCGTCGAGCCGGAGCGACCGCCGTGTCGGCCCGCTTGGTGGAGGAAGCGATTCCGCTGGCAGGCGACGAGCAGGTGGTGGTCGGGCTGACCTCGACGCAGTTGCTACTCAGTATGACCGCAGGCACGCCGGGGCCGAGCGGCGTGGAACTGATGGGGCTGGCACGCCGCCTCGGGGGCGCGGAGGGCACCGATCACCCCGCGGAGCGGATTGCCGTGCTCTGGACTGCCGCTGTCGGCTACTACGGGCAACCTGCCTCCGGTGAGGCGCGGCACCGGGTGGAAGCAGAGGTCCTCGCTATTGAGCCCAGCAGGTGGGACCCGTACCGGCAGATGGCACTGGGCCTGCTTGATCCGGTTCATCGAGCGGACGGGCTTCGGCCGGAACTGCCTCGGCTCGCAGCCGCCCTTTCGGAGGACACTCTCGGGTTGCAGAGCCTGGCGCTAACTTCCGAGTCCTTACAAGACCTACCGATGGCGTTCGAGAGCTGGAGCATGGCGGCCGATCGCGCTCGCCGGACCGGATTCCAGAGCGATGAATGCCAAGCGCTCCGCGGGCGTGCGAACATGCACCTGATGCTCGGCCGGCTGTTGCCAGCTCTCGACGACATCGAACGCGCGATGCGTATGGTGGAGGACCAGGCGTTGCCCGTCACTGAGGCCGCAGTTACCGCCATAGCTGCACGGGTGATGGCGTGGCAGGGGGACCTTGTTCGGGCTTCGGCAACCCTGGCGAGGAGCCGGGAACGAGCCGCTGAGGCCCCCTTGGCCTTGGTAAGTGCGGATCAGGCGTGGGCGGGCGGACTGATCGCATTGGCAGAGCAGCGATATCAGAGCGCGTGGGCCGAACTTGCCGATGTCGCGAACCACCCTGTGACTGCCATGTGGGCAGTTGCCGACCTCACAGAAGCAGCGGTGCGGGCTGGCGCACAGGTTGCGGTCACCCCGATCGTCGAGAGCGCTGCCCGGGATGCAGAAGTGATGGGAGCTGCGCATCTCGACATGTTGATTGGCCGGAGCCGCGCCCTTCTTGCGCCTGAGGACGACGCCGAGCTGCACTTCCGCTCCGCAATCGACTCCGGGGTGGCCGCGGGCACTCTGCTGGAACTCGCCCGAACTCGCCTCCTTTACGGTGAGTGGTTGCGTCGACAGCGCCGGCCACTGCATGCACGCGAACAGCTCGGACAGGCCCTCCGAACCTTCGAAGCTGCCGGTGCTCGAGCACTAGTTGGCCGGGTGCTGGCGGAGTTGCGCGCAGCAGGCGTCGCGACACCGAGCGCATCGCACCGTCATCGATCCGATGCAATCTCACTGCTGACTCCGCAAGAGCTTCAGATCGCGCGGCTGGCGGCACGGGGAATGACGAATCGCGAGATCGCCGACCAGGTCTACCTGTCGCATCGCACGGTGAGCACCCACCTGTACAAGGCGTTCCCGAAGCTCGGCATCACCGCAAGAGGGCAACTACGGGAAGCGCTGACGCGGGCCGATGATGGACAGAGTGAACTTTCACGCGAGCACGACTGAGTCGCCGCCACGACGTCCTGTAAGCCGGACGCCGCGGCGGAGACTTACGATCAGCGAAGCGCAGCAGATCCGAGCGACCAGAGCTGTTCGGCGTTCTCGGCATCCACCGCATACCGAGCGACACCGCGGTCGTGGCCGGCGCCGTCCTCCAACTGCTCCGCTTCCTGATTGTCCTCGAAGTACCGTCCGGTCACACCCTCGACCAGCGGTGACGCGACGAGCAGCGCCGACGTCGCAGCGCCCTGGGCGGGGGTCTTAAAGAAGTCCTGCTCAATGCGGTTGCCGTCGGAGTCCAGCGCACCCATGGCGCGGAGGGTGTCATCGTCGAGGTGTCGCTGCAGACGCGTGGTGATCCATCCCGGCATTAGGGAGTTCGCACGAACTCCGTAGTCCCGCCACCGGTCCGCGATTCCGGCGGCCAGGAGCACGTCGGCGGTCTTCGACTGGGCGTAGGCGCCCCACCGGTCATACGGACGCACAGCGAAGTTCGGGTCCTCGAAGTGGAACGGCGACCGGAGGTGCGCTGTCGAGCTCACGGTGACGACCCGAGACCCCTCCGCGGCGAAGAGATGATCTCGCAGACCGAGAATTAGCGCGAAGTGGCCGAGGTAGTTCGTCGCAAGTTGCATTTCCCAGCCGGCGCCTGAGGTGCGCTTCTCCGGTAGGGCCATGATCCCCGCGTTCGCGACGACGCCGTGCACGGGCCCGTCTTGCTCCGTGGCGAACTGACGCACCGAGTCGAGGTCACTGAGATCGAGTGGACGGACCGTGATGCTCCCGCCGTTCGTACCTGCGGCTCCGGCAGTGGCGGACAGCGCTCGCTCGGGATCACGGACGCCGATTGTCACGTCCGCACCAGCTCCGGAGAGGGCACGAACTGTCTCGAGTCCGATACCGGAGGCACCTCCCGTGACGACGTAGTGCCGTCCGTGTAGGTCGACTCCGGCGAGGACTTCGGCGGCGGTGGCTTCCGGGCCGAACGGCGTCGAGAGCAAATCAGTCATGGTGGTTCTCCTCACGAGCGGTACGCAGACGGTCGAGAACGCGAGCCATCTGCTGTGGCATGTCGCCCGGCTTGCGGGCGGTGATGAACTGGCCGTCTTCGACGACCGGCGCGTCGACGTACGTCCCGCCCGCGGCGCGGACCTCGTCCGCGACCTCGCGCCATGACGTCATGTTTCGTCCTGCGACGAGTCCGGCGGAAGCGAGGACCTGAGGACCGTGGCAAACGGCGCCGATGACTTTGCCCGTGGCTGCGAAGTCGCGGACGAATTCGAGGGCCTCGGGCAGGGTGCGCACCTCTGCCGGTGCGAGTCCTCCGGGGATGAACACGGCGTCGTAGTCGGCCGGATTGGCCAGCGCGATGGGCTGCAGGCCGGTCGAGAGTGCAAGTCCCTTGTATGCAGTGACGGTTTCACCGGTCGGGGTGAGGACGTCGACGTCGTAGCCCTCTTCCACGAACCGGTAGTAGGGGTAGAAGAACTCGACGTCCTCCACGCGGTCGGCAGTGACGATGGCGATGCGGCCGAGCGGCGCCTCGTCTTGGCGGATGGCAGCTCGGTTGTCGGTGACCTGGGGGTCGATGGTGGTGGGCAAGGCTCTCTCTTTTCTCTGTTTGGCGGTCGTATCTGACCGGCATGGTTTGACAACCATCAAACTGTGGCCATCATTCCTGGTAGGTTCGACGTATGTCAAACGTTCCGACGCAGGATCATCGCGACCCGTTCCCGCTGCCGGCCGTCGCCGACCTCGACCTGGTGCAGGTGCTCAAAGCAGCGGGAGACCCGGCCCGGCTGGTCATCCTCGAACGGCTGTCCGACGGCGAGTACCACCCGTGCAACCTCACCGACTACCGGCTCGAGATCCACAAGGCAACGCTGTCTCATCACTTCAAGGTCCTCCGCGAAGCCGGATGGACCCGTACACGCGTGACCGGTCGCGAGTACGCCGTCCAACTCCGCCGGGACGCACTTGACGCGCGATGGCCCGGGCTTCTAGGCGCTGTGATCGCCGCCGCCCTCCGCGACAACCCCGAGGCCGAACTACCTCCGGCGTAGCGGTCGGTCATAGTCCGACGCGAACGCGGCTGAACGAGAGAGTGATGTTCGAGCATCCGCCTTGTGAAGGAGTTGGCTCCGGTGTTACCGAACAACGGCGACCGGGACGCCTTCCCGGGGAGCGGACCGTGCGCTTCCAATGATCGTCGTTCGGTGTGCTCCAGGTCGCTGCCTGGGTAGCCGGGGCCCGCACGCTCAGTGGCCTGTTGTGCCCGCCGAGCGGAGCGACGAGTCAGTCGAGACGGGTCAGGAGGTTTCGCTTTCGCACGTCCACCAGCGAAAGCGTCCGGTACCCAGCACGGGGGAAGAAGACAGTGAGTCGGTCGTCCTCGGTGCTCATGATGTTGCCGTCGCCCCACACCGGATGGCGCACGGAAGCGTCCGGAGGCCACTCCTCGTCGTGGGCACCGTCTGCTGGATGGGAGCCAACGGCGTAGGCAGTGCCCGCGGTGCAGGTGTCGCAGTTTCCGCAGGGGTGTGCCAGCTCGCCACCGAAGTACCCAAGGAGGAACTGTCGTCGGCACGCGCGCGTCTCCGCGTATTGACGCATCATGTCGATGCGCGACTGCTCGACGTGCTCACGTTCATCAGCGCGCTGCTCGGCGGCCTGGATCGCTTCCTCTAAATCCCAATTGTGCTCGGCTATATGGGCAAGCCCGCTCTCCTGATCGAGAAGGACGGACGCCTCGACGAGGAGATTGGCCGCTCGGCCTGCAGCGTGATCCGACAACCCTGCGGCGGTGGCCAGGGCCGATCGCGACAGGTTCCCAGTCCGTGGGACGGCAGTGAAGACTGCACGGACAGCTTCCGGATTTGGGCTGCCGGAGGCGAAGAACCGTCGGATGCCGAGATCGCCGGACAAGTAATGCAACGTCGCGACTGCAGCCGATCGGTCGCGGCCAGCGCGACCAATCTCTTGGTAGTAAGCGTCGACGGACTCGGGGATGTCGGCGTGGATGACGAACCTGACGTCAGGTTTGTCAATGCCCATACCGAAAGCAGTCGTGGCGACTACGACGTCGACATCGCCGTTGAGGAAGCCCTTGTGGACACGGGTGCGCTCGTGGTCGGGCAAGCCTGCGTGGTATGGCTGTGCATTCCGCCCCGCAACGCGCAGCGCTGCTGCGTAGGTGGCAGTCTCAGCGTGCGTGGCGACATAGACGAGGCCCGCGCCGATCGTGGTGGCAACCTGACGAACGACGGCATCCGCCTTTGTGCCGCGGTCTTCGTGCCGCACCACTTCCAGCCGGATCTCCGGCCTGTCGAAACCGGCGGCAACCACGAGTGGATCCCGCATTTGGAGACGTTCCAGGATCTCCCGCCGGACCGGCGCGGATCCTGTCGCGGTAAGTGCCAGGACCGGTGGCCGTCCCAGACGCGCGATCGCTGCGCCGAGAAGGAGGTAGTCGGGCCGGAAGTCGTATCCCCAGGAGGAGACGCAATGCGCCTCGTCCACCGTTACCAGTCCCACTCCCGCGGCTCGGAGTCGGGTGACCACCGAGTCGTTGGCAAGCTGCTCCGGAGCGAGGAACACGTATCGTGCGCGCCCGGTAGTGATGTCATTCCACGCAGCGTGGATGTCCCTGACGAGCATCGAGGCGTTGATCATGACCGCTGGTGGCGCATCGGGGTGACGTTTCAACCCGGCGAGCTGGTCTTCCTGTAGCGCAACCAACGGCGACACCACGACGATCAGGCCGTTTATCGCGAGGCCTGCCACTTGGTAAATCGCTGACTTCCCCGACCCGGTCGGTAGGACGGCGAGAGCATCCCGACCAGCCGTGACGGCGTCGATGACGTTGACCTGTGCGGGGTGCAACTGCCACCCGAAGACCTTAGAAGCGCGGGCGCGAAGGGACTCCTCCATCAGAGGCCGACTCGCCACGGAGTGTCGGACGGCTCGCGTTCGGGTACTGAGGGGCCGCGCATCAGGTCAACCGTTTTCTAGTCAGGGGAACCCACTGATTGCCCACCCGACCGACGGCAGGTCCATGGCCGGGGAGGATCAGTCGAGCACGAGGGAGTGCTTGTGCTGAGACGAACGCTCGATCGGGGTCGCTCGTGAAGTAGGCGGGGATCATGCGCGGCCGTGCTTCCCAACGCGATGGTTGGGTGGCGTGGTGCGTGATGATGGCGTCGCCGGTCACCAAAGCTTCGGTGCCCAGTAGCTCGTACGCGGTTGAGCCTTCGGTGTGTCCCGGTGCGCACACCGGTTGCAGCCCTCGGTTCTGGAAGTCAGCAGCGGTGAACGCTCGCGCGGACGGGACTCTCACTCGGGCGAGCCCACCCGAGGCTACTGCGAAGCTCAGCCATCTGATGACTCGGAGCGACGCAACACGTCCGCCGACGTCGGTGAAGGTGACCTGCTCGCGGTCCGGCCCGTGCACATTCGCAATCTCGCTTGCTGCGACGAGGACATCGACATCAGGATAACGCTTCAGAATTTCGGGGACACCTCCGACGTGATCCACATGTCCATGCGTGATAAAGACGCGTTTCAGTTCGGAAGGGTCATAGCCGGAGATGCGAATGCTGTCAACGACCAAAGCACTGTCGGCGGGATAGCCTGCGTCGATAAGGGAGACACCGTCGCGTCCGGCGAGGATCACCCAATTCGAAGCTGGCCCTTCAACAAAAACTACCCCATCGGCGATGTCAACTAAGGCGCGGATGTCACGATGTCTCACGTGTAGACAGTAAACGTTTTCGCTCTGCCGAGTGGCACTTTTTGATCCGTCAAATGACGTAGATCTTCGACCAAAGTGTCTGCGGGCGAAGCGGGCGTGGCAACGTTCGGGACCGAGGCGGGCCTGTGTAGAGGGGGTCGTCAAATAGCTCATTCAGCTGTACGCCCTGCCACCGGATTCGGCGCTACTGCCCGCTCCCATGCAGGTAATCATGTACGGATCGCACCGGTGCGAGAGTGAGGTCGGTCAGGATGTGGGAGGCACTGATGACCTCGAGCACTGGTAGATCTGCCATCGGTACGAGGGCATGCTCGAACAATTGCAGGCGGGCCGGCCCCGTCCACGCTTCCTTGACCGTGATGTCGCTGATCTCAGTCCGGACGAGGTCGGCCGCACGAAGGCCCTGTGTGAACACGTTCGGAACGAGCTTGACCATGAAGGTCGGCACTGTGATCTGTGCAGCTGCCTCGTCCAGGGCGAGAGGCTCCCACTTGTAGGCCATCGTCGCCGTCGCGATTCGCTCCGAACCACGATCGAGGGTGCCAACGAGTGCACCCTCTTCGACGTGCAAACGCGGGGCGCCGAGTGCCTTCGGGTACGCGCTGAGTTCGCGGCCCGAGACCGTCGCGGCGAAGTTGTCGAGGTACATCGCGTGCAAGTACTCACCGTGCTCGCCGTCGACGGACACCTGGATAGCCTGACCCGACTCGACGTACGGACCGTATCCATCGACGTCGCCCATTTTCATGACCTCGAACCGAACCAGCGGCTCCGTCACCGTCATCGGTTCCGGCACGACTTGCCGTAGCGCTTCCGGGTCGGTGCGGTAGACGATGTTGAAGTACTCGCGGTCGATGAACCGGGTCGCGCGGAGCGGGTAAACGGGAGTGGCGAGGGGAGTGGTGCCACGGCGCAGAGCGTCGAGCGGATTCATCCTGCAGACCTCCCTAGTGCGGTATGGATCGGACCGAGTCGGATCGCGCCGAATGGCTGACGTTCACATGATCAACACCGTCTCGGATCCGCAGCATCCGTCGCATGACGTAGTTAGTGACCTTGGATGTCGCTGTCCTCGACGCTCTCTCTCAACGGGTGCGTCGCGACCGCTCACCCAGTTGAGGCCTGCGAGGTGACCAGAGGGGAAGTGCCTCCGACCGGTTCGCCGGACCACCGAGCGACGGCACCATACGTCACGTAACGGATGCGCGCTCGGCATCGTCCTGGAAGCGTTCGTGGTTGAAACATCACTGTTGCCCCCCCCACTCTGAGGAGTACACAACATGGCCGGAAACCCGAAGAACATTGCTCTCGAGCCCGCAGGTCAGGAGTTCGTCGACGCGACCGCGAACCCGCCGTTCCTCTACCAGCTGCCGCCGGCGGAGGGGCGAAAGGTCGTCGACTCGGTCCAGGACTCGCCAATCTTCAAGCCGGAGATTGATGAGGAATGGCTCGAGATCGCGGGCGGTCCCACTGGCACGGTGAAGATCCGTATCGTCAAGCCGGCTGGCACGACGAGCAACCTCCCGGTGATCCTCTACGTGCACGGCGCTGGCTGGGTGTTCGGTGACGCGCACACTCACGACCGTCTCGTTCGTGACCTCGCCATTGGCTCGAACGCGGCGGTGGTCTTCCCCGAGTACGACCGCTCCCCGGAGTCGCCGTACCCGGGTCCACTCGAGCAGTCCTACGCAGCGGCGAAGTGGGTCGTCGAAGAAGGCGCCAACAAGGGTCTCGACGTCTCGCGTTTCGGTATCTCCGGCGATTCCGTCGGCGGCAACATGGCGATCGCGATCTGCCTCCTCGCCGCCGAGCGCAACGACGACATCGTGTTCCGCAAGCTCGTAGCGTTCTACCCGGTCACGAACGCCGCGTTCGACACTGGCTCGTACGAGGAGTTCGCGGAAGGGTACTTCCTCAGCCGTGACGGCATGAAGTGGTTCTGGGACCAGTACACAACGAGCGAGGAAGAGCGCGCACTTCCGACGGTTTCCCCGCTTCGCGCCTCGCTTGAGAAGCTCGCAACCATGCCGGAGACGCTCATCATCACCGCCGAGGCCGACGTGCTTCGCGACGAGGGTGAAGCGTTCGCTGCTCGTCTCCGCGAGGCGGGCGTCAAGGCGACCAACGCCCGCTTCGGCGGTATCCACCACGACTTTGTCATGGTCAACTCGGTCCACGACACCGAAGCATCCAAGCACGCGCTGATGCTGGCGACCGCGTCGTTCAGCGCCGCTCTGGCCTGACTCCCAGGGGCAGGGCGATCTCATTCGTTCGTCCTGCCCCGGGGTGTGCCGCGGTCCATGAGCGCAGCCGCCGAGGCAGCTAACTGCACAAGCGATCAAGCAAGGAATGAGCGGCGTGGACAACGTGGTGCTTCGGCCAGCAGGGCTGACCCGCCTGGACGGACAGGTCGAGACTTGGCGTGGTGTGAACGGGGCGATCGTCACCGACGACGTCACGCTTGAACGGCTCCGTAGGCTCGCAATCCCGCCAGCGTGGACGCACGTGTGGGCGAGCAGCGACCCAGATGCTGCCGTCCAGGCCACCGGTCTCGACGCGCGGGGGCGGACGCAGTACCGGTACTCACTTGAAGCACGAGCGCGAGCTGACGAGAACAAGTTCTCACGAATGCTTGAGTTCGCCGAAGCGCTCCCGGCCCTTCGGCAAACCGTGCAGAGGCACTTGACCGCGCCAGTCGAAAATCACACGACGCTGCACCGCGTCGTGGCGTCCGTTGTGCGCCTTCTCGACTTTGGGCTCTTCCGTATCGGTAACGAGCGGTACGCCAAGAGCAACCACACCTATGGACTTTTGACCCTCCGCCGGCGGCATGTTCGCGTCTCGGGAAGCGTGATGAATTTCGAGTTCGTAGGGAAGGAACACCTTGAGCATGACGTCCTGGTCGAAGACGCCGATGCTGCCGCTGTGGTGAGAGCGCTGCTCAATCGATCCGACGACCCGTCCGAACGATTGTTCGCCATTGGTGCCCCGCCAGCTCAGCGAGCGCTCAGCAGCGCAACCGTCAACTCCTACCTCCACTGCCACAGCGGACAAGCCGCAACCGCGAAGGTTTTCCGGACATGGGGAGCGACCGTTGCCGCCGCGACCGTCGCCGCTGGGGCGCCTCTGAGCGAAGGGCTGCCACGTCATCGCGCTCTGGCGCTCAACGCCTTCGAAGCTGCTGCTGAAGTACTCGGAGATACTCCGGCCGTGGCTCGGGCGTCCTACGTTCACCCGGCGGCGCTATCGGTTGGAACGGGCAATGCGGTGCGTGAAGCCGTCGAGCGTGTCCTCACGGACAAACCAGCGGCGACGTACCGAAGCGCGATGCGAGACCCAACAGTGCAGGCGACCGTCCTCAAATCGCTCCTGACGTCAGTCAAAGCAAACTCTTCAATGGTGAAGAAAGGTTCCTCAACATGAACTCCAACCCGAAGCTCAGCATTGGCATCATCGGTGCCGGAAACATCGCCACCGCGATCGCGACGCGTGCCGCTGCGACCGGACGACACGACGTGCTGCTGAGCAACAGCCGAGGTCCTGCAACACTCGCGGAACTCGTCGCACCGCTCGCTGGAGTCAGGGCAGGCACGGTTGAGCAGGCCAGTCAGGCGCAGATCGTCGTCCTTTCCGTGCCGTGGAGCGCAATCCCAAAGGCGGTCGGCGCAGTTTCGGACTGGACAGGCAAGACCCTGATCGACACGACGAACCCGATCGAAGCTCCTACGTTCCGCGCCGCTGAACTAAACGGGAAGACCTCGAGCGAGGTAGTTGCAGCCCTGACGCCGGGGGCGAAGTTGGTCAAGGCCTTCAACACACACAACCCGGGAGCACTGGCAAGCGACCCTTCAGTTGCCGGAGGCACCCGAGTGATGTTCTACTCCGGTGACGACCCCGAGGCAAAGCAGTCCGTTCAGGAATTCATTTCTGGCCTAGGGTTCAAGGCCGTCGATCTCGGTGGGCTCGCAACCGGGGGTGCCATGCAACAGTTCCCGGGAGGTCCGCTCGCCGGGCGGGACCTCGTCCAGTTGTAAGCGTTCCGGTATCGACACGCGCTTCGCCTGAGGCCTCGGCAGTGCCGCACGCCGGCGGCACCACGAGCGGCTCGTCAAACCTGCTCCGCGGGGCAGTCATAGCCCGGTGGAACTTAGCCGTCGGGCCTGGAGTTGTGACCCGTTCGGCTGACTGTTCACGTTGCGGCAATGTGGGCTGGGCAGTCTTTCCGCATGACACAATCCACCAGCTCGCACTGGTTCGGTCACTGCGCGACGGCTGTCCGAGGGTGGCTGCTCTCCCATCCAGGCTCCCCGCTCCCCACCGAGGTGTTCGACGCCGTCATCGGAGCAGGCGGCGTGCCCGTTCGGATCGAAGCGCCAGACGGAAGCCGATCAGAGGCGTATTACCTGCATCCCGCCGACAGCGCGTACCTGACCGAGCTAGCTAGGGCAGGTCGTTGAATCCGGCGTCTCGATGTCACGACGGTTTGCCGCCCGCCTCGAGAGTATGCGCGGACGGCCGGATCGCCAGTGCACAACCCTGTGCTTCGTGCCGGACGTGCGCCCGCTGAGTGTTGCTTGATTAGTAGCAGCGCTCGTCTGCCCGCCTCACCGAGAGCGTTCGTCTGTTCAGCGCCTTGTGGTCCTGAGATGGTTCGACGCGCGTCCGCGGACCGGACTCGCATCGAGGTGCTGACGCACTCGGGCGAAGGAGCCCTAGACCTTGGCCGTGCCACCGGTACACTGCTCGAACTTGCGCTTGCGCTAAGCAGTGTTCAACTGTGAGCTCTGACCGGCAAGGCCCGGAAGGACCGTGGCTCTCCGCGCCGTCGCAACTCGAGGAGTGCCATGGACCCGGTATCGACGATCACTTGGATCGTGCTCTTC
Source organism: Curtobacterium sp. MCBD17_023 (assembly GCF_003224415.1). Taxonomy (NCBI): domain Bacteria; kingdom Bacillati; phylum Actinomycetota; class Actinomycetes; order Micrococcales; family Microbacteriaceae; genus Curtobacterium; species Curtobacterium sp. MCBD17_023. The sequence continues at coordinate 521,301 of NZ_QKLJ01000001.1, forward strand.
GTGCTCCTAACGGTCACTGTCTCAGGGCTCTCCGGAAAAGTCGGCTGGTCCGCCCCCGTGGCCCTCGTCTTGGTGGGCGCGGTCCTCTCGTTCGTGCCGCAGGTACCGGCCATCGAGATCGAACCCGAACTGGTGCTTTACGGGATTCTTCCTCCGCTGCTATTCGCATCGGCTATCCGCACTTCGTTCTCTGACATCCGCAGCGGCGGGGACAGCATGTTGCTGCTGTCCGTAGTGCTCGTTGCCGTAACTGTTGCGACGGTAGGAGTGACCGTCTGGCTTCTCGTGCCAGCGGTACCACTCGCCGCCGCCCTCGCCTACGGAGCCGTTGTCGCTCCAACTGACGCCGTGGCCGTCACTGCTGTGGCAGGACGATTACGCTTGCCCCGACGGGTGCTTTCGGTACTCGAAACGGAAAGTCTGTTCAACGACGCGGCAGCGCTCGTGGCTTTGAATGTGTCCATCGTCGCGATCGCCGGTGTTGTCGAGCCATGGATGATCGGAGCCGAGTTTGCGCTGGCGGTTGCGGGCGGAATCGGCGTCGGGCTCGTTGTCGGTTACGTTATCGCCCAGGTCCGGCGCAGGCTCAGCGCTCCTGTTCTCGACACTAGCTTGTCGCTCGTGACTCCCTATCTGGCTTTCATCCCGGCACAAGAGGTCGGCGGGTCGGGAGTCGTCGCGGTGGTTGTTGCCGGACTCGTTCTCGGCGCGAAAAGCCCGCAGATTCAGTCCGCGCAGGCTCGCATCGCCGAGGCGATAAATTGGCGTACCATCAGATTCCTGCTCGAGAATGCGGTCTTCCTCGTTATTGGGTTGAGCTTGTCGGGGATCATAGCCGGACTTGAAACTTCGTCTGTGGGCTTTTGGGCAATAGTGGGCATTTCCTTGGCGGTCCTGCTGGTCCTCGTGCTCTCTCGCTTCGCCTTCGTGCTCACTGGCACGCTGTTGTACCAGTACGGGCCCGCCTTGATTCGACGCCGCGCCTGGGGCTGGAGGACGGGCGTCGCGCTGTCGTCGGCGGGGATGCGCGGCGTCGTCACGCTTGCAGCGGCATTCCTTCTTCCCGAAACGACGCCAGAACGGGAGTTGTTGCAGTTTCTCGCCTTCATCGTTGTGGCCGGGACGCTCCTCGGCGGCTTGGCGCTGCCCGTCATCGTTCGTGCTTTGCGCCTGCCTCCGCCGAACGCCGACCAGGAACGCATTGAGCGTCAGTTGCTGATGGCAGAGGCGCAACGTGCAGGGCTTGAACGGCTTGCCACTGAAGAGACGGGGGGAGTCGAGGATCGAGTGATGCAGAGACTTCGCACCAACGCGTCGTTCCTCACTGATGCCCTGGAGAACCCGACGCCCCCCGCGTCGGAGCCGCTCCCTGACAGCTATCACCGCCTGCGCTACTTGATGCTTTACGCGGAGCGCGATGCTGTGGCCGCCGCTCGCTCGGAAGGGCGTTATCAGGACCCAGCGGTCCGCTCCGTCTTGGCAAGCATCGACGCCGAAGAACTCGCCCTCCGTGTCAATGCGCCTACAAAAAGCTCTGACGACGAATAAATCCCACTGGAACTGCCGCTGATGCTCATAAACAGGGGCGGCGGCCCGTGGTGCCGGTACTGGCTGTGTCGACGGGCCAGCTAGCGTTGGCGGGACTTCCCGTGGCGAGCCGCGAAGCCACGGGAGGAGGAGGAACAACTGCCGGCTCGACGCGAAGCCAAGTTACGTCAGGGTACGGATAGCGCTCGGCGCCTGTGACCTCGAGCATTCATGGTGAGCAGTGTCCGCTCTCATGATTTGGAGGTCCGCGTGCCTGATAACACCACGAGCATTGTCCAGGCAGGCGCAGAGTCGCCGCTCGCGGACCCAGTAACGGTCCCGGCGTTTCTCTGGGAGGCCCAACCAGAGTGGCGGAACGGGATCGCACACGGTGACCTCGCCGACTCGGGCGGCCTGATCTACCAAGGAGGCCAGTGGTGACAAGCGACGAGTCTCTCGGGGGACAACTCAACCGTGAGGTCGCTCCCAGCGGTACGGGTTGCGTTGAGTGCACCATCGATGGGTCGTGGTGGGTCCACTTGCGTCGCTGCGCCGCCTGCGGCCACGTCGGCTGCTGCGACGACTCAATGAATCGGCATGCCCGGTCCCACGCGTCGCACACCGGCCACCGGTTTATTCAGTCCTTCGAACCGGGGGAGGACTGGATCTGGGACTTCGCTACACGATCGATCGTCTCGAACGGTCCCGCGTTAGCTCCGCCAACAGCGCATCCGTCCAGCCAGCCGGCCCCGGGACCCGAAGGATCGGTGCCACCCAACTGGATGGATCAGCTGAATGATCGCAACCAGCGGGAAGCGCAGGAATAAGCCTCAGCCGTAACGTCGGTCCGGGCTGTTGGACGCGGGCGCGAAGGTCTGTTCCGGTCTCTACGTCAACTGACGGATGCGTCCCCCTTCGGTATCGAGCAATATTCTCCAAGGGAATAAAGGCGCAACTCCGTAGGTTGCCCACCTCCTGTGTCGCTCGAGAAGGGAGCAAATGATGGGAACAGTCGTCTATCAACATGGGTGGGGTTCCCCGGAGGTGCTAGAGATTGCACAACGTGTGGCGCCGCAGCCTGGGCGGAACGAACTTGGAATTAAGCAGGAAGCGGTTGGTCTGAACCATCTGGACTTGCTTTTCCGTCGTGGTCCGTTTCGGCCTCCGAGCGACCCATTCGTCAATGGCTTCGAGGGTGCTGGCGTTGTGACTGCTGTTGGTTCGGGGGCTGAATCATTCCAGGTGGGCGACCGGGTGGGGTACTTCTCCGCCAGCGGGGCTTATGCGGCGGAGCGCACTGTTAGCACGAGCGACGTGGTCCGGCTGCCTGCCGCGACTTCCTCGCTCCGGGCTGCGGCGTTGATGACGAAAGGTTTGACTGCTCGGATGGCGCTGCGCCAGGCATACCAGGTGCAATCCGGAGACGTCATCATCCTCACTGGAGCGACGGGAGCGATCGGCTCGATCCTTACGCTGTGGTGCACGTCACTGGGCGCTAAAGTAGTTGCAGTTGTTGGATCCGCGGCGAAGGCAGAACAGGCGGTGGCGAACGGAGCAGTTGCGACCGTCGTCAACGGTACCTCAATCAAAGACGTGGTCGACTCGGTCACGCTTGGAGGCGGAGCCGACGCCGCGCTAGACGGCGTTGGCGGTGACCAGGTAAGCGCGCTCATTCCCGCTGTTCGCCGAGGGGGCTACATCGTCTCATATGGGAATGCTGCGGGGAGGGCTAACCCCGACCGCGTGGAACTTGAACGACGAGCAATCTCGTTCGATGATCCGCCGCTGAGCAAGTACCTGCACGGCCAAGAAGAGGCTCAGCGCGCTGTCGACGACATCTTCCGCGCGGATGACCATGGTGTCTTCGCGGCGCTTCCGGTGCGAGAACTCGAACTCACGGAAATACGTCGAGCTCATGCGGACCTTGAGGAGCGCCGGATCCTCGGTGTCACGGTTCTCACCACCTAAAAGGCAGATGCGCCTTTAGCGGCTCCACACGCTGTTGATAATCCTGGATTCGTGTGGCAATGAAACGCCCGAACGAGCAGTGAGAAAGAGGAAAATTCGATGGAGTACTACGAAGGTAAGGTCGCCGTTGTCACGGGAGGTGCCCGCGGCATCGGAGCAACAATCGCAAAGAAGCTTGCAGGGTACGGTATGGATGTGGCGTTCAGCTACGTGCAGTCCGCCTCGGCGGCAGAGGAAGTTGTTACGGCCATTCAGCAACTAGGGCGCAAGGCAAAGGCCTACCGTGCAGACCAAGGCGACCCCGAGTCCGTGTCCGCATTCATCCGTTCGGCAGCCGACGATTTCGGACAGATCGACGTCCTCGTGAACAGTGCGGGCGTATTCACGACGGGTACTGTCGACTCCGGAGCGATCGATCAGCAAGCATCGGACCGGCAGATCGATGTGAACTACCGCGGTGCGGTCGCTACGGTGAAAGCCGCGAGCAACCACATCGTCGATGGAGGGCGGATCATCGCGATCGGTACGAGTGCCGCGTACAAGCCGCTGATCTCGCCGGGCCTGGGCGAGTATGTCGCAACGAAAGCGGCGCTAGCGGCTTTCGCGAAGGGCGCCGCATTGGACCTCGCAGGCCGCGGCATCACCGTGAACATCGTCGAGCCTGGTCCGATCGACACAGACATGAACCCGGACGGGACCGATTCCGCCAGCGCCATGAAGGCACGTGTTCCGCTCGGGCGGTACGGAACCGCCGACGAGGTGTCGGAGCTTGTCGCCTATCTCGCGGGTCCACATGCAAGCTTCATCACCGGGTCGCAGATCATTATCGACGGCGGTCTCACTGCCTGACCGAACGTCAAACGCCAACGGCCCCGAGCAAAGCTCGGGGCCGTTGATTTTGTGATCAGGAAGTGGTTCGTGGGCCGCGACAATCAGAGCCCGGGTCGATAGTCGTTCTTGACGTCAAGTGCCTTACGGTTTTGTTCCTATTGCTTGAGGTCGCGCTACCCCGCTCAGCGCGACCTCGAAGGCTATTCGGAAGCTACGAGGACGGCCCTGATCGGTTGGCGGAGCGCAAGCAGGACGGGGATGGCGCTAGCGGCGACGAGGATGATGGCGCATGCAGCAGAGGCAAACCCCGCTTGACCTAGGCCGAAATCTGGAGCGGTTGCCGCTACTCGGCTAAGACTCAAGGCGACGCCGCCTGCGGTGAGAGCAAGAACAATCGCACTAGCAAGAATTGCAGTGATGACGAGGATGAGAGCTTCCCAGACCGCACGAAGGAGGACCACTGTTCGGGTGCCGCCCGCAGCTTGAACGAGTGCAGCTTCTTGCTCGCGCGTTCGAGTTGCCATCAGAACGGTAGCTGCCGCTCCGGAAAGGGATACGAGGAGTGAACCTCCGACAAGCAGGAGGAAGCTTGCTGGCGCAAGGGATCCCGCCCTGTTGCCCGTCGCGGCGGCGGTAGCATTGCCCAACGTGGCAAAGCCGGCGTAGAGCGATCCTGGCAGGGCGATTGTCACGAGGAGTGCGTTAATAGTCGCGGTACTTCTCGTCGCTTGAAATTGCGCCGCGTTCCGGGCAAGGAACCAGGAGGCGGACAGGCGGGCGGGCACCAGGGCCGTCCACATCCGGAGGATGGCGGGAAAAACGGCGGGGCCGGCGGCCGCCATAGACGCCGTGAACATCGGTCCGATTACGAGTATCTGATTTCCTCCGCTGATGTTGTCACCGCTGACCAGAGACCACGTCATTGCTGCGGCGATCGATAGTGTCGCTGCCGCCACAAACGAACGCACCAGCGTCATCGCCCCGCGGCTCTGTGTCGGCTCGCGGAGGACTTCGATCGGCCGTACGGAACCTACTCGCCGCGTGGCTGGAAACCCGCCAAAAGAGACGACGATAGTTACGACTGCAATCACGATCAGGCCACTGATTAAGTCGAAGTCGATGTCAAGGTCCTGTAGGCCCATAGACGCTGAGAGCCCGAAAGTAAGGAACGCGGTCGGCGACTGGCTGCGCCGCCTCGTGGGCCCGCACACCAACGTCGTTGTCGCGCAGAACGGCATCGACCATGAAGCCCGGCTGCCGGAATGGATTCCCCGCTCCCAGATCCTGCCCGCCGTCGTGTACACCGCTGCGGAACGAACCGGACTCGACCAGGTAACGGTGCACAACTACGGCAGCTTGGCGTTGCCAGAGACTCCGGTCGCGCTGCAATTCGCGGAACTAGTCAGGTCTCTCGTCAGCGTGCATTTTGAGGCAGACTTCCAAGCAGCCAGCTGGCGCAAATTGATCATGAACGCCGCGATCAGTTCCGTCACTACGTTGACATCTCGCCCAGTGTCAGTGACGGCGAACTCTGCTGTCGCTGAACTCGTAGACGGCCTCCTCGAGGAGGGGATCCGCGTTGCCGCCGCCGCGGGCGTGCGCATCAGCAGCACCGAACGTAGCGGGATGCTTACCCAGATTCGTCAACTTCCGCGCGCACACCGCACCTCCCTCGAGGTGGACGCAACGCTCGGACGGCCCACGGAATACGAGTTCCTCAGCGGAGCGCTGCTGCGATACGCCGTAGCAAACCGCATCGCCGTACCGCGGCTCGCGTCCGTATATGCGCTACTCAGCGCGCTGCTGCAGCCAGCCCGGACACAGCTGTAGCCCAAGTGATGGCGAGAACGGACGCATGACGACGCGGCCCGGCCTGCCCCTCACCTTCGAACCTATCCCTCATTGGATTCCGCATCTGACCCCGCTGAACCTGGCGGACAGCATCAAGGCAAGTCTCACTGCAGCCGTTCGGCTGCATGCATCCCCTATGGAAGGAAAGTCATGCGTCTCCTCTTCGCCGCAGTTCCCGCACTCGGTCATCTGCTACCCCTCGCCCCGTTCATTCACGCCGCCCGCGAGGCCGGCCACGACGTCGCGGTACTCACCAGCGCTGGCATGGCACCAGCGATGGAACTGGAACTACCGGGTGTGACCCTGCTGCCGGCAGGTCCGATGCCGCCAGAGCTGTTCGCTGAGGTCGCCCGCCGCATCCCGGGCAGCGACCCCGCCGCGACCCCAGAACCGGCCGCGGTCGCCGAGTTCTTCGCCGGAGTTCGCGTCGACCTCTCCATCGACACTGCCATCGAGGAAGCCACCCGATGGCAGCCCGACGCAATCATCGCTGACGCGGTCGATTTCGTCGGACCCCTCGTCGCCACCGTGCTCGCTATCCCGCACGCGCTCGTCGCATTCGGTCCGGCGCTTCCCCCGGAGTTCACCACCCCACTGTTCTCCGTCGTTGCGTCACGGTATGCGGACCGAGGCTTGGCGCTGGTACCGCCAGCGGCAATGTTCGACCCGGCGCCGTCACTGCTGCAGCCTGACGGTTGGGTTCCGCCGGAGTTCGTCATCCCGTTCCAGCCGGCACCACACCAGCGCGACGACAGCACAGCCGCGAATCTGTTCGCGAGTGCCGGTGAGCGCATCCCGGTCCTGCTCACTCTCGGCACCGTATTCGCGAACGACACACTCCTCGGCGCACTCGTATCGAACCTCGAATCGGAGCAGACCGACGTCGTCGCGACAGTGATGGAAAAGACCGAGCAGCACCACAACACGGACCACGTCCGCTACGAGGCGTTCCGCCCACTTGCCGAACTGCTCCCCGGCGCGAGCGTCGTGGTCAGCGCCGGCGGCGCGGGAACGGTGCTTGCAGCGCTGAGCCAGGGGATCCCCCTCGTCGTGATCCCGCAGGGCGCAGACCAGTTCATCAACGCCGAGCGCGCCGCTGCCGCCGGCGCAGCCAAGGTGATCAGCGACCCGGCCGACGCGCTAAATGCGGTGCTCGAGGTCACCGCCGATGCGCAGTACGCCGCCGCCGCCGCCGCAATCCGCGACCAGATGCGAGGTCGACAGACACCCGGTCAGGCCATCGAAAGGTTCCTCACGCAGGTCACCGCTGCCGCCAGCCAGTAGCACAGACCCACACGATGCCGGCCGGACACGTCACAGCTTCGGGCAAGCAGACGCGTCCGGCTGGTGCGCATCTGACCAACAGTGCCCGTTTCAACCGGTCGGACCACGACGAAAGAAAGGTCCGCAATCTGCTGCTGTCCTCGACTGGCCCCTGCGAACCACCGGCGTTGCTCAACCGATGATGACCATCGGTGCCACGCGGTTGCTCCGCTCGCCGCAATGAGGGTCGTGGGACGGGCTGCCAGCTTCAAGTACCTCACGTGGAGTGCCCGTGACGGGCGCCGAGTGGCAGAGCTGCGGATACCCACGACAGGGTGCAACGGTCGCGGCGAAACTTACGTCAACTCACGGATGCCTGCCCCGGAGATCTTCCGCATGCTCGATGAACGACGAGAAGACGCGGAGGAGAAGTGATGATGGCTGATCACGGCGGGCACCCGAGTGCAGCCCCGGACGAGCATTCCGGTTCAGCTGACTCCGCCGCTGACGCTGTCGGCGGTATACCGCTGCCATCCGCGGAAACATCCCACACAGCCCTGCCGGATCGACCAGCGGCGTTCTTCAACGCGCTGCTCACCGAGCATTTCGTGCTCGAAACGGCCCGCGGAATCACAGTCAGTGAATCGAGCAGCCGCGCCGCTTTGTACCTGACAACTCTGTCCAGTTCCCTGGTGGCGTTCGGGTTCCTCGCGGATACTCCTGCAGCCGCACCATTCCTCGCAATCGTCATCCCAGTGATCTGCGTGCTCGGGATATTCACCTACGAACGGCTTGTGCAGACCTCCTTAGAAGACGTTGCCGCCTTAGATGCCATGCAAAACATTCGCCGCTACTACGCCAAACTCCTACCGGGAGCAGAGGCGTACTTCCGGCGTCCTCGCGGACGAAACGCGTTGAACGAGCTGCTCGACATTGGTGTCGGCGGGTCAAGATGGAACGGTTTCTTTACCATCTCGACGGCGATCGGTGTGGTCAACTCGATGGTTGCAGGTGCCGGCGCGGCCGTACTGACCTACCGGTTTGCAGACATCACCATCGCCGTGACCGTCGGCGTCGGCGTCGCGGTCCTCGCTGTCCTCGGTCACCTGTCGTTCCAAGTGCGTCAATATCAGCGATTGGTCCACATCATCGTCGAGCACCACCAGCGGTAGGAGTCTGGAATGCACCGCACTTACTGTCCGCGCCGTATTGGACTGGTGGCTCGCCAAGCGAGTCAAAGCACTTCTCAGCGACCCGTTATTAGGAACGGAAGCTTGAGCGACGACCGTCCATTCAGAAGGCGACTGCGTCCGCGGTGCTCGGTTGCCTCTTCGCTCGCGCGCCTGCTCGAGCGGCAGTAAACACATGGTTGAAGCCAAAATGAAGAGAGGCAAGATGCCCGGTATTACCTTCGGCCTCGACACGTTCGGCGACGTCCCCACCGACGACGACGGCGCGTTCGTCAGCCACGCCCGGTCGATCCGGCAGCTCGTCGACGAGGCGGTCATCGCGGACGAGCTCGGTGTCGACGTCATCGCCGTGGGTGAGCACCACCGACCCGAGTTCTCCGTGTCCTCGCCCGAGACGGTCCTCGCCGGTATCGCCACCGTGACGAAGCGCATCCGCCTCAGTTCGGGTGTGACAGTGCTCTCATCAGACGACCCGGTCCGCGTCTTCGAGCGCTTCGCCACGGTCGACGCGCTGTCCGAGGGGCGCGCCGAGGTGATCCTCGGCCGCGGGTCCTTCACCGAGTCGTTCCCGTTGTTCGGCTACGACCTCGCCGACTACGACGTCCTGTTCGAGGAGAAGATCGAGCTGTTCGCGCAGCTCCTGCGCGAGGAGCCGGTCACCTGGAGCGGGACGACCCGTGCGCCGCTCGTCGACGCCGACGTCTTCCCGAAGACCGAGCACGGCCTGAGCACCTGGGTCGGCGTCGGCGGCTCCCCGCAGTCGGTCGTGCGGACCGCGCAGTACGGGTTCCCGCTCATGCTCGCGATCATCGGCGGGCAGCCCGAGCGCTTCGCGCCGTACCTCGACCTGTACCGCCGGGCCGCCGAGCAGTTCGGCACGACGGCGTACCCGGTCGGCATGCACTCGCCCGGCTTCGTCGCCGACACGGACGAGGAGGCCACGGAGCTGTTCTGGCCGCACTACCGGGTCGTCCGCGACCGGATCGGTGCCCTGCGCGGGTGGCCGCCGGTGACCCGCGCCGAGTTCGACCGCGAGGTCGCCACCGGCTCGATGTACATCGGCTCGCCGGAGACCGTCGCGCAGCGGATCGCCCACGCCGTCGACACGATGGGCGTCGGCCGCTTCGACATGATCTACACCTCCGGCGGCCAGTCGATGCGGGCCCGCACCCGAGCCGTCGAGCTGTACGGTGGCGTCGTCGTCCCCCGGGTGCGCGAACTGCTCGCCGAGCGCGCAGACGATGGTGAACCCTCGGCATGACCAACAGGGGTACGCCCGTTGACGGCTCTCCTTGCCGCTGCAAGCGCCCCGGAAGGCGTCCGGCTGATCCTCTTCAGCGTCAGCTCGATAGCAGAGCCTGCGAAGGCCAAGGAAGTAGTCGCCTAGGCCGGCGTCGTCGTGCTCGCCCTGCCGGACGGGCGTCTCGACAGGGTCACAACCTCGCGCCTTCGCAACCCAACCACTGGTAGACGAAACAGTCGCCCTCGGCCGCAAATCAGTGCCCGTGGGCGCCAACGACATGATGCCGCAGCACACCCCACCTTCTTCCCGCTCCGAGCGGGAAAGCACCACGACACCACCTCGAAAGGGACCAGCCCTCATGTCAGAACTCCGCATCGCCGTCATCCTCGGCAGCACCCGACCCGGCCGCAACGGCAAGGGCGTCGCCGACTGGGTGATGGCACAGGCAGCCGACCGCGAGGTCGGCTACGACCTCGTCGACCTCGCCGACTACCCGCTGCCCCACCTTGACGAGGCCGCGCCGCCCGCTACCGGCGCCTACGCAAACGACCACACCAAGCAGTGGTCGGCGAGGATCGCACAGTACGACGGGTACATCTTCGTCACCCCCGAGTACAACCACTCCACCTCCGGCGTGCTGAAGAACGCCATCGACTACCTCTACAACGAGTGGAACAACAAGTCTGCCGGCTTCGTCTCTTACGGCAGCCTCGGCGGTGCACGCGCCATCGAACACCTCCGCGGCATCTCCGCCGAACTGCAGCTCGCAGACGTACGTCAGCAACTCAGCTTCTCGCTCTTCACCGACTTCGAGAACTACAGCACCTTCAAGCCAGGACCGCAGCACACCGATGCTGCCCAAGCCCTGTTCGACCAGATCGAAGCCTGGGCCGGGGCACTCAAGACGCTCCGGACCTGACCTCACCAGACGCAGGAGTGCGTCGGAGCTGTGCGCACCACGGAAGCAACGCACCCGACCGACTTCGGCAGGCCGGGTGCGTTGCTGTGTGCGAGCAGAACGCAACGGATACTCGCCTGACGGATGCGCCACCCACAAGGCGATCCGTCGCCGGGCACATCAGGGACCGCCGTAAATGAGGACCGGTGAGGTGCGGTTGTCGGAGGCGTTCTGCGCTTCGCATGGGGGCACTGTCACCCTGTCCTCCAGTAGGCGACCCAGCTACGCGGCGATGGTGTCCCAGTGGCCGATCGGCTACTGAGACATGCCGGACGGTTCTACAAGCCGGTCACGTTTCGTGTTCACGATGCTGTCGTTGCGCTCAAGTTCTCGGGCTTGCCCTGACGGCTCGATCGACGGAATCACGGGGGCTTCACGTCAAACGCGCACTGCTGCTTTGAGAAGCGAGCGGAGCGTCGCGAGCGCCTGCACCAGGCATTCGGCTGTGAAGACAGTCCTCGACGTCGTCGTGCCGAGCGCCCCGCCGACGGGGACCACACCGGGTCCGGCGATTCGGGCAAGGTATACGGGTGAGCGAGACGATCAAGGGCCGAGACGGCACCGCGACCTTGGCCGACGGGTTCCTGACCTTCGACTTCGGCTTCTCCGCCCGCCTCGCGAAACGCTCGCGGCAGTCCCGCATACCTATCGACCGTATCCATCAAATCGAGTACCGCGACGACACTCACCTGCTGCGGGTTCGAGTGCGCGGTTGGTCCTTCTCCAAACGTGCGCGCGAAGACGGCTGCTCCTTCCGGTTCGGCAGCCCCGACGGCTACGCCCTCGCCGCCCGCCTCGTCGACATCACCGGAGCTAGCCTCGCCCCGATCGACGACACCCCGAGCGACGGACGAGTGGCGGTTCCAGCGGCACCGACCGGGGCGTACGGCGTGCGACCGTTGCCGCAGCCGTACGGGGTTTCGCACGAAGGTGCGGAAGCCCTGGCCGCCGCGTGGCTGGAATGGCTCGGGTTCCGCGGCGCGGAGGCGACGACCTACTCGGGCGACGGAGGCATCGACGTCCGTCAGGCGGAGTGGGCGGCGCAGGTGAAGAACTACGCCTCGAGCCGGACGGTGGGACGGCCCGAGGTGCAGAACCTCTTCGGAGCCGCGTCCGCCGAAAGCAGGCGCGGCGCGTTCTTCACCTCCGGCTCCTACACGTCCCACGCGGTCGACTTCGCCGACCGAACCGGCGTCGCCCTGTTCCGTTACGACGCCGTTGCCGGAACCATCCGCGGCGCGAACGGGGCGGCACGGAGCCTGGTCGCCACCGCATCAGCGGCGCACTCGCTCACCTGACGCACTGTGGAGCCCGCCCAAGCCGCAGCTCTTGCGACCTGCGTGAGCCGAAGCGGTAGGACCGCGACGGAGGATCCGACCGTAACCGGCATGCCACTCCGTCTCGGCTGCCTGAAGTGATCAACGCCAGCCCATCTCAGGGCCGGTGCCTTCAAAGCCGAACCCGCACAAAACAGCGGAGCCCCGGCCCTCGGTGGGCTCAGAGGCACGTTGGTCGTCCGGCCGAGCGCGTCCGCGGTCGCAGCGCCGAACACGAAGCCATAGCCTCGCGTCACCGGGGCTGAGCCGCTGAGCGGACCGACGGATCCAAATTGAACTACGCGGCCTGGAACTCGTCGGCGAGCTCGGGACGGACGCCGACCCGACCGAGCAGCTGTGGACGATCGCGACGTACCCCTCGGCAGCGAAGCGGTCCCGGCGCCGGGGTCGTCAGGTACGCCTCAATGCCGTCGGCGTCTCCGATAGTCGTCATCTGTCGATGACTCCCCCGTGGTCACGGTCAATGGAAGCTTGCCCGTCTCGACGGCGGTCGGCTCGAACCGGTGATGACTTCGACCTGCAGGCTCGTGAGTCGTCGTCGGTAACGTTGACCCACGCGGACGCGGTGTCGCTGAAGTTCAGAATTGTCTCCGAAAGTCGGTAGCTTGGCCTCATCGGTGAGCGAGGAGGCTCTGTGTACCCAACGATCGAGTCGTCGGTGAACGACATCTTCACTGCCAGCTGGAACATCACGAAGGGGATCAAGGTCCCCACGACAGAGGACGTCGTGATGAAGAACGGGGGGCGGTTGGTCAATGCGACCTATCTTTACGCGGACCTCGCGGGGTCCAGCAAGCTCGCTCACACGATGAAGAAGGAGACGACGGCAGTCATCATCCGGGCTTACATCAACTCGGCGGCTCGCATCCTGCGCCACTTCGGCGGAGAGATCCGAAGCTTCGACGGGGACCGCGTGATGGCGATCTTCATGGGGGAGGACAAGAACCGCAAGGCCGTAGAAGCCGCGTTCGCGATCAATTGGGCGGTCTACAAAGTCCTTCGGCCGGCAATCGAAAACAAGTGGAACGACGTCTCAAAGAGCTACACGATTGCTCACGGCATCGGCATCGACACCGGGGAAGCGCTGATCGTGCGTGGCGGCGTACGTGAGCACAATGACCTGATCTCGATCGGAGACGCGCCAAATGACGCTGCCAAACTCAGCGAGGATCGGACGTGGTGGATAAATGTTACGTCTGCTGTCCACGATGACTTGGGAGATGAGCAGCTGTACATCGACGGATCGTCCTTTTGGACGCCCTCGAACGGTTCGGGATCTCTCGGGACGTACACCAAGCTGTACCACAGCAACGGCTGGCGGTCAGTCTGATGACTCGCAAGGACGACCTGACCCTCGCCGTCGACGTGATTGCTCTCGCCAAGTTCGACACGCGTGTCGGCATCACTGTGCCGACGACTGACACGGTCAAGCTCACTAACGGAGCCGTCTATCTCGATGCGGTGTACTTGTACGCCGACATGGCTGACTCAACAGGCATGGCTCAGAACTTCGACGAGATTGACGCGGCGAAGATTGTTCGCGCCTACCTCTCAGCCGTCACGCGAGTACTCAAATTCCGTGACGGTGAGATCAGGAGTTACGATGGCGACAGGGTGATGGCCATTTTCGTCGGGAACGATGCCGCTACCAAGGCAGCGAAGGCCGCGCTAGAAATCAAGTGGGTTGTGGACAATATCGTTCACGAGGAACTCGACCTGCTCGTCAGCGCCTACAGTAAGAGCACCTGGAACCTGAGTCATCGCACCGGGATCGACACGGGTGAGGCATTCATCGTCCGTGCAGGAGTGCGAAATGCCAACGACCTGGTCTCGATCGGGGATGCACCCAACATCGCGGCCAAGCTCAGCGAGGAGAAGTACGGGCGCACGATGATCACGCAGCGGGTATGGGACGCAATGAGCTATGACACTTGCTTCAGCAGCAAGGGCGGCAAGGCAATGTGGACCTCGCCAGAACTCAAGCGGGTCGGCACCCGCGTAGAGGAAGTTCGCCACTCAAACTGGGGATGGGTCGTGAATTGAGGCGACGGGAGCAGAAGAACGCTGCAGTCGAACAAGCCTGGCGAATACATGACGCTCAGGTTGCATGGACTGTCGCCGTAGATGCGAAGGCGTCGTTCTCCTTCGCACTACAGTCAGCGATCATCGCGGCAGTCGGGGCACTTGTCGCAGCTGACCGCGTGTTCCGTGACCTCCACGACTGGCGGAACTGGTTCTTACTTGCGGGCGGGGTGGGTCTTGTGACGGGAGTCGGATTCGCAGCGGCGGTCGTGGCACCGCGCCTGAGGCCGCACCATCTCAGAAAGGAGTCCGCGACGAACTACATCTACTTCGGACACCTCCGGCACTGGAAGGACCGCGCCTCGGAACTCGCTGCTCGCCTCCCCAGCGATGACATGCTTCCTCAACTGACGCGGCAGATCGTCATCATGGGTGATATCGCGTGGCGGAAGCATAGGTGTGTGCAGATCTCAATCTGGGCCGGAGTGGCCGGAGGAGCGCTGTTACTCGCGTACGCGGTCCTGTCGACTTTGCCTGCGAAGTGAATCACAGCGACTAGCTGCACCGTAGACAACTTATCCTCCGCTAGCACCAACCGATTCATCAGTCGGCCTTGGCTGACAACAGACTCGCACCGATTGCGGCTGTTGCTTCATCTACCGATCGCTACTCCTGTCGAGTGAGATCAGATCGGAACTCGCTGGGCTGTCGCTCGAGCGGCCCAATTCGCTTCGGACCGTTTTGCGCGAAGACCGCACCGCCCAGGTCCAGAGGCTTTCGGTACTCCTTGCGTCACTGATCGATAGCCGGTCGTCCACCGGTCGGGGTTGGTCCGTCGGTCGGCTGAGCGTCGTCGTGTCGCAGATAGCCCGGCGATTTGATTCTCACGGAGCTGCCCGAGGCGGACGCCGATGGGTTGACACGCAGAGCGTCTCAGCTCGGCAGGTTGTGTCGGAGGTCGTAGCTGGTGTCGGCGAGGAACTGAAGACGGTTCCGCACTTCCTCGAGGGATGCTGCGTCGTCGTCGTTGCGCATGTCGGCGCGGAGGAGCGTGTTGGCGGTGACGATGTCGTCGGTGCGGTCGGTGTAGCCAACGGCTGCTGCGGTGAGGAAGATGGCGGGGTCTGCAGGCCGGATGAGTTCGGTGCGGGAATAGCCGACCGTGTCGGGTTCGAACCCGAGCGCTGCCATGTCGAGTTCCTGATCGGTGAACGCGACGAGCCGGTACGGCATCGCACGTTCGCTGATCGCCGGGTAGCCCGGAAGTTCTGAGATGCCGCGGCCGGAGATGCGGCAGCCCGCCTTGATCAGCCGTTCCGCTTGCTCCGTGAGCGGCAGGTCGGATGTCAATCGGGTTCGGATGCCGCCGGGGCCGGGATAGCAGGCAATGGCGAAGTCGATCAATCCACCGACGTGTCGTGATTCCCAGCCGGTTTCAGTGCGGTGGACGCGCTTGCCGAGGCGGGCGAGCGCGTCATCAACCTGCCCCGCAGTGAGACCGGATTCGACGAGGCTGTCGAAGGTGGCGCCGTTGATGGCGAGCATCCGGGCGACGGCGAAGGTGATGTAGATCGGTGCGGCGTCCTTCCACCGCTCCTTCGTGCCGAGGGCCTGCTTGCCGTCGATCCAAACGCGGCGCCGGTCAACGTCGACCAGCAGAACCGTCGCGGTTTGCTCCGCGAGCGCGATCTGCGTCGCAGTGACGGTCTTCGGCGCAAGGAGCAGCAGTTCCGCGTCGTTCGTGTCGTCGTCGCGCGGGCGCTGTGCCAGCGTCGGGAAGCGTGCGCGGCGGCCGTCTGCGAGGCGGATCGTGTCGTGTGACTCCACGACCGCACGAAGCCCTGCGAGTTTCAGGACAGACAGGGTGTCGGTGAGGTCGGTGGTGTCGCCGAGCCCGTACGGCATCGTGATCTGCGGCCGCCCGGCGTAGGCGGCGTTGACCCATTCGAGCCCAGGCATCATCAGCTGCGCTCTTTCGGAGTGTCGGGTCGGGTGAGGGCGATGAGCCACCGGGTTTCTTCGAGGAAGGGTTCCCAGCCATCGCGGGTGTCGCCGTGGGCTGGTTCGCAAAGGTTGCCGGTGTCGGTGCTGCGGATGATGACCTGCCGCAGCACGGGGCTGAGTGGGTCGCGGAAGAACACGTGCCCGTGGACGCCGGTGGCGTCGTAGGCGACGTTGAGGAGGAACAGGTCGGGGCGGCTGGTCATGGTCGCCACCGTCGTCCGCGGAAGAGGGCGATGATCGTTGTCAGCGGTCGGCCTTCTCGCATCCAGTCCAACGGTGTCAGGACCCGGTCGTCGACGGTGAGGAAGTCCAGGGGTGTGGTAATGAACTCCGTCATCGCTGCTGCGTCGAGGAGTGGTTGCGGTGCTGCCGCGTAGAGGACGTCGAGGCCGGGCAGAAGTGAGGACGGGTCGCCGAACTCGGGGAGTGCGGGTCGGATGAGTTGCCAGTCGGGGATGCGTTCTTCGCCGTCGAGGTCGAAGCTCGTCAGCCGGTTCGCTTCGAACAGCTCGCCGACCTCGTCGCTGCTGATCTGTAGGGCTGCAGCGACTTCTGGCTCGGTGAGGGTGCTGTTGAGGAGGTGTCGGCGGATGCGGGCCTGCGTGGTCTGCCACCAGTCCTCGGGAACGTCCGCCGGGCCGACCGCCGAGTGGTCGGGTTGGCGGGGGATCTGTCGGCCTTCGTCGGCGTATGCGCTGAGCTGCTCGCGGGTGACTTCACCGCGGGCGTACATCCACAGCTGCGACTGCCATGGCATGTCGTCCGGGAACCCTTCCAAGTAGCCGGAGTGGATCACCGCTCGGACGGCCTTTTCCCGCTTCGCGATCTCGGAGGCGGGGATGAGGAGGGTCTGCACGATGCGATTCGCTTCCCGCACCGCCGGCACGCTCAGGTCGGACAGGACCGTGTTGGTCCTGTCGTAGAGCTCGTAGCCGGGCTCGACGTCGGTGGGGCGGACGAGGATCTGCGCCAGGTGCGCGTTCGGGTTGTCGGTGTCCTCGAGGAGGACGTGCCCCCAGAGGATCCGGTCGTTCGAGAGGTGCATGGACACCAGACGCATCATCGTCAGTACCTCCAAAAAAGTCGGGCGTGGTGCGGGGTGGGTCAGGACTGGTCAGGGTCTGTCTCTTATACACATCT